>JBKEDT010000015.1:0-48413 GCA_047975565.1 Enterococcus sp. | reverse complement strand
GCTATGCATCGTGGCCTTGGTGAGCCGTTACCTCACCAACTAGCTAATGCACCGCGGGTCCATCCATCAGCGACACCCGAAAGCGCCTTTCAAAGTAAAACCATGCGGTTTTACTTGTTATACGGTATTAGCACCTGTTTCCAAGTGTTATCCCCTTCTGATGGGCAGGTTACCCACGTGTTACTCACCCGTTCGCCACTCTTCTATTTCCGGTGGAGCAAGCTCCGATGGAAATAGAAGCGTACGACTTGCATGTATTAGGCACGCCGCCAGCGTTCGTCCTGAGCCAGGATCAAACTCTCATAATAAAAGTTAGAACAATCATAAGATTGTTAAGCTCAATTTGTTTGCTAGCATATTGCTTGCTGTTTTAAAAATGTTTGTTGTCTTGAATCAATCAAGACGCCCTACACATTTGGTTTGTCTTTGCTTTGTTCAGTTTTCAAAGATCTACTTTATTGTTCTTTCAACAACTTCTTAATGTTATCACTTCGCAGCGAATATGTCAATGATTTTTTAAAAAGTTTTTTTAGTTGTTGTTCTTTTATAGAACAACTTTTGAATTAACAACTTATTTAGAATATCATGTTTGTTGTTATTTGTCAACATGTTTTTTGTTGTTTTTTCAAGGTTTATAACCTCTTATATGAAACAACTATGTTATCATAACATGCAATTCTTTAATCGTCAACATGTTTTTTTAAATAATTTGTTGTCATTTAATGTTTCTGTTCCTCAATAGGACATTTATTAATATATCAATCTCAACTATAAATTGCAACTAAAATAACATTATTTTTCCACTTTTTTTAAAAGACGAACATTTGAAAAAGCAAACGCATAAAAGAATGTTTTTTCACTATTTTTAATTATCTTTATATATAAAAAGTTCGCAAAAAAAAGATTGAAGTAGTCACTTGCCCTACTTCAATCTTTTTTTATAGGAATAAAGATCCTAAAAATCGTCCCTTGCCCAATAACACTTTCCGCTAGAATCCGACCTTTGTAGTTCTCAACTAATTGTTTTGCAATAGACAACCCTAGCCCATTACCGCCTTTATTTCTAGAACGTGCCTTGTCCACACGATAAAAGCGATTAAATATCTTCTTCAAATCATCTTCAGATATTCCTTCACCAAAATCTTGTATAGCTATCTCAAAGGCATTCAAAGTAGTAGAAATAGATATATGGACCTCTTTACGTCGAGTTGAATACTTCACTGCATTATCCAAGATGATAATAATCAATTGTTCAAAATGATTCCGATAAATTTGCAGAACTACTTCTTGCGATAAATCGTCATCTAAAGTAAACACGTACTCTGGATAAATCATTTTGAAGTTGTTAAACACTTGGTACGTTACTTCTTTCGCATTGGTTACTTCATTTGCATAGTGTACGTCGACTTGCTCTGCTCTAGAAAGATCAAGCATTTCTTGTACAAGACTCTTCATACGTGTGATCTCTTGCAAACTTGCGTTAATTGATTCGTTTAATATTTCTGGATCATCTTTTCCCCAGCGATTCAGCATACTCAAATGTCCTTCTATAATCGCAACGGGTGTCCGTAGCTCATGTGAAACGTCTTCTACGAACTGCTCTTGCTGCTCAATATAAAGACGCATGCGGTCTAGCATTTCATTGAATATATCCGCTAAATCAGCGAGTTCATCATTTGTGTTGATTTCTGGCATATGGACATCAGATTGTGGGTCTTTCCTAATAATATCCATGGTATCACGCAACACTTTTAATGGTTTCAAGAAATATGAAGATAAAAAGAAACCCAAGATACTGCTTAGAATCAGTGAAACGACTTCTAAAACAATCAATGTTAATAATAACTTGCTTCTTATTTCGTAAAATGAGGACAACTCATAGAAGGTTTGCGCATACCCTATCTTCTCTCTTGTTTCTTTGGAATAGATAGGTACTATTGATAGGAACCCCGTTTTTCCGTCTACAGTCACAATTGTAGGTGCTTTACGCTCCGTTTGTAGTAATGGTCGCTGGTCGTCTTGTATCTTAAAGACTAACTTCTCATCTAAGTCATAAATATAAAGATTTAGATACGGTTGCCCGATTTCTGCGACAAAGGAATCAATCGTAAGTTTATTGCCTTCAACAACAAACGTCTTATTCATTTCATCTTCTTCATCTTTAGTTATATTTGACAGATTACGATACGTATTGGTCGTTGTTAATTCTTCATCGGAGTTTGCTAAACGTGATGCAACTTCCGATATTGTTTTTTCGACATTGTTACGTTCTTTTGCCACAATTAGGTTTATCGATGATTTATACGTAATAACAGCAAAAATCGTAAATACAACAAATATAAAGAAAGAACTTGCAAAGGCCCACTTTATAGTTAAAGAAGGCCCCTTTAGTTCTCTTTTCTCTGTTTTTTTGATTTTCACAGGTTTCATCACGAACGCATCACGTATCCAGTTCCCCGGACAGTTTGGATGTAACTTTCTTCTCCCGGAACATCGATTTTATTACGTAGGTAACGAATATATACATCTACTACATTTGTTTCTACTTCTGTTTCGTAACCCCAAACTTTATTTAGCAAGACATCACGTGCTAATACGACGTTTACATTCTCCATTAAAGTCAAGAGCAACTCATACTCACGTTTTGTAAGTTCGATGACTTCATTTCCACGGCGAACAACACGATTTTCCTTTTCAATGGTTAAATCACGATAAGTAATCGTTGTTTGTTTCGCAACGTTTTTGTCACCTTCAATATCAATACGGCGTAATAATGCACGTAAGCGCGCTAGTAGCTCTTCAATTGCAAATGGCTTAACGATATAGTCATCTGCCCCGTGGTCTAATCCAGAAACACGATCAATAACTGAATCACGTGCAGTCATCATGATTATCGGTGTATTCTTTGCTTGACGAACACGACGACAGACCTCCAAACCATTTAGTTCTGGTAACATTAAATCTAACAAAATGGCATCCCACTCATTATTTAATGCAGCATCTAATCCTGTACGTCCATTGTAATGAACTTCAGTATTATACCCTTCATGCTTTAATTCTAATTCTACAAACCTTGCTAGGTTCTTTTCATCTTCAATGATCAGAATATTACTCATGTATTATTTTATCCTTTCTTTACTAGGAAATTTTATGAACTTTATCATTATAATAATTATTCTATTAAAAATCTATAGTCATTCTATCATGTATACTCACTTTTAAAAAGAGCTGAAGAACAATTATTCATTGAACTTCAGCTCTTGACTTATCTTTTTTGATTTTTAGATCAAGCAAGCGCTACTTTCTTATTCTTCATTGTACCAAGAATAATGGTAAATGCCCTCTTTGTCGACACGTTCATATGTGTGCGCACCAAAGTAGTCACGTTGTGCTTGAATTAAATTAGCAGGTAATCGTTCAGAACGATATGAGTCAAAGTAAGCAATAGCAGAAGAGAATGTTGGCACTGGTACGCCAGCTTGAACAGCTAATGCAACGACGTCACGGACTGCTTGTTGGTATTTTTTCGTGATTTCTACAAAGTATTCATCTAACAATAAGTTTTCGATATCTGGATCTTTTTCGTAAGCATCTGTGATTTTTTGTAAGAAACGCGCACGGATGATACAGCCTGCACGCCAGATTTTTGCAATTTCACCAAATGGTAGATCCCAATCGTATTCTTTAGAAGCAACACGTAATTGTGCGAATCCTTGTGCGTAACTCATGATTTTGCTAAAGTAAAGCGCCTCACGGATTTTCTCAACTAGTTCTTTTTTGTCTCCTTCATAAGTGAAAGCTGCAGGTTTAGGTAAGATTTCACTTGCGTGTACACGTTCTTCTTTGTATGCAGAGATATAACGTGCAAAAACAGATTCAGTAATCAATGGAAGTGGTACACCTAAGTCAAGAGCGCTTTGGCTGGTCCATTTACCTGTTCCTTTGTTTCCTGCTGCATCTAGAATAACATCCACGATTGGTTTTCCAGTACCTTCATCATCTTTTCGTGTCAAGATGTCTGCAGTGATTTCGATTAGATAGCTATCTAATTCGCCTTCGTTCCATTCGTTAAATACTTCAGCCATTTCATCAACTGAAAGGCCAAGTACATTTTGTAATAAATCATAAGATTCGGCAATCAATTGCATATCGCCATATTCAATACCATTATGAACCATTTTTACGTAATGTCCTGCACCATTTGCACCGATGTAAGTTACACAAGGTGTGCCGTCTTCGGCTTTAGCCGCGATTTGTTCTAAGATAGGTGATACAAGGTCATACGCTTCTTTTTGGCCACCAGGCATGATTGAAGGGCCATGAAGTGCACCTTCTTCTCCACCAGATACACCTGTACCGATGAAGTTGATACCTGAATCAGCTAATTCTTCATTACGACGAATTGTGTCTTTGAAGAAGGTATTTCCTCCATCAATCAAGATATCTCCTTTATCTAAATGAGGAAGTAGCTCTTGAATCGTTGCATCCGTTGCAGCTCCTGCTTTGACCATCAATAAAATACGACGAGGTTTTTCGATTGATTCCACAAATTCTTCAATTGTATATGTCGCTTTAAAGTTTTTATCTGGGTGTTCTTCTACTACTTCTTTTGTTTTTGATCCAGTACGGTTAAATAAAGCAACTGAATAGCCTCGACTTTCGATATTCAATGCTAGATTTTTACCCATTACTGCCATACCAACAACACCAATTTGTTGTTTTGTCATATTATGAACGCCTCCTATTAGTTAATCGTTGAGAACAACTATTAATCTTATTTATTATAGCTCAACAAACTCAGAATGAAAACAAATCAAGTTGATAATTCATTATTTTTTCAAAAAAATAAACCCTCAGGCTCCATGGTTAGCCTTGAGGGTTTTACATTTCCTAATTAAAATGTATTATGCTTCTTTAGTCATAACGTCTTTTCCATCGTAGAAACCGCAGTTTGCACATACGTGATGGCTTTTTTTCATTTCACCACAGTTAGGACATTCGTTTAAACCTTTGATTGTCAATTTGTAGTGTGTACGACGTTTAGCTTTTTTAGCTTTTGAAGTTTTTCTTGCTGGTACTGCCATTCGTGAAACACCTCCTTGTAAAGTCTTGCATCTGAATAGATACAATATATTCCAATCTCACTCTTTATCTTCGTTTTCAGTGAAAAGCTCTGATAATTTCGCAAGACGAGGATCTACCTTAGATTTAGCTTCTTCCTGTTGTCGCATTGCATAGTCTTCTTCAGAGAGAACTTCCCAATCGCTTCCTTTTGGAAGGTCAGTAGCTTGTTCTTCTTCATCAGTTAGGATCTGCATAGGAATAGCTAACAATATATTGTCTTCGACTGATTCATCTAGATTGATTTGGTTACCTTCGATAATCAAAATCTCATCTGCTGATATCAAATCGTCACGCGTTTGAAATTGTTCTTCTGTCATAAAGACTTCGTCTACTGTAAATTCCATTGGATATTGTACAGGTTCTAATGAACGACTAGAAGGTAGCGTGAGTATTGTGTGCACGGTGTAGTGAACGAGATAGTCTTTTTTATTGACCATGAGTAACCCGTTTACTTTTATTGGTGCAACATCAAGTATTAAATTGTCTCGCTTCATCAATGAATCTTTTAAATTTAATTCTTCATCAAAAGCTAACGGTGTCTCTTGGTATTTTCTTAATTCCAATAAAGACCATTTCATATTTTATCACCTCTAAGCAACAAAAGTAATTATACATAGTAAAAAAGCCCTTGTCAATGAATTTTTCTTGACACCTTGCTAACTAATAAAAAAACACAAAAATTTCATTCAAATAATAAAAAAATCCAATGGTTTGCTACCTTCACACCCAAAAGACATCCTTACATACAAGCTTTGAATTTTGTCCTCCGAGCTCTTTTCCCCTTAATAAACTAGTTAGTCTTTACTAATTAGACTTTCGATTTTTTATTCTTTTCATTATTAAGAATAACAGGAAGCTGAATTTCTGTTACGAATTGACTAAGATCATCCGTTATGCCTTCGTCAATTAAAGCAATCTCTAAAGCGTCTCCTGATAATTCATATCCGTTTTCTTCAATAAATTGAAGACATTTTTCGTAGAATATTCCTGCAGCAGCATGATTCCCATTGAATCGAATTGTAACATAAGTTCCCTCAGCCTCTATGACTTCTGAATAATCATACGCATCTGCCTCTTCAAGAATCATGAAAAGTGAAGAATAATTTGTAAAATGCCCATTCATTATTTTTTCTTTTTCTATAGAAATACCTATTTTACCTAGAAATATTGCATTTCCCACAGCATATTTTTCACTTAACTCTCTTAACAAATACTCTATCTCCTCTTTGGAAGAAAAGTGTTTCTCTACTTTGATTATTTTTCTTTGTGTAATAGTTTGAACAGAAATTTCACCCAATTCTTCTCGCAAGGCAGATTGGATTTCTGAAATTCTAGAGTTCAGATTGCTTTCGGATTTTTTTAATTCTTCGATTTTTTTAGAAATTACCGCTTGTTGCTCTTTTAATAAATCAACCAATTCATTTAAATCATTTTCAGCAAAAAAAGTGGTTATATTTTCTATCGAAACGCCTGAGTTCCTCAGATATTTGATTGTATTTAGCCTTTCGAATTGATTTATTGAATAGTATCTATAATTATTTATTGGATCAATATACTCAGGTTTCAGTATTCCAACTCGCTCATAATAATGTAGTGTTTGGATAGTCAAATCGAATAGTTTCGCAATTTGGCCTATTTTAAATAATTTTTTTCTCTTTTCTTTTATTTGTTTCTCTTCCATATTCAATCCTTCTATTTTATCAGTATTTCTTCATGATATATCGTACAAAAAACATTTTCCAGTATAGAATTTTTTATTTTACCAATTGACTCTATACTAAGTAGAGGGTTTATAGTTTATTCTATCAAATAAATGAGGTGAAACAATGAAATGATAGGAACACTAATCAACTCAATTGCTATCTTAGTAGGTAGCTTTATAGGTACTCTCGCAAAAAAAGGATTAAAAGAGAACTATCAAAATATGCTTTATATCTCTATGGGATTAGCAGCCACAGGATTGGGAATCGAAACCTTTTCTAAAAATATGTCGACTAGTGAGTATCCAGTTTTATTCATACTCAGCCTTGCAATTGGTGGCATAATTGGTACTCGTTTAAATTTAACCGAGCAGTTCAATCGCATTATCGGAATATATTCTACCAGTAATTTAGGGGAAGGCCTTACAACAGCAGTTATACTTTTTTGTTTTGGGACATTATCCATACTCGGACCAATCGAAAGTGCGTTGAACAACGACCATACGTATCTATTCACTAACGCCACACTTGATTTCGTAACGTCAATAGTCCTTGCTTCTACCTACGGGGTAGGCATTGCTTTTTCTGGCATCGTTTTATTCTTTTGGCAAGGAACTATCTTCTTACTAGCTACTCAAATTGCTCCTTTTATAACTCAAAGTCTTATGACAGAAATTTCAATCGTTGGAGGTTTTTTAATTTTTAGCTCTGGTTTAACGATTTTAAAAATCAAAGAAATAAAAACTCTCGATTTATTACCAGCAATCTTTATCCCGGTCATCTATTTCTCTATCCTACACATTTTTTAATAGACGTATATGCACGAATTAGCAAATACGATGCTATCAAAATCTTTTTTAAAAGGATAGTAAAATTGCTCTATTCATGCCTTTTTAATTAGGAAAAAAACTCTTTTCAAACTACTCAGCGGTTCATACTCGTGGGTTCGTTTATTGAAAAGAGTTTTTTATCCAAATGTCCTGAAAAATATAGATTTTTTTAGAAATAAAAAACCTCGAAGAGCAAGCGCTCCTCGAGGTTAAAATTCAATCAGTAAATTATTTAGTTAATTTTTTAGAACCAATCATTTGAATTTTCATAACGTTAGTTGTTCCACGTTCACCAACTGGTACACCAGCAGTGATCAAGATCAAATCGCCTTCTTCAGCAAATCCTAATTCAACAGCTTTTTCAGCAGCTAAATCAAACATGTCATCAGTTGTAGCAGGTTTTTCAGTAACTGTTGGATAAACACCCCAGTTGATCATCAAACCACGTTTTGTTTGTTCGTCAAAAGTGATTGCTAAGATATCAGCATCTGGACGGTATTTAGAAATCATTTTAGCTGTGTAACCAGATTCAGTTGCAGCAACGATAGTTTTAACTCCTAGGTTTTTAGCAGCTTGAGCTACTGATGAACCAATAGTTTCTGTAACGTCAGCATGGTCGAATTTGTTGATTTCGAAAGTACCTAGTTCTGATAATGCTTTTTCAGCTTCTGAATCAATACGAGCCATTGTAGCTACAGATTCAACTGGGTAGTCACCATTTGCAGATTCGCCTGATAACATTGTTGCATCAGTTCCGTCAAATACAGCATTCGCAACGTCAGATGCTTCAGCACGTGTTGGACGTGGGTTTTCTTGCATTGATTCTAACATTTGTGTAGCTGTGATTACTGGGATACCAGCAGCATTACATTTTTTGATGATACGTTTTTGTACCATTGGTACTAATTCAGCAGGAATTTCAACACCCATGTCACCACGAGCGATCATAACGCCGTCAGCAACTTCGATGATAGCATCGATATTATCGATACCTTCTTGAGATTCGATTTTAGGGAAGATTTGAACGTGTGTCATATTTTTTTCTTCAAGGATAGCACGAATATCTAAAACGTCTTGCGCTTTACGTACGAAACTTGCAGCGATAAAGTCGATATCGTTATCTAAACCAAAACGGATATCGTCAGCATCTTTTTCTGTGATACCTGGTAAGCTGATTGATACGCCTGGTGCGTTTACACCTTTACGTGATCCTAGCATACCTGCATTTTTAACTACTACTACTAATTCGCGAGTAGCTTCGTCTTTTTCTGTGATTTCCATGTCGATAAGACCGTCATCGAATAAGATATGTCCGCCAACGTGAACATCTTCAAATAAACCTGGGTAAGTAACAGCGATTTTTTCTTTAGAACCTTTGTGTTCTGGGTCCATTGAAATACGTGTTTGGTCTCCAACTTCAAATTTGATGTATCCAGCACGACCAAAGTCAGCTTCAGTTGTGTCTTGAACTGTTGTACGGATTTCTGCACCTTTAGTATCTAAAAGGATACCAACATCTTTACCAGTTTTTTTAACAGCTTCACGAACCATTGTCATACGACCTAATTGTTCTTCATGATCTCCATGTGAAAAGTTAAAGCGGAAAATATTTGCTCCAGATTCAATCAATTGAGAAATAACTTCAACTGAGTTGCTGGCTGGTCCTAATGTACTAACGATTTTTGTTTTCTTCATTACGAAACGCTCCCATTCAAGTTTGTTTATTATAAAAGCCTTTTAAAGCCTAAATACCAATTTAAACTAGTGAAAGAAAGTTCTTACGAGCGTTCTTCCACTAGGTGTCTTTCTTTGATTAGAATGAAAGACTTAGATTTAAATCATAAAGAGATAAATCTGGTTGATGTTTGTTGTTTTCTAATGTGTCAATAATGTCAGAAGCTACGACTTCATTGTCATGGATTCCGATGCAAAGTCCGCCTTTACCTTCTTGAAGTAATTCAACAGCATATGCACCAAATTTGCTTGCTAATACACGATCGCGTGCGCTTGGTGAGCCACCACGAACCATATGTCCTAAGATAGAAACACGTGTATGGTAATCGCCATATTCAGAAAGTTTATCAGCGAATTCATTTCCGCCCATTACACCTTCAGCTAATACGATCAAGCAATGTTTCTTTCCACGATCGCGTCCTTCTTGGATTTTCTTAGCAACAACAGCCATATCAAAGTTGTGTTCAGGGATGATGATTTCATCAGCACCACCGGCAACACCTGACCATAATGCGATATCGCCAGCGTTACGTCCCATTACTTCGATAACGAAAGTACGAACGTGTGATGTAGCTGTATCACGGATACGGTCGATTGCTTCTAATACTGTGTTAACCGCAGTATCAAAACCAACAGTAAAGTCAGTTCCTGGAATATCATTATCGATAGTACCTGGGATACCTACAGCTGGGAAACCATGACGTGTAAGAGCCATAGCACCATGGTAAGAACCATCTCCACCAATAACTACTAATCCTTCAATGCCGAATTTTTTCAATTGTTCGATCCCTTTTAATTGACCTTCTTGTGTCGCAAATTCAGGGTAACGAGCAGAGTACAAGAAAGTACCACCACGTTGGATTTTATCGCCGACATCAGCAACATCCAAGCGACGGATATCTCCAGCAACTAAACCAGCAAATCCGTAATTGATTCCGTATACTTCTAAACCTTCATAGATTCCTTTACGAACAACGGCACGAATGGCTGCGTTCATACCAGGTGCGTCTCCGCCACTAGTCAAAATTCCGATACGTTTCATCTTAAATATTCACCTCATTAAAATACTTTGTCCTAAGTAATGCTTAGGTAATAATCTTTTTACATTAACCACGAATTGTATTCTACCATTATTTTCTTCAATTGTCTTGACTAACGGACAAAAAAATGAAAAAAAATGAAAGCACATGGTATTTTTTACCGTAAGTTATTTGAAAACAACGTTATCATTTCCAAGTAAATAGCTTAATTGCTTGTTTATTGTAGGATTTTCTTCAATCCAATAAGTTTCTGATAAAATAATTTTTCTTTTATCTTTTTCATAGTAAAGAACAATTGGTGTCGCTCCGGGATATTTTTGAAATAATTCGCTTAGTTTTTTCATTACATCTGTTTGGTCGCTTTCTTCCGTAATTCGTAAATAACACGTTTTCGTAGATTGTTGATTTTCTATCATATCCGGATCAACTACGTGCTCCGCAATAATTTGTAGTTCTTGGTTATACGTGCTCCGTTCGCTCTTTCCTTCTACATAAATGACTTCACCTTCTTGAAAGAGGGCTCTTTCTTTTCTGTATAGGTTTGGAAAACACGTTACTGTTAACTCCCCACTACTATCGCTTCCATCGACAAACGCCATCAATTCACCTTTTTTTGTACGAATCTCTCGAATATTTTTAATATACAACAATGTACGGACGTGCTGGTTTGGCACGATATCAGCAACTTGCTGGGTTCTTTTCGCCAATTTCAAGTATTTGTACCCTTCTGTTGGATGTCCTGATAGATATGCACCTAAATACTGTTCTTCTAACTCCAGTCGTTCTTTTAAGCTAAAATCAGTTTGTGCTTCTTCCTTTAGTTCCATGATATCTAATAAGCTACTACTACCACCACTGTATAGAACATTCTGGATTTTTCCTTCTAGATCCTGCAAAAGTTGTCTTCGATTACTTTCTACTTCGTCAAACACGCCTACAGAAATGAGCGGTTTCAACAATTCTTCCTTTAACCAACGTTCATCCATCCGTGCTAAGAAATCATTCATTGAGTGAAACGCACCATTCGCCTTACGCTCATCTATGATTGCTTGAATAAAATCTCTACGAACGCCTTTTATTGAAGTAAGTCCAAAACGAATTTGTTCCTTCGCTACCAAATTGAAGCCATACATACTTTGATTGATTGATGGACCGAGAATCTTGATTGCTCCTTTTTTGGCTTCCGACATATATTCCTTTAATTTCTTCGTATTATGTCGAACCGTATTCATCAAGGCAGCAAAGAAAGCCCCTGGATGATGGACTTTAAGATACGCCATTTGAAAACCAACAAATGAATAAGCAAAAGCATGTGAGCGATTGAACCCATAATTTGCAAAACGCTCAATATAGTCATAAACAGTCTCCGCTTTTTCTTTTGTATAGCCTTGCGCAACCGATCCCTCAACAAAATGTAGTCGTTCCTCATCTAAAACGGATTTTTTCTTTTTGCTGACTGCGCGTCGTAAAATGTCTGACTGTCCTAATGTGAAGCCTGCCATTTTTGAAGCGACTTGCATGATTTGTTCCTGATATACAATGATTCCATACGTATTTGCCAAAATCGATTCTAAACTGGGATCAGGGTACGTAATTGGTTCGTTTCCCTTTTTTCGTTGAATGAATGTATCGATATTTTGCATAGGTCCTGGTCGATACAAAGCATTTACCGCTGCGATGTCTTCGATATTTTCTGGACTTAGTTTGCGTAACACATTGCGGATTCCAGCTGATTCAAATTGAAATACACCACTTGTTTCACCTCTTTGAAACAAACGAAGTGTCTCCGCATCATCCAACGGAATCTCTCTTAAGTGGATTTCTTGATTCTCAACGCGTTTCACTGCCTTTAATGTATTATCGATAATAGACAAGTTACGTAGGCCCAGAAAATCGATTTTTAATAACCCAATTGTTTCTACAGCTTCCATTGTGAACTGTGTCAAATAGATTGCTTCAGAACCCGCTTGAATCGGAACTAATTCTAAAAGGTTTTGATCACTGATGACCACCCCAGCCGCATGTGTGGACACATGTCTTGGTAGACCTTCCAATATCTTAGCTGTTTCAAATAACAACTGATTCGTCGGTGTCAATTGAACCAATTCCCTTAATCGTGGCGATTCTTGATAGGCTTTTTCTAAAGTGATTTTCAGGGCATTTGGTATTGCCTTTGACCAACGATTTGCTTCACTTTGCGATAATCCAAACACACGTGCTACGTCACGCAAAACCATTTTGGCGGCCATTGTACCAAAAGTTGCAATTTGTGCCATATGTTGTTTTCCATACTTTTGATGCACATAGGTTAGCACATCTTCTCTACGATTATCTGGAATATCTAAATCAATATCCGGCATCGTGTAGCGTTCTGGATTTAGAAATCGCTCAAATAATAGGTCATATTTAATTGGATCCACATCCGTTATCTCTAAGACATACGCAACCAATGAACCTGCAGCCGACCCTCGCCCTGCACCTGTAACTATTTTTTCGTTATGGGCAAAAGCCATGACATCCCAAACAATCAAAAAATAATCATCAAAACCCATCGTATGGATGATTTCAAGCTCATATTCCAATCTATCTTGGTATACTTTTGTTATATTAGGCACTCGTTGAAGCAATTTCTCCATACAAAGATTACGCAAATAATCAGCTGCATTTGTTTGTTCCGGTACTGGAAAATGTGGGAGCAATTTTTGATGTAACGGTAATTCAAATTGACATTCTTCCGCCACTTTCTGAGCAAACAAAAGTGCCTGCTCGCCGTTTTCACTAAAAGCTGTAACCATTTCTTTTTCTTCATGCAAAAATCGCTCTGTCGTGTGACTTTTTAACTGTTGGATTTCCTCACGCTCAAGAAGTGTCCCATTTTGGATATGGGTTGCTACATCAAGTGCGTATGTTTGCTCTTTTTGTAGGGACAGCACTTCTTGGATGGCACATAAATTCACGCCTTTTTGCTCAAGTTTATTTAGCTGTTCCGTTTCTTCTATAAGTACCTGTTCTGTAACGCCTACTGCCACATTTTCTGAACCAAAGTAGTGCATCAATGTTCCTAAATAGTCTAGTTGAGCCTCTACAGCGCCTTCAGAAGCACCTTCAGAAAAATCTGGACACACTAGACAAAACAAATCATTTGTTTCACGAAAGTCTTTTTCAGACACTACACCGTCTGTCATTTTTAGACTTGATAACTTGATGAGTTCCTGATATCCTTGATAATTTTTTGCATAGAATACCGCTTGCCGTGGTTCCTCTTTTAAGTCTGTGTAGTCTAAAGAAAGACCAATCACTGGATGAATTCCTGCAGCACGACAGGCTTGATAAAATTCAATGGTTCCAGATAAAATATTTTCATCACTAATTCCTAGGTAAGAATATCCTAGCTTTTTCGCTTGTTGGACAAGCTCATTTATCTTAATCGTACTTTTTAATAACGAATAAGATGTCTTTGTATATAATTGTGGGAAAAACATCTTGCATTCCGCCTTTTTATTCGTTAAAATTCACTTGCTTGTACCTTGTTGTAAACAAGTGCAATTCTTTACTTTTTATCATTTTCTGTTAGAATTATCATTAGAAAAGAGGTGTTCTTTATGCGTTATATCGTAACTATTTTCTGGGCACTTATATTAGGTCAAGTTGTAGGGTATATCGGTAGTGCTTTAACAAATGGCACATATGATTTTACGTTGACAACAATCGTTTCATTATTTGTTGTAGTTATGGTCGTCTTGATCTCTAAAGTTGCTACTACTAAAGACAGTCCTTCAACTCAAGAATAAATACGAAATAAGTTAAACCCGTTACAGTTATTGTAACGGGTTTTTTTTTCTTTTCAAGAGCTCAAATTTTCTTCGTTAAAACTTTTCTAAAATTGATCAATGAAATACACATATTTAAAAGAACAAAACCACTTGTAACTATAAATACTGCGCTGTATCCCATTGAGTGCGCAACAGTGGATCCTACTAACGGGCCTAAAACTTGTCCAAAGTTATTAAACATTTGATTGTAACTATAGATACGACTGACTCCTTCAGGTGGGGTGATTTTGCTGATCAACGTATTGATTGAAGGCATTAACGCTCCCGTTGAAAATCCTAAAATAAATCGAAGTACCCCTAATTGAAAAGGTGAATCTACAAATGCCATTGGGATATAACAACAAAAGGATAGCAGTAATCCACCAAGCAAGACCTTTTGATTTCCGATCCTATCGCCGATTTTCCCTAAAATTGGTGATGAAACAATTGCAGATACACCAGCAATCGAGACAATCAGCCCACTAACAAATAAAATATTCCCCGTATTATCCGTTAACTCACGAATGTAGAGAGTTAAAATCGGACTGATACTGGTTACACCTAATTGTAAAATCAATGTAGTAATAAATAACCCAATCAACAAAGGAACATTGTCTATTTTACTAAAGATGTCTCTTGTTCGTACCAAATCTCTTTTCTCTACTGGATGGAAGTCTTCCTTGACCATAACGATCGTTAACAATGAAGTAATGAAGAGTAACGCACCGGTAATCAAAAAAACATTCTCCATCCCAAACCACTGTGCTAAAGCTCCCCCCATTGAGGGACCAATCAAGTTTCCTGCAATTGCACCCGTGGATAACGTTCCCAAAGCCCAACCACTCTTTTCTTTTGGTGCTTGGGAGGCAATCATCGCTGTTGCATTTGCAATGTATCCAGACAATAGTCCATTTAAGAAACGAAAAAGTAACAACCAATAAACATTTGGCACAAAAGCTAAGGCACCCATCGTAACTGTCTGACCTAACGCAGCACGAATCATCATGAGTTTTCTTCCTTTACGATCTGCTAAATTTCCCCATACAGGTGAAATAATTGCTGCAGCAAATGCAGTCACAGAGATAGCTAACCCAGCAAACAGCTCAATTTGATTTTTGGGCGTACCTAACTGTTCTACATAAACTGGTATAAATGGCATAACCAAACTGATACTCGCACCTGTAAAAAAACAGCCTATCCAAGCAACAAATAAGTTTTTTCTCCATTCAATTTTCATAGCTTTCCCTCTCTCATTAAATTTATGATACTCATTTTTAAAAAATGTTGCAAAGAAAGCGTTCAGGATTCTATTCTATGTATCTATATTGATGTAAAGCTAGGAATATGTACAAAAAATTGCTCAAAAAGTTTTCACTTCTTGAGCAATCTATTTACCTCATCTTCTAAATTAGATGATACTTAAAATAATAAAGTTTAGAATAAATAACGCATCTACAACATAAAGAATCGGTGAGACTTCATTGAATTTTCCTTTAACAAGTTTTACTAATGTGTAGAAGATAAAGCCTGCCGCAATCCCATATGAGATGCTATAGCATAATCCCATGAAAATCGATGCAAAGAATGCTGGAAGTGCTTCTTCTAAATTTGTCCATTCGATATCGGCAAAAGAGGCCATCATCATCACACCTACAAGAATCAATGCAGCAGCTGTTGCTTGTGTTGGTACAATAGCGATTATTGGAGAGAAGAAACTACTCAATAAGAATAAAATAGCAACGACTACAGCAGTTAGTCCTGTTCTACCACCTGCACCGATACCTGCAGCTGACTCTACATAAGTTGTTGTATTTGATGTACCGAATACTGCACCAACTGATGTTGCGATTGCATCTGAAAACAATGCTTTGTCCATTTTTGTTTTGAACCCTTTGCTGTCTTCCAATGCTTCTTCATCTTCTTTTGAGAAGATACCTGTCCGACGTCCAGTTCCAATGAAGGTACCAATCGTATCAAATGTATCAGATAAACTAAAGGCAATAATCGTCATTAATACTTGAGGGATTTTTGATGAATCACTAAACAATGAAGGCATCCCTTCTGGTCCAAAGGCCGCACCAAAGGTTGTACCTAACTCCTTGATTGAATTACCTAGTGAATTTCCTTGCCAATCGATTGACTGTAAGTCAACAACACCCATAAAAACACCGATAATCGTTGTTGCTACGATTCCAATCAAAACTGCACCACGAACATTTAAAATAACCAATGTCGCCATTAAAATCAAACCAATAATTGCTAATAAAACAGGCGCTTGGTTAAATGTTGAAAGTGCTGGAACAATCCCGCCATTGATTGTTACGTTCGTTGCTTGACCATCTGTAACTGTTGAATTTACGATTGCACTTTGATCTGCGGTAAATGTAAGTAATCCAGCATTTTTTATTCCAACATATGCTACAAAAATACCAATACCGCCACCAATTGCATGTTGCAGGCTCTCTGGGATAGCATGAATAATCAACTTACGGATTTTTGTCACCGTCATAAAAATATTCAGTAGCCCACAGATAAATACCATTGCTAACGCTTGTTGCCAAGTATATCCTAATCCAAATACTACAGTAAATGTAAAGAACGCATTCAAGCCCATGCCTGGTGCTTGTGCATAAGGTACATTTGCAAATAGCCCCATCACAAGTGTTCCAATTGCAGAAGCGATAATTGTCGCTAGAAAAACTGCTTGGAATGGCATTCCTGAAGCCGATAAAATCGTTGGGTTAACAAATAATATGTAACTCATTGCAAAGAAGGTGGTAACCCCTGCCATCACTTCTGTTGATACTGTTGTATTGTTTTTCTTCAATTCGAAAAACTTGTCCATTACTTTTCCACTCCCCGAACTTTTTCTATTCATTTTTTATATATCGGCATTTCAAACATTAATAACCGAACAATTTCATATTTTAAAGTACTTTCGTTCTCGTTTCAACTAAAAAATTAACTTTATTAAATATTATTGTCTTAACGTTCGTGTTTAGCTGTTATTTCTTTTGTTCTCTTCCATCTTTTTCTGATCAATTTCCTATAGAATACTTGTCAAATCTGTTGTTTATGCTAGACTAAGACAAATATAGACAGGTACACAGGAAAGGAACGAGTGCTTTGAAAAAAAAATTGATTGCCATCGACCTTGATGGAACAACATTAAACCATGATTCTGAATTGTCTCAAAAAACAATTGATGTGTTAAATAAAGCAGTACATGCTGGTCATTATGTCAGCATTGCTACTGGACGTCCCTACCGTATGAGTGAACAATTCTACCGCCAACTACAATTAACCACTCCCATGGTGAATTTTAACGGTGCTTTGGTGCATATTCCAAATAAAAAATGGTCCGGCGAAACAGAGACATTGATCAACAAAAATATCGCCTTTGAAATCATGGCTCAAAAACAAGCCTTGAATTTAGATTTTATCGCAGCTGAAAATAGAAATACTTTTTATATCGACAGCTTAGAATCATTTGATGCGAAAATTTTTGCTGCTACACCAGCGTCACTTCCAACTACATCAAATCTTTTATCACCTAAAAACATGACTACTGATCCAACATCACTTTTATTACGTACCACTCATGAAGCCGCACCGAGTGTCGCTAAAGAAGTGACTCGACAATTTGGTGCAGAAGTCGACGTACGAACTTGGGGTGGTCCTAATGCAATTTTAGAAATCGTATCTAAAGGTATCCAAAAAGCAAAAGGCGTTCATCAAATTGCCACGTATTTAGATATCGATCAAAAAGATGTTGTAGCGTTCGGTGATGAACACAATGATTTAGAATTACTCGCTTATGCTGGTTGGGGTGTCGCTATGGCAAATGGAACAGAAGAACTAAAATCAGTTGCTAACGATGTTACACCACGAACAAATCAAGAAGATGGTTTAGCAGACTATCTAGAAAACTTACTCCATTTATAATCACGCGATTTGCGAAAAAGAGGTTTGGGACATGTCCCAAACCTCTTTTAACTGTCTAGCTAATTGGTTTCTTCTGTAATTCGTTGAAAAAATTTCTGGTAAAAATGATTTCCAAAGTCTTCAGCATCTTCAGGTAAAAAATCAACAATTGATAACGTTCGAGTAGTCAGCCGATGACTCGGTTCTTGCACCTTCACCACATTCTCAGATTCATTCCAATAATCAGCATTAGTTACTAATTTGACTTTCTGCACATTTTTACCCTCCTTTTATACTTAGTTTATCAAATCTCTAGCCACCTGAAAAACAATTGACACTTAATAATGTACGTTTTTTTATTGACTAAAAAAGAAAAAAATCCTTTCAACAATCCCATATACTCGATTGTTGAAAGGATAGCCAGTCGACTTATAATGTTACATAATCAATCATTTCTGCTTTTGGTATATCCTCATCAATAAAATAAACTTTGTACCATGTCAGAAAACTAAAAATTGTCCAAATTTTGCGCTGTACTTCTGAACGACCTTCATAATGATCGTTTAATAATTGCATGATTTTCTCTTGATCAAAAAATTCGTTTGCAAAATCAGCTTCAAACAATGCTTTGATTTCTTCATAGCCTCGACGCTCTTTTAACCACGCTTTGATAGGTACTGGGAAACCAAGTTTCACACGATTGGACCATTCTTCTGGTAAATGACGATTTGCTGCTTGTCTGAAGACATCTTTTGTGTTGTTTTGATTTAATAAAAATTTCGTAGGGATTTGCTGTGCTACTTTCATCACTTCAATATCTAATAAAGGCACGCGGACTTCAAGTGAACTTGCCATAGATAACTTATCGGCTTTCAACAAAATGTCTTTCGGCATCCATTGATGAATGTCCACGTACTGCATCTTATTGATTTCCTCTTTGATATCTTCCGTTTTATCAAAATGTGGGTGCATAATTTCAGCAATAGAAGGACCATTTTGAAATTCTGGTTTCAAATAATCAGTTGTTTCTGACTCATCAAAAACCTTTGCATGACCAATAAAATATTCTTTGGCTGGTGCTAGTGATTGATAGAGATGAATACGTCCATGAAAATTTTTCATTTTACCAAAATGGCGGCCTAAGCTGTAGCGTGTCCCTTGTGGTAGTTTCTTTAATCCTTGAGCAACCACTCGAATCAGCTTCACATTTGTTTGAAATCCGTATCCTTGATACCCTGCAAATAATTCATCCGCACCTTCTCCTGATTGGATCACACGGACACTTTTTGAAGCAAGGTTAGACAAGAAATACAATGGTACACAAGAAGGATTCGAATCCGGTTCATCTAAATGGTACTGTATCAAAGGAAATGCTTTAAATGACATCTCTCCATCAATAACAGCGGCTGTATTCTCTAATTCAAGTAATTCTGTCAATTTACGTGCTTCAATCGCTTCATTGTATGTCTTATCATCAAAACCAATCGAGAATGAATGGTCTGGTTTCAAGACAGAAGTCACATAACTTGAATCAACACCACTTGATAAAAACGAACCTACCTCAACATCACTGATTTGGTGTGCTGCAATTGAAGCTTGCACTGTTTCATCGATTGTATCAATCCATTCTTCTTTCGTTTTTTGCTCTTTATTTACAAAATCAGCATCCCAATATTGATGAATCGATAATTCTCCATCTTTATACGTATAATAATGTCCCTCTGGTAAACGGTAGACACCTTTAAAGAATGCTTCACCATTTAGCGGTGAATATTGGAAAGTCATATATGGTTTCAATGCATCCTTATTTAATTCTTTGTCAAAGTCAGGATGTGGGATAAAACTTTTGATTTCTGAGCCAAACATAAATGTACCATTCATTTGTGCATAATAATATGGTTTGATTCCAAAATGATCGCGTGCACCAAACAGTTCATTCTTTTCATTGTCCCAAATCGCAAAGGCAAACATCCCACGAATTTTTTGTAATAATTCTGTGCCCCATTCTTCATAGCCATGCAACAGTACTTCTGTATCCGCATGTGTTTTGAAGATGTGCCCAGCCTTAATCAATTCGTCGCGTAATCCTTGATAATTGTATATTTCTCCATTGAAGATAATGATCTTTGTCCCATCTTCATTATATATTGGTTGTGTTCCACCTTCTAAGTCAATAATGCTTAGACGTCTAAAGCCTAACGCAACATGTTGATCGATATACTCTCCCGCACTACTTGGACCACGGTGAATGATTCGATCCATCATTGTGTTAACGATTGCTTTTTTATTTTCTTTTTCGTTCACAAAACCTACGATTCCGCACATATACCTTTTTCACATCCTACTCAAAATTACTTAAAAAGTACTATGCGATGATAGTACCATAAACCCAAAAAAATCGCTTAATTTCCCTATAAATAATACCTTACAATTTTGTCATTTCTCTTTATTGGCAACGGATTTTTATCTATAGAATAACAAGAAATGAATGAAAGTTCCATTTACTATTTCTATAAGTCAATTGATTTATACAAAATTTAAACGAAGCTGCAAAATCTCTAGCACAGCTTCGTTTAGACAAACTTATTTTTTTAAGTAATTTTGAAGATTTTCATAAAGGATTTCTTCTAGTACACCATCCGATACATTCCTTAACTGTGCCAATTGATGCACATGTCCCTTTAGGATTTCTTGGTACTCTGTTGTAGCTATCCTTTTGCCTTTTACCCATTCAATTGCACCGATACCATCTGTTTCAATCAATAAACGATCAAGCGGTACTTGAAGTGCTAATTTTCGGACTGCCGGATTGCTCATTAAATCAATACCAATCGTAAAATAACAGCCATATTCAATATACTCTCTCTGATACTCCATAGAAGAATACCAATGAATCAGATATTTGTTAGGGTACGATTGAATCGAGGATAAAATTTCTTTCTCACATGCTTTTGTGTGCAGCACTACTGGTTTCGACTTTTCATATGCATAGCGTAATTGCTGGATAAAAATCTTTCTTTGCTTGTCAATCGGTGTCTCTGTCCACAATGTATCTAGCCCGATTTCACCAATTATTTCTGCTTTTTCTAAATAGTCTCTAACCTCTTCATACGTGTACGCTGCTGCGTGCCAAGGATGGATGCCAAAACTAAGCACTTGATTTTTATATGAGCCAATAAATCGTTGGTTTCTTTCCCATTCAGCAGGTGAATCACAGTTGATAAGTGCAAGCATTTGATTTTCCTGCTGAATCTTAGCAAGGGAATCTGTTTCATCAAAATGACAATGTGCGTCACTTAACATCTGTTTCACCGTCCAATAGCTGATAGATTTTTTGTTTTAGCGTTGCTTGCTCCAGCAACCATCCGCGCGTGCGTTCTTCTTTTGGAATCGTTAAGTCAGCCAGTACATGTGCTGGTCGATTAGAGAGCACAATGATTCGGTCCGACAAATAGATAGCTTCATCTATATCATGTGTTACTAAAATTGTAGTACGTTTGATTTCATTAGGAAGATGCAAGAGCCACTCCTGCATTTGCCCACGTGTCATTGCGTCAAGTGCTCCAAACGGCTCATCCAGCAACAAATATTCTGCAGGATTCATCATCGTACGTAGTAATGCCACACGTTGCTTCATTCCACCGGATAATTGGTTTGGCAAGAATGATCGATACTCATATAGTCCAAATATCTCCAAAAGTTTTTTTACTTCCTCTTGATTGACTTCTTGATGATTGATTTTCTGATACAATGTCACATTTTGATACACACTCAACCATGGAAGTAACATATCCTCTTGTGGCATATAACTAAATTCGGTATTTAATCCTTCTAATGCGTGCCCATCTACATGTATCGAACCCGATATTGGTTTTAACACACCCATTAATACTTTTAATAGCGTAGACTTTCCCGCTCCACTTGGTGCGATAATTGACACAAATGAGCCTTTCTCAATTGTCAATTGAATACCGCGGAGTATTTCTAACTGATCAATTGTGACTCCCAATTGGTTAATAACAATTGACATGTGTGCATTTCTCCTTTATTGAATAAATTGATTTGTAAATAATGTATTCGAATCAACTTTTTCTTTGATTAAGCCATTTTCTGTCATAAAGTCTGTATAGTTATCCCAAACTTTTTGTTGCATAACACCCCATTTTTCAGGCGTATCCGTGTAATTTTTAGATAAAAAGGCTTGTGATTCTTCTAAAAAGTCTAACTCATAATCAGGTGCATATTTGTGTAAAATTTTTGCACTTGCTTTTGGTTCACTGATTGCCTCTTGATAGCCTTTTTTCGTCGCATCGACAAAGGCTTGAACTAACTCAGGGTCTTCTTTAATCAATTGATTATTGGTAATCAACACCGGCGTATAGTAATCAAGGTCACTATCCAACTCTCGCAATGGCATATAATTTAAGTCGATTCCAGCATCTTTTGCTTTGATCATATCCCAACCTTCAAAGTACCATTGAATATCACTTGTTTTCCCTAATGATTCCGGACCATCTCCGTTACTACCTACGATTTTTAATTTTGAAAAATCTGCACCTGCATTTGTCATAGTTGCATTTAAAATGGCTTCCTCACTTGGACTTTGCCATCCTGCATACGTCTTATCTTCAAAATCTTTAGGTGACTCAATCCCACTATCTGCAAGCGAAACAAAGCCAGATGTATTGTGCTGGATGATTGTTGCAATTGCCTTCACAGGAATATCTTGTCCATCTGCATGTGCATACGTGACATCTTCTTGGTAACTTACACCAAACTGCGCTTTATCTGCACCAACCATGCTGATACTTGTTCCATTATCATCAGGCTCCACGATTTTTACATTCAGACCAGCATCTTCGTAATATCCTTTTTCTTTTGCTAAATAAATACCTGTATGATTTGTGTTAGGCACATAATCCAAAACAATCGTGATATCTTTTAATTCTTTATCTGAAGAGGTACTCTCCTCTTTTGTCCCACAAGCTGTAAACAAAAATAATAATGGTACTAGTACTAAAAACTTTTTCATTTTTATTCCTTATCCTCTCTTGTACAATAAATGATAATACGCTTTTCTCATAACAACTGTCCCTGCGTTTAAAACCAAGCTCAATACAATCACACAAACAATTGCGGCAAAGACTTTATCGATTTGATAACTGTTTTTTGCACGAATCATAAAATAGCCCAATCCAGATTCAGCGCTCAACCATTCCCCAACAATTGCGCCACTCATACAATATGTTGCCGCAACTTTCAATCCAGAGAAGAACCCAGCCATTCCTTCTGGGATTTTAAACAGCCGATAAATCTGCGGCATTGATGCTCCCATTGTTTTTAAAAATACGATCTGTTCAGATGATGTTTTACGGAGTGCATCTGAAAAAGAAACAACAATCGGAAAATAACTCATCAATACAACTAAAATCACTTTTGGTAATATCCCAAATCCAAACCATAATGTAAGAAGTGGTCCTAATACCATGATTGGCAATGTTTGTGAAACCACTAATAATGGATAAAAAGAAGTGCGTAATAATTGAAAATAATCCATTAATAACGCAGTAACAAACGACAACACACCCGCAATTACAAGTCCAAGCACAGCTTCACTAACTGTTGTTAATGAATGTCTTGCAAGTTCTTGATAGTTGCTGAATAAAGCCTGAAACACTGCGATTGGACTAGGAAGAATAAATGCAGGCGTCTGTGCAACCGTTACCGATATTTGCCAAATCATCAAAATGAGTACCATACTAATCACTGGATAAAGTTTTTGTTTCATCCCTTACCTCCTTTTCTACCATTAAGCACAAAAAAACGCACAAACGAGGATACATAACTCACTCATTTAAGCGTTGGCTATGTTTCTCCCTTCACCAGTATTAACTGACAGGTTCTATGGGTCTAAGTTTACAACTTACTCTCATGCCGTTTACGACATCCCCAGAAACAGGTATTCATTTTTTTCAGTTTAACATAACCACAGTAATAGTACAATCTCGTCTGCTCACCTGTATAACTTAAGAGAGTCAACAGACATATATTGGTACCTTTCCTTTGGTTGATTTGATATATTATTAGTATATAAATTGAGAGAAGAAGGTGAGAAGATGAGCATTGGAAAAACCTTTCGTGCAATACGTCTAAGCAAGGGATTACAACAAAAAGAGATTTATTCAGGCATCCTGTCTAAATCTTACGCAATTGAATTTGAAAAAGGAAAACACAATATTTCAGCAACGTTATTACTTTCGCTTTTAGAAAGAATTTCTGTTGAGTACGACGAATTTTTATTTATTGAAAATAACTATCGATTACAAAAACCAGCTGACTACAGTATCCGCTACTCAAAATATGCAAACAACCATGATCTTCCAAATCTCTATGCGCTATTAGCCGAATTAAGTGCCTCTACCATCCAGATTGACAAAGTTCACAGTGCAGAAATCCGTAGTCGCATTCGAATCATTGAACATGTAAAGAAAACTGGAGAGTATCTTCCGAGTGTTGCATTAGATACGGATAAAAAAATTATCTTAGATTACCTCATCGATATCCAGACGTGGACCCTACAGGAAATCCAGCTTTTTGCGAACACCTTAGAGTTTATCACTGCTGAACAAAAGTTGATTTTTTTCAAGCAAATCTCAAAATATTTACCACTTTACGAAAATTACGATCGTGGTCGGGATGCCTTTTGTGTCTTACTCACAAATCTAATTCGAGAAACTTTACTAGAAAACCAACTTGACTATGCATTTGTTCTTATCCAACAGTTAAAATTAATCAGCACAGAGTATAACGAATTATATTATCGCGTGATCATCAACTATTTCGAGGGTATTTTATTAATGAAGCAAGGTGAAAAGGCGCGTGGTAAGGACAAATCACTCAATGCTATCCAATTACTGATCCAACTGGATATGGTCACACTAGTCAAAGAACTGGAAAGCTTGTATCCTTTAGACCTTTCAGAAATCAAAAAACCTTAGAGTCAATGGCTCTAAGGTTTTTTACTACTCGAATTTTTTCATATCAATCAACGTTCATTATTTACTGGATCTTTTCGTGTAAACCCGTAAAAATATTCTAAATGCTTCGTAATGCATCCTGGATCTTCTATATGAAAGATGGTCGCTCTTTGAATATCTTGCGTACAAGAGACCACACCTTCAGCAGTTTCTTCTACATAGAATAAATGATCCAATGCTAACACATACGTGTAGTCAATATACATGCTACGGCGTATTTCATCTAAACTTTCTTCCAATAATCTATGCAAGCGCTGCTCGATGCGTGTTCGCTTCTCTTGATACACGCTCAGGCTAACACCCAATTTTTCTGCTACATATTTATCTTGTTGCGGTATATATAGTAAATAATTATTCGCAAATTTACTTGTATCTTCGACATATTTTTTAGCTAAATAAATGCGTTCATTCTCAGTCAATGAAGCAAGTGAATGAAAAAGCACTTTTGCATTTAGTGGTTCTAATGCGCCGAAATATTCTAGCTGTTCTATATTTTCTTGATAGCCTCGCCATTTTTTTAGAAGCATCAACGTATTCATCGCCCTACCTACTTTTCTACACAAATTTCCGTCATACATTTAAAATAACTAAACATATCTTAAATGTATTTATCAATCATCCCGAAAATCAAATGAAAAAGCAATAAAAAATAGGTGATTTTATTTTTCTTAAGGAATAAATTATATTGTTTCTAAAAATCAGAACAAAACACAGTTCATTCCAAACGCTGTTATTAAAAAAAAGATATACCCCATTTGGTCAACTAAGTTCACCGAATCAATCCATAAAATATTGCTTACAACTTTGTAAAGTAACCAAGCAAAAAGAACCAAATAAATCGTACTCCGAATTTTTCTTTTCTTACGCATCAAATACGCATTATAAACAAGTGAGAAACCAGCTACAGCATATACAACGAGTGAAACCAACGTCATATGTATTGGCATATGCACAAAAATATGAGGATGTTCTGGACTTTGACTGTTAACCATCTGACGTACCAAATTATAAAAACTGTACAAACATAACGTACCATTGCCTACTTCAAACACTTCATCATAGGATTTACATGTTTTCATCGCGTACTCCCTCTCATGAATCAATCCGCCTTTTTTCGGCTATATTTATGAGCAAGTATATGAGAAAACAACCAGTTCGAAAGAAAAAGTCCGATATATCGGACAAAAAAGTTTCAAATAAAAAAGACACGAATACACTCGTGTCTACACATTGATAGATAAGGAAGGTACAGGATTTGAACCTGCGCGCCGGTATTAGCCGGTTCGACGGATTTCGAGTCCGTTGCATTACCACTCTGCCAACCTTCCATTTCCTTTATTTTTCTCTTTTTTATACAAAAAGTCAATAGAAATTACAAAAAAGGGCAAAATCATCTAGTGATTTTACCCTTTGTTAGTTCACTTAATTGATACCTTCAAAATGGTCCAACTCTAAAATCATTTTTTTTGTTTGTTTGATTAGATCAATAATTTGATCTTCTGTTGGATGCATGATGCCAGATGTCATTAAAGATGCTAGTCCTGTTGATACAATCCAAAGTCCATTGAATAATGCTTCAATTTGTTTACTAGTTAACTCAGCATACGCTTCATCTGTTTTGATCAAATTTGTAAAATAATCGTAAGAAAAATCGCGCATCCTCTGCCCGCCACCGTGTTCATCGATGTATAAGGCCATGTACAATTGGTGTTGTTTCTTTGCAAAATTAATATAATTTAGGTTCAAATCAACAACTGAATCTCCCGTATGTTCAACTGGGAAAATATCATTACGTAGTTTATCAAAAATCGAGTCAAGCAAGGTATTCTTTAAATCATCCATATTCTTAAACTCTAAGTAAATTGGTTGAGTTGAAATACCCATTTTTTTAGCAATATTTCTAGCTGTAAATCCGCTGAAACCTTCTTTTGAAATAACTTCATAAGCAGCTTTCAAAATTTGTTCTTTGGTATAGACTTTCCGCCTCAATTGGATCCCTCCACTTCGTTACTGCTATCTGTTTTTTTATTCTACATGATAATCCGCTTCTTTTGCAAATAATATACTCATTTCCGTTATATTAAATTTAAAATATTTCCATTTAAAATAATTGTAATTTGAGCTTATATTCTTTTAAATACTGATATTACCGTGTTTTAAAAAATAAATATTTTCATTGATTATCTGATTCGATCTTAAAAAAATAGTTATGAATACATTTAACTAGTTGCTTATTTATTTTCTTTTTTTAATTTTTTGCGTATTATTTTCCCTGAAAAAACTTGTGAAACTTACCGAAAAAGTAAGCTTTTTCAAGAATAAATTAAATAAGGCTTTAGACGGATGCTTTTTATGAAGATTTATTCTATACTGATAAAGAATTAACGTACAACTCAGGATGCTTTCATCTAACAATAGCATGATTTTACACGACGGAACTTAGGAGATGACTTTATGAATGTAGCAGTATCTAGAAAATTAATTAATTTGATTTCAATAGCCGGTTTAGGCGTTTCGATTGCTCTAACTATCTACTTCTTTAACCTAGGCGTTTTTAAAGATGCCACAGCATTAAGACAGCTAGTGGGGAACTCGGTTATTATGGGTCCTTTGGTCTTTATACTGATTCAGATCATTCAAGTCGTCATCCCGATAATCCCAGGCGGTGTTAGCACAGCAGCCGGCGTTTTGATTTTTGGTCCTTATCTAGGATTTGCTTACAACTATATCGGTATTTGTATTGGTTCGATTATTGTCTTTCTATTAAGTAGACATTATGGTCAACCATTTATCCAAACAATGATCAGCGAAAAAACATACAACAAATATATTGGTTGGCTTGATAACCAGCATCGCTTTGAAAAGCTTTTTGCTTTAGCGATTTTTCTTCCAGTAGCTCCAGACGACGCCTTGTGTTTGATGGCTGGATTAACTAAAACAACTTTGAAGAAATTTACCTTGATTATTTTACTAGCAAAACCTTTATCCATCTTCGCTTATAGCATGGCTTTGATTTATGGAGGTCAATATCTCTCTATTTTGTTTAGTTGATAAATAAAAATACCGGACCGAAGAAGTTTTCGGTGCGGTATTTTTTCTACTTAGGGTATAATAAAAAGAGAATTAAAGTAGGTGTAAAATATGAATTATTTGAAAAATAGTTTTATCAACACAATGGACTTTCTCCGAAGTACAAAAGAGTATTTTCGTGATGTCCTCTTGCTCCATGGTTTTATTGTTTTTATTTTTTTACCACTGTTAGGGAGTCTGACCCGTATCATTTTACAGAAAAATAATATCAACTATCTTTCTTATGATAATCTACCTAACTTACTGACGCAGCATCCACTTGGCTTACTTAGTCTACTCCTCATCCTGTTACTCATTTTAACTGCAGTATATTTTGAATTTACCTTTTTATTACTTAGTGTTTTCTTTATCAAAAAACGTGAGCCGATTTCACTCCGGCAATTATTACGAATCACGACAGGTCAATTACGAAAAGTTCGACCGATAACGATTTTGTTCTTTCTTTTTTATTTTGTGCTATTGGCTCCGATCACTGGGCTTAATTTTCATTCAGATATTCTTTCTCGAGTAAAGATTCCGGCATTTATTATGGATTTTATTTTTGCGAATCGGTTATTGATTGTGGCTAGTTTTATCTTGCTGTATGTCTGCCTTCTTTACCTAGGAATTCGATTTGTCTTTGCTCTTCCAGAGATGATTTTGCGCAATCGTCCTTTTCGATTGTCACTAAAAGAAAGCTGGCAATTGACCAGAAAGAGATTTTTTGCTCTGATTGGTCAAGGTGTCTTCATCGGAGGTACTCTTTTACTCCTCTCTTCTATTGCTATCTCTATTGTTCTATTTGCACAGATGCTGTTTGATCAGTATTTACCAAATGAAGCGCTAGTTAGCGCAGTCTTTGCGATGACCTTCTTACAGGCAATCATCCTTTTGAATTTGATTTTATCAACGGTTGGGATTTTTTATATCATCGTCGATTTTATGGATGATGAAGGATTTCTACCAGATATTCCTGAATCTTTTGTACCTGAGAAACTCAAGAAACAACGTGGCTCACTTCATTATTCTCTTTTCTTCATCGTTACTCTTTTCTTTGGAATCAGCGTGAGCCTTTATAACTATGCTTATTTGACTAGTGCCTCTACTACCACGCCAATCACAGTTTCCCATCGTGGGGTCAGTGAAAAGAATGGTGCGCAAAATACACTCCCAGCACTAGAAAACACAAGTACGACAGAGAAACCCGACTATGTAGAAATGGATATTCAAGAAACAAAGGACAAACAATTTATTGTTGTCCATGATTTCAACTTAAAAAATTTGACCGGGCTTGATAAAAAGCCACAAGAGTTGACTTTGAAACAATTAGAGAACTTGACCGTCAAAGAAAATGGAACTTCTGCACCACTTGTTTCATTTGACAGTTATCTAAAAGAAGCAGATAAACTCAATCAAAAATTACTCATTGAAATCAAAACAACAGACCTTGACAGTCCGGATCTCGTTGAACGATTCACCAAAAAATATGGTCAAGATATTTTAAACAAGGGACACATTATTCAAAGCTTGACCTATCAAACAGTCACTGATTTAAAAAGAATAGAACCTAAATTTTATGTAGGGTATATTCTCCCATTTAATGTGGTTGGTCCGCCAATCACAACAGCTGATTTTTTAACAATGGAGTACAGCACGATCAATCGAAGCTTTATTGACTCTGCACATAGTGATGGAAAAAAGGTATTTGTCTGGACGATCAATGACAGTGATGCTATCAACCGAATGATGTTCTACGGTGTAGACGGCATCATAACAGATGATATGACACTTCTGAATCAAACCATTGAATCAAATACTGGTGAAATCACTTATTCAGATAAACTGCTCCATTTTGTTCTCGGTGTACGCTAAAAAAGTCAAAAAAGTAAACGGCCAATTGACCGTTTACTTTTTTTGTTTTGCTTCTTTAACTGCTTTAACTATAGCGAACATTGCAGGAAGTGCCGATAAAACTGCGAAGAAAATACCTAGTTTTCCTGAACCATTGGAAGGTTTTTTATTCATCAATTTTCCAACCCCTTTCTTTCATATCACTATTATGTACTTGTAGATATTGAAAATCAAGGAATCAACCTACTAAGGCTGGTACACTGTCATAAACATTGGTATATTTCACTAAAACTTTATTTTGACACTCAATAACGGCTGTCCGATCGCTTGGGTTATACTCCTCGATAGATACCAACACCGTATTCGTATATACCTGTTCCACGAAGCCAACAACCTCATGTTTTAATCCAATCGGTTTACAAATATATCTTTTTCCAATCTCAATTGCTGTTTGTCCTTCATTCATCCTATCGTCACCTCTTATTTAATAATCAATTTTTAATAATCATACTTTTTATTCTTTTATCATAATAACAGATTTAATAACATTTGGAAACGCTTTTAATTCATTTTTTTGTTTTTTTTCAATTATTTTTGGTTATTTATATTTTATAGCAACAAATTTAATTAAAATAGAATTATTTTATCTTATTATTTTTTCATTATCTATGTGACTAGAATGTTCGTTTTTGTTAGTGAGCTGTTCGTGCTTGTTAGAATAGACTCTTCTATACTAAAGATAGTGAGGGGAGGTTTTTAAAATGGTCATGATACAGACAAGTGTCTTTATTCTTTTGATAATTGGTCTACTTTTAGGTATTTCAGAAAACTAACGTTATATATTTTCTTGACTGTCGATGCATAATCTTTGTCCAAACGTTATCTAAGTGCTAAACTAATCTTTGTGGAGAGTTCCACTTACTTTATAAAATAAATCAAAGGAGGTTTTTTTATGACATTTAAAAAAACAAATTTAGAATACCGTGTTGCATTTGATACTGCTTCTAATCGTTTCATGGCTATTGATGCAAATGATGATACAAATGTTGCATTTGGTATTACAATTGAACAAGCTGTCCGAGAATTAAACCATACAAACTAAGGAGTGACAATCCAATGAGTGATGAAAACTCGGAGAACCATTAGGACATTTGCCTAGATAACTACGGCAAATGTCCTTTTTGAGTACAAAAAAAGAACAACTAGATGAACTAGTTGCTCTTCTATTCAAGCAATTGATTATAAACGTGCGTTCAATTCAGCTGCTAAATCTTCAAATCCAGGTTTGCCAAGTAATGCAAACATGTTTTTCTTGTATGCTTCAACACCTGGTTGGTCAAATGGGTTGATGCCATTTAGGTAGCCAGAAATACCAACAGCGATTTCGAAGAAGTACATTAGGTAACCTAATGTGTAAGCATCCATTTCAGGGATTTTCACTAATAAGTTAGGAACATCTCCATCTGTATGTGCTAATAATGTTCCTTCAAATGCTTTTGTATTTACAAAGTCCATTTCTTTTCCTTGTAAGTAACCTAAACCATCTAGGTCAGCAGCTTCTTCTGGAATAGTGATTGATTTACGTGGTTTTTCAACTTTTACGACTGTTTCGAAAATATTACGTGAACCTTCTTGGATGAATTGTCCTAGAGAGTGTAAATCAGTTGTAAAGTTCGCGCTTGAAGGATAAATGCCCTTTTGGTCTTTCCCTTCAGATTCACCAAATAATTGTTTCCACCATTCTGAGAAATATTGCATTCCTGGTTCGTAGTTGATCAATAATTCAGTTGCTTTTCCTTTACGGTATAAGATATTACGCATTGCAGCATATTGATATGCTTCATTTTCTTCAAGTTTGTCGCTTGAGTATGCATCGCTTGCATCTGCAGCACCTTGCATCAATGCATCAATATCTGCACCACTAGCAGCGATTGGTAATAATCCAACAGCAGTTAATACAGAGAAACGTCCACCGATATCATCTGGAATAACAAATGTTTGCCATCCTTCAGAATCTGCTTCTGTTTTTACTGCGCCACGTGCTTTATCTGTTGTTGCATAAATACGGTTGTTGGCTTCTGCTTTACCATATTTTTTGATCAATAATTCTTTGAATACACGGAAAGCAATTGCTGGTTCCGTTGTTGTACCAGATTTAGAAACCACATTTACTGAGAAGTCACGGTCACCAATGATTTCGATTAAATCAGCTAAATAAGTTGAACTGATTGAATTTCCTGCAAAGAAAATTTGTGGTGTTTTACGTGTTTCTTTATCCAATAAGTTGTAGAATGTGTGATTCAAGAAATCGATTGCTGCACGAGCACCTAGGTAAGAACCACCGATACCGATAACAACCAATACTTCTGAATCAGATTGGATTTTGTTTGCTGCTTCTTTGATGCGCGCAAATTCTTCTTTATCATAGTTTTTAGGCAAGTCGATCCAGCCTCTAAAATCACTACCTGCACCAGTACCTTCGCGTAATAATGTGTCTGCTGCAGTTACTTGACTTTGCATATAACCCATTTCGTGTTCATTTACAAATGGAGCTACTTTTGAATAGTCAAATTTAATGTGTGACATTTTATCTCCTCCTCAAGAGTTTCTTTCATACAACAACTACTTTACTTTTTTTTATGATTTTTTTCAAGCAAATAAACGATTCAAGACCAACTTTTCTGTTATTTTCTTGAAATTACACTAAACCTTGTGCAAACATAGCTGAAGCTACTTTTGAAAAGCCAGCAATATTTGCTCCAACAGCAAGATTATGTGGTGCTCCGTATTTCTTTGCGGTATCACGGCAGTTTTGATAAATATGTGTCATGATTTTTTCCAATTCATCATCTACTTGTTGTGCAGACCAGCTTAGTCCTTGTGCATTCTGGCTCATTTCTAACGCAGATACAGCAACACCACCTGCATTGGCTGCTTTCCCTGGACAATAATGAACCTTGGCAGCAATCAGCGCATCGACTGCCTCTTCGGTACAAGGCATATTTGCTCCCTCAGCCACAATAGACAAGCCATTTTTGATCAATAATTCTGCATTAGCTAAATCAAGCTCATTTTGTGTAGCACATGGTAACGCAATATCAATCGCATGATCGAAAGACCAGACATTTTTTCCTTCATGATATTCAGCCTGCTGACGGTATTTTGTATATTCAGAAAGTGATACTCGTTCGATTTCTTTCAACTGTTGAAGTAACCCAACATCTAATCCATCCGGGTCATAAATCATGCCCTTTGAGTCTGAACACGCGAGCACATTCGCACCTAGTTCTTGTGCTTTTTGAATTGCGTATAACGCAACATTTCCACTACCAGAAACAAAGACTGTCTTCTCTTTAAATGACTCTCCTTGTTCAGCTAATAGATTGGCTACAAAATAGACAAGTCCATAGCCAGTTGCTTCTTTTCGTACTTTACTTCCCCAAAAATCAAGAGGTTTACCAGTTAATACGCCGGCATCGTATTGTTTTAACCGTTTGTACGCGCCATAAAGATACCCGATTTCTCGTGCACCGACGCCTATATCTCCAGCTGGAACGTCTTTCATTGGTCCAATATGCTTACTTAATTCCAACATGAAGCTTTGGCAAAAGCGCATGATTTCAGCATCTGATTTTTCTTTAGGGTTAAAGTCACTCCCACCTTTACCACCACCAATAGGTAATCCAGTCAAACTATTTTTAAAGATTTGTTCAAATGCTAAAAATTTAAGCACACTTTCATTCACACTTGGATGGAAACGAAGCCCACCTTTGTATGGACCAAGTGCAGAATTATATTGTACTCGGTATCCTCGATTCACTTGCCAGTTCCCGTGATCGTCTTGCCAAGGAACACGAAATTGGATAATTCTTTCTGGCTCAGTCAATAATGCTAATAGATTTGATTCAATATATTCTGGATGCTCCTCTAAAAATGGTATCAATGTTGGTAATAGTTCATCCACGGACTGTAAAAATTCCTTTTGCCCTTTATTTTTGATGTGGATTGATTCTTGAATACTTTGTACATACGATTCTGCTTTTGTCATTCATTCAGCCTCCTTATTCAACTGTTTCTATTTTATCATTTTCAAAGAAATAACGACAACTTCCGACTTTTACCGAAATATGCTACACTCACTAAAAGAGGTGAAAATTTTGGAAACAACATATGATGTAATTGTCGTAGGTGCCGGAACAAGTGGTATGATGGCAGCTATTAGTGCAGCAGAATCTGGTGCACGGGTTTTATTGATAGAAAAAAATAAACGAGCAGGAAAAAAGTTACTGATGACGGGTGGCGGAAGATGTAATGTGACAAACAATCGCTCCGTAGATGATTTGATTGCACATATTCCTGGTAATGGAAAATTTTTATATAGCACATTTTCTCAATGGAATAACTTTTCAATTATGGAATTTTTTGAAAGTCGAGGCGTTCATTTAAAGGAAGAAGATCACGGTCGAATGTTCCCAGTGACTAACAAATCAAAAACAATTGTTGAAGCACTACTCGACTACGCAAAAGAATTAGATGTCACACTCTTATTCAATACCAAAGTAGAAAAATTGATTCATAAAGAAAACCAAATCTACGGGTTACGTACAGAATTCGAGGAATTCCGTGCCCCTTGTGTCATTTTAACAACAGGTGGGAAAACCTATCCATCGACTGGATCTACTGGTGATGGTTACAAATTTAGTAAAAAACTGGGACATACAGTCACACCCCTATATGCAACAGAGTCTCCTTTGGTTTCTGAAGATTCATTCATCCAAAGTAAGGAGTTGCAAGGCTTAGCTCTCCAAGATGTTCAATTAACTGTTTTAAATCAAAAAAACAAGCCACTCACTGCACATACGATGGATCTACTCTTCACGCACTTTGGTATCTCAGGTCCTGCGGCTTTACGTTGCTCAAGCTTCGTTAATCAAGAATTAAAAGCAACTGGGCTACCAGTTACCGTAGTTCTTGATAATTTTCCAGAACAAAGCGTTTCAGAGATAGTAAACGAACTGGCACAATCAGCTAATCATTCAAAAAAATTACTGGTCAACGCATGGCATGGTATCCTGCCTGAACGATTACTTTTTTTCTATTTAAATAGACTAAATTTATCCACTCAAGTTGCAGCTACCACGACAACTGAACAAATCGAAGCATTTGCACAACTTTGCAAAGCCTTTTCGATTCAGATAACTAAAACATTTGCGATTGAAAAGTCTTTTGTCACAGGTGGTGGTATCTCGCTAAAAGAAATCGATCCAAAAACAATGGAAAGCAAACTTATTCATGGATTGTTCTTTGGTGGAGAACTTTTAGATATCAATGGCTATACTGGTGGATTTAATATCACTGCAGCATTTGCAACTGGTCATGTTTCTGGACAACATGCGGCTGAAATTGCTTCTTATACGTATCTTGACTAACCATAGCCGTATTTATTCAAAAAAGACCTGAGACATAAACTCGTCTCAGGTCTTTTTGAATACACAATGTGTTGCATTTCTTTTTATTCAGCAATCAAATCACTGAATGTTCCTCTTGTTAAATCTAGTATAGCTTGTGGTGCCAATTCCATTTGCAACCCACGCTTGCCAGCAGAGATAATGATTTGCTCGAATGTTTCTGCGGATTGATCAAGATACGTCGGAAATGATTTTTTCATACCGATTGGCGAACAACCGCCACGGATATACCCTGTTGTGGCTTCCAAATCCTTTAGATGTAACATATCTACTTTTTTATTTCCAGAAGCTTTAGCTAGTTTTTTCAAATCTAATTCATGGTCTCCTGGAATCACTGCCACAACTGGACCAGTCTTGTTTCCAACTGTAACTAATGTTTTGTAGATTCGTGGAGCTGTCTCTCCCAATTGTTCTGCAACATGCTCCGCACCTAAATGATTATCATCCCATGCATACTCATGTTCCGTGTAAGGAATCTTTTTTTGTTCTACTAAACGAATTGCATTCGTTTTGACGAGTTTTTTCTTTGCCATTTTTTCACCTCATTTGGCAATCGATTCGCCCTTTATTCGAGAGTGTTCGGTTGTATTGCCAATTCGTTCATTATTTTTTTTAGTATACCAACATCTATTTGTCCTGCCGCCGAAGAATTTTCCCCAACGGAACCAAATGTCACCAAAGAATTCGTTAGGGCACCACTCACGCGTGATAATTTGCCTAGTTCTCCCATCGCTATTGTGATAATTGGAAGTGAAACTGTATCCGAACTTTGCGCTGAGAAGTGCATCAGTCGAAATACGTCTGCCGCAGTAGTAGGAGATACCGCAAGCTTCCCGATATCTGCACCATAATGTGCCATCAAGTTTAGTCGATACAACAAGATAGAATCCGGCGGTGTCTCTTCAAAATCATGATTACTTAAAATCACGCATACCTTTTGTGCTTTAAGCATCTCTACAAAGTGCATACCAAGATTTTCTGCTTGCTGTAGCTCAACATCAATCAAATCAATCAAGCCAGTTGCAACAACATCTCTACATAATGATGCATAATCAGGCAAGGAAATCGGTTGGTGCCCTCCCTCACGATCCGTACGGTAAGTGAAAAGAAGTGGGGTATCAGGAAAATCATTTTGTAACTGACGAAGTGTTTCAATCACTTCGCTCAAATCTGACACATCTTCATAGAAATCTGCACGCCACTCAAATAAATCTACAGCTTTTGTGTCGATTGCTTTTTGCGCTTGCACCAAAATTTCTTCTCTGGTTGTACCAATCAGTGATGTGCATATTTTTGGTTGACCTTCTTCTAATACAAGTTGTTTGACCTGGATCATGTGCATCCCTCCCACTTCTTTCTTCTTACTTGTTCACTTGATACACGAATACTTTTAGATAATCTCCTTCAGGAAAAGCAGAGATTGTTTGGAAATCACTCGGTAAATGATAGTGATTTATTTTTTTGAAGCGTACGCCTTTTGCTTTGAACGCTGTTTCGATAATTGACTGAAATTGCTCTGTTGGTAGATTTGCAGCATTAGTTGAGGCTACGATCGTTCCTTCGTTTGCTAAGATATCGACACTATCTTCAATCAGTTCTCCGTAATTTTTCGTTACTTGAAAAACTTTCTTTTTGTTGCGTGCAAAACTTGGCGGATCTAATACAATCAGATCATAGGATAGCTGTTTTCTTGCAGCATATTTGAAGTACTCAAAGACGTCCATCACAACGATTTTTTGTGCCTCTAGATCCAACCCATTTACAAGAAATTGTTCCTTTGTTTTAGGTAAGCTACGTTTGGCAAGGTCGACACTTGTTGTACTTGTCGCACCTCCCATAGCAGCTGCAACCGAAAATGCCCCTGTATAACTAAACATGTTTAAAACAGACTTTCCTAACGCCACCCCATCAACTAATGCGCCTCGAACCTCTTTTTGATCCAAGAAAATACCTGTCATTAATCCTTCATTTAAATAGGTAGCATAAGTAACGCCATTTTCTTTTACTAATAATGGTTCTGGCGCTTCCTCGCCATATACCAATCGACTTTCTGGTAGTTCATCCGATTGGAATCGAATTTTTTCGTAGACTCCGCGAATTTCTGGAAAGACAGCACGAAAGGCCTCCCCAATCAACGAACGGTGTGCATACAACGTTTCGTTATACCAAGAAAATACAGCGTATTCATCGTAATAGTCGATGATCAATCCACCAAATCCATCGCCTTCACCATTTACCAAACGAAAGGCAGTTGTGGATGGATCTGCAAAAAACTGACTACGCAAATCCTTTGCAAGTTGTAGTTTATTTTTGAAAAAAGAATGATCAAACGGTTCATCTATATGACTTAAGATCCATCCAGCACCTTTATTTTGCTTTCCAAGATACCCTTTGGCTATAAATTGTTTTTTTTGATCAACAAATTCGATCCAATTACTTGTTTTTTCTTGTTCCTTTACCAAATCTTCTTTTTTTACTAATGGGGTGCCACTTCGAAAACTAGCAGCAGCCTTTCTTTTTACTTCCACTTCCATTTGTTCACCTGCTTATCTATTTGTTTTAGTATATCAAAAATTACATAGATTGTCTTACAGACCCCACTGATTTTACGGCATCTGAATAAAAAACAGATAGAAAAAAATAGAAAATAGTTTTGACATGATACATACAAAACTTAATTTAAACTAAAGAAAAAGGCGTTCCTTATCATTTTGCAAAGACAATGAATTGACACCCCTAAATGCGACTAGTAAAATAGTAAAATGAATAGAACCGTGGAATTATATAACTTGTAATTACCCGCCTACTTACGTACTTTGACGAGTTCGTAAGATTTAAGAAAGGAAGATTAAGATTGAAACGCATAAAAACTCCCGCTTTTTTAAATAAGCGACTCGGATTCTTTGCTTTACTTGCCTTTTTACTTTGGCTAAAGACTATTGTCGCTTATCTAACAGAGTTCGATCTTGGAATTGAGAGTCCAATACAATACTTTATATTGTTCATCAATCCTATTGCAACCACACTGTTATTGTTAGGAATCGCCTTATATATTCGTCGGCCAAAAGCATCCTATATCACAATGATGGTTATTTACTTTTTACTAACATTGTTATTATTCTCAAATGTTACGTATTACCGAGAATTTACAGACTTCATTACTATCAATACAATGTTAGGTGCTGGGAAGGTTTCTAGTGGGCTTGGAGAAAGTGCTCTTCGCTTGTTCCGTCCAACAGATATCCTTTACTGGATCGATTTTATCGCATTAACTGTTTTATTGATTACCAAAAAAATCAAAATGGAAGAACGTCCTATTCGAGCAAGAATGGCCTTTGCTATTTCTACTCTATCAATTATGATTTTCTCTGGTAACCTATTTATGGCTGAAGCTGATCGTCCTGAATTACTTACACGTACATTCTCTCGCGACTATTTAGTAAAATATCTTGGTATCAATGCATTTACAGTCTATGATGGTGTTCAAACCTATCAAACGAACCAAGTACGTGCTGAAGCTAGTCCGACCGACTTACAAGATGTTGAAAACTATGTAGATGATCACTATGCCGCACCAAATGACGACATGTTCGGTATTGCTAAAGGCAAAAATGTTATCTATATTCACTTAGAAAGTTTCCAACAATTTTTGATTGACTACAAACTAAAAGATGAAAATGGTGTAGAACACGAAGTAACACCATTCATTAATAGTATTTTCCATAGTGATAGCACCTATAGTTTCGATAACTTCTTCCATCAAGTAAAAGCTGGTAAGACAAGTGATGCAGAAACACTCTTTGAAAATTCACTATTCGGATTGAGCCAAGGTGCCTTATTTACACAACTTGGTGGTAAAAATACCTTCGAAGCTGCGCCAGATATCTTGAGTCAAACTGAAGGATATACGAGTGCTGTCTTCCACGGGAATGTCGGAACCTTCTGGAACCGTAACGAAACATATAAAAACTTAGGCTATGATTATTTCTTTGATTCTTCATACTATGATGTAACAGATGATAATTCGTTCCAATATGGATTGCATGATAAACCATTCTTCCAACAATCTGTTCAGTATTTAGAACATTTGCAACAACCGTTTTATTCAAAATTCATCGCTGTATCAAACCATTATCCATATTCGAAATTTACGAATGATGAAGCTGGCTTCCCGCTTGCAACTACAGATGATGAAACAATCAACGGTTACTTCGCAACTGCCAATTATTTAGATACTGCTGTAAAAGAATTCTTCACTTATCTAAAAGAAAGTGGCTTGTACGATAATTCAGTAATCGTTCTTTACGGAGATCACTATGGTATCTCTAATTCAAGAAATTCATCACTTGCTGAACTTCTTGGAAAATCAAGTGATGATTGGTCAGATTACGATAACGCGCAATTACAACGTGTTCCTTATATGATCCATATTCCTGGTCAAACAAACGGTGGTGTCAACCATACGTATGGTGGTCAAGTAGATGCCTTGCCTACACTACTTCATTTACTTGGTGTAGACACATCAAATTATATCCAATTAGGACAAGATTTATTCTCTGATGAACATGAACAATTGGTAAGCTTCCGTGATGGTAGCTTCATGACGCCTAATTACACATACTACTCTGGTAAGCTATATGATAATTCAACAGGTGAACAAATCACTGACCCTGATGAAACACTCAAAGCACAAGTAGCTAAATGGAAAAAAGAAGTCAACAAACAATTGGCTGTCTCTGATGAAATCAATAACGGTGATTTGTTACGCTTTGCTACTTCAGATACAAATCTGAAAGCAATCTCTGCTGCTGATTTCGATTATAAGAATGGCTTAGACAAATTGGAACAAATCGAACAAGATCTAGGGGATAAATCAACTAGCGTTTACTCTGAAAATGGAGATAAAACAACCACCGATCTTTATAAAACAGAAACATACAAACAGTATTCTGAAGATAGTGCCGGTACAACTACAAGTAGTAGTACTACAGAAAGTAGCAGCAACTAGTTACGATGCACGCTATTCTTGAGGAGTGGAGAAATCCACTCCTCTTTTTTTACCTTTTACGCATAGTTTCTCTTTTTCACTAAAAGAATTTCATAAATTATTCATATTCATTTTTTATACTAAAAATGAAAGAGGTGAAACAAATGAGGACGGTTCAATATGCAATTTCAAGCTTACACTACTACAAAAAAGAAACACTTTTTTTAATTAGTTTATCAAGTATCACACTCTTTTTTTTGACAACTGCTTTTAGTTTGAAAAATGTTCAATCCTCTTTTTTTACACAGCTAGAAAATCGTTTGGACAGTTCTCAAACCATGTCAACTGTAAACAGTACAAAAGCTCTTGAACAACTAGATCATGTATATACGCAAGTTATCTTTTTTTGTTTGGCTGTCTTTACAATGATTCTATTACTCTTCTTCTATTACCGCTTCAAAAAAACGAAGGAAGAAGTATTAAATTGGCGCATTTTAGGACTTACCTTTCCAAAATTATTTTTGTTGATGACGTATCAAATGTTATTGCCTGTATTTATAAGTGCAGCAGGTTTATTTTCTTTACTGCTTCTTTTCCAACAAAGATATGAGCAAGTCTTACAAGCAATCAACTACAGATGCGTCACACAATTACACATTGATCAAAATTTAGTACAGTCTTCCACCGCTACAAACTTAGTGATTCCTTTTAGCCATAGAAATCTTTTTACGATTGAATTTTCAAATGATTTATTCATCAATGATAACTTATTAGGCTTTGCTCAAGCCGTGCTTTGTATGGGGAGCTGTGTGTTATTAATTGTTATTTTTCATTCTGCGTGGCAATTTATGACAATGAAAGTGAGGAAATTCAAATGATTTATATTACACCAAATTTTGCTACTACCAACAACGAATTTACATTGTCCGTTCACTTAACAGAAGACTATACGCATTGTCCGACTTTTCTTCACTACCAACAAGCATTGTTAAACAAAGAAAAGCTTGCTTTAGGGATTATTCAAAAAACATGGCCCAGTGTCCCCTACTTAACAACAAAAGAAGCATTACTTTTAAATATCTCAAAGAAACAAGTAAAAGCTCATTTGGAAGAGTATCAACAGCTCTTGCATCTTTCTTCAACAAGTTTAACTAAAAAAAGGACTGCGCTTTCAACGAAAGAAAAAATTCTTTTACAACTACTACACATGCTCCTTGCCAACAAGGAGGAGGTAATTATTGAAGACTTCTTTACAGAACTTTCCATTACAGATATCCAAGAACTATTGCCGCTATTTAAGCAATTAAATCAAGAGTATCAAATGAACATTTTACTTTTTACAAGTAATGACCTTCTTGCTAAAAGCCCCTATGTAGATACATCCGTTACTGACTGATGCTACTTCCATCTTATAAAACTAAATAATCAAAAGAGAGTGGGACACAATTGATGTCCCACTCTCTTTTGATTATTCTTCATCTTTGATTTCTACATCTGGTAGCGTAATCGTAAAGGTTGTCCCCTTGCCTAATTCACTTTCAACAGCCAACTTTCCTTTATGCAAACGAACAAGTTGCTGTACGATTGGTAGACCTAAGCCAGATTCTCCGTACTTCGTGTTTTTACGTGAAGGATCCACCTTATAGTAACGGTCCCAAATACTCTTTTGCTGTTGTTCACTCATACCAATACCCGTGTCGGATATTTTTATGATTGTTTCTAAATATCCTTTTTCTAAAACAATTCGGATAGTACCATTTTCGGTAAATTGAATGGCATTTTGGATGATGTTCACCATGATTTGAACAAAGCGATCGTAATCCGCATAAACAAAGGTTTCTTCCTCTGCTTCCAAAACTAACGCATCGCCAGCAGCATTTGCTTTGTTTTCAAGTTGAATCAAGATGTTTTTCAATGCCTCTGTTCCATCAAAGCGTTTGATGACCATACTGATTTGATTTGTTCGGATCTTTTCGTAATCAAGATTTTCATTTACCAAACGAATCAATCGTTCTGTTTCATTCTTCATCAATTTGATTGCATTATCCTTTTGATTTTCAGGGATTGCATTGTATTCAAGTCCTTCAAGTAACCCATTGATTGTCGTCAGCGGTGTACGCATCTCATGAGAAGCATCCGCCATAAATTGTCTTCGCCGGTCTTCTTGTTCTTCGATTTCTTCTTGCGATTCCTTTAATGAATTGGTCATCTTGTTAAAGTCATCGGCTAGTTCATCAAATTCATCTTTATTATTTACAGGAAGTTGAATATCAAAATTTCCATTTGTAACTTCTTTCGTTGCTCGACGCAAACGATTGATTTTCTTCACTTGATACGCAGCAAAGAAATAACTAGCAATAATCGCGATAATACTTGAATAGATAAATCCTTTTATCAAATTCAGTGTCACTGACTGCACGCTATTTTCAATATTGCGCGCCGGTTGACTAACAACCATCGCCCCATAGAATGCACCATTTAAGTTCAAAGGAACCATCGCATACGACGTTGTTTGCTGATGCCCAGCAATGTCTTTGCTCTCCGTAAACTTTTGCCGTTCTCCAGACTTCAAGCTTGCCCATTGTTCACTGGTTATTTTGAAGGTAGGAATTTCTGAATTCGTTGGATAGACGAGAGTTTCATCGTTATTAATAAATACAAAATTTACATTTTGTTGACTCAATACCTGTTCAGTCAATTCCAATGCATTTTGAAATGCAGCATCCTGATCAAGTTGAGGAAACGTCTGCATATAGGTTTGCGTCGTCTTAGCGACAGACTCTGCATAGCCAAAAAGTTGCTGATAATTTGTTTCTTCAATTGTTTGGCGGGTTAATTGTGTAAACGAGATACCAACAATAACAATGATCAAGATGATCATACTCCAAAATGCAACTAGTTGTTGATACAAATATTTCATTAGGCAACACCTGAATCATCAAACTTATACCCTACACCCCAAACTGTTTGAATGACTTGTGGACCTGCTTTCTCAATTTTTTGACGTAACTTCTTGATATGCGCATCTACAGTACGCTCATCACCAAAATATTGATAATCCCAAACAAGCTCCAATAATTGTTCTCGTGAAAATACTTGACGTGGTTTCTTCGCTAAAGTATAAAGCAAATCAAATTCTTTTGGTGTTAGTCCTTCAATTTGGACACCATTCAAATAAGCTTCTCGTGTTTTTGTGTTCATTTTAAAGTAGTCTGTTTCGATATCAAACAACGCATCATCTGTTGTCGTCTTACTTTCATCTGCTACATGTTCTACACGCTCACTACGACGATGCAAAGCTTTCATTCGTGCAATCAAGGTCAATGGACTAAACGGCTTTGTCACATAATCGTCTGCACCCATTTCAAGTCCAATCACTTGATCGCTTTCGGAATCACGAGCAGTCAGCATAATAATTGGTACGGAACTAGAAACTTTACGAATTTCTCTGCCAACAACCATCCCATCAAGTGAAGGGAGATTTAAATCAAGGGTGATCATATCCCACTTATCTGGTGACTCTAAAAAAGCATCCAAGCCTTCTTGACCATCGTACTTAAAAGTAGCCTCCCATCCCTCATTCAAAAAGAACATCTGCATCATTTCAGAAACAGATTGATTATCTTCAATCATCAAAATATTCATTCTATCACTCCTACTACGTTACTCAATTAATAAATCGAGTTTTCTCTTGCTACTAGTATACTCCAAAATCTTTACGCAACCAATATATTCAAGAATTCTTCACTAAAGCTTTTTGTTTTGGTCAATTTTTGTTAAGATATTCATAGTTTCAATCCGTTTTATAAAGGAGATTTTATTTTGGAAAATTATCGCGCAATCACTTTTTTTGATTTAGATGGTACACTGCTTGACGGTACTTCACAAATTACACCTGAAATCGCTCAAGCAATGAATGACTTAAAGAAAAATAAAGTCCTACCAGTCATTGCTACTGGTAGAACTGAAGCAGAGATTCAACATGTTTTTACTGACTCAGGCATCACATCCAGTGTAACGATGAATGGTTCATTCATTCGTGTAGACGGGCAAGAAGTATACTCAAATACAATTTCTACTTCTGAGTGTCAACGTATGCTCGACCTTGTAAATGAACAAGGCCATCAACTAGCCTACTATAATAATCAACGAATCTGGTGTACTGGGCATGACCAAACACTAGTAAATGCCTACAATTTTATCCATTCTAAAGCACCTGAAATCGATCCATTAGGATTTAACCATGAACCAGTCAATATGCTTTTAGTTCTTTCAGAAGACGGTGATCATCGGTACCATGAGCAATTTCCTGAAATGACTTTTTATCGAAACGGCCCTTATTCTATCGATACCGTAAATAAAGGAATCTCTAAAGGAACTGGCGTTGCTCGTTTGAAAGAAAGACTAGGTCTAGAAAACGTACCTACATTCGGTTTTGGTGACGGCCCTAATGATTTAGCGCTACTTCAAGCATGTGACAATAAAATCGCCATGGGAAATGCCTATGATGGACTAAAAGAAGTCGCTGATTTTATTACGAAAAAAAATACCGATCACGGAATCGTTCATGCATTAAAACATTTTGATTTAATTTAATTAGTGTAAAGAAAAAAGGTCGAGACAAAATTGTCTCAACCTTTTTGTTTTTCCGTAATCTCACAATGGAGACGGCGGGAGTCGAACCCGCGTCCAAACATATCGCCACTTCAATCTCTACGCTCATAGTCTACTCATTTAGAAGTTCGCTTTACAACGTGCCGAGTGACAGGCATTTTGTATCGCTAGTCTGATAGTCTCTTTGACAACTTCCAGACGGAAAGTTGAAACGTATCCCACTAAAGTTAGGACCCTTACTCGAGCACATGGGCGATACCGAGAGGATCTACGCTAACTGTTTTTAGGCAGCTAAAGCGTAAGTATTATTTGTGTTTTTAGCAGTTATATTTAACTGTAACGTTTTTACGTAGACGTAACCTACGAAGCGCAACTCAAGCTCAAACTATGCCTGTCGAATCCGTAACGTCCCCGTTAGCTAACAAGGGTTACGTGTTACTTTGCTTGATTAGTATAGCATATTTATTTTTTATTTCCAATCAATATTCCTGATTTTTATTGACCTTTAGAAAAAATAAAACGCTCTGGGACATGACGAATGTCCCAAAGCGTTTATAAAAATGTTGAACCTAATGCTAAGATTGCTAGTCCACCTTGTGTGAAAATAATTTTTTTATCACTCGTGAAACTACCATATAAAGCAACTAAGATGATGTAACTAAGCAGTAATCGACTGATTTCTACAGATGCGGTAGAAAAAATGCACTGTAAATCAATCCAATTCCGATTAATCCATTGTAGACACCTTGATTTTTAAATAAAACAGATACGGAGTTTCTTGCTAACTCTTCTTTTGTCATTCGAAACACACGACTTGTCGAATCAGACGTTGTCGCTATCGTTTCTAGATAAAAAATATAGAAGAATTCCAGTGCAACGAGTACAGTTAGAAAAGTAGAAAGAATTGACATCCTTAATCCTCCTTATCCATTACCATTAGTTCAGCTTTTGCTGCACTAAATTCAGGTAACTGACCAAATAGTTGTTTTAATAATGGACTTTGATTGTGTCCTTCAATAGCGGCTTGATTTGCCCAGTTTTCAATCATTACAAATTGATTCGGTGTATCGATTGATTCATACATGTCATACGCAAGACAACCTGCTTCTTCTCTTGTTGCCAAAATCAATGGACGTACGGCTTCAAGAAACTCTGTACGTTTTTCTTCTTTGATATAAAACTTTGCGTTAATAACTTTCACTAGTTAGACACCTCTGATTTATTTAAATTCTGTGATTTCCTTTGCATCTAAGCGAACAGATTCATACCCTGCTTCTACTTCTTTACCGATTGAAACAATCATTACTGGAACGTAGCGTTCTTTATCGATACCAAAAGCATCTGCTAATTGGTCTGCTTCGAATCCACCAATTGGATTTGTTTCATAGCCGTGTGCACGTGCAATCAACATGAATTGCATTGCAGCCAAACTTGAATCTACTTTTACGATGTCACTCATTTGTTCTTTGGTAAAGCTCTTGTAGTAAGGAATAATGGATGCAAGCTGTTGGTCACGAACTTCTGCAGGCATTTTGCCTTCGTCTACTGCTTTGTTATAAATTTCTTCCCCATATTCATAGCATTGTAAATCGCCAAAAATCACGACCATTGCTGAAGATGTTGCATTTTGACGTGTATTAAAGCGGATAAGTGGTTTCAATGTTTCTTTGATTTCATCACTTTCTGCTACCATAAAGCGCCAAGGTTGCATATTTACTGATGAAGGTGCTGTTGATGCTTCTTGAATCATTTCTAACATTTCTTCATGTGGGATCTTATAGCTTTCGTCATATACACGTACTGATTTTCTTCCAAAAGTAATATCTGAAAAGTCATTGTTTACAAATTTAGTTGTCATTATTCATTGCCTCTTTCATTTTGTTAATTTCGTTAGTAAATTTATCAATTGCTCTTGCTCATCTTCGGTAAGTTGAATTGCAAGTGGTTGCTCTGAAGCATCATGTTTTTTCTCACACGCTGCTAGCTCGGCCACCGCTTTTTCTGTCACCTGAACAAAGATTTCCCGGTTGTTCTCTACATTTCTTTTTCTTGTTACGTAATTCTTTTCTTCTAATATTTTTAGATGTCTCGTCACTGCTGCACTATCTATCTTTAATTCTGTTTGTAACACAGATTGTGAACAAGGGCCTTTTTCATTTAAAAACATCATTAATTCATAGCGAGTAATACTGAATCCCGTCTCTTTTTCAAACTTAGAAGTCATTTCTTGGTTCGCTATCTTTAGTTGATACAATAATTTACTGATTTGTCTAAGACTCATAAAAACCCCCTTCTTTTAATTATTGACTAGTCAACTGTTGACTGGTCAATAATACATTTTTTTCTCTTCCGTGTAAACTATTTTGTTTGGAAAATAAAAAAACTATGATTGACAGTTAGCTGTCAATCATAGTTCTGGTGCATTCTTTTATAACGAATTGTATGCTTCTACTACTTTTTCACTTGTGAACCCAAAGTTACTCATTACTGTGTCTCCAGGAGCTGATGCACCGAAGTGATTGATCGTAATTGTTTTACCTTTTGATTCCACATAACGATCCCAACCAAATGAGCTTGCTGCTTCGATTCCGATACGTTTCGTTACTGCTTTCGGTAAAACAGCTTCTTTGTATTCTTCTGTTTGACTTTCAAATAGGTCAAAACTTGGTAAAGAAACAACAGAAACGTCTTTTCCTTGTTCTAAAAGTACTTTTTGTGCTTCTACTGCAAGTGCTACTTCAGAACCAGTCGCAATCAAAATGCCTTCTGGCATATCTCCTTGTGCAGGTGAAAGGACATAACCACCCTTTTGAACGTTTGTATCCGCATTTTCTTTCGTACCGGCTAAAACAGGTAAGTTTTGACGGCTTAATACAAGAATTGTTGGGGTATCTGTTGATTCCATCGCAATTTTCCATGCTGCTCGTGTTTCATTGCCATCTGCTGGGCGAATAACGTGAACACCAGGCATGCAACGAACTGAAGCCAATTGTTCAATTGGTTCATGTGTTGGGCCATCTTCCCCAACAGCTACAGAATCATGCGTCAAGACGTAAGTAACTGGTACGTTTTGAATAGATGCCAAGCGAATTGCTGGACGAAGATAATCAGTAAATACAAAGAATGTTCCGCCATATACGCGTGTTCCACCATGTAGTTGAATCCCATTCATTGCTGCTGCCATTGCAAATTCACGCACACCAAACCAAATGTTACGGCCTTC
>JBKEDT010000022.1:0-9388 GCA_047975565.1 Enterococcus sp. | reverse complement strand
GAGGGTTCCCGTTGGTAACTCGAAAACCGACAATTAAGGCATAGTGCCTTTTTATTTTGTTCCATGTTATAATCAGTCTGAACAAGAAATGAGTTGATATAACATAGAATTAGATACAAATAATCATTCAGTGTTTCTTCTTTATTATCACCTTGTTTTAGTAACGAAATATCGTAGACAAGTGATTGATGATGAAATATCAGATTATGCTAAAGTTACTTTTGAAAGAATTTCAGAATCATATCACATTACATTAGTTGAGTGGAATAATGATAAAGACCACATTCATATTATGTTCAAAGCTCAACCTAAAACAGAATTGACAAAATTTATCAACGCTAGTATCAATATTCTGACCGAAGGTCTGAGAATAAATTCATTAGCTTAGATAGAATCAAGAACCGTAGGAACCACGGGATAGCTTGGTAAATAAGAGCCACCGCTGTTAGTAAAGAAATACACTTGCAAGTATGCTCTATTCCCAAGAAAATCCCACTTCAAGCGTTAAGAACCGTTCGGTTTAGCTAAGTGGTGAGTAGTTCACTTTATATAGAAATTTTATATGAATCACAAGATACCAAGTGAATGAGAGGGGCATATCAAATGAACAAAACAATGGAAACACAAGTCAACCATGTCTCTGTACGTTCGTTTACAGAGCAAGTATTATCCGAAGAACAAATCAAAGAACTCGTTACAGTTGCGCAATCTGCTTCCTCTTCAAATTTCCAACAAGCATATTCGATTATTGATATCCAGGAACAGACATTAAGAGAACAAATAGCAGAACTTGCTGGAAATCAGCCATTCCTTGCTAAAGGAGGGAATCTGTTTATCTTTTGTGCAGATGTACATCGTCAGTCACAGCTTTCAAAAGAGCAGGAGATTGATATCCAAAAAATTTTAGGCGGGATGGAAACAACTTTGCTCGCTACGATCGATGCAAGTGTGGCTGCACAAAATATGGTTGTTGCTGCTGAATCAATGGGGTTAGGTGCCTGCTATATTGGCGGTGTACGTGATGGCATCGTGGAAATCTCAGAATTACTTGACTTACCGGAGTATGTCTATCCGGCATTTGGCTTAATTATTGGGTATCCTCAAGGAGAAAAAAATGCGCTGAAACCCAGACTACCATTTGAAGCAGTGTATCATCAAAATAAATATTCGCAGGATAAAAAAGAGCTAATTGATCAATACGAAGAAACAACAAAAGCATATTACGAGGAACGATCTGGAAAAAAAGAAAATCGGACATGGGGCAACTCAACGGTGGGAAGCTTCGTGCGCAAACCGCGTAAATTTATGAAAGAGTTCTTGAATAGTAAAGGATTTGCGAAACGATAATAGGTAATCAAAAGTCGAGTCACCTAGTTGAAAGGGTGACTCGACTTTTTAGTTGTTATCGATAATAGAAATGACTGTCTCTCTTTTGACTAACTGGTGAGGGATAACCATTCGGACACCAGTACTGATTTCGTCATGAATCAATTCTTGTAATTTCTGCATGGCCATGTGTCCGAGTGCTGAAATGTCGATATCGATACTTGTTAAATATGGATGCGTCAATGTAGAGAAAATCGAGTTGTTAAAACTAATAACTGAAAGTGTTTCTGGAATAACATAGTTATACATCTGTGCAAGCTGCATAGTACGTAGAGCGAAAATATCATCAATCACAACAAGAGCAGTTGCTTGTGCGTCTTGCAAACGTTCATGGAATTCAAGGTAGTCTTGCGGCTCTTCGAGAACGACACTAGGAAATACAGGTAAATCTGCTAAAAGCATTGCTTTTTGATAACCAAAATAACGTTCGAAATATAAACTTTCATGTGTGGTATTGGTAACAAATAAAATGTTTTTATGTCCATTTTGAATCAAAAATTCTGTTGCCTGTTTTCCTAATAACTGATTATCATTGTCAACAAAAACAATATCTTCCTCGTTTTTGTAGGGTTGACCAATCAAGGTAAATGGAATCTTGTTTTCATATAGATAGTCAATCACAGGGTCATCGCCATCAGAGTAGACTAAAATAAACCCATCTACTTGTTTTTGAAGATGCATTTGTTTGACGTTCTCAAGTAAACGATCAAAGTTCTTTGCCATTGCAATGGCAGTGGTCATATCGTAATGACGTGCTTCTTCATTGATTGCTTCCATTATTTCTAAGTAAAAAGGATTACCCAGTCGCTCTTTTGAATCAAGAGGGGGTAAGATAACACCGATCGCACTCGAAGTTCGTTTCCCTAAGTTTCGAGCAGTGATGTTCGGCACATAGCCGAGTTCATCCATTACTTTTCGAACTTTTTTCTTTGTCGCTTCTGAGATGCTTGGGTGATTATTAATGACACGTGAAACGGTTGAAGTAGCAACACCTGCTTTTTTTGCAACATCTTTCACTGTAATCGTCATGGCTGAACACCTTTCTTTCATGGTGGTAAATTTTTCTTCTATTTGATTGAACATAGGGATTCGTTATTTTTTATATACGGAATACCATGAATACTAATCGTAGTAAATCATACCATACTTTTCTTTGTTGTTACAAAGGGAGAACCCAATCTTTTCATACCTGTACAAAGAAAGAGAAGAGGCTGTGACAAATCAATGTCTCAGCCTTTTTCTTAGTTAAATCAATTGATTTACTGTATGTTGTTGCCAAATGTCTTTTAAATACGCAAGTGTCAACTGATTGGTTGTGTCAACTAGTGAAAGCTGTTCGCCGAGATCTTGTGCCTTTCCTACGCCAATAGGGAGTGCACCGCTTGCGAGAATTGCTTCAATGCCGGCCTTTGCATCTTCAATGCCGATACATTCGTGAATCGGTACATTGACTTCTTTGGCTGCTAACAAAAAGATGTCTGGAGCAGGCTTTCCGTTGGCAACTTTACTTGGATCAGCGATGGCATCGAATGTATCGATTAAACCGAGACTTTTTAACAGGCGTGGTCCATTTTTACTTGCGGAGGCCAGTGAGCATTTGATGCCTGCATTTTTTAGATCGTGCAATAGGTTTACGATACCAGGATAAACATCATCTGGGGTAATTTCTTTGATCATTTCAAGGTAGTAGTCATTTTTACGTGCAGCAAGAGTTGCGAATTCTTCAGCAGATAGTTGCGTGTCTTGATTTCCGTAAGCAAGGAGTAGTTTAAGCGAATCTTCACGACTAACGCCTTTTAATTGTTCATTAAATGAACGATCAATCGAGATGCCTATTTCTTCACCAAGCTTTTTCCATGCACGATAATGAAATTCTGCTGTGTCTGTAATGACCCCATCTAAGTCGAATAAAACAGCTTTAAACATGCGCAGTCTCCTTTTGGATTGGTAGATTCAATGTTTCCGTCAGTGTATATTCCTGACCATAAACGGTAAGGGCAAGTTCTTGTCCTTCAAGTAAAGTAAAACTTACTTCCTCGCGTGTAACAGAGACAAACAATAAACGGCCACGATAGTTGATATGGAAAGAGTACGCATCCCATGATTTTGGTAAAAATGGAGCAAAACTTAATGTTTCTTTGGCAGTTTTCATTTGCGCAAAACCTTGGACGATGGATAACCAACTCCCTGTCATTGAAGTGATGTGTAATCCATCTTCAGTATCGTTGTTGTAGTTATCTAAATCTAGTCGTGCTGTACGTTGATACATTTCCACGGCTTTATCTTCCATTCCAAGCTCAGCAGCTAAAATAGCATGGATGCTTGGAGAAAGGGAAGACTCATGAACAGTCATTGGTTCATAGAAATCATAATTTCGTTGCTTTTCTTCTAAAGTATAGGCATCGTCAAAATAGTAGATTCCTTGCAAGACATCCGCTTGTTTGATAAAGCATGAACGTAAAATTTTATCCCATGACCAATTTTGGTTGATAGGTAATTCTTTTGAATCAAGGGCAGAAACAGGAAGTAACTCTTTATCCAAGAAAGTATCGTGTTGGACAAAAATGCCTAGTTCATCGTCAACAGGGTAGTACATATTTTCATCGATGTCTTTCCAATTTGCTAATTCTTCTTCTGAAATTTCAACAGTTGTTTGATCTTTGAATGCTAGATATTGTTCACGTGTATAACGAAGTACCCAAGCAGCAATTGTATTTGTGTACCAATTATTATTGATGTTGTTTTCGTACTCATTTGGTCCAGTAACTCCATGAATCATGTATTTATTGTTTCGTTTCGAGAAGTGAACACGGTCTGCCCAGAATCGTGCAATCTCAGTCAATACTTCTAATCCTTCGTGTTTTAAGTATTCTTTGTCTCCAGTGTAATTGACATAGTTATAAATTGCGTAGGCAATCGTACCATTTCGATGGATTTCTTCAAATGTGATTTCCCATTCATTGTGGCATTCTACTCCGGTAAAGGTAACCATTGGATAAAGCGCACCTTTCAAGCCTTGTTGTTTTGCATTATGAATGGCTTCAGGTAGTTGATTGTGACGGTAAACAAGAAGATTTCTAGTTACTTCTGGTTTTGCTAATGCAAGATATAGCGGTACTGCATATGCTTCAGTGTCCCAATAAGTTGCACCGCCATATTTTTCACCGGTAAATCCTTTTGGACCAATGTTTAAACGTGTATCTTCGCCATAATAAGTAGAGAAGAGTTGGAATAAATTAAAGCGGATGCCTTGTTGGGCTTCGTCATCGCCCTCAATCACTACATCGGCTAATTTCCAGCGTTCTGCCCAAGCGGCTGTTTGCTTCGCTTTTGCATCTTCAAAAGCGGGAAGCTCTTTGATTATTTGAATCCCTTGTTTGATTTGTTCTGCTTCAGGAACATCCCGGCTTGTTAAAACAATGACTTCTTTATCAAAGGTAAAACTCTCGCCAGCAGACAATTCTTTTTCAAAAGTAGCTTCAATTTGATGCGGATTTTCTGTGTATAAAGGTGCCTGCAATTCAGCGTTCATAAAGTGACGCATTGTTGCAGTTACTGTAAATTGTTCGATACCAAAGTTATTTGGAATTGTTTTGGTTGTTAAGAATCCAATGGTTTCGTCTGAACCGATAGTTATTGGTTCCCAAAAGTGTTCGTCATAGTTACTATCTTCATTTTGTACATTACCGTCTAACTTTGAAATCAATGTGATTTTTCCGTCACCGGCAAGCATTGTTGCGGATAAACGAATGTATGCGGCTTCTTTTTTTGTTAAACTTAAGAAGCGTTCAAAGGAGAAACGAACTTTATTCTTTGGTGTTGAAATAGTAAAGTGACGAGAGAGTACACCGTTTTTCATATCTAATTCCATAGAAAAATCTTCCACTGGTTGTGTCGCTAAATCCACTTTTGTATCATCGATAAACAAGTCTACAGCAATGAAATTCAAAGCATTGATAACTTTACCGAAGTAGTCTGGATAGCCATTTTTCCACCAACCAACACGTGTTTTGTCCGGATACCACACACCAGCTAAGTAAGTTCCTTGATGATGGTCACCAGAATAGCCTTCTTCAAAGTTTCCTCGCATGCCCATATAGCCATTTCCGATGCTTGTTAATGATTCTTGTAAGCGCATGTTTTCTTTATCTAAGGTTGTTGTGCGGATTTTCCAAGGATCAATTTGAAAAAGTCGTTTGATTTGATTCATAGTAATTCCTCCTAGGTTGTTTGTTGATACCTTTATCATAAACGCAACCGATTGCATAAGTCAACCAAAAGAATAAAAGAAATTTGTTTTTATGAAAATCAGAAAAAATACATGAGAAATATAGTGATACAACAGAAAACAGTAGCGTTATAGCAAAGATAAGTGTTACCATTTGAAATAAAGAGATAAAAAAACAAACTAGCTTGTTGGAGAGGAAAATAGAGCATATATAGGAAGAGAAAATAAAAGTAAAAAAACATGCTAAGAAAGCATTTACAAAATCAAAGATGACGTTTATAATTCATAACAACGAAACCGATTGCGTAGAGAGGATGAAAAAAATGAAAAAAATATTTAGTTTTGAGTTTTGGCAAAAATTCGGTAAGGCATTAATGGTCGTTGTTGCGGTAATGCCTGCAGCAGGCTTGATGATTAGTATCGGAAAATCAATTCCTTTGATTAATCCGGATTTTGCGCCGTTAGTTACAACAGGTGGAGTAATCGAGAACATTGGTTGGGCAATTATTGGAAATCTTCATATTTTATTTGCATTAGCAATAGGTGGTAGTTGGGCAAAAGAACGTGCAGGGGGTGCTTTTGCTGCAGGGATTTCATTTATTTTGATCAACCGTATCACTGGATCTATTTTTGGTGTTACGAGTGAGATGCTTGCAGATAGCTCTGCATATACACACACGTTATTTGGAACAAAAATCATGGTTAAAGGATTCTTTACAAGTGTGTTAGAAGCTCCGGCGCTTAATATGGGTGTTTTTGTTGGTATCATTGCCGGGTTCGTAGGTGCGATGGCCTATAACAAGTACTATAATTATCGGAAACTTCCTGATGCATTATCTTTCTTTAATGGTAAACGTTTCGTACCATTTGTTGTGATTGCTTGGTCAACAATAGTTGCATTGATTCTTGCAGTTGTTTGGCCAACGATTCAAGGTGGAATCAATAACTTTGGTTTATGGATTGCGCAGTCTCAAGATACGGCACCGGTACTTGCACCATTCTTGTATGGAACATTGGAACGTTTGTTACTTCCGTTTGGATTGCATCATATGTTGACAATTCCAATCAACTATACGCAATTAGGTGGAACGTATGAAATTTTATCTGGTGCGCAAGCGGGGACACAAGTATTTGGTCAAGATCCACTATGGCTTGCTTGGGCAACTGACTTGGTGAATTTAAAAGACTTAGGGGATACATCTCAATACCAATATGTATTGAATCATTGGACACCAGCACGTTTTAAAGTTGGACAAATGATTGGAGCATCTGGAATCTTGATGGGGATGGCACTTGCAATGTACCGAAATGTTGATGTGGATAAGAAAGTAAAATATCGTTCAATGTATCTATCTGCAGCACTTGCAGTATTCTTGACGGGTGTTACAGAACCTTTAGAATTTATGTTTATGTTTGCTGCAGTACCTTTGTATGTCGTTTATGCATTTATTCAAGGAGCGGCTTTTGCAATGGCAGATATTCTTCCTTTACGTGTCCATTCATTTGGGAACATTGAATTATTGACACGGACGCCACTTGCTATTAAAGCAGGTTTAGGAGGCGACTTGATTAACTTTGTCCTTTGTACGGTGGCTTTTGCAGTGTTTACTTATTTCTTAGCAAACTTTTTGATTAAAAAATTCAACTTTGCAACACCTGGACGTAACGGAAATTATGATTCAGAAATGAATGATAGTGCAGAAACAGGTGGATCAATAAACGCAGATCAGCAAGTGATTCAAATCATTCATTTATTGGGTGGAAAAGAAAATATCAAAGACGTGGATGCGTGTATGACACGTTTACGTGTAAGTGTAAATGATAGAGACAAAGTGGGAACAGAAGAAGAGTGGAAACGTGCTGGCGCGATGGGCTTGATTGTAAAAGATAATGGGGTACAAGCAGTTTATGGACCTAAAGCGGATGTTTTAAAATCAGACATTGAAGATTTACTACAATCTGGAGCACCGATTCCAGAACCAGAAAAAATGACAGAGCAAACAACAAAAGACGAAACACATTTTTTAGGAATAGAACGTCCAATTTATGCGGTGGCTGATGGAGAGCTAGTTGATTTAGTAAGTGTTAACGATCCGGTATTCTCACAAAAGATGATGGGCGACGGTTTTGCAATCGAACCATTGAATGGCGAAGTTTACACGCCGGTCGATGGAAAAGTAGTTAGTGTCTTTCCTACCAAACATGCGATTGGCCTACAAACAGCTGATGGGCTTGAAGTGTTGATTCATATGGGAATCGATACAGTTCAAATGAAGAATGAAGGATTCCATGTGTTTGTTGAAGAAGGGCAAACAATTCACGCAGGGGATAAACTTGCACAAATGAATCTAGATGTTCTTCGAGATGAAGGGAAAGAAGCAACAGTAATGGTGATATTTACGAATAGTGAGAAAGTGGAGCAAGTGAATGTTTTACCGAAAAAATCTGTTCATCCACAAGAAAAAATTGGTACAATCAAACTATAATCGTTAAGAAAAAGAATTGGACCACTACCTAATGGAAGTGGGATCAATTCTTTTCTTTTGAAGGAGACGAGTAAATGAAATTAATGACGTTGAATACACACAGTTGGCTTGAGGAAAATCCAAAAGAGAAATTACATGATTTAGCAGATAGGATTGTTCAAGAAGGATATGATGCCATTGGACTTCAAGAAATCAATCAGCGTATCGATAGCCTTTCTCTTTCTGAGCTAGACAATTATTTCTGTCCAGTAAAAGAACAGACAACTATTCATGATGATAATTTTGCCTATCAGCTTATCCGAGAATTAAACAAACGGGGTGTAAATTATTATTGGAGTTGGGAAATGAGTCATATTGGCTATTCCATTTATGAAGAAGGGAATGCACTGTTATCAAAACAACCGTTGACCTGTAATGCAGTACATGTGTCTGAGGCAACGAGTGTAAGTGATTATCGTACACGTGTAGTCATGATTGGTGAAACTATTTTTGAGAATCAAAAAATCCAACTTGCGAGTTGTCATTTTTCTTGGTGGGAAGATGAAGAACGAGGATTTGCTTATGAATGGCAACGCTTTGAGGAAGCAGTGCAAAAAGCGAAGTATCCATTAGTTGTGCTTGGAGACTTTAACAATCCAGCAAAGCAAGAAGGGTATCAAATGGTTTGTGAAAGTCATGTGTCGATTAAAGATGCATATACCGTAGCAAAGCAAGTAGTGGGAGAAGCGACAGTAGAAAAGAAAATTGATGGCTGGGAAGAAAATAAAGAGAAACTACGTATTGATTATATCTTTGTTCCAACAAGTTATGATGTAGAAACATTTCAAGTCATATTCGATGGAGAAAACGGTCCAATAATCAGTGATCATTACGGAGTAGAAATAGAAATAGCGCCAAAACAATAAAAACTTTAAAAAAACTCGAATCTTTGTCAAATTGGATTGATGGAATCGAATGAAGCATTTACTACGAGAATTCACTTTCGTAGTAAATGTTTTTTTATTTTAGCTAAATTGGATCAAATGGTTTGCTAAGAAGATGCGTATCCGCATGTTTTTAAAGCTTCGAAAACCATAAGATACTCGTTTTAATACTTTGATATGCGTATGAATATTTTCCAGTTTACTATTGCTATAAGGTAGTTTTAATGCAAGGCGAATCGCAGATTCGTAGCTAAAGAACGCTTTTTTGATATGTTTGAGTTCATCAGGTAGTTCTTTGGGCATTTGATGAAGTAGATGGAAAAATTCATCTGGATCTTTTTGATGGAACGCGGCTAAAAGTTCTT
>JBKEDT010000060.1:0-15670 GCA_047975565.1 Enterococcus sp. | reverse complement strand
GCATCTTCAGTAAGTTCGCTGGCATCTCCCCACACATTTTTCCCATCAATTCTTGAAAGAAATTCTCCTTGTGGATTTTGAACATAGAACATTGCTTCCGCTAACGTTTTGCTTTGCTCTGTAGCATCTACTTTCACAAATCGTTTGCCACCCGTTTCAACTTTTTTCTCTTCTCTATCGACTGGCTGTCCATCCACAATCAGTGTTGCTTCGTTCAAAAATTCTATCTGTTCGCCAATGTCCGACTCAATGACCATTTGATAATTCACAGTGATTGTTTCACCTGTTGCTGATGCCACCATCTGTGGATCAAGAATGATTTCAAAGTCTTGATCGTTCAAAATATTAATTTGATAGAATTCGGATGTCAGTCCAGGCACGCTGACTTGGATTGAATCAGGGATCAAGGATAACTTTTCATCCGCTGTATCTTTGATTACATAGCTATCATAAGTTGCTACATTGATAGGAATTGGGGTTGTTAGTGTGTAAGAGATTTCCTCACCAATTTCAAAGTCCACTTTGTCTCCATCAATTGTTTTCGTAATTTCTGGAGTTTCTAAGATACGGCTTTTCGGAAACAGTTTAATCGTTGAAAGTTCTTCTTCATTAGTGTCAAGGACTGGCAACACCACCAGCATTGGTTCACTACTTGATACCGTTTCCGACGGGCTTCCGGTTTCCTCAATCCAATACACCGCATCTTGATTATTTATTTTGGCTGGTGTAGTAAATGAAACCGTACCATCTTCTCCAGATACAGTGCTAGTTACACCTTTTTGCTGTGTCATCGATGATTTATCCATCGCTTGAAATTCCTGTGAAATTTCCGCTCGAATCTCCTCGATTGACGTATCTTCTGACCAACCTCCATTGAGCAATCGGTCATAATAAGCGTCTGTCATCTCATAAACAGTAAATTCAGCGCCATTGACACCTACATAATCATTCGAAAGTAAAACATCTGCGTCAAACGGATTTGTCGAACCATCATTTTGAATCGGAGAAACTTCTTCGTTAAACACTAGCTTGCGAATCGTAAGCGTCACATTTCCATCTTGATCTGCAGCTTCTATATTTTTAGGAAATGCACCTAGCAAAAAGAGTGGGAGTACAAGAATAGCCACTATGAGCTGGACAACAGATTTCTTTTTCATCTTATTCTCCCCCTTTTCTTTTTAGGTTACGAGATAGGACGTAAACAAGGAAGACTCCTAATAAAGTCAAGCCAGATAAGATAAATGGTAATCTTGTCATACCACCCGTTTTCGGTAAGGAAACTTTCGCTTGGTTACTTACATCAATCGTAATGACATTTCCATTTTCTGTAATTCCATTCACCGGTTCTTCCTCATCAATCGTTACATTACCATTTTCATCAATCACCACGGTAATCGTCCCTTCAAGGCCTTGGAACCCTTCTGGAGTGACTGTTTCAGTTAATTCATACGTACCAGGTCGTAACTCAGTAAAGGTGAATTGTGACGAGTCTGTGCCAACAACTGTTTGCTGATAGTTTTCACCTTCCAATTGGAACGTTGCACCAGTCAATGCATTTCCATCTTGATCTTTCTTATTCACAATCAACTCAAAATCTTTGATTGTATTGACAATGGTTGGTCCAGAAATCGTAAACACCTGTTCCTCTGCATCAAATGCTGCTGTTCCTGAATAAACTTCTTTTCCATCTTTATCAGTAATGACAACAGATTTATCTGTACCGATAACAACCGTCCACGGACCATCCGTATTTGTAAATCCTGTTGGCGCTTTGGTTTCTGTTAAGGTGTACGTACCAGGCTCTAAAGGTTCACTAAAGCTTACCTCTCCTTCAGCAGTCGAAGTCGCTGTGATTGGCTCAGTTAATGAACCACCCTCTAGACTAAATTCTGCACCTGCAAGTGCCGTACCATCTCCAGTTGTCTTCTTAAGATTCAGCATAAACGGATAAAGTTCATTGACTACTTTTCCATCTTCAGGTAACCCTGCAACAGTTAATGTTTTATCTTCATTTTGTGTGATTGTAATCTTTCTGTCCTCAACGGATTGATAGCCCTCAGGAGCCTGGGACTCATGAAGAATATATTCACCAATCGGGTAATTTTCAGCAAAGGTTACTTTGCCATCTGCACCTGATGTTGCAGTCCCGACAAGATCACCTTTTTCTCCATCCGAATTTGCCAGATAAAGTTCAAATTCAGCACCTGCAAGTGGTGTTGTTCCATCTGCGCCAACTTTTATAAAGTCAAAGCCTGTTTTGACTAATTCATTCGTTACAGTCAAAGTCGGAGATTTTTCATCTTTTACATCTGCTATTGTTATAGACGCTGGGGCATACGTTGGAGTTCCATACCCCGTGACAAATGTTTGATCTCCCACTTTCTCAACAATGCGATACTGAATGGCTTGTCCCTTTTGATACGTTGGTAAGTCAGAGAATGTTTTTTTAAAGTTCGCTGCATCAGCAGCAAATTTCACTGATTGTCCAGAAACATCTGTCCACTCGCCTTCCCCTACTTTTGATTGGAGTTGCAACGTAATGTCTTCTCGTGTTTTCCATTTGTTCGCATCATCTGTCCAGACTTTTTCAACCGGAATACTGATTGTTTGTTTTGAGCGAACAGACGGAACTGCAAAATGGAGATAATCTGGTTTGTCTGTTCGATTGTTCGTCAGTACGGTTGTTTTATTTGCCGGATAAAACAGCCCATCCCGGTATTCTTCTTTCAGTTCAACCGTGTACTCGATGCGGTAGCCTTCTCGTTTCCCTTCTTCCATAGATAACGTGATATTCCCTAAATTGATTTGATTTTCTGTAGTAGTTACCGTGATATCACTTGCATAAGAAGGATAGTCGGCATTCCCTTCTGGAGTGACAACCAGTCGGTCTGTAAAAAGACTTAGTGCTGATGAAGTCACACCACTAGTTAACGTCACGTACTCACTCATTGGATCAGTCATCGTTGCATGATTGACAGAGGCTGTAAACTCTCTCGTTAGTTGTTCTAGTACATTAATTAACGTTTGTTGATCACTTGCCGCGTAATATCCGTTCTGCCCAATTGCTTGTAGCACTGGCAAGGTGTCATCGTTTGTTCCATAACCAATTGAATATTTTTTAATATTCTCGTAATCGCTACTACGATCTTTAGCATAATCAACCATAGTACCTAAACCAACTGAACCTGCAGATCCAGTTCCTGTGAAATAATCTGTCCGACCATTTCTAGCATTATATCTATCATTTCCATTAATATCTTGCTTTGGTAAATCAAGTATATTATTTGTTAACTCTGTATAATTTGAATTTTGTGCAAATGTTGGTTGTCCATCCGTCAAAACAATCAATACCTTCGCAGCACCATCTCTTGCCCCATAGCCATCAGTGGTTAGCATCGCATACCCTGCATCTAACCCAAGATATGTTGGCGTTCCAGACGAGTTGGTAGTTGGTGTTGCCGTATAAATAGAGTTTCCCGTTATATCATCTGGGTTTGCTGTAAAACTACCTATCTCACCATAAGGAATATGGCTATTTCCTGAAGGGGTCGATCCAAAGGATGCTAATCCTAAAAGGATATTTTCATTATTTTGGTCATTCAATAAGTCATCCGAAAATATCTTCACAGCATTTTTCACTGCTTGCCACCGTGTAATTGATTGACCATTGACCGTTTCCTTATTACTAACCATCGAACTTGACTTATCCAAAACAAGTGCTATATCCACTTGTTGATTCGTTTCAAGTCGTTTGCCAATCATATCTAATTGAACTTTAAATTGATTAGGATCATCCGTTGGCATCACAATTTTCTTCACGTATGCATCACCGTAATCATGATAGCCATTCTCAAAATTTAACGCTCCCGCAGTGAAAACATTTTTGATTTCTGATTCGCCTTCTTTGACACTGTCACCATAATTATAGTTACGGATATTCTCGGAACTACTGCTTGCGGTGTACTCATCCGTATTATGACTAGGGTATGTTCCTTGTGTATCCGTTGTATAACTAAATGGATCTGTATTTGTTGTACTTCCTGCACGTGCACCCCAATCAAATGGCACTGCAGCTATTGTTGGTAAGACAGCTGCTAATGCAGGCACATCCTCGTCATTTTCTTCAGACGCATCAGTGCTTTCGCTTGTTTCTCCTTCTGCTTCCTTTTGCTTAGCAGATGATTCACTTGTTTTTTGTGTTTCTTCTATTTCTTCAGTGGTCGTTGTTTCTTGTGTACTTGTTGTACTGCTACTTGTTTCTTCATTAACTACCGCTGTAAGTAGCAAAGGCTCTGTCGTTTCAGCCAGTATCTGTTCCTCTTCGGATGTATCGACCAATTGGAATTGAATAGCAAGTTCCGTGATTGACGTATCTGTAGCAAATTGTAGTTCGCCACTTTGAACGTTCTCCTCACCCTCATCTTCCATTATCCAGCCGCTTCCATCTTCAGACTCATGAAATCCTTCTGCTTTCAGTACTTGGATGCTCTGAGTCTCCAAGCCAATTCCCAAGTGCAGATTACTTGAAGCTACCTCTGCTTGTTTTTCATAGTGTAGTGTCCAGGTAATCTGTTCCTCTTCCACATTGGAACTTCCTTCTAATGTAAAAGAATCATTTGAGAAAAGTTCTTGTGAGTCATCTAATTTTGCTGACTCCCCATAGGTGACTATTGGCAGTAATTGAATGAAAAGTCCAAAAATCAAGACAACTACTGAAAACAGGCCAACTAACTTTTCCCGTTTTTTCTTCATTATTATTCCTCCCTTCAAAGAATCGTAATAACTCCTTGTTCTCCTTTAATTTTATCAATGGCATTTAGTTATCACAATCTATAAGAAGGCTATTTAAACGCTAAAAATGCAATTTTTTACATTTTTATATCGTTATTTTATTTACAATATTTTTCTAAATCGTAATTTTTTTATTGTACTTTATTTTTTAAAAATCAGTTATTATTCTTTTGTTTATGTGTTAAATTCTAATTATTTCATCATTTTATAATTTATTTTCAATAAGGCTCTTCATTTTTTTGTATCCATATATTATAATTTATTATGAAAGCACCGCTGAAATCTTTGTTATAAATACTTCAGTATCTTTGTTTTTTTTCAAAATAAGTTAAAAAACTCACAAAAAAATGATTAAAAAACAATTAGGAGGAAGAAAAATGATTGAGCATCTGTTGATTAATGAGCACGATTCAAAAAAACTTGCGGTTTTTAACTTTTTCGAATCAACACCCGAGATCCAGCACACGCTCAGCAGCCTAGCTAAAAAAATGGATAGTTCGCCTCAGAGCATTGTGCCACTCCTTGAAGAACTCAATGCCGACTTGCTAACGATTTACGGCTCGCCTTTTCTATTTGAAAAACAAATCATTTGGCAAAAACATCTCTATTATCATAGTGAATACGTACACTACCTTTTTCAAAAATCTGTACCTTATCAATTTTTACTTCTCTCATTGACAGAACCAACGCTTACAATGGATGATTTCGAAAAAATATACTATTCTAGCCGTTCAACAATTACACGACAACTGCAACAACTAAAAGAATATTTGCATACCCTAGGAATCAAAATCAACTTTAGTAAGTTAAAATTAGTCGGAAAGGAATCAAAAATCCGACTAGTCTACTTCCGAATTTTGCATTCACGTTTTTTTACAAGAAATCCCTTGATCGACTACGTAGAGACACCGGAACAAGAACTTATGCACTCAGTCGATTTAAAACATTTTGGCTCGATTACAGAGGATGATTTCTTGAGCATGGTAGTTATCAACAAATTAAGAAATCAGCAACACAATAAATTAGAAGATATCTTGACCACACAAAATTTCTGTCCAGAAACAAACGAATTATTGACAGATTATTTTTCGAACTATCTAGTGGATCAAACACAACTTCGAACCCAAATCAATTACCTAGCATATATCTGTATTTTCTCAATGTATTATGAATCACTTGAAGATCCACGCGTACAACAAGTCAACACCTTTTGCCAATCAACCATCGCAACCGATAATCGCTTTCGGAAATTGGTTACTGATTTCAAAAAATTTTGTATTGATGAATTACTCGTACCGGACGCTGACCATTCTGAATTAAAACTACTCGAAACAAATATTGTTTCAGCACTTTTCGTACATTATATTAGTGAAAACAATCACTCAATGTTCTATGGATTCAACCAACTAACCACTATCGATTCATCAGCGCTCTCAAATGAACTTGTAATGAAACTCAATAAATTTTTCCTTCGCTACAGCCGCAGGAAAGACTATAAATATTTTAAAAAAAACAGACAGTTCTTGATTCAGCAACTTAGTTTTATTCTTTACCCAGCATATTTAAAGAAAAAAAAGTTTCCTACTGTACAAGTTGCAATCAACCAGTTAAGCGACACCAGCCAATTGCAGACTTTAACCACATTTCTCTCGAATATAAAATTTGTAGAGTATAAAACAACGGGAGAAGTAGATAATTCTGTCGATTTATACATCCAACAAGTCAATAGCCCACTCTATTTAGAAGAGTATCAAGAAAAATTTGTCCTGCTTTTTCATCCGGAAGAAGTTCGTATTTCTCATCTGTTTGCTAAACTTTGGGAAATTTACACAAGAAAAAGTACCCTTTCTATCGATAAAGAACAAGAAAAGGAGACTACAAAATCGTAGTCTCCTTTTTCAACTAAGTAAATCGCTTCAGAAAATCATCTCTATTATCTATGTATTTTGCAAATAAAAAAAGCCCCAACCCTTATCGCATAAGGGTTAGAGCATTTACTCATTAAGCTTCTTGAGCTACTGGGTAAAGAAACCTAGCAATATCAATATCTTTCAAAATAGTTTAATATCAACGTTTATAGCTATTTTATTTAAAGAATTGATCACATAGTTTCAATGGATTTCACACAAATGGCATTCAATATGGCATTCAATAAAAATTATTACGTGTGGGGCGTATTATACATAAAAAAAACGGTCATCAACCATTTAGGGAGATAACCGTTTTTTACGAGATAAAACCTTAAAAATCTGGGAGATGTTTTGGTTTATCGCTTTGAACAACTATTTTAAAACTAACAAAAAATGAAATGACAGCTTTAGAAAAGCCATACCAGTATTATATCACAACAAAGATTTCATATCCGCCGAATTGTCAGGTATGAACAAATTTCCACACTCGTGGAGAAAAAACTCAAAAGCGGTAACCTAAAAAAAGTTCAAAAGCGGTAATAGTGTGCAGTCTTCTCTAACTCACCGGTCTTCTGTGCCACGAAAAAAACAATTTTAGGTAGGGGGCTATTTCTTTTTTTAGTTAGTCAGCCGGATTTTCGGCCAACCAGTTTACAAATAGTAACCCTGCTTATGCTCTGAATATACAAAAAAGAGATGGTAGACTTCTCTACCATCTCATGTCGAACGAAACAACGAATAGTAACGCCGTATTTTTTTCTAATGTCGTATTTTACGACACTAATAGTATATCATAGTAGTTTATACAAACAAAAAAAGGGAATCCTATTTCAAGGTCCCCTTTAATTGCACAATATAAGAGCTTTTCCTACACTCCTATATCACTATAAAACTACAATACTATACAATACACGTTTAGTATACCATGGTTTATATTACTCTGCTACCACTGCAATACGGAAAGCATTGTTCAGCATTACATGGCTATCAAAGTAAGTAGTTAATACTACGGTTTTAATACCTGTCTTAATGTCTTTGTCACTGTCTGCCAGCACCTGACTATAGTTCAATTGGTAGTACTTAAAATCTCCAATGATTGGCTTAGTAGCTTCATCAATAAAGATAACAGGTCTATGGAATAATGCACCCGGCAATGTACCTAAGTTGCATAACCCTTGGCTTGCTAGGTCGTATCGCATTGTATCAAAGTCATCCTCATTCATTACAATGATAGAGTTACGGCGATTGCCTTGCGATAAGTCTTTAAGACTATTCATGATTGCTTCATACATATCGGCACCAGACACTTCTTTAATATCATTATGATAGAAATTCATGTGTTCATGTTCTTCTTTAAGAGTATCACCAAACATTAACTTAATCTCTTTAGCCGATAAACCATTGACCAAGGCAACCTTAATCTTGTCCATAACATTGGTGTTAGTAGCAAGCTCTACTGTTTCAGATACATCAGCAAATAGTTTAGACTTGAATCGTTTGAAGTTGACTACTTTACCAGTTGCTTCCAACTCTTTGGCTGTCTCATCATCTTCAATTAGTTCGTCATCATCAACGGCTGTAATAAGCTTAGAAGCTTCATCTAAGTTAAGTGTATTAGTTAGTGTAATGAACTCTAGCAATGGATTAGCTTTAAAGCGTTCTGCTACTACGTCAATGTTATTAGCATGGCTAATGAATGAATCCCCACTAAATTCTTTTGTACCTGTTGTTGCATATAAGGCTTGTTCAATGTCTAGCTTGCCCATTGCGATTGAATTCCCAATTGATTGGGAAAGTTCTGTGTTAATTCTGTCATTCGTTTTGTTAGCTTCCAGTAATGCTTTTCGTTCTGCAATTGCTGGTTCATAAGCACCGCCTATAATACCACCTAATAAGTACCCACGCTCTAATTCTTGCGCCTTATTTAATTTTTTTTCGTTTGTTAATTCAATCATATTTTCTTCCTCCGATTTTTTTCCATATTTTTTAAAAATTTCCTGTCTAGTCTCTTCAAGCTTAATCGCTTCTTCTGCTAGTTCCTCAGGAGTTTTTGCTGTTTCCCTAACTAAATCATCAGGGATAGTTTTGAACTTCTGTAGCACGTTTGTGTTAGTGTATGCTACGGCTTTTTGTTGCTCTGCTACTTCATCACACAAACCAATTTCATAAGCTTCACTACCCAACAACCATGTTTCATTATCCATTATCTCAATAACTCTATCACGTGTTAGCTTGCCATTAGACTTCTTGAGATAAGCGTTAATTGATACTTCTCTCATTCGCTCTAGGTCGTCAGCTTGCTTTCTTAGTTCATGCTGGTTGCCTTGTGTAAACGTCCATGGATTATGAATCATAAGGTAGGCATTGCTAGGCATAATAACCTTGTCGCATGCCATGAGAATTACGCTTGATATGGAAGCCCCTAAGCCGTCCACATACCCTGTAAAGCGTGCATGGTGGCGTTCTATCATATGGTAGATAGAAATACCACTGAATACCGAACCGCCTCCACTATTCATATATAATTCAATCTCACTAACATTTTTAAGTTTGTCCAATTCTTTTCTGAAGGAAGTAGCAGAAACATCTTCTGTATTGTGCTTATCAACTTTATCTACAATGTTCCCGTAGATAAATATTTTTGCTTTGGTACCGTACTGCTGTATTTTCATGGTAAACCTCCAATTTATTTTTATTGTTATATTGTTGCTCCCTAGTGTGGTGGTTCTCTTGACCTGATAAAAATTAGGATTGTATCACTCTCCTTTATTTACGCAATAGCCATAATCTTTCTTTGACCCCTTTTTGATAATGTAACCAGTCTCTTTAAAAGGCGAATCTAATCTACTACAATGGGCTATTCTATGACCCTCGCCCCTCCCGTGGTGGTGCCAATCAGCACAGTATGGACACCAAGCAGATAAACTGCCGTACTCGTCTCTTTCAAATGATAATAATATAGGGTATTTTCTTTCTTCTTTATTCGTTCTCATGTATGTTTCTCCTCCTGTTTTTTCAAGAATTCTTGGAGCGGAGCTTATCCCACTTATCCCACTTTTTAGCCTGTAGCCTTACTCTCCCAAGGGATACAGCGATTTTATTATCCCACTTGTTATCCCACTGAAAAATAATTATCCCACTTATCCCACTTTACCCCACTTGAAAATAGCTATTAGTAAATTCAACAATTAATCTACCATCAAGTGTTTTTTCTTCATAAGATATACCAGCAGTTTTTAATAATGGAGAGTCTCGTCTTAAACGTTCGCTTACCTTTCTTGCTGTCGGTATTACTCCTTTTTGTGTATCATATCTATCATACGTCTCTAAACTTTTGATTTCTTCTATCAAATCGGTTTTCTTGAATCTGCGTTTCTCTTTGTTTTTCATCAACTCTATAATGCCTTGTATAAATGGATTGGTCTCAATAGTGGCAAATGTTGCCTTTTGTCGGTTATCTTGATAGATACCTCTAAAGTAGCCCTCATGCCATTTTAGGGCTGTATGGGCATTTTCAACCATTTGACCAAAGTCAGACATACGACTTTCATTATAATCTGACTTTCCAGCATGTTTTAGACTGTCAACTATACAATTAAGCAAGTGCCCTAGTATAGCCGGTAAATCATCTTTAAAACTAGTCCGCAATTCCTCTTCCGTTTGTCTGCTTTCTAAGTGTGGTAAATCTAGTACAATAGAACGGTCTAATAAATCTTGTCGTTTAGCTAAATCATCTATTCCGTTTATTATTACTGGTCTTCCTAGTCTGACAATAACCTCGTCATTATTGGTGTATAATGCTCGTTTTGAGTATGTTTGATTGGTAGCTATTGTACAAAACATATCTGATACCTCTGCAGTAACTGCACCACTTGAAAAATTATCATAAACCAAAACCGCTTGATGACTTACATCAATTGCAATGCTATCGGTCGTTGGCTTTGCCCTTGAAATAGATTTCTTGTTTCTTGCTGGATCAACCACACTTCTTAGAATCTCACTTGTAAAAGACTTACCAACACCAGCACCACCCTGTAAGATTAGAATTGGTCTTGAAGTTCTAAACATAAAGCAACTCAATAAGAAAGAGACCATTAAATCAAAATCCGCTTCTTTTTCATAGTTCACATACTTTTTCAATAGCTCTATATCACGTTCTTTAGTCATTTTAGGTGTTGGTAATCTATCCATATCATCTTTTCTATAAAACCAAATAGGGCAATCCTTAACAATCCGCCAACCATCTTTATCGATTTCTATGATATTCCAGCCGTCATCACATAGATTTAAATAGACTGTATTTTCATATTTAGCCGTTCTAAGTGCCATGGTTTGTTGCTCGCCCTTTATCCTTGCTCTAGCAGATAATGACTCTAGAACAGATTCATAGATACTTTTAGCAAGAACTGAATTAAAAGTGTCGTCATAAAGTTCATAAACAAAATCATGGAACTGCCGTGATTGCAATGGATATACTTCATAATGTTCTTGAACTCTTCTCTTAACGAATCCATTAAATTCTTCATCATACCCTAGCTCTATATCTTGGTTTAAAATTAAATCCCTTACTTTAGTTGTTGAATTACGACTATCTTTTTCTTCTTGATCTTTCTTTTGTAACTCCTGTAATTCCATTATTTCACTCAATCAGCACCTAACTCCTTTCTAGCTATGGAAAAGAATGTTTCTTCTACTTCTATTTCTGGCAACGGTTCTGAAAAATGTTGGTTTGCTACTTGAACTAATTCCAACACCAAAGCCACATCTACAGCACGTGCCAATAATCCACCAGTGAGCTGGGCTATACGGTTGTTTCGATTACCTACCCCAACATCAGATACCAGGCTCTCAAATAGTTCTGTAGTGGTTGTTCGATATCTCGAACCGCCTTTTTTAAACTTATTAGTATTTTTGAGTTTCTTTACTCGCCTACGTTCGGGTATTCCAGACCAGCTTTTTGCTGTTTCTATAGCTTCGGTAGTTGGAAAGGCTTCTTCTCCTTTATGAACAATTATTTGTTCTTTCGTTGTATACTGGGTTATTACTGGCAACAACTGGATTTGAGACCAAGTAAGATTTGATTGGTCCGCTTCTTCAATTACGCCTGACAGTACCTTATTTAAGAAGAAGTTTACCAATAACTTATAATCCTGTTCCTCAACATTTCTATCTAACGGAACTAATAAGCGATAACGTACACCTTTTATCTCATGACTAATGCTGGGATAAAGCACGTAGGAAAATCGTTTGAATTTTTGATTGATAGTATTCACTAGTTCATACTCTGACAAAACCACGGAATCTAAATCTAATATCAGACAATCACGACTTGAAATATTTTCGTTTTTACGAATTAGCTTAGACATGTTGCCAGAGATTATTCCATTGACCCTTGTTGTTTTTAGTGCTTTCTGTCTATCTTCATCATCTGGAACAACTACAGCCATCGGCTCATAGTCAGAAAAAAACCGAATGATATCTTTTTCTATCGGTGCTTCCATGATACTTGGTCTAACTTTTCCTATATAAATCATTCAGAATCCTCCTTGTAAACAAACTCGGGTATTTTTTCTTGAAGATTATCTATTTTATCTCCAATCGTATAATTCAATGTCATTAGTGGATTTAATGAGCGTGATATTCCGTTTGCTAGAAAATCACTAGAATATTCTTCTCTATTGTCATAGCTTCTTTTAGATTTATATAATTGATCATAGCTTGCTTGTACAAAGAATAATAATTCCTTAATTTCTTCTAACTCTACTTTTACCTCTGATAAATTGTACATTTTAATACTGCCTCCATTGTTTTAAATTTTGCTAATTCTCTAGCTAATTTCGTTCATTTTTGATACAATTGAGACAAAGAAATATCGGGTTTTACCCCATATGTGTGCCTTTAACTCTGTCCGCCAAGACTGTTTGAGTTAAGGCTTTTTCTTTGCCTTCAATCATGATTATTCTTTCACTTCTGTTAAACTAGGAAACTGACTTTCCATCCAAGGAATAATTATAGAAAGATTTTTTCTAGCTTCTTCCTCAGATAAATTAGCAATCTTATTTTGAAGTACCAACGTATCAGCATATAGTTTTTCATTTATGCGTTCTTGTTCTCTACATTCTTTCAAAATATCTTCTGCTTCCTCGACTATCTCTCTAACTGAGAAATTTTTATATTTATTCGGTATCCATACCAACTTGAACATTCCGCTTCCTCCTGAAATTTTCTACGCCCCACACGTATCTTTTATTTTTGATGATTCATAAGCCATTTTTTTGTTTCTTCTTTTGAAAAAAACACTAGACCGTCTATTTGAAACACTGGCATTCCCAATTTTTCAAATTTAGATAAGCTGTTGTAACTAATACCGAGCCATTTTGCCATTTCACCTTTTTTTAGAAAATCTTTGTCAATATTAGCCACGTTCTTCGCTTCCGCCATTGCTTCTTTAGTGATTTCAAAAATGTACTGTTTTAAAGAAGCTGACTGCTCATCTGAAAGCATTACTTGGAAATTATTCATCCTCATCACCTCACTCTCAATATGTGAATATCATATACTCTCATTTTGTGAACGTCAATCAAAAATTCTCATTTTGTGAATTAAAACTAGCGTTTTTAGTGTCATAATGTATAATCAAACTATAAAGTTTAGAAAGGAACAGAACATGGAAAATAGAATTGGTGAGCTAAGGCGTGAAAAAGGATTAACATTAAAACAAATGGGTGAACTTTTAAATATCCGAGATAACACCTTGAGTCAATATGAAACAGGAAAAAGAGAGCCTCAACTTGGAACAATGATCCAAATTTCTAATTTTTTTAAAGTATCTTTAGAATATCTAATGAAAAAAAGCAATAGACGTGACTATGAAATTAAAAATAATGAAGACGCTATTCAGCTTCTTGAAATGATTAAAAGTAAAATGGTTCACTACTATGATTTATCCTTAGAGACTTCGATGGAACTTGCTGTTTGGTGCGTGGATAACCAAGCTTACTTAAAAGATGAAAGTCTAGAATTATACCAAGAGGCATACCATCTTATAAAATATGTTGAATCTGAAAACAAATCCCTGAATTGGTATTTAAAAACAAGGAAAAAGGAGAATGAAGAATTCAACAAAATTATTGATTTACTGGAGCAAAGTTTTGAAGGAGATTTTGATGGTGCCTCTATAGAAGAAATTTTGCAATTTTTACAAGAATCACAAAGGATTTCCTATAAGGGGGTAAAGGCAACTCTAGATTTTATGAAGTCTCAACCAGATGATAATTTAGAAGATTAGTTTCCCTCTACATACCTACGCCCCACACGTAGCACGGAGGGAAGAAATATGGCAACATTTGTGCAATACGAAAAGAAAGACAAAACCAAAGCTTGGAAATTTCAAGCATATTTAGGGATTAATGAATCTACTGGAAAACCAGTAAAAACAACCAGAAGAAACTTCAAGACAAAAAAAGAAGCTCAACTTGCTTTATCTCGTTTACAAGTAGAGTTTGAAAATGGAGAAACTAAAAAAATAGTTACAGAAACATACCAAGAGATTTATGATTTATGGTTTTCTAGTTACAAAAAAACTGTGAAAGAATCAACTAGTCTAGCTACCGAACGATATATGAAGCTTCATGTACTGCCTATATTTGGAACAAGCAAAATAGACCTTATAACTCCTAAAGCGTGTCAAACTGCTGTGAATAAGTGGTCTGATAAGCTTCAAGTTTATAAAGTCGTTTTACAATATGCTTCAAAAGTTATGGACTATGCTATTACTTTAGAACTAATAGAGAAGAATCCATTCGAGCGTGTTGTTAGACCAAAAGTTAAACGAACAAGAAAAGAAAAAGAGATAAAATTCTACACCACTTCTCAAGTTCAACAGGTACTTTTGTATCTAGAAGAAAAGGTTCAAAGTGTAAAGGATAAAAATTTGCTTTATAAGTATTTTGCTGAATGGGATTTATGTATGTACCGAGTACTAGCATTCACTGGCTTACGTGCTGGCGAGGCATTAGCTCTAACATTTAACGATATAGATTTTTCCAAAAAAACGTTAACTGTAAATAAAACTCTTTCTAAGGTTAAAAATGGTTACGCTGTTTCTAGTCCAAAAACAAAAACATCAAAGCGAACTATCTCGCTTGATGATAAAACCTGTAGAATTTTAAAACGCTGGCAACTACGTCAAAAAGAATTTTATTTTCAAAATAAGATAAAAAATAAAGATACTATTTTTACGAATTATGAAGGTAACTATTCAAATAGACAAGCTTTATATATGAGATCCAATAAAATAGCAGATTTTACCAACCTACCAAAAATAGGCACTCACGGTTGGCGCCATACTCACGCTTCAATGCTCTATGAAGCTGGTGTCCCTATGAAAGAAACCCAAATGAGATTAGGGCATGCCAATTTAGAAATTACTAACTCCATCTATACCCACTTAAGCGAAAAGCAAAAAAATGCAACTGCTGAAAAGTTAGCTTCCTTTGCGAACTTCTAATAAGTTAAATTTTCAAGTGGGATAAGTGGGATAATTATTTTTCAGTGGGATAACAAGTGGGATAATAAAATCGCTGTATCCCTTGGGAGAGTAAGGCTACAGGCTAAAAAGTGGGATAAGTGGGATAAGCTCCGCTCCAAGAATTCTTGAAATATGGAGGATTTTTAGACAATAGTAAAAAAAGTCATAATGGCATTCAATATGGCATTCAAATGTTTGTTTACCCAAATAAAAAAAGCCCCAACCCTTATAAGACAAGGGTTAGAGCATTTACTCATTAAGCTTCTTGAGCTACTGGGTAAACAGACACTTGTTTTTTGTCACGGCCTTTACGTTCGAAACGAACAACGCCGTCAACTTTTGCGAATAAAGTGTCATCGCCACCGATACCAACGTTTACACCTGGATAAATTTTAGTACCGCGTTGACGGTAAAGGATTGATCCACCTGTAACTGTTTG
>JBKEDT010000034.1:0-28996 GCA_047975565.1 Enterococcus sp. | reverse complement strand
TTGAACAGAATATTTTTGGTTTTGACGTACTCTAAAAAGTCCTTCTTCGCCAAATTCTTTATACGCATTAATCCATTTTTGTATTTGGGATTCACTTTTTACACCATACTTTTTTGCTAGGTAATTATATCCTCCTTCTCCATTAAAATATTTTTGAACAATCTTCAATTTAAACTCAAAACTATATTTTGCCATGAAAATAGCGACCTCCAAAAGCTAGATTTTTGGTCTAACTTTTGGGGGTCGCTTCATTACTCTTTCTTTGAACTTTTATTCTTCGATTTTTGTTGTATCGATACTTAGATCTTCTAGTTGTGCTGGTGAAACAATACTTGGAGCTGCGGACATCACGTCTGCGGCCTTCCCATTCTTAGGAAATGCAATTACTTCACGGATATTGTCTTCTCCTGCAAGTAACATTGCAAAACGATCTAATCCCAAAGCAATACCGCCATGTGGTGGGAAGCCATAGTCCAATGCTGTTAATAAGAAACCAAATTGTTCTTCCATTGATTCTTTTGAGAAACCTAATGTTTTAAACATTTGTTCTTGAACTTCACGTGTATGGATACGTAATGAACCGCCACCTAGTTCATAGCCATTTAAAACAATATCATACGCTTCAGCATAAACTTTTTCAGGAGCTGTACGTAACAAATCAATATCACTTGCTTTTGGCATTGTGAATGGATGGTGCGCAGAAACAAATCTTCCAGCTTCTTCATCGTATTCAAATTGTGGCCAATCAATTACCCAAAGGAAATTAAATTTCGTTTCATCAATTAGATTTAATTCTTTTGCAAGGCGTGTACGAATCGCACCTAATGCAGCTGCAACCACTTCTTTTTTATCTGCTACAAACATTAACAAGTCGCCTGCTTCAGCATTTGTAGAAGCAATCAATTCTTGTGCTTTCGCTTCATCGGCAAAGAATTTTGCAATTGGTCCTTTTAGACCGTCTTCTTCTACTTTTAGCCAAGCTAAACCTTTCGCTCCAAATTGGCTGACATACTGTCCTAAATGATCCATATCTTTACGTGAATAGTTACTTGCAGCACCTTTTGCATTGATAGCTTTTACTTGCCCATCATTTTCAAGTGCCATTTGGAATACTTTAAAGTCTACGTCTTTCACGACATCACTTAAATCAATCAATTCCATGCCAAAACGTGTATCTGGTTTGTCACTACCAAAGCGAGCCATTGCATCGTCGTATTTCATACGTGGAAATGGTAAAGTAACATCAATTCCTTTAACATCTTTCATCACTTTTGCAATCAAGCCTTCTGTGTATTCTTGGATTTCTTCAGCAGTTAAAAAAGATGTTTCAATATCTACTTGCGTAAATTCTGGTTGACGGTCTCCACGCAAATCTTCATCACGGAAACAACGGACGATTTGATAATAACGATCAAATCCAGCAGTCATCAATAATTGTTTAAATAACTGTGGTGATTGTGGCAACGCATAAAAATGTCCTGGGTGAACGCGTGAAGGAACTAAGTAATCACGAGCCCCCTCCGGCGTTGATTTAGCTAAATAAGGTGTTTCAATATCTAAAAATTGATTGTCATCTAAATAACGACGAATCGCTTTTGTTGTTTCATTACGTAAAATAATATTTTTCGTCATTCGTGGACGACGTAAATCAAGGTAACGATATTTTAAACGAACTTCATCACTGATTGTTTGGTCATCTTCAATAGGAAACGGTGGTGTTTGTGCTTTGTTCAAAACTTCGATTGTTTCTGCAACAATTTCATATTCACCAGTACTCATTTTCCGATTAATAGCTTCATTCGAACGTTTTTGAACACGTCCAGTAACTTCTAAAACATATTCGCTACGACAATCATTCGCAACTTCCCATGCTTCTTTTGAGTTTTCTGGATTAAAAACAATTTGAACGATTCCTTCTCGGTCACGTAAATCAATAAAAATCAATCCGCCTAAATCACGACGTTTTTGAACCCATCCTTTGATTGTAACAACTTGGTCTAATTCTTTACTTGAAACAAGGCCACAGTAAACAGTTCGTTTTGCCATACAAATTCTCTCCTTTTTCTAATCGAATAAAATTGTTGTCATTTCGTCATAAATTTCATCAAAATGTGCATATATTTCTTCCAATGTAAATCGTTTTTCATTGCGTGATTTCATCGACTTGACGTTAATAACCCCTTCGTTCAACTCATCTTCACCTAATGTCAACACTAATTTTGCACCAGACTTATCCGCTGTCTTGAATTGCGCTTTCGCCTTTCGATTCATGAAATCTCGATCTGCTGAAAAACCAAAATTACGAATGGCTTGCACAACTTTTAGTGTTTCCGTATTTGTTGCCTCACCTAAACTTACAACATATGCATCTAGTTCATTCAATGCTGGAATAACTACTTCTTCGGCTTCCATTGTAAGTAAGATACGTTCCACACCCATAGCAAAACCAAATCCTGGAGTGGCTGGTCCACCAAGTTCTTCAACAAGTCCATCATAGCGACCACCTGCACAAATTGTTGATTGTGCGCCCATTCCTGGTGCATCACTCATGATTTCAAAAATCGTATGTGTGTAGTAATCTAAACCTCGTACCATTGTATGATCGATTTCATATGGAACATCTAATGCATCCAACATGGTTGTAACGGCTTCAAAGTGTGTTTTTGCTGCTGGACTCAAATAATCTAAAATCGATGGCGCATCTGCAACAAATTTTTTATCCTGTTTATCTTTGCTGTCCAATACGCGTAATGGATTTTGATGCAAGCGGCGTTTGGAATCTTCACTAAGTTCTGCTTCATGTGGTTCTAAATAATCAATCAGCGCTTGACGATACGCCACACGAGTTTCGTTATCGCCTAAAGAATTGATAACCAAACGAATTTTTTGGATGCCTAACTGTTTGAAGAAATCTAACGCCATTACCATACTTTCAACATCTGTTGCTGGGTTTTCCGAACCAAATGCTTCAACACCAATCTGGTGGAACTGACGAAGGCGACCTTTTTGAGGACGTTCATAACGAAACATAGGTCCCATATAATAAGTTTTGTATGGTTTTGTATATTCTGGACCAAATAACTTATGTTCCACAAAGGCGCGCACAATTGGTGCTGTTCCTTCTGGACGTAAAGTCACATGGCGCTCTCCTTTATCATAAAAATCATACATTTCTTTTGAAACAATATCTGAAGTATCGCCTACACTACGTGCAACCACTTCATAATGTTCGAAAATAGGTGTCCGAACTTCTTTATAACGATAATCATGGAACAACAATCGTGCTGTTTCCTCTACAAATTGCCATTTTTCTGATTCGCCAGGTAATATATCATTTGTGCCTTTTGGACGTTGAAAATTCATATATTTCTCTCCTTTATTCTTTATGTACAGAAAATAAAAAAATTCGCCCCTATTCAACAACTTGAATAAGGGCGAATGAACAATCACACGCGGTACCACCTAAATTTGAAAGCTTTCGCTTTCCTTTATCAACGTTTAACGCTCGTTCGCGGAACAGTTTTCCTGCTCATCTCCAGAATGTCTTTCAGAATCCAAGTCTTAGATCGTTCCCAGCCAATGACGATCCTCTCTAAAAAGATATTGAAACTTACTCGTTCTTTCATCGATATTTTCATAATATTACCTTTAAACTACTAAAAACAATCACTAAAGTCAAGGAAAAACTAAGCAAAAAAAGAGAATACCAAGGCATTCTCTTTTTTTTGCGTTATTTATTACGTGAGTCAATCAAAATCGTAACTGGCCCATCATTTATCAAAGATACATTCATATCTGCACCAAATTCACCAGTAGCAACTGGGATTCCACGACTTTTCAGTCCCTTGTTAAATGATTCGTATAGTGGAATTGCTTTTTCCGGACGAGCTGCTTGAATAAAACTTGGGCGGTTCCCTTTTTTTGTATCTGCAAAAAGGGTAAACTGTGAAACACTTAAAATACTTCCCCCAATATCCTCGATACTTTCATTCATCTTTCCTTGTGCGTCTTCAAAAATACGCAGTTGCGCAATTTTTTTGACTAAATATTCTACATCAGATGCCTCATCTGTCTCATGGATACCTAATAGTACAAGTAACCCTTGATTGATTTTGCCAACCTCATGATCATTGATCTCTACACTTGCTCTTTTTACACGTTGAATTACTGCGCGCATCTTTCTGCCCCCTATCCGTTCGTTCTACGAACACTATACACATCTGGAATTGCTTTGATTTTATCAACAATATTCTTTAAATGAGATAAGTTTTGGATCCCTACTGTAATATGGATGGTTGCCATTTTATCCTTATTTTTTCTTGCTTCTACGCTACTCAAATTTTTCGTTAATGTATTCACTGTTTGTAATACATCATTTAGTAACCCAGAACGATCATAGCCATAGATTTCTAAATCTGCAGCATATTCTTTTTTCGTATTACTTGTATCTTCCCATTCCACTTCAATTAAACGTTCTTCAATACCAGGGCGATCGTTTTGCACATTGGGACAATCTTTTCTATGAATAGAGATTCCTCGACCTTTAGTGATGTACCCAACAATTTCATCTCCTGGAACTGGATTACAACAACGACTGATTCGTATCAAGAGATTTTCGACACCTTGGATAACTACTCCATCCTCATGACGTACTTTCATCTTTTCAGGTTCTTTTTTCGGATGTGTTTTGATTTCTTCAGCTTTTCGTAAATCTTGTTCTAGTTTCTGTTCCCGTCGTTCTTTTTCTGTTAGACGGTTCGCCATTGTTAAGGGACTGATTTCTCCATAACCAATTGCAGCAAACATATCTTCTTCTGACTGAAAATTATAGCGTTCAATCGTTCCTTGTGCCTTTGCATTTGAAAGAATTTCTTTTGCAGAAAAACCTAAATCAGTGATACATTTTGTTAAACTATCTTGCCCTTTTAACACATTCTCTTCACGATCTTGCGCTTTGAAGAAACGCTTGATTTTATTTTTTGCTTTACTTGTCGCAACGATATTCAACCAATCACGACTTGGGCCAAACGAATTAGGTGACGTCAAAATTTCGATAATATCCCCATTTTTCAGTTTATAATCCAGTTGAACCATCTTTCCATTTACTTTTGCACCTGTCGTTTTATTTCCAATATCCGTATGGATGCTGTACGCAAAATCAAGTGGACCTGAACCTTTTGGTAATTCTGTTACATCGCCCTTTGGTGTAAATACGTATACTTTATCACTAAAAATATCGCCTTTGACACCTTCCATAAATTCAGCTGCATCATAACTTTCATCTTGTAATTCAAGGATTTCATGGAACCAACCTAACTGTTTCGTCATCCCATCAGGTTCTGTTTTTCCTGTTTTTCCTTCTTTATAAGCCCAATGTGCCGCAACCCCGAATTCAGCAATTTCATGCATTTCATGTGTTCTAATCTGAATTTCTATTGGATTTCCTTTAGGACCGATCACTGTAGTATGTAGTGATTGATACATATTCGCTTTAGGCATTGCAATATAATCTTTAAATCTTCCAGGCATAGGTTTCCATTTTGTATGGATTGCGCCCAGTACGGCATAGCAATCTTTGATTGAATCCACAATGACACGAATGGCTAATAGATCATAGATTTCTTCAAATTGTTTCTTTTGATCTTTCATTTTGCGATAAATTGAATAGATATGTTTTGGTCGTCCATAAATTTCAGCAAAAATCTCTAATTCTTCTGTTGCATCACGAATCTCTTCAACTGTTGCCTCTACAAATCCTTCACGTTCATCACGTTTTGTCTTCATCAAATGAACGATACGATAATATTGTTTAGGGTTTAAATACCGTAACGCAGTATCTTCTAACTCCCATTTGATTCTACTGATCCCTAACCGATGTGCAAGTGGTGCATAGATTTCTAAAGTTTCCTGTGCGATTCGACGTTGCTTATCTTCACGCAGATGTTTTAATGTCCGCATGTTATGCAGACGGTCTGCTAATTTGACCATGATAACGCGTAAATCTTGTGCCATCGCCAAAAGCATTTTCCGGTGATTCTCTGCTAGCTGTTCTTCATGAGACTTATATTTTATTTTGCCAAGTTTTGTAACGCCATCTACCAGCATTGCAACATCTGCACCAAATTCTTCTCGTAAATCGTCCAATGTTACTTCTGTATCTTCTACGACATCATGTAAAAAACCTGTTGCAACTGTATGAGGATCCATTCGCAGACTTGCTAAGATTCCTGCAACTTGAATAGGATGGATAATATACGGTTCCCCTGATTTTCTAAATTGTTCTTGGTGTGCAATTGTCGCATAGTCACAAGCTTTTTGGACAAATGCCACATGTTCTGGTCCCATATATTCTGAGACGATTTGAATAACCTTTTCGCCTGTCAATACTTCTTCTTTTGACATTGCGACAGCCCCTTTCGATTTGTAAATATAACATTTAGATTGCTACTCACGAACAACCAATCTCGTGATTTAATGTTTACAAAATAATTGCACTTTTATGCTAATTTCTAATTTAGTCCTATTATATAAAGGTTTCGCTTATTTTTCAAATAACAAAAACCATTCTTAATTAGGCATCTTTCACTCAGAAATCGTTAGTAGTTCAAATTGATAACTCACTGCACTTAAAAAATAAAGCGGTGCTGTTTCTGTACGTAAAATACGTGGTCCTAATCCACAAACTTTTGCGTTCAATTGAGTCAATCGATCAATTTCTTTGGGGGTCAGCCCACCTTCAGGTCCAAAAATAGCTACTATTTGACTTCCAGGTTTTGCTTGCTGTAATGCTTGAACTAACTGTGCCGATTCGCCTTTCTTAGCAGATTCCTCATACGCAACAAGAATCAAATCATACGCATCTAATTGTTCAAAAAAATCTGTTGCTGTTTCACACAGTTGAACTTCCGGAACCACTTGGCGATGCGCTTGCTCAGCTGCCTCTTGCGCGATTTTTGCAAGTCTTTGTTTTTTCTTGCTTAGTTTTTTTCCATCCCATTTAACTACAGATGATTGTGCTGGAAATCCAAGAAATCGATGTGCGCCTAACTCTGTTCCCTTTTGGACGATCCACTCTAGCTTATCTCCTTTGGGGTACCCACTAGCAATCGTGATTTGAACAGGTAATTCTTTTTCCAAATTTTCTTTTGCACGTTCCTTTAATAAAATTGTATCTTCGGTAATCTCTGTGATTTCTGCAACAATTGCAAGATGGTTTTGAAATGCAAGATACACCGTGTCCTTTGGTTTCATCCGCATGACATGCGCAATATGATGGAACATTTCGCCCTTCAAGTAATAGATGTCTTGCTCCTTGTAATCTTCATTGACAAAATAACGTTGCATTTAATCCACCTCTGGTTTTTTTAGGATAATTGCATACCAATCTTTTTGTTGGAAGATTTGATCGACTACAAACCCTTGGTCTTCCATGGCATGGATAACCATGTTCTTCTTATCCTCAATAATACCAGAAACAATCAACGTCCCTGTTTGCTTAAGTAAGCGCCATGCGTCAGGAATCATCAATAAGATAATGTCTGCTAAAATATTCGCAACAATAACGTCTGCTTCAATCGAAACATCGGTTAGTAAATTATTCGCTGAAACGTGAACATCTTGCGCTACTTCATTCATGTCCATATTTTCTTTAGCTGAGCGGACTGCAACTTCATCTAAGTCATACGCATAAACATCTTGTGCACCTAAGTATTTTGAAGCAATACTTAAAACACCAGAGCCTGTTCCAACATCCAGAACTGTTTCTCCACCACGCAAGATTGTTTCTAATGCTTCTAAAGTTAGGCGTGTTGTAGGATGTGTCCCTGTTCCAAAAGCCATTCCCGGATCCAAGGTAATAATTTTTTCTAATTCATCTTGCGGTTGATATTCTTCCCAACTTGGTACAATCGTTAACATACGCGTAATACGGACAGGATGATAATATTTTTTCCAAGCAGTTGCCCAATTACTTTCTTCTACTTCACTAACTGTCATTTCATTTTTGCCGATTGCCAAACCAAACTCTGGTAATTGTGCGATTCTTTCTTTCATTTGAGGCATGATTTCTGGTAAAAAAATCGTTTCTGGAAAATAAGCCATAACGAATGCACCTTCAAAATCTTTAAAATCCGTTTGATCTAACAATTCTCCATATGCGTCCGAACGAAAATTTTTGATGTCTAAAGAGTCTTCAATCGCAACACCACTTGCTCCTGCTTCCATTAAAATATTCGAAATAGCTTCTACAGCTTCACTTGCTGTTTCTACTTTTACTTCATTCCACTTCATATTGATAGCCTCGCTTTTACTTTTTGTAAATTTTTCTAAATTGATTTTTTGCTTAATAACTTGGATATGGGTAATAGTCTCCCCCTGATTTTTCTTCTTGATTCTTGCTATAGTCAGCAAATTTCTCTGCATCCCATTTTAGTTCAAAGATTGCATCCTCATTTGTATCTTCTAGAAAATCTAATAAATCGCTTTGTCCATCTGCCAGAACATCATTCAAATAAGAAATGAGTGCATCGATTGTCGATTTCTTCATTCCTTTTTTTCCTTCATATGGAATTGTTGCTAAGTAGTCTTCTGCATCAAAATTTGTTTTTTTAGGATCATATAACAATACTCCATCTTCAAATTCAATGATTTCTTCTTCTGAAGCAATGCCCTCGATATCATCAATTTCAAGATGACTTTTATTTTCTGCAAACAGACGAATCACTATTTCGATAGCGTGATTTTTTGTATCCCAATCAAGTGCCACATCATAATCAGTAATCTTTTTTTCAATTTGTTGATCTAAATAATCTAATAGATTTACTTTTTTCATTTTACATTCTCCATACATCATTGATTTTATTTATACGTTGTGTCATTCAATAAAAGCATACGCGATTATAAATAGACTTACACTAATCTATCTCTCTACTCCTAAACACGAATATTTCGTAACCGGATGGAGACTGACTCACGGAAGCTAAACGTACGTCTATCCACCTTATCATACACAAATTATAGCAGATATGCTATGGAAACTCGTTGCTTTGCCTTTTTCTCATAAGAAAACAATTTCTTGGCTATGCTATAATGAATGTATAATTTTTAAGGAGGTCTATTCTTATGCAACCTTTAGCATTTCGAATGCGCCCTCGAACAATTGATGAAGTTGTTGGTCAATCACACTTGGTTGGTGAAGGAAAGATCATTCGGCGGATGGTTGATGCACGGATGCTATCTTCAATGATTCTTTATGGTCCTCCAGGCACTGGAAAAACCAGTATCGCTAGCGCAATTGCCGGATCCACAAACTATGCTTTTCGTATGTTGAATGCCGCAACAGATACCAAAAAGGATTTACAAATTGTTGCCGAAGAAGCAAAGATGAGCGGAACTGTTATTCTATTATTAGATGAAGTCCATCGTTTAGATAAAACCAAACAAGACTTTTTACTTCCTCATCTGGAAAACGGCCGAATCATTATGATTGGTGCTACTACAGAAAATCCCTACATCACTATCAATCCAGCAATTCGCAGCCGTGCGCAAATCTTTGAAGTGAAACCATTACAGGAAGAAGAAATTCGTCAGGCAATCTTGATGGCGTTAAAAGATAAAGAGCGTGGTTTGGGAAATCAAGATATTGTTGTAGAAGAAAATGCCCTTCTTCATCTATCTCGTGCTACAAATGGTGATTTGCGTAGTGCACTTAATGGTTTAGAGCTCGCTGTTCGTTCAACGAAAGAAAATAAAGACGAACAGATCGTTATCACTCTCGAAATTATCGAGGAATGTATTCAACGTAAAGCATTGACTCACGATAAAAACGGTGATGCACATTATGATGTCATCTCAGCCTTTCAAAAATCTATTCGAGGAAGCGACGCCGATGCTGCGCTACATTACTTAGGTCGGCTCATCGAAGCAGGCGATTTACCAAGTATTTGTCGACGTCTCATGGTTATTGGCTATGAAGATATTGGTTTAGCAAATCCAGCTGCAGCGGCACGAACTGTCGAAGCCATTCTTGCCGCTGAGCGCTTAGGTCTACCTGAGGCGCGTATTCCCTTAGCTGAAGCAGTCATTGATCTATGTCTATCGCCTAAATCAAATTCTGCAATTACAGCCATTGATGCTGCCTTAGCAGATATTCGTGCTGGAAAAGCTGGAGAGGTTCCCGATCATCTACGAGATAGCCACTACAAAGGGGCAAAAGAGTTGAATCGTGGAGTTGGCTACAAATATCCTCATAATTTTGAACTTGCATGGGTTGATCAACAATATTTACCAAATAAGCTGATAAGTACTCAATACTATAAGCCAAATGCAACAGGAAAATACGAAAAAGCATTAGGACAACAGTACTACCGTTTAAAGGAATGGCGACGTAGTAATAAAAAAAATACACCGCTTAATTAAACAGAGCGCTTACGTTGCTCTTTTGAAATCCCTATGCTACTATATGTATGGGAAGTCTGTAATGTACGAGTTGTCCCTTTTGTGTTGACCGAACATTTTTATTGATATATTGGGACCCGTCTTGTGTCCAGTGCTGGTAACATGCCTTTTACACTTGGTAGTTCGAAGCTCCGACCATGGGACCCACCTGCTTAAAACTCGCGGGATCAATACTACAGGATAAATAACGGCATCAACGGATTTTGCCCATTATTTGGAAAAAAAGCAATTTGCTTTTGCAGATTGCTTTTTTTCTATTTTATTTTGGAGGAATCAATTATATGGTCCGAATACTTATTTTCATCATTGCACTTATTTTGTTACTTGTTAGTTATTATTTGTTTTCAAAAAAAGCAATTTTCTTTTCATTGATCAATGAAACGGAAAAAAACAAAAATTACCTAAATTCTTTTGGTCGCATCTATATTTTTCTTGCTATCTTAGGAATTGTCGTTGCTATTTTCAATGAACGTTTCCTTGCATTTATGTTTCTTATTTTAGTTATTTTAATTGCTTCTGTTTTCAGTTTGACCTTCGCTAAAAAAATGTCTGCACCAAGACAGTAAAATAATTTCTTTTTTTTAAGAAGTGTTCTACAATATGAATAGAAACATGTATTGAATTGAAGGGAGCGAAGATATATGTTACAACAATATAAAAAAATCATGGTTGCCGTAGATGGATCTGCAGAAGCAGAACTAGCTTTCCAAAAAGCTGTCAATGTAGCACAACGTAATGATAGTGAACTATTATTAGCTCATGTAATCGATACTCGTGCATTCCAAACTGTTTCTTCATTTGATGGAACACTTGCGGAACAGGCTTCAGATATGGCAAAACAAACATTAGCAACGTATGAAGAAAACGCAAACAAAGAAGGCGTAACAAAAATTTCAACAGTCATTGAATACGGTTCTCCTAAATCCTTGATTGCAAAGGAAATCCCCGCAAAATATGATGTTGATTTAATTTTGTTAGGTGCTACTGGATTGAATGCAGTAGAAAGACTCTTTATTGGTTCCGTTTCAGAATATGTCATTCGTAATGCTAGTTGTGACGTATTAGTCGTCCGTACCGACTTAGATAATCAACGTCCTAAAGAAGATTAGTCTTCCTTGACAGATATCTATCAATCAATATTTTCAATCAGCTATTTTTCGGAGTAGGATTTCCTGCTCCGATTTTTTAATCTCAGAAAAATATACTTAAAATAAGAAAAAAGGCACTGGAACAACTAGCTGTTCCAGTGCCTTTTTAGCGGTTTCATTTCTTAATGTGCATATGTTTTGTCACGTAAGCGTTCAACATCACGTGCAATCATTAATTCTTCGTCTGTTGGAATCACCAAAACTTTTACTTTTGATGCATCCGTTGAGATCATTCTTTCTTCTCCACGTTGCTGATTCTTTTCTTTATCTAACTCACAACCAAACCAAGATATCTTATTAATGATTTCACTACGTACATGGGCATCATTTTCTCCGATACCGGCAGTAAAAATAATCGCGTCTACCCCATTCATTTTTGCTACATATCCACCAATATATTTTTGGATACGGTCAACAAATATTTCATAAGACAGATGAACTCTTGGATCATCATAATTTTTTTCTAAATCACGCATGTCACTAGAAAGATTTGTTAATCCTAGCAATCCAGATTTTTTATTTAAAATATTGACCATACCATCGATATCTAAATCAAGTTTCTCCATTAAGTAAGGTAATACAGCTGGATCAATGTCTCCAGAACGTGTTCCCATTGTCACACCAGCTAGTGGAGTGAATCCCATAGAGGTATCAACTGATTTACCACCATCAACGGCTGTGATCGATACGCCATTTCCGAGATGACACGTAATCAGTTTAAGTTCTTCAAGCGGTTTTTCTAACATATCTGCCGCACGTTCGGCAACGTAGCGATGACTTGTTCCATGGAATCCATATTTACGTATTTTATATTCTTCGTAATATTCCATAGGGATACTATATAAGTAACTGCTTTTAGGCATTGTTGCATGGAATGATGTATCAAACACGGCAACGCTAACAATATTTGGAAGAATTTTTTTGAATGCTTTAATCCCCATTAAATTTGCTGGATTATGTAGTGGAGCAAATTCTGATAAAACATCGATTTTTTCCATTACTTCATCATCGATCAACACAGAATCGCAGTATGTTTCACCACCGTGAACAACACGGTGGCCAACACCAGTAATTTCATCATATGACTCTAAAATGCTCAATTCAATTAGTTGATCTAATAACATTCTTACAGCAATATCATGATTTTCAATATCTTTTATCAATTCAAACTTTTGGCCTTCTCCATACTTAATTGTAAAGATAGAATCCGTTAATCCAATGCGTTCTACGATTCCTTTAGCGATTACATGTTCTGTAGGCATTTCATATAGTTGCCATTTCAAACTCGAACTTCCAGCGTTAATTGCAATTGTTTTAGACATAATATTCTCCTTCTTGACAAAAAAATTATTTAGAAAGATGCTGCCTTCCATTCTTCAAAATCTTTGAAGAACTCAGTCACCTTTTTAGGATCTTTCAATGAAGCTAGTTTAACCAACAATACTTCTTTCACTTGTGTTGCTTTCGGTCCTTTTTTTTGTAGAATTAAGATACTCTTTTGCGATTGCTTATTTTGAAATAACTCGTCTGGTAACTGAATGATTCCTTGAAGATACCCTTCTTCATTAAACCATTTTTTGATTGTGTCGCTTTGTTCACTTTCCAAGAAATTCGTTGGCATCAAGAAGAAACCAAAGCCATCTTCTTTTACATACTTCATTGCTTGTTCCAATAAAAGATGATGTGCATAGCTATGCCCTTCTTCAACGCTTGTTAAAAAATTCTGTGCTTTTTGATCATTAGGGTAATAGCCGATTGGTAGATCACTGAGCGTTACATCTACAGGATCTAGTAATAAATCTTGTAAACCATCTTGATGAAAGTATTGCACGTTCGCTTGTGTCAATGCACTATTTACTGCCGCAACAGAAAGTAATGTATCATCAACATCCACACCAAATCCTTCTGTTTGATAGTTTGCTAGGTCCAGATTTAACAACACTGTTAATAATAAATTACCCATTCCAGATGCAACATCTAAAATTTTTAACGGTTCTTTTTTATTAGGGTAAAGTTGTTCAATCAAAAAGACAAACAAATAGCCAATACTATCTGGTGTTAATTGATGGTTTGCTTGTAAATGTTCTGTTTGACTTCCCTTTAGTAGAAGTAACTGTGACAAACGACGCCATTCTTCAGGTTCAAATGTTAACTGTTGTAACTCATGATACAACGAATTGATTTGATTAGCGATTTCCGTCGTAGGCACACCATCAACTATCCTTACTTGATAGTCTTCAACCAGATTTTCTCCGTTTTCAATATATGCATCTAAAAAAGAAGAATTCAATGAATTTTGTAATAACTGAATTGCTTCAAGATTTTTGTCAAATCCTTGTTCCATTTTTTCTGGTAACATGGGGCACCTCATTTCTGTTATAAAGTATAACAATATTTTTACCTGTTTAATTCTAACGAACAATTTATAAAATTTCAATTGTTTCTAGAACAATTTAACAGAATATATGGATTTTTACAATAGATAAAAAGCCTTTAACAACAAAAAAGTAGGCGTTTTCATCAGTTTTTAACTATTCTGTACTACTCAATTATTTATTCTGTATATTTTCTGCAAATACATAGCTATTTTTATATAAATCAACAAAAATAATAAGCTGTTGTTTTGATACTTGATAATCATACTTCACCGTGCCTTGATTAAATGTTTGTGTTCCTTTAGTCTTCTCTTCTATAAAATCAAGATTTTGAGAAAGAAACATTTCCTTTACCGTTTTTGCAATATATAATTGTCGGCTTTTTTCATTAAAAATTTGTGTTAATCGATAACTTGCTAAAACCTGACTCATTAGTAAACTACAAAGGAAAAATAAAGTGATTGCTGTATAAAAAACACTACCTGTTGGGTTCTTTGATCCATTTCGCATAAAATTTTTGTTCATTTTGTATTATCACCCTTATTTGAATAGCTGTACGATTCTCAGTGAAAGAAACAGCTTTGATTTCCGTCAATAGTGGTTGATGCCCTCCTGTTGCGCTTGTCTTGCGCAACATCTGCTGGTATTTCTCAATAAAAAATACTTTTCCGTCTTTTCTATAAGAAATACGACTATTCGAGCAACTAACTTCCGTCGCATCCGCTAATTCTCTTTCTAGTTGTTGTTGGAAAATTATCCATTCCTTTTGGTCTTGCTGTGTAATATAGTCTTCTAAATGAGTAATATATTTTACTTCCAATGATGAAAAACTAAAAAAAATACTTAATAAAAGTAGGGCTAATAGGCATTCGATCAAAGTAAAGCCTCTTGGTTGTTCTTTAATTTTCCCAGTTAAGTTCAATCCCTTCATCTCCACTATTTATTTTCACTTGATAGATGCCTTTCTCCTTCTCTGTAATGATTATTTTTGCTTCAATCGGTGTGTGGACAATGCGAATCGCTTTATCTCTCCAAATACGATATTCTCTTGTTTCTTCATACATTACTTGTGCTATCAGTAGCTTTTGCTCTTTTTTCTTTTCTTGTTGGATAAGCTGTTCTTGATAATCGCTAAGTACTAGCAAGCCTCCTATCAATAGCATTAAAGAAATTATTGATTCGATAAAAATAAATCCCTCAACCTGAGATTTTCTTGACATACCGCCCACTTCCTAACTGAAATTGATATGCTATGGTTTTCTTTTGACTAGGCCAATAAAAAGAGTATTGTTTCAATGTACTATTATTCCCTGTATATGGTGTAAAAGAAATCGTCGCACAGCGTTGCATAGCTAAAAACTCGGGAATAATCAATCTCCCACCAAATTTTGATGGGGCTGAAAAAATTATCGTTTTTTTATTAGAATCAGTTGATATGCTCGTACTTCGCTGGCAAACAATAGCTGCCTGTTGTGTAGCAAGTACTTGTTTTTCAAATGAGGACAAAAATTGATTCACAATGATTTGTTCCTTTAATTTATTTGTCATCAGTACTGGTAAAGCTATCATAAAAGATACAATGCTTAAAACTACCAATGATTCGACCAATGTATATGCGCTAAACACCCATTTTTTATTTGTTGTTTTCTTCATAGATTTCTAACTGCTCCTGCTTGATATATCCCGCATCTAATAGCTCCTCCAACGTAGGTGTCTTTCCATTATTTTGCAATTCGTATAGTTCAATCTGTGTATCGACCAGTTGTGTTATTGCAGCAGCACTTTTTTCATCGACTTGCGCTTTATATTTGGATAGATTAGGAACAAATAGGAGAATCAGTACACTGATAATCAATAAAACAATCATCATTTCTATTAATGTAAAACCTTCTAATTTTTTTAATAATCGCTTTTCCATAATTTTCTCCTTCTCTTCTAAAATTCAGACCCAAAATTACTATATATTGGTAAAAGCATTGACGCATACACAAAGATAATCAAGGTCGCAATAACAAGAAATAAAATTGGTTGTAACCAAACAAGAAATTTTTTTATTTGTTCAAATACCTTATCCCACGAGGTTTGACTATACATAAGAAGTTCGTGTCCCAAGCGACCTGTTGCTTCTCCTTGTTGAATAATCTGAATCAATTCTTTCGTAAAAAAAGGATAGTGATTGAGCTGTTGTATAAATGGTTGCCCGTTCTTCAGCTGACTTGCCAATTCATGCGCTAATTCAAATGTTAAGCTTTGCTTATCTGTCTTTTGCATACACTGGATAATCTGCTTTAATTCAATGCCTTCACAAAATAACTTGCCCCATTCTAATGCAAAGTAAGCCGATTGATAGAGTCTATAAAGGCGTCCGATCATTGGAAGTCTACTTATTAAATTTGCCTGATCGATACTCGATTGCTTTCTTAATACATATCGACAAATATTTAGGAAAATGAAAAAAATAGAACTGACAACGATACATACAACTGGAAATTTTTGAATAAATTGAACACCCCAATGATTTGTTGTTACCATATTCGAAGCGATCAACTGTGGTAATAGAATTTGTCTCATACTCACAAAAATTCCAAGTAAAAAAATAAGTAGTAATACAGGGTACGTGATGACCTTTTTAAATTGTTGTTTATATGTTTCAACAAGCGATATTTGTCTTGAAATCTCTAGTAATGTTGCGCGCAAATTACCATGCTGCTCCGCTAGCTGAATCTGAACGACTTGTTGTGCAGGAAAACCTAAAAATGAAAAACATTTGCTTAGAGAATAACCTTCCAGAAGCATTTTTTTAAATTCTAATAAGATCGAGTTGGGAAAATAATTGACTTTAATTATAAAATCAATAGATTCTTGTAAACTAAATGCATTCATACTAAGTTCTGCAACGAGATTGATAAATTGTTGGCGTTGTGTTTGAGAAAGTTTTTTCATTAGTATCGCTAGCCTCTTTTCTTTTGTGAGGGATTCATCCATTTTTTTTCGATTATTTTCCCATCATCCGCATAAAATCGATACGCCCAACGGGTTGCAAGCTGTCCACTCGCTAATGGCTGTATTTGTTGATAAACGACACCTCTTAAGCATGTTGCTAATTCTCGTTTCATCGAAACCAACTCATTGAAACGAGCCGCAGTACCATCTAAACTTCTGGCGTGAATCGTCGCAAATACACGATGCCCAGTTAATGCTGCACGAATAACTGCTTGTGCTGTTTTTTCATCCCGGATCTCACCAATAATCAGTAAATCTGGCCGATGGCGTAAAGATAACTTGATCAATTGATTATAGTCTTGACCAATTTGAGTATTGACTTGAAGTTGTAAAAATTCCGGTTCTTCGATTTCTACTGGATCTTCGATTGTTATAACTTGCTTTGTTGTGTTTTTTGCTAAATGATACATTAATGTTGTCTTACCAGATCCAACTGGTCCACTAAATAAAAATAATCCTCTCTGCTGCGTCTGTAGCTCTAAAAGCGGTAATTCTTCTGGAAAAAAGTAGTGCATATTTCGATCATTTAAGTGATGCAGTATACGTATCACTAGGCTTTCTCGTTTTCGATAATCTCCCACTGTGGATAGCCGTAATCGAATAAGAGCATTCTCTAGATAGTTATATGTAATTGCACCAAGTTGTGCCTTTCGTTTTTCTGCTACATCCATTTGGCCTAGATACTTAAAGCGAGCAATCAGTTGTTGCCCTTGTTTATCCGTTAATACCCTCTGTAACTCACGTTGCGCTCCCTTTCTATACAATAATAAAAATCCTTCTTCTGACGGTAAAAAATAGATATCTTCTATTTTTTGTTCGATTGCTGTAAAAATAATTTCATCTGATAATCGAACGGTATCCATACACATCCCCCCTTGCATAATTAGATACGTTTCTTTTTTTGATTTACACAAAAAAAGACCTAGAACATTCTTTATGCTCTAGGTCTGTTGCTTATTTTTTTGTTTTGTCAGGAAAATATGCCTCTAATCGGTAGATTCGTTGGCCTCTAGAAGAGAATTTTTCTTCATATTCTGTCATTATATTTCCTTCAAATGTACTTTGATGAAGATCTAACCATACTTGTTTCAAAATCAATCCATATTGAGAAAAGCTAGCTAAAGAATACTCAAACAATCCTTGGTTATCTGTTTTAAAGTGAATCTCACCCATTGGACGCAAGATTTTTTCATCTACAGCCAAAAATGTTTTGTACGTTAACCGACGTTTCTCATGACGAGTTTTTGGCCATGGGTCTGAAAAGTTCAAATAGATTTGGTCAACTTCACTCTCTGCGAAGTATTCAGTTAAATCGGAACCATCTACACTTAATAGCTTTAAATTGGGAAGTGGTTCTTCAATCAATTTATCTAATGCAATTGACAAGACGCTCACCTGCATCTCGATTCCAATATAATTTATTTCTGGATGTGCTTTTGCCATTCCATAAATAAATTGGCCTTTGCCTGTACCAATCTCAATATGAAGCAAATGATCATTTTTAAATAACTCTTTCCATTTTCCTTTAAAGTCTTTTGGTTCACTAACAACAAATTCTGGATGTGCAGCAAGTAACTCAGCAGCACCCGGACGATTTCTAACGCGCATTTTTTTCTCCTCTTCTTTTAAAAGTTTTATGCTCTCTTACAGCTACCCACTAAAGATTCGTTTTAACTGTAAGATTTCTTCATTCATTCGTTTATGCTCATTTCGATAGTAATAACGCATGATTTCTTGTAGTAGATTCATTACAGCATACCAATGCACGCGTTCCAATACTTCATCACTAGGACGTATCCCATAGCGAATAAGCCAGTGCCCCCAACTGGATAATGGAACATAATGGCCTAAAATCGTACCTATATCCACTGCAGGATCTGCAAAAGTTATTGAATCCCAATCAACTAAATAAAGGTAATTTTTGCATACTAGCCAATTGCGATGATTGACATCTCCATGAACAACCGCATATGCCTCTTCATCTATTTCAGGTAATTGTTTTTTCAAAAATGTCAGTACAAGTTTTAAAAATCCATGATTTTTTAGATATTCTGGTAAATTTTTTTCGTATTCCGCAAGCATCTGAATAGGGGTTATTTTCTTACCACCTATTCTCTGAAGCATTGATTTTAGTGAGTCTGAATGGTGTAAATGATACAATACATCAATTACATCATTTCTCTTTCCAATCTCATCAGGGGTCAAAATGCGTCCCTCTAGCCACTCTTGAGCGGTCAGTGTATCCCCGTTCCCCATTCTTTTAGTCCAAACCAGTTTAGGAGTTATCCCTTCCCTAGATAATGCGGCTAGCATCGGGGTTGTATTTCTTTTAATAAATACTTTGTCTTCAGCACGTATCCCAATATATGTTTTGCCGGTATCCCCTTTGATGGGCTGTAACCGCCAATCTTGGTCTAATTGAAACTCCATCATGCTTTCTCCCGTCCTCTTAATTTGCAGTACCTTTTATTCTAGTCTCCCAATTGTATCTCGTCAAGCTTCTCTCCCCGTATTTTAAGAAAATCAGTCAAAAAAATGCACTTTTTTTAATTTATGAAACAAAAAAAGAGAAAGGCCGAATATTTTCTGTCTCATCTCTTCTCTTATAAAAATAATTGTTATTTGCATAACTATTTTTCTACTTTTTTATTCGTGCAGGAAGATACCATTTTATAAATAATAGTACAAAAATACTATTGATAATCAAAGGTAGCAGCTTTTCATTCATAGGTAATACGATTTCTGAACTTACACCAAATAAAATCGCTGCACTACCTAAAAGAAGGCCTATGATTTTTTGCAGCGCATGTAGCTTTTGTTTTTCATTGATTGGATACAGCTGAACCATTAGTTGATATTGAAATTGATCATATAAAGGTAGTAGTTGAAAACCAATCAAATATAGGAATAAGATACTTAGTCCCACGCTGATATAGATACTTGACGCAAAGTGGAGCAAGACTACTGCAATGCATACTAGACGTACAAACAAGCCACTAAATTCGCTTCCTCGAACAATTCGACGAACATATAAATACAAATAGGTATTGTTCGTTCTTCGTGAAATTTCTTGGACAAAAGGATCTAAATACTTTCTTCTTTTTACCTTTGTAGCCACCTCTGGTACATCTGTAAATAAATTGATAAATTGATACATACGTTTCAGGCGCTGTTCTTCAAATTGAATCATTTGGTCCCAATTCAACCTTTGTGGATTTTGTATCCACAGTTTTAAATGAAACCATCCAAACTGTAAAATGGCAAAAAGCATACCAAACAATGGTGTAAAAAAGAGTGAGCCACTCAAGCAAATAATCGTAGTACTATACCATAGATATTTCCAAATGGTTCTCTTTCTAGTTGAGTAATCAAAGAATGTCATTCGTTGAATCTCAAGGTTACTTGCCTTTAATAACCAGAGAATCCCTACATACCAAAAAAAATCTGAAAACGATGCATGCGTACTCAACACAACTAACGGCATCGAAAAACCACTAGCTAAAAATAATAAGACAAATGGAAACAAACAAGAATATCGGAAAGCTGATTGCAAATATCCACGCATTTCTTTTTCTTTTGGTAACAAAAATATGCTATCTGCTGCCTTCGTAAGAGAAGCAAATTTCCCCATTGTCAGTACACCTAACCAGAAAATAATACAAACTAGAATTCCAGGAGTAAACCCAGTAGGTAAACTTTTTATTAGATTGGAATAATAAACACCTATTCCTCCTAGTAAAAATAAACAAACCAAAACAAAATGGTCATTGAATACATAACGTAAATATTTCATCATTTTTTTCTGATGACTTACCAATCTCTTTTTAAAAAAATCAGTCATTTTCTTTCTCCTTTGTCAAGGAAAGATAAATTTCATCCAATGATGCCTCTGGTAAAGAAAATTGAATTCTTAATTCTGCAAGCGTACCTTGTGCATAAACTTCCCCATTGTGCAACACAATAAAACGATCACAATATTTTTCTGCAGTAGCCAAGATATGCGTAGACATCAAAATAGCCGCACCCGACTTTTTCATGTCAACAAGTAATTCTAATAACGCATGAATAGCTAATGGATCCAACCCTAAGAATGGTTCATCAATAATACATAGAGATGGATTTATCAAGAATGCGCATAATATCATTACTTTTTGTTTCATTCCTTTAGAAAAATTTGCTGGAAACCATTCTAATCTTTTTTCTAACCGAAAAATTTCCAATAATTTCTTTGCACGTTCTAAAGCGACGTCTTCTGGAATACCATACGCCATAGCAGTTACTTCTATGTGTTCTTTTAACGTTAGCTCTTCATATAAGGAAGGCGTCTCAGGAATATAACCAATCTTTTTTCGATATGCTTCTGTATCTTCTTTTATAGTTAATTGATCAAGTGTAATTGATCCTTTTTGTGGATTTAATAGTCCCATGATGTGCTTGATTGTTGTGCTCTTTCCCGCACCATTCAGCCCAATCAAACCGACCATTTCTCCCTCTTTCACAGTAAAATTGATATCTTTTAAAACAGGGATATGGCCATATCCACCTGTGACATGTTCAACGATTAAGCTCATACTCTTTCCTCCATCATTTCAATCAATTTATTATACCATGAAGCGTTACAAGCAAATTTATTTTCTTTGATTTGATAACTTATGGTAAAGTTAATTTAACGATTTATTTTACCAAAAGAAAGGATGTTTTAAATGGATAATTGTATTTTTTGTAAAATTATTAATCAAGAAGTCCCAAGTTACAAAGTATATGAAGATGATGTTGTCTACGCATTTTTAGATCTTTCCCAAGCGACTAAAGGGCACACGCTCGTAGTTCCTAAAAAACATATGACAGATATTTTTGAATATGATGCGGATAGCGCAGCAAATGTTTTTTCCCGTATTCCTAAGTTAGCCCGTGCATTAGAAACTGCATTTCCAGAGATGGAAGGATTAAATATCATGAACAATAACCGAGAAGTAGCCTATCAATCTGTTTTCCATTCACATATCCATCTCGTTCCACGTTACTCTAAAACAGACGATTTTTCCATACACTTTGGAAATCATCAAGATATGTATACTGAAGAACAATTAACGCTTCTTGCGGATCAAATCAAAAAGCAGGTGCAAACAAATGATTAAAGGTATCTTGAAAGGTTTAGTTTTTGGTAGTGTCGTGGGTGCTGCTGGTGGGCTACTTTTGGCGCCAAGAAGTGGAAATGATACGCGGAAAAAATTAATCGAGGAATTAGACGAAGCAACAGAGTTAACGAATAATTTGAACGATAGTTTACAGCACTTCCAACAAGCTTTAGTAAATACCAAAATTCAAGCAGAAGAATTACTTCCCGCATTTCAAAAAGATGTGGAAAAAGATATCGAAGCTTTTAAATTTCAAGCAGAGCCTCGAATCAATCAGATACAAGATCAAGTCCAAAAGATTACCGAGTCGATTCCTCAACCTTCTGAAACGGAGAAATAAGCGTAAAAATATTGGCTTTTCCTTAATTTTGTGATAAAAGTTTGAATTTTGTTTGAAACTATCTATCAAGCCTTTTTTTTCGGTTTTGTATTATGGTATAGTTGATACTGTGATGAAAATATGACAACAGGAGTGCAAAACCAATATGAAGAAAAAATTAATTTTAGCTGCTGCAGGCTTACTTAGTGTAATGACCTTTGCTGCTTGCTCATCAACAAATGATGATATCGCTACAATGAAGGGCGGATCAATCACTGTACAAGATTTTTATGATGAAGCAAAGACTGATTCTACAAACCAATCCATCGTGCAACGTATGATTATTTATAAAGTATTTGATGATAAATATGGCGACGAAGTTTCGGACAAAAAAGTAAATGCTGAATATAAAAAACAAAAAGAACAATTTGGTGATACATTCGAATCACAACTTTCAGCTGCTGGCTATACGCCTGAAACATTTAAAACATACATCAAAAACAATTTGGTCCTAGAAGCAGGTCTTAAAGACCACATTGAAATTACTAAAGCAGATTTGAAAACTGCTTGGGAATCATACCATCCAGAAGTTGAAGCACAAATCATCAAACTTGATAGTGAAGATGATGCGAAAGATGTGAAAAAATCTGCTGATGATGGCGATGATTTCTCTGATTTAGCAAAAGATAACTCTACTGATGACGCTACAAAAGACGATGGTGGAACAATCAAGTTTGATTCTACTTCTACTGACGTTCCAGACGAAGTAAAAGAAGCTGCATTTGACCTAAAAAATGGTGAAATCTCAGATATCGTTACTTCAACTGATGCTTCAACTTATACTACAAGTTACTATATCGTTAAGATGGTCAAAACAAGCGATAAAGGTGACGACATGGATAAATACAAAGATGAGTTAACTAAAATTGCTAGAGAAACTAAGTTAGCGGATAGCACATTTACAACACAAGTAATTGCTGAAGAGCTTGAAGATGCAAATGTAAAAATCAAAGATGATTCATTCTCATCTGTATTAAGTTCATTTACTACTACAAGTAGCTCATCTGATTCTTCTACAGCTGATAGCTCAACAGAATCAACAACAACGACAACAACAGAGGATAGTTCATCTACTGATAGCTCATCTACTGATTCAACAAGTACGTCTGCGACTGATTCTTCAGAATCTTCAACAGACGCATCATCAAACTAAAAATAAATTTTTGACTACTAAGATCGTTGATCTTAGTAGTTTTTTATTTAATTAAAGAACACGTACTTGGGCTATTTTTCCCCAAGTACGTGTTCTTTTATTTGCTTTTTGGAACATAAAAACTACGATTATCCATTCCAAAAATACGATCTGTATATTGTCCTGGCTCTGTTTGACGAATGGATGTCATCATCATTTGCATCGATGCATCTAAATTATCAATTTGATGTAAAATCTCTGCTTCCATGATTCTAGGTCGAACGGGAGAGCCATACTCTAACAATCCATGATGTGCTAAGACCATGTGTCGTAAAATAATGACATCTTCTTCCATTTCATCGATTTTAAGAACCAAACAAGCTTTAGTAATTTCTTCATCTATCAACACTAAATGTCCTACAAGATTTCCGACCAAAGTATACTCCGTAGATAAAGGTCCACTTAGTTCAATAACCTTTCCTAAGTCATGTAAAATAATCCCGGAATATAATAAGGCTCTGTCTAGTTCAGGATATTCATCTGCAATCGAACGACCAAGATGTAGCATCGTTAACGTATGATACGCTAATCCGCTAGCAAACGCATGATGGTTTCTTTTAGCTGCGGGATACTCAAAAAACTGTTTTTGGTATTTATTCAATAAATAGCGAACAATTCGGTTCCAATGCGCATTGGTTATATCAAATAGCATTTGGTTGATTTCTTCTTCCATTACTTCTTTCTTTATTGGTGCCCGCTCCATGTATAAACTAGGTTCTGATGGTTCATCTGCTTTCGCCACACGAAGATGTATGATCTTTATTTGAGGATTTCCTTGATAAATTTCTCGTTTTCCACTAAGAAAAACTACCGTTCCAGCGACAAATTTATTTATCTCATCTTCTGAAGCATCCCAGTATTTTCCATCAATCGAGCCTGATGTATCTTGAAAAGTAAAGGCGATAAATTTTTTCCCGTTTTTTGCTATACGAACATCTGCATTCTTTACTAAAACAAATAATTCAAATTGTTCATCTATTGTTAATTCACGAAGTCTTTTCATTGATTACTCCTTCTAAATTTCTTATTGGCTGTTTTAACTCCTGGTAATAGCTTACCATTTCTTTATCAGAAGAAAAACAAATGACTTGATAATCTCTACCAAATTTTGCTAGAATTTTAGCTAATTGTGCTTTTCGTTGATGATCATAATGCAACCACCCATCATCGATAATAATTGGACAAGCCCGTTTCTCCGATTCTAAATATAAATAAGCAAATCGAATCGCCATAATCAACTGATCTTTTGTCCCAGTAGACAAATCATAAATTGAATATACTTGGTAATCATCTACTACATACAGCACATCATCTATGATTCGTACCTCTTGATAGGCACCATTAGTTAGTTCTTGTAAAAACATACCTGTTTGTTGGATGAGCTGCGGCAATTGACGTTCGCTCATTTCGGTAGATAAATCACCCAGCACAGTTCCTGCTAATTCATGTGCACCCCAATCAATCATCAATTCTTCTAAATACGCTTTTTGTTGACTTTCTTGTTGGTACAATTCGTCTAGCGTCCCATCTTTTTGCAAGGCTTCTATTTGCAACTGTAAGCGCTGATTCTGCTCTCCAAGTGCTTCTTGCTCGAGTAACCAATTATTTTTTTGAATAGCTATTTTTTCCAATTGCTGATCAATAAATTGTTTTGTTATTTTTTTAGGAAATAGTGTGCTTAAAAGTTTATTCAATTCTTCTAATCGAGCTTTTTCTTGTTGTTGATTTGCAATTTTTTGTAAATAAATAGGAATTTCTGATGGGTACGACAAGCCAGCTTTAATAAGAAATGGTGTGTTTTCCTTCATTAAGTTCTTTTGCTTACTTTTTTCTTGATTTATTTGTTGGCTAAGTAATGTGTTTTGCTGATAACTACGCGCAAACTTCAATTGTTCCATTTCTATTAAAAAGTCATTTAGTAGATTCATTTTTTCTTCAAGAGGTTTCCCCTGTATTGGCAACCAGTCAGATAAAACAAGCAATTTTTGTTCAACTTGATTCAAAAAATGCTCGACATTCTCTTTTTGTTGGAAAGACTCCTGTAATTTTTTATTCATTTGTTGATAATTCTCTACCTCATACCCGAATTGATCCATATTTGCAAAAGTATTCATATCGCCCAAATACAATTTCTGAGAAAATTCAAAAATAAATTGTTCCATTTGTGATTCTTCTTGATGTAACTTTTCTTTTTTAGCTTCTGATTGTGCAATAGATTCCGCAATCAGATCAAGCTGACCTAATTTTTCTTGCCAACTCCCTTTGATTGCTTGGTTTATTGCTTCTGGCGTTGCCTGTTTATATTTAATAAAACTATAACCAGATATACCTAAAGCAAGAAATAGTGTTACAAACCTCCACGGAGTAGGTAGGAGGAATGTAGCAAGCAAACATACAATAGTAGCGACTACAAGGCGCCAATCGATTGCTATATGCGTTTCTATCTGTGTTTGTACTAAGAAAGGGTGTTGTTCTTCTAACAAAGTAACTTCTTGCTCAATTTTTTGATACCGTTCGTGATTTATCTCTTTACGAATTTCTTCTTGCTGCAGTTCTTTTAGGATTTCTTCGCGTTTCTGATTCGTTGATTGCCATTCTTTTGAGTGTAAGAATTGTTGAGGCATCCGCTTCTCTGACCAGTTCCATTTTCGTGATAAATTAGCTACTTCTGATTCAAGAAGATAATTATCTTGATCAATTGAACGGATTTCTGCAATATAACGTTTGACATCCGAATGTAACTGGCTGATTTCTTTTAGCTCGGTTTCTTTCTCTAAGAAAAAATAATACTTTGCTGACTGCTGGTCCATTCCACTATGTTTTTCAAGTTCATGTTCTAATTCTTCAATGCGTTCACTTACTTGTTGATAGCGAGTATAAAACTGCTGCAGTCCATCAATCAAAGATTCTTCGGGTACTTCCTCAACAACTTTCCTTTTCAATTCTTGCCATTCTTCATACAAAGAAAAATTTAATTCCTGTTGATGTAGCAGTGTCAGTTGTTCATCTGCCTCTTCCATTTTTTGACGAATTTCACTAAGTTGTTTTTCAATTGTTTGCGTTTGTTGAACTAATTTACTAAAGATTTCTTCTTGTTTTTGTTTTTCTTGAATTTTTGTTTTTAGGGTTTGCCAAGATGATAGAGCCTGATTTAGTGGAAGTTTCTGTCCTTTTTTCTTAAATAATTGCTGTGCATGTTGATAATATTCTTGCCTTTTTTTAAATACTGCGGAACTTCCCGTAATCCCCAATGAAATCAGTGCATCATGAAGTTCTTTTTCATGTAATTGGTCCAGTTCTGCCAGTTGTTCTTGCTGAAACGTAAATACTTGCTGAAATAGTTCTCGTGTAAGTGGTGCAAGTAACTCTTTCAATAGTTGCTCATCGCCAATTTGTTCTCCGATACTGACCTTTGCCTTCCCTCTATTTTGTTGTCTGTATCGTTCCACGACAAATGTGCCATGGATAGGATGCTCTAACCATAATTTCCCACCGAATGCAGCCCCGTCTCGTGGTGTATAGTCCTTTTTTTTACGTCCTTTTGATGGAAATCCAAATAAAATTGCTTGTATAAATTGATATAACGTGGATTTTCCCGTTTCATTTGCTCCATAAAACAATTGGTTTCCGCAAGAAAAATCAATTGTTTGTTGCCGGTATTTGCCAAATGCAGTAATTTCTGCTTTTATAATTTTCACAGTCGGTCATCTCCAAAAGAAAAGTCTTCTTGTAGTACAGAATGTACTCTTCTCAAAGTTTCTGATTGATACTCATCTAACTCATTTAACACGCGAATTGCTTCAGGATGTGTATAGAGTTCCTTTAATTCCTGCTTAAATATCATCGGATCTGCATATGTTTGCAACAATTCATTGAGTAATTCATTCGAAACAGGTACATTTATTTTTTTACTTATTTCTTGTTCTTTTAATACAATACGCCAAATAATAATATTTTTATTCGGCCCCCTCATTTCTTCCATTAAATATTCAAGAACTTCACCAGTACGTATAAGCTCTAGGGCTTCTGTTGAAAGATGATCATAGTCCACCAGTCTAATCTGTAAAAGGACTAGAGGCGAGTCATTTTCGTCCAAACTACTTTGAATAACTTGAAAAACATCCGCAGATTTTTTTGCAGCTTCCAAAGAAATTGTTTGTTCAGACCAAATGACATCTGCAACATTTATTTTTTCATAATTTGAGTCTTCTGATTCTAAATTCACTAACATGATGGATGTAGATTTTTCTTCCTTTTGTGTATGTCCTTGTGGCGCACCAGAATAACAAATTATAGGCTTTTTATTTAGCATTGTTGGTACGTGAATATGGCCCAATGCCCAATAGTCGTATCCTTTTTCTTTCATTTGACTAATTGTAAAAGGAGCGTAATTACTTGTGCCAGCCTTTCCGACCTCTCCATGGTAAAGTCCAATATGGTAATCAACTTGCTCTCTAACAGGAAATTTTCGTACCATATCCTCTTGAATCCATGGATGTTGATAACTAAAACCACTGATAGCAATTTTTTCATCATTTTTTGTTGTAAAGTATTTTGTCTCTACTTGTTCATTTTTATATAAATGCACATTTTTAGGAAATTCAAACCAATAGCGTTCCTCTTGATAGTAATCATGATTTCCAAAAATCAGATATACTGGAATATTCTCTGCTTCTAACTTCTTCATTTCTTTAAAAAATACCTGTTGCATCTTTAAGGATGGTCTATTTTGATGAAATGTATCTCCTGCAAATAAAACAAAATCCACTTTATTTAATAGAGATATCTTCACAATACGTTCTAACATAGTGTGATTAGCTGTCAAAAACTTTTTCTGTACACGCTCATTTAGGAGTGGCAATCCTTCAAATGAACGATCTATATGTAAATCCGCTGCATGTATAAATTTCACCATAATTCAGAGAATACCTCCTAGTTTCTTCCATCATCATACCATTTTCTTCTTTTTTTTTCAGTAATATACGAAAATTTGTTCGCTTTTATAACTTTAAGTATAAAAAAAAAGAGTATCTAATCGATACTCTAAAAACATTTTGCGTGGCGACGTCCTACTCTCACAAGGGGCAACCCCTCACTACAATCGGCGCTAAGAAGCTTAACTTCTGTGTTCGGCATGGTTACAGGTGTATCCTTCTTGCTATCGCCACCACACTGTGGTGTTATTTAGTTTGAGTGATTCACTCAAAACTGGATTTGAAGTAACTCGTTATCTACCCGAGTCAATCTTGGTTAAGTCCTCGATCGATTAGTATCAGTCCGCTCCATACATCACTGTACTTCCACTT
>JBKEDT010000030.1:0-88901 GCA_047975565.1 Enterococcus sp. | reverse complement strand
GAAACAAAAGGCGCATATGACGTTTTTGTTAATGTAAACGGTGGGGGATATGCTGGACAATCAGGCGCTATCCGTCATGGTATCGCTCGTGCATTATTAGAAGTTGACCCAGACTTCCGTTTAGCTCTTAAACGTGCTGGCTTACTTACTCGTGATGCTCGTATGGTTGAACGTAAAAAACCAGGTCTTAAAAAAGCTCGTAAAGCTTCACAATTCTCAAAACGTTAATTATTGGAGTCGTTGGAAATTTATTTCCTTACGGATACAGTATGGGAAGGAGATTTCATGGAAATCGAGTACCATTCATTTTATCGTTTCAAGACACTTTCCAAATTTTGAAAGGTGTCTTTTTTTGTTTTTAGGTACGATAATGGTTACGAGTTTTTTTGGCTCTTTGTCAAATGATGTTGGTGAAGAGAAATCTTAAAATTATTGGAAGTACAGTGGGATTTGAAATTTCCCACTGTGCTTTTTTGTTTGACCAGTAATGCATTCCATGGCGAATCAAGATGCACAGTTTGAAATTATAAAAGCTTCTAAAGTCATAGATGTTTCGTTTCCAAACAAATTAAATTGAAGAAGCAACACAGCTACAGTGTAAGTATTCTTCAGGGCGATATTTTAGCTTTTCATGGTAAATAGAACAAATTTATCTCTTGTGTTTTTCTTTCGTTAAAAAATTTAATTCATGCGTAACTATAAATAGTGAGCATGAAAATTATTGATATAGCTGCTATAGAAAAATTTCTAGTTAAATTATTTTTTCGTAAATTCTTAATCTAGTTTCCATTTCTACTACCCTAAAACGAAATTCCAAATGAATGTCAAAGGATTTTGACAGCAATAAGAACTGCCATCATTGATAATTTACTTGTAACTTCAAAATAAATTTTATTACATTTAGGAGGATGTATAATGAAAAAATTGCAGAATTTTATGAATTTCAGGTTTGATATAAATCCATGTTGACTACTTTCACAAATAAGGGGATATAATCCACAAGATATTTACGATTGAAATCAATCAAAGTAAAGAAATATAAAAGAATAATTAAATTAAACTGAGAGCTATATAAATAGGATTATAAATCTAAAATATTTTCAACTGAGTTTCTATGTAGAGGTCTCTAATGTTGATTTTTCTGATATTTAATAGATGAAAATTTATATACCTTTCAAAAGTGTAGGGAAATTTAAATAGTGTTTGATTTTCTTAGAAAGAAGGAGAACAATGAAACTTTTAAGGCTTGTTTCGATGACGTTTGTTACGATAATTCAATCACTATTATGGGGATAAAAATAGACATGATTGAACAGAATAATCTGATGGAAACTAGTAGTTCTGTAGAAATTGACCTTCAATATTTATCGCAAGTACAAAAAAATTTTTTATTACAAGTAGCAACAAAATCAGCAGGACAAATTGATGGAATCGAGACTTTAGAGCAACAAGCAATTGCAGCGAAGTATATTCTGGGAGTGTTTGATTCAAAATCTAACTATTATCAAGATCCTTTGAAAGCACAATTTGGTATGCAATATGAGCTGGAAAAGGAATTTGGAATTCAAATATTTTCTACCTCCAATTATATGTTAAAATCACATGGTTTACTTTCTGTCGGAGTGTTAGGTGCGATTATTAATACAGGACTAAGTACAATTACTGGAGGGTCTATTTCTGCTTATGTTAAGAAGAAGGGCTGGAATGCATTAGTAAATGCTCTTCAAAGTAGACTTATGTCTACTTTGAGATTTAAACAATTAGGGAAAATTATTGGAGGATTGAGTACTACTATTATGAAACTCTTAGATCCCGGGACATTTATTGCGGAGCAAATTGATAAGAGTAATTTTGATAAAATTAGAGGCAATGGTTGGATTGAATTATGGTAAGATTATGAAATAGAGATGATTATTTATTTGAGTAATTAGTATAAGGAGAATTTATATGGAAATCATTATAGAGATGCTTTCTTGGGTATTTGTATTTTCTAATGATTTATTTGATTTCACTATGAAAGATGGAAAAAAGAGCCACTTGAAAGTATTTATTTCTATGTTGATATATATTTTGAATATATTGATGTTTTTGATATTTTTACTCATAGCCTTTTCTATGTTAAAAGTAGTAATCAAAAATTTTCAAATAAGTTGGGAATTGCTTTTACTAGCTTTATTTATTGTGCTAACAACTTATTTTGGTAGGAATGTTGTTGGTTATACTTTGCAAATTTTGGATAATCTAACTTGATTTTTTATGGACTAATTTTTTCATTGTACTTTATTGTATGCTAGGCACGAGTTTTAGTAGAATTAAAAAAAGACGATTAATTGTACTCCACAGAACTTACGAGTACCATTCAATTAAACGATTTAAAGACACTTTCAAAATTTGGAAAGTGTTTTTTTTTAATTCTTTCGTTAAAATATTTAATTTATGCGTATCTATATATAGCAAGAGGAACTACTAATTGTTTGCAAATGGAATTTGATGGGAGGGTACTAGAAAGTAATAGAAAAAACTGGCCAAAAATATTTTGACCAGTTTTAGTAACACTATTATTTATAACTTCGTTGAAACATAAAAAATATATGTGAGGTAAGGCCAAAACACATTCCCAAAAAGTGTAAGTCCTTGTACAGAGCTATCAGCATCAATAGAACAAAAAGAAATTGAAGACATGTTAATTTTGTTTTTATGTTCCTTTTAGATTCCATAGAAATAATCATCGAATCCTAATGCAGCAGGAATTCCCGCTGCAGCAGCGATTCCTGCTCTCCACCACCATCTATTCGCTTTGTAACTTGCGACGGATAGACCAAAGCGTTTATGTGCCTCACTTGCCGCCCAATGGCCAGCTTCATAACCAACCCCAGCTAGTGCAATTAATTCTAGCACAATACCAAGACTGATTATACGAGTGCCATGTTCCTTGTTTGCTAACGCATAAATTTGTTCTAATTGATCTGCATTCGGAGTAAAATTTTTGGTCTTATCAATGGAGTTTAAATAATTATTTGTGAGAGGAAATTGTTCTTTTATATCTGAATCGGTTACAGATTTCATCGCCTTTTCATTTGTGATATGAGTTTCAGCAGCGAAAGTTGTTAATGGTGTTAAGCTGGTACTTAACATTAGACTTGCGATAAAAACAATACCAGATTTTAGTAAAATGGATTTTTTCATATGCGTCTCCTTTGTAGTATCAGTTAATAACGTAATTGGTATTACTAGTTAAGTATCGCGTAGTTTCAACAAATATTCTGTCAAAATCATTTTGCAAACCTTTGGAATTTAATATAGGAGGGGAATTTATGGAAGAAAAGTTGAGAAAGTTAAGAAAAATATCAGGTTATACACAAGAAGAACTAGCCATAAAAATCAATGTTTCCAGACAAACTATTTCTAACTGGGAAAGAGGGTACTCGATTCCAGACACAGAAAATTTAAAGATAATCAGTAAATTTTACGATGTATCAATTAGTTATTTTATGGGTAGTGATGGAGAAAGACTTTATTCTTTTCAGAAAGAAAATAATCCTATAAATCATCAAAATTTTTATTTTTTATCATTAGTAGCAACAGCCTCCTTATTTACTCCTTTGGCATCTTTTGTCTTGATCTATTTGACATTGGAATTTAAACCTCAACTAAAACTGAGCACCTATCGAAATTTTTTATATTTAGGAATATTTCTTTCGATACTAAATGTAGTCGTTATTCTTATGGTTGGAACGCATCTGCTTTTTTCGCTAGAAACTACAACCTAAAAAAATTTTTAAGGGAGAACTACTATTTGGAAGTTTATCTAATCTGATAACAGAAGGATTATTTATAGTACTGTGTATCTATACTTTAGTTAGGATATTAAAGGAATTAAGAAAGGATAAGTAGGTTACTTTTAATTTCCATGAATGCAAGTATAACCATAAAAAGACACACCTAAAATTTTAGAAGTGTCTTTTTATGGTTCATAGTTCAGCTCTCAACATATGGTGTAAGAAAGTAATACAAGCCTTAATTTTTATTACTTCTTTAACTCAAAGCACGACTAAATCCCTAAGATGCCTCCGACCTTTTCAATAATCCAATCTGCAAGTCCTCTAAGGTAATCAATAACTGCATTGCCTCCTTTTTCAACTGCTCGAACAATAGCTGAACCAGCTACTTGTTCAATAGCCCACTTGACTGGTCCACTTAATTTATGCCAATTATTGACCAAATATGTCGCAATTTTTTTAATGATAGTTCCCATGCTATCCCACCATTCTTTTTAATTAGTTATTCTCTCTTACACCATATGGAAAAAGTTGACGGAATTAGATAGTTATTTTGTTTAAAAAAAAAGTTGCTCTAAATCTGGTTGTGTAGTTGTTATCTCAGTAATTTTAAAATTCTCTAGTTGTAGAATTTTAGTTAAAATGTCATTAATAGGAACTGTAGGGTAATCAATTAAGAGAGTTTTAGATGAACGATCTATTTCAGCTTGAATAGATGCATTATTCAATAAACTAATTAGTTCGCTAGAGGAGTAGGTGCTTTCAAAAGTAATTATTATTTTTTTGAAATGAGTTCTGTCAGGAACGAATAATGAGGAAATGTTATCTGAAGAAATTAACTCTCCATTTTCTAATAAAGAAACTTTTGTACATAGTTTTTCGATCTCAGTCAAATTGTGGGAAGTAATGATGATTGTTTTTCCCTCGTTATAAAGTTCAATGAAAAGTTGGCGAAGTAAAGCTGCTGATTCAGGATCAACTCCTGAAGTTGGTTCATCCAAAATTAGAAGTTCAGGATTACCAATCAAAGTCTGAGCAAGTGCTAATTTTTTTTTCATACCAAAAGAATAATTTTTTATAGATAAATTAGTAGGAACTTCTAAGTATACTTTTTTTAGTAATCTTTCTATTTGTAAAGAAGTTAAGTTAGTGTTTTTTAGTTTTCCCATGTAGTGTAAAAATTTATAACCGTTAAGCTCCTGATAAAGACATTCAGAGTCCGGCATAAATCCTAGTTTATTTTTATATTCGTTAGGAGGTACATCTGAATTAAATTTAATCGTTCCGCTATCCGGCTGATTAATTCCTGCAATCAAATTAATTAGTGTTGTCTTACCAGCACCATTTTTTCCTATTAGTCCATAAAATTCATGAGTATCAATTGTTAAATTTATATTTTTCAATACATAATTTGAGTTAAATTTTTTAGTTAGATTTTCAATAGTTAACAAAATGAATCTACACCTCTCTTTTATTAAATATCCTAATTGCTATCGTTAAAAAAATAATTGAAATAATTAAGGGAACGATTATCCAAACACCTCCCTTCAAAATATATTCATAAGGAAATAGATAACGAAAATAACAATACCATTTGTCAGAAAGAGTAGAACCTAGACCGACAATGGGGAAAATAAGACCAAGGATTAAACCTAAAAAATTGGTTATTGCAGAGTTGTTTATTGATGTAGATAGTAAAATGCAAAAAGAAATGTAATAAGTGATGACGCAAAGTAGCATGAACCAGATAAAGAAGTTTATCTGGTGCGTTAATGACGAAATAATAAAAAAAGTGGCACTGATACAAATAAACCAAAAAAGAAAAATACCAATGAACTTTCCTAATATAAATTGATATCTTTTGATTTTAGATAGTATAAATTTTATAGAACCAGTTTCTAGTTCGTGGTTCACACAATTGTTTGATGATATAGATACAAATACATAACCTAATATAAATACGAGTAATCGGATACTGGAATAATTTTCTGTTGTAGGTTCACTGAAAGTAGATATGTTAGTAGATAAGATATAACTAAAAGTCACAAAAACAGTAATTATAATTGTGGCTCGAATGCTTTTCAACATTCTTCGTAATTCTTCAAAGGCAACAGTATACATGGATTCGTTCCTCCTTGTTTTTTTAGTTGTGTTTTTATGATGAAATTAAATTCTTCTTCACATCGATTAAAGTATCGTTTTTTTATTAGATGGTTTATCTCAAAATTAAGAATTGATGCGAAACACCAGTATATAGTTATCTCAACGGATGTAGACAGCGCAGTGTAGTAAAGGATCAAAATAATAATGAGTTTTACAAGATTATCTATAGTAAAAAAAGTAAGAATATCTTTAGCTGACTTGTTATCTAGATATTCTATACAAAATAAAATAAGTAGATAGATATTAGAGATAAAAAGACTATGTGAATGCAAAGAATCAATAGGTGAAGCTTTAATTGACTTGATAAGAAGAAAAATAAGTGTGAGATCAAAGAACCATAGATAGGCTTCTGTGGGGAATCTTCCTATGTGTAGTGTTTTTTTTATGTTTTCGTAGAATATAGGTGTCAAGGCTTCCTTCGTACGAAAGTTTTTGAATAGTTGTTTTGAAGTTCTTTTTTTGTAACGATAAATTTTAAATGGCATGCAAAGAAATTTGACTAATAAGGTAAACAATCCAATAAAGAGAACTTTTTTACTCGTAAAAACTATCTGTTCAAAGTTGAATATAAAAAAACACATACATTTTTCCTCCACAATTAAGTTACTAAATAAACTATAGTTTTTTCTCTTTTTTTATTGAGAGAAATGTGTAGTATTTCGTCATATTTTTTGAGGGGATTTATATAAAAATATATTCAGAATTTACGTAATTTGATAATGTAGATAAACTAAATAGGAGGATAAAACATGAATCATTCAAGTTTAATAAAAAAATTGAGAAAAGAGAGAGGATTATCACAAAGCCAGTTAGCTAAAGGAATTTCGCAGAGAAGCACATTAGCATCCTTTGAAAAGAGTGCACAGAAGATTTCTTCAACGTTATTGATTCAATACTTAGAACGAATGAATATTACTTTGGAAGAGTACCAATATTTATTAGATAAAGAAAACTTTAGTGAAAAACGAGAACATCTTTTTGATTTTTATCAACAATTGACTGAAGATTACGATGAAGAATTTGAAAAATCGTTACTAGTAAAGTTTGATGAAACAAATGATTCATATTATTGGATACTACATGCGATGTATTATTTAATCTTAAAGAGAGAAAACAAAGAAATTATTTATATGAAGAGAAAAGAAAAATTAAGAAGCGTAATTATTGAACATTTAGATAGCATTGAAAATTGGGGGCATTTTGAGTTTTTTATTTTTATACATACACTTTTCTGCTTTGAAGATACATACATTTATTATCACTTTACTCGGTCAGTAAAAAGGATGAAGGCGTATCTTGATTATCAATATTATGACAAAGATATAGCTGTTTTTTTGATTCAAGGAGTTCAATTAGCATTCGATCGAGGCGCACATCAATTATTTCATTTGTTTATGATCGAGTTAAAGAAATTTGCAAAACAATTTCATACCAGTGATGCAGTAATTACTTGGAAACTCTTTGATTTTCTTTCAACTACTTCAAAGTATGATTATAAAAAGAAAAAAGAATTACTCTTTGTCTTAAACTACTTAGGAAAGAAAGAAGAAATGACTTATGTAGAAAAGTATATGGAAACTGAGTAAATCAGAAAATCTAGAACAATTTTCTCGAATTTTTTCTTTTCCCGTTTTCCGTAGCAAAATTAATCTTGAAAAATAAAGTTTTCTCGTATGATAAAATGAATTGAAACTAAATGGATGATCAGAAAAGAAATGGAGTTATGATGAAAAAAGCGTTGATTTTGGGAATTTATTTATTTTTATTCTGTGTGGGATTTGATTACGAGCTGACCAACTTGATAATTGAGGATTATTCGCTGAATCATTATCTGGAATTATTCTACTCGTTAGGTTTATTGAGCATTTATATTGTTCCAGCAGTTTTTTTGTTGCATCAGTTAGCTAAACGAGTGCCTGGGTCACAGTATCTGCCGGGTCTAGCTATTCTTACCGGACTGTTCTTGCCTGGATGGATTGCAGGGTATGGGAATGATTATTTGGGGTCTTTTTTAGCAAATTCGAGTTGGACAGATGCAGTAACTGCACCAATTATTGAAGAGTCTGTGAAGCTTCTGTGCGTATATTTACTCGTTTATTTACTGAATAGTAGAGGACTAGGGAAAATTTTTATTATTGGTATAGGTGTTGGACTAGGTTTTCAAATAATGGAGGATATTTCTTACATTATTATGGGGGCGGCAGATTCTACAAAAGAAATCATTCCACAAGTAGTGACAAGAATAGTAGGGTCACTTAGCTCACACTGGGCGTATACTGGGATTTTTTCCGTTGGAGTAAGTTGTTTACTCATGAGAGAACACTACAATAAAAAATTAGGTGTGCTATGGACTATTTCACCTGTTGTCCTGCATTTTTTATGGAATTCGCCACTTAATGAAGGAGCGAATAATCTGCTTACACCCATATTATCTGCAAGCACTTTATTGTTAATCATCCAAATTCTCCGCTATTTAAAGGAAAAGGATGAACTTCTACTTGGCTAAGTTTGATATAAAGTGGTGCAACTTTCTTATCTGAATAAATTGTACTTAAAGAATCCATCATAGCGGTTACTGGAAATTATGGCATAAACGAATCATCTCCTATGCTGAACAGAATACACCTAATGAAGCAGAGAATAAAGAAAAGAAGTTGAGACGTTTGTCTCAACTTCTTTTCTTAGATACTTATCTCTAAAAAGTAACTTGCAAGCGCAATTGCCCATAGATGCAATGGATAATAAAGATAGAACAAATACTTAGAGAAGAAACTTTTTGTACCCAGTTCTCCGTTATAGAGTCTGAGAAATGGAACGACAGTAATAAATAACCAAGATGAATTGAAACCGAAGTTCATTAAAAATTCATAAACTGTACGTGAACCAATTACCCCTGGTAAGTCAAAGAGTAAGAAAAAACATAGAGATAACAGTAAATAACTAATTGTTTGGCGTTTTGTATGTCCAAACGTGAGATACGTAATCAGCGTGAATGGTAAGACTACAATGCCACCTTCAGTGAGAAAGCTTCCAGCTGCAAGAAGAAGTAGACCAATCAAAATCAGCCCAACTATTTGAATAGGATGAGTTTTCGTTTTGATTGTGTCGATGAGCCACAATAATGTAGCTGCGACAGCTAGTGTAAGAAAGATATTGTTTTGTACCGTGTACAGAGGATTTTGTGTGATAAAGTTGATTGCTTGGTTTCCTATAGCCATAATTAAGCTCCAAAAATAAAGTCTGGATAAGTAACGTGACTTACTTCTTGTGTAATGGAATCCTTCAACAAGCATATAGGCAAAAAAGACAGCGACACAACGTGTGATTGCGTGGAAAAATGTGCTTAATTCTGGACCAACAAATAAAGGAATATGGTCGAGTGTCATTAATAAAATCATGAAAATTTTTAGTTGATTACGAGTAAACATTGGCGACGGCCCTCCTGAAATTGATTTTTTTGTAGATGACTAGGGGAAACATAAAATTTCTTTGCATAAAAAGCTCCTTTTTCAATTGTTATTCTTACTATAATGGAGTAGCAAATAATCAACGATGGAAATAACGAACAAATAACTTACAAAATTGTCTCTTCAGGACCTATTTCTTTTTTTTTTCCTAAATCTGCTATTTTTTAATAGAAATATGCTATTATGCTTGATGTGATGCGTAAAGGTGGGTGACAAAATGAATTCAAAAGAAAAAATGTTAGAATTAATCAAAAAGAAACAAGGTGGCGGCCGCTCAAAGAAAATGGAAGAGCCGAAAAATGATCGTAGAAACATGCGCAAGGGACCAAAAATCTATATTAAATAAATATTCTCATGAAAAGCTAGATTTAGTAGTACTTTTTGCAAAAAAAGAGGAAGGAATGCGACTGACGTGTCGTATTCCTTCCTCTTTTGAATTTTTTTCTTTATTTATTCATGTTTAAGGTGATCTTTATCGGGAAAATCAGTTGCTAAAGTAAATTCATTGTCTACTTCATAAGGGTCGATTCGTGGCTTAGGGTCTAACAACAGTGAAAGAATCCATCTTTTTATCATAAGTTATTGCCTCCTCTGACTGATATCTTTGCTTATACTATAAAGAGGCAACCTTATTTGAACCTTAAAATGTAAAAAGAAACACTGCTCATTCAAGCAGTGCATCTTTCTATTCACTTGATGTTAAATCAGTACCTTTAATAATTTTACTTTGGTAGAAATTTGAACGTTTTGAAACTTCATTATAAAACGTATCGTAGCCAAGTTCTTCCATTACAGTTTCCTTATCAGAAAATAAATTGGTTCCAATACCTAATCGATCACCCGGAATATCAACACCAAGGGCAGCTAGTGTTGTGGGGTACATATCGACGGCACTGAACAAACGATTTGTTGTCGTATACTCTGTTTCAGTTTGTGCCCCGTTCAAGATAACGTTGTAGACAGAGCGTTGATAATTTGGATCGATGTCTTCAAAGAAGTCACTATCCATCGTTAAATGATCTCCACAAATAATAATAGTAGTGTTATCATAGAAATCTTGATCTTTTACCCAATTGATAAAATCCATCGTTTGCTGATCGGAGAAGTGAATCACATTGCTGTATTGATCATCAAATAGATTAGGTGTATCTGATTCCATATAACCATCTTCAAAGTGCGTGTCAGCAGTTAACATTGTAAAGTCAAAAGGAGCATCATTATTGGCTAATTCAGTAACAGTATCTTTAGCGTAGTCAAAGAGTTTCTCATCTTCATATCCCCACCAAACATGGTAATCCTCATCAATTTTTCCTGTTTCTTGTGCCCAATTATAGTCGAGAATATCGTAATCTCCATGTTGAGTAAAATATTTGTCTCGACTAGCGAAAGCAGAATCAGACCCTAATAAGAAGGAGCGTTGATACCCTTCTTTTTCAAGAACTTCACCAAGTGAATAAGCCCCAGGTAAGTAGCTTTGACCATTCTTTGAATAATTATTGACATCAGATCCTGTGGTTACACGCAATGGGATACCAGAGGTTTGCGCTACAAGGGAACTGGCGGTCTGATTGGCCCCAGGAATTTGCATCATCCCACCTAATGAATCCCTGTTTGAAAAGTTGACCCCTTCATTTAATGCAAGGTTGGTCAAATTCGGAATCAAATTGTTTTCTTCAATCCCGCCATTATCAGTAGATGAATAGCTCGATTCCATTGATTCCATATAAATGTAAATAAGATTTCTTTTTTTCGTTGGGAAAGTTAAATTGACAGATTCAGGATCTACATAATAGTCATCGTAGATACTTGTAGTTTCAAAAAAGTAGGCTTTGATATCTGCATAGCCTAATGTTTGAACACCCAGTGAAATACCTAGCGTAAGAAATAAGACGCTACAAGCAACAACTGTTCCGGAATTCAGTCCTTTTGCTCGAAACGGAAAATGAGTTTTTGAACTGATTTGTATCCGATGTGTACTGAAAAAATACAAAAGGCTTGTGAAAAATAAAGAAAGTAGAAAACTTAGTAACAAAGGATTTGTTAAGTAATCTGTTACTTGTGTTGTATCAGTTCCTTGTAGTGGCTGGCTGAGTGTGTAGATAATTTGATCGACACGAATATTTCCAAAATAGGTCATTGCCCATTGGCTACTGCTAAATGCAAGAAAACCAATAAATATCAAAAGAAAAGATAAACCTAAAAATAGCCAGTTATACCAAGTGTATTTTTTTGTGCGAGTGATGATACCTCTTTTTTTAGCTGAATTGAATAAAAAGACACAATTTGCTAAAATCAAGCCATAGAGAAGTGCGATGAACGTATTTAACCAATAATTTGTGGAAAAGAATAACCAGATTTGTTTATTTGCAAGCGGTAGGTCCAGTATTTGCCAAGTATATAAAGGAAGCATCAACTGAAAAAGACCAATATAGCCGCAGGTAAAAAGCTTTGTTTTCAAGTCGGATTTGGTTGTCCTATATGAAAACACAAGCAATAGAAGCAATATAAGTATCATAGGCCCTCCTAATAATTTATGCATTCGATTTGAATGAATGATATGCTTTTTTATTATAGCATGATGAACTAAATATTTTTTTAAGAATCAAAAGTACACAAAGGTGAGAGGAGGGAATACGAGTGTATACAAATGATTATTTTCAAGAAATTGGCTTAACCTTAGTTGAATTACCTATTGAATTTATTGAAGACAAACTAACCTATCGTGGGTATTTAAAAGAACTGCCTACAATTAGTGCAGAGGGTTCCTCAAGACAAGAGATGTACACAAAGTTACTTGAAATCTATTCAGCTTATCGTGAACAATTAGTAGAAGAAGCAAGTGACACTTCCGCTGAAACGCAAGAAACAACAAGTACATTATCTGTAGATCAGTTGATGCGTTATTACGATGGTGAAACGTTTGATGGATTTAAAATTGAAGAAACTACGGATGATCCAGATTGTGGAAAAGGCTGGTACTAATAAGGCAAAATAAAAAGCAAGGCTAAGACAATTTATGTCCTAGACTTGCTTTTTTATTGGAATTTGTTTTTTAATTGCTCTTTGTTTAATTGATATTTATAAGTCAAATGGAATAATCCAGCAATCAATAGTGTAATTGCATAAGGCATAGATTGGTTAAAGAAAGAGAAGTAATTCGTTACATCTAACAATCCTAGTGCAAGCATATAGCAAATATACAGACGTGCAAGCATTCCTCGAGGACCAATTTTTTCAAAGTATGCGTTCCATTGTGGTCGTTCCATATGCGCAATACGTTTTTTGACTTGAAAGAATAAAGTCAGAATACCGACAGATACAAAAGCGGCAATATTTAAAGAAAACAAATAGACAAGAAAAACAGTTATTATCTCTAGCATAAGAGCACCTTTCTTTAAAAAAACTATCTATTTATATTCTACTAGAAATAAATAGATAGTAAAGTCTTCTATAAAAGTTTCCCGTGAAACAATTTGAGTAAAGAATTCTTTACTCACGAATCTGTCCATCTCCATAGATGATATATTTTAATGTGGTTAGCTCATTTAATCCCATAGGACCACGTGCATGCAATTTTTGTGTAGAGATACCGATTTCTGCACCAAAACCAAAGACAAACCCGTCTGTGAAACGAGTAGATGCATTCACATAGACGGCTGCTGCGTCTACTTCATTTAAGAATCTTTGTGTTGATTGATAATCGTTTGTCACGATTGCTTCAGAATGTTTTGTTCCGTATTTGTTGATGTGGTAGATAGCTTCATCGATGGAAGCCACAACTTTTACAGCTAGAATATAATCAAGAAATTCTGTTTCCCAGTCTTCTTGTGTGGCTGGGGTAGCGGTATCTAAATACTCCATCGCTATTGGGTCTGCTCGTAATTGTACACCTTGCTCAACTAAAGCAGCTTCAATCGTTGGTAAGAAGTAAGGCGCCACTTCATAGTTGATGAGTAGCGTTTCTGTTGCATTGCAGACGGAGGGACGAGAAGCTTTAGCATTCACGATAATGTCTGTTGCCATTTTCAAATCAGCTGTTTTATCAATATATACATGATTATTCCCCGTTCCAGTTTCAATAATTGGAACAGTTGCCGTTTCTTTGACGCGTTTGATTAAACCAGCGCCTCCACGAGGAATTAGAACATCCAAATAATCAGTTAGTCTCATAAATTCTTCTGCAACTTCATGAGAGGTATCATCAATGAATTGAATTGCATAAGGTGGAAGTTCTGCTTCTATTAACACTTGTTGCAAAGAGGTAACTAAAATCTGATTTGAATAAAAAGCTTCTTTTCCTCCACGCAAAATGACTGCATTTCCTGCTTTGAATGCTAGGCTCGCAGAATCTGTTGTTACATTTGGACGAGATTCATAAATCATTCCGATAACACCTAACGGAACACGTTGTTGTCCAATCCGTAAACCGTCCGTATTGGTCCACATTTTGATAACCTCACCAATCGGGTCGGCAAGCGATGCAATTTGGCGGATGCCATCAGCCATTGCTTGGATTCTATCCGGTGTTAATTTTAAACGGTCAACCATTACAGTAGAGATACCATTTTCAGTTGCCATTTCCAAATCCTTTCGATTCGCTTGTAAAATTTTATCTTGCTCTTTTTCTAATTGGTGTGCCATCTGTTCAAGTAAGTCATTTTTTGTAGCAGTATCTAATAACGCTAATTTACGTGCTGCTTTCTTGGCATTCTTACCTAGTTGTGTTAGGTCGGTCATTTTATTTCCCCCTTAAATAATGTACCAATATCTTTTCCATTAACGATATCAAAAATGATTCGTGGATTGCGACCATTTGCTAGGATCATCGCACGATTATTTTTTAGAACACGTTCAGCTGCGGTCAATTTACTACGCATGCCACCAGTTCCGAGTGTGCTTTTTGATCCACCAGCTTGAGTAAGTAAATGGTCCGTGATTTGAGTGATATGTGTATATAGTTTTGCTGTATTGTCTGTTTCTGGATTTGCTGAATAGAAACCATCGATATCAGAAAGCATAATTAATAGATCTGCTTTCACCAACTGCAAAACAATGGCAGATAGTTGGTCATTGTCGCCAAATTTTGTTAAATGATCTAATTCTTCAACTGCGACTGTATCGTTTTCGTTAACAATTGGAATTGTATCCAATACGAGTAATTGTTCAAGTGTGTTTGTTACATTCTGACGACTTTCTGGATACTCCACAACATCTCTGGTCATCAAGACTTGAGCTGCAGTCTGACTATATACGGAGAAGCATTGTTTATAGATATTCATCAATTCTGCTTGTCCAATTGCAGCAATCGCCTGTTGTTTTGGAATTTCAGTGGGACGTTGTGAAATATTCATTTTATTCATTCCTACACCGATTGCTCCAGAAGAGACCAAAATAACCTCATAGCCCCGATTATGTAAATCACTTAATGCAAATGCCAATTGGTCAATCGCCGCAAGATTGATGTTTCCATTTGGGTAAACCAGTGTACTTGTTCCTACTTTCACTACGATTCTTTTTACATGTTTAAAATCTCTTTGCATTTTTACACCTCAATCAACAATTCGCTGATAATAGCACAAGCTATCATCAATTTGGTTTCATTTTACTCGTTTTCAGAAGTGAAGTCATGCTAGATGCTGAACGAAATGGAATAATTTGTAAAATTTTAGAAAGCTTTTTTGTAAAAACGTGTATTTTTTAGAAAATTTATTGAAGATAATTGAAAGAAATGAATTTCTGAAAGTGAATATGATAAAATAAAACATATTTTTAAAGTAGGAGGGATAATTGTGAAAACAAGAGGTTTTGAAGTAGTCACACAATATAACGATGAAGATATCCATTTACCTAAACGTGCGACACATCATGCTGCTGGATATGATTTTGAAGCAGCAGAAGATATCATTATTCCAAGTATCTGGAAAACAGGTATCAAAAAGGGGTTGCAGGCTTTGGCAAGCTTGACTAGTGAGGAACTTCAAACACAAGAAAAGACATTGAAACCAACGCTTGTTCCAACAGGGATTAAGGCGTATATGGGGGAAGAAGAGTTCTTACAACTTGCGAATCGTTCAAGTAATCCATTAAAACGTTTTTTAATTTTAACCAATGGAATAGGTGTGATCGATAGCGATTATTACAATAATTCAGCGAATGAAGGGCATATTTTCTTTCAATTTACGAATTTTGGCTTTTCCGATGTACACATCAAAAAAGGAGAGCGTATTGGACAAGGTATTTTCTTACCTTTCTTAAAAGCGGATCAAGATCAATCGACAGCTAAAAGAAGTGGTGGGTTCGGTTCCTCCGATCTGTAGCAGGAATAATAAAACGAACAAAGTCAAAAAAAGTCAGACTTAAGTTGCATACGACAAGAACTAGGGTGTGTTAAACTAGGTGAGAGGAGGTCGATCATGGCAAAAAAAACAAAAAGTCAATTTGTCTGTCAAAATTGTGGCTACGTCTCTCCGAAGTACCTTGGACGCTGTCCAAATTGTGGCAGTTGGAATACACTGGTTGAAGAGCTTGATCAAGATACAAGTGACCGACGTGTTCGAGCAAGCCTGACAGGCGAACGAAGTAAACCGACAAAAATAGCGGATATAGTTCCTAAAAAAGAGGCAAGAATCAAAACAAAACTTGAAGAATTAAATCGTGTACTAGGTGGAGGTGTCGTACCAGGTTCAATGATTTTGATCGGTGGCGATCCCGGAATCGGTAAATCCACTCTATTATTACAAGTATCTCAGCAGTTGGCAGAAACTGGAGGAAAGGTACTTTATGTTTCGGGAGAAGAAAGTGCAGATCAAATCAAAATGCGCGCGGAAAGACTTGGTTCAATCGATACGGAGTTTTATTTGTATGCCGAAACAGATATGCATGAAATCAGCCGAGCAATTGAACAAATTTCTCCTGATTATGTCATTATTGATTCAATTCAAACCATGACACAACCAGATATCACGAGTGTGGCAGGAAGTGTTAGTCAGGTTCGAGAAACTACAGCAGAATTATTGAAAATAGCCAAAACAAATGGTATTGCAATTTTTATTGTTGGACACGTAACCAAAGAAGGGTCGATAGCTGGACCACGAATGCTTGAACATATGGTTGATACTGTTTTGTATTTTGAAGGAGAAAAACATCATAGTTTCCGGATTTTACGTGCCGTAAAAAATCGGTTTGGGTCAACGAATGAGCTAGGAATTTTTGAAATGCATGAGCATGGGTTAGAAGAAGTTGCCAATCCTTCACAAATTTTCTTAGAAGAACGATTAGAAGGGGCTACTGGCTCTGCTATTGTAGTGGCAATGGAAGGAACACGCCCCATTTTAGTGGAGATTCAGGCTTTAGTGACACCAACGATGTTTGGTAATGCGAAACGAACAACAACTGGTCTAGATTTTAATCGAGTATCACTCATCATGGCTGTTTTGGAAAAACGTGCAGGTTTATTGTTGCAAAACCAAGATGCTTATTTAAAAGCTGCTGGTGGTGTAAAATTAAATGAACCAGCGATTGATTTAGCAATCGCGATGAGCATTGCTTCCAGTTACAAAGAAAAAGGAACTCAACCTACGGAATGTTTCATTGGTGAAATTGGCTTAACTGGTGAAATCAGGCGGGTAAGTCATATCGAGCATCGAGTTCGTGAAGTTCAAAAATTAGGATTCACAAAAGTATATCTCCCAAAGAACAATTTGGGTGGATGGAACCCTCCAACTGGAATCGAAGTAGTTGGGGTAGCAACATTAACTGAAGCACTGCATAAAGTATTTAAATAAATGAAATAGTCATAGAAATGGGGGGAACGCAATGCAACGACGAGTTATCACGTTACTGATGGTCATTGCAGGAGCCAGCTTTGGGATTTCTTACTTTCCAACGGTATGGCAAACATTTGGCCTAGATTCAAATAGCTGGATAAATAATATTTTTACCAACAGTTTGTTAGGTGCTCTTATTCTCTTTTTATTCTCATTAGTGTTGGCAAAATATATTGAATTAGGTTTAAAAACCATGGAACAGAAGTTAAGTGAGGTCAGTTTAACTTACTTACTTTTTGGTGCGATTGGTGCGATTTTAGGATTAACAATTGGAGTAATTGTCTCAACGCCGTTATATAATTTAGACCTTCCTTTTGTAAATAGTGCTGTACCAATCATCTTAATGATTGTCCTTGGATATTTGGGCTTTCGTATGGGAACGACACGAATTGAAGAATGGAAAAAAATCTTTGCTCCAAGAACAAAAAAAGTAGAGCAAGAGACACAAACAAGTCAAAGTGAACAAATTTTAGACAGAAAATCAGATGACAATTTCAGAAAATATAAAATCCTTGATACAAGCGTCATCATAGATGGACGAATCTATGATATTGCAAAAACTGGATTTTTAGAAGGTACACTATTGATTCCTAACTTTGTGTTGTACGAACTTCAATATATTGCAGATTCAGGAGATAGCTTAAAACGTGTTCGTGGGCGTCGTGGATTAGATATTTTGAATGCACTACAAAAAGAAGAAGGAATCTCTGTTGAAATGTATGATGGTGATTTTGAAGAAATTAGTGAAGTAGATAGTAAATTGATCAAGTTAGCAAAACTTCTTGATGGAGTTGTTGTTACAAATGATTACAATCTTAATAAAGTATCGGAATTTCAAAATGTTCCCGTTTTAAATATCAATGCACTAGCTAATGCGGTGAAACCAGTTGTTATTCCTGGGGAAACGATGCATGTACTCGTTGTTAAAGCAGGAACAGAACGTCAACAAGGAGTTGCTTACCTTGATGATGGGACGATGGTTGTTGTAGAAGACGGGCAACATTATATGAATGAGCACATCGAAGTAGTTGTCACAAGTGCGTTACAAACTGCTGCCGGTCGAATGATTTTTGCAAAGCCTGCGCATGCAGGTCGCGGAATTGACAACCGAAAAGAGAATGGAAAAGCAAATAAATAAAAAATATCACTATTTATAGTAATAAATTAAGCCAACAGACAAGGATTTTCAGTCTGTTGGCTTTACTAATTGCTCTATTAAAGGTAAAATTTATGCTGAATAGCTCTAAAATCTATTGAATTTTTTTGCTGAAGCTGACATCAGTCAGTAGTCTATCTTGAAAGAAGAGGAAAAATATGACGAAAGTACGCGTACGCTATGCACCAAGTCCAACTGGACATTTACACATTGGAAATGCCCGAACAGCATTATTTAACTATTTATTTGCCCGCCACAACGATGGCGAATTCATTATTCGTATTGAAGATACTGACCAAAAACGAAACATTGAAGACGGTGAAAAAAGTCAATTAGAAAACTTGACATGGTTAGGTATGGACTGGGATGAATCTCCAGAAAATCCTGGTGAATATGGTCCTTATCGTCAATCTGAACGTAAAGAAATTTACCAACCATTGATTGATCAATTACTTGCAAGCAATCGTGCTTACAAATGTTACTGTACAGAAGAAGAATTAGAAGCAGAACGTGAATTACAACGTTCTCGTGGTGAAATGCCACATTATGGTGGAAAATGTGCGAACCTAACACCTGAAAAACAAGCTGAAAAAGAAGCAGCAGGCTTAGAATCAGTTATTCGTTTCCGTGTACCAAAAAATACAGAATACACATTTGATGATATGGTGAAAGGTAATATTACTTTTGAATCAGATAATATTGGTGGAGATTTTGTTATCCAAAAACGTGATGGCATGCCAACGTATAACTTTGCGGTAGCTGTGGATGATCATATGATGAAAATTACTCATGTTTTACGTGGGGATGATCATATTGCAAATACACCAAAACAAATGATGATTTATGAAGCATTTGGTTGGGAAACACCTATTTTTGGCCATATGACATTGATTATTAACAGTGAAACAGGGAAGAAATTAAGTAAACGTGATGAATCTATCCTTCAATTTATTGAACAATACCGTGAATTAGGCTATCTTCCTGATGCAATGTTTAACTTTATTGCTTTACTAGGTTGGTCTCCAGTTGGGGAAGATGAAATTTTCTCTCATGACGAATTAGTGAAGATTTTTGATCCTGAACGTTTAAGTAAATCACCAGCAGCTTTTGATGCGAAGAAACTTGAATGGGTAAATAATCACTATATTAAAGAAATGTCTGTAGATGAACTAACTGAAATGTGTCTTCCGTATTTGATTGCAGATGGACGTATTGAAGAAAACCCTTCTGCTGAAACAATCGAATGGGTGAAAAAAATTGTTATGCTGTATCAACCACAAATGAGTTATGCAGAAGAAATCATCGATGCATCAGAATTATTCTTTAACGAACATCCAGTATTAGATGATGCGGCAAAAGAAGTTTTAGCAGGTGAAACAGTACCAACTGTGTTAGCAGCATTCAAAAACCAATTAGAAACAATGGAAATTGTTGATGCGCCAACAGTCAAAGCTGCAATTAAAGCTGTTCAAAAAGAAACTGGTGTGAAAGGGAAAAATCTATTCATGCCTATCCGCGTAGCTGTATCAGGACAAATGCACGGCCCAGAATTAGCTGATACAATCGAACTATTAGGACGCGACAAAGCACTTGCACATTTAAATCAAGTTTTATAAAAAACACAAAGATCAGAAAAAGTAAAAAATAGGTTATCTGCAGAGAAACGGCGTTTGGTGAAAGTCGTTGTTGCCTATTTTTGAAGTGCCTCTGTGAGTGGTTTTAGCGATATGTAGCTAAGAACGAATCATCGGTCGTTACCCGATATGAGGTAATATATACAGATATATTACAAACAAGAGTGGAACCACGCAAAGAGCGTCTTTTGGATAAGGAAACTTATTTAAAAGACGCTTCTTTTTTAATAATGAAAGGATACAAAGAATCAAATGCAGAAAAGTACATACGCCTGTTCATTTGCTGTATAGGAAGGAGAGAAGTGAAATGAGCTGGTTTAGTCGAGCTATTCAGGCAACGAAAGAAAATGATCCTGCTGCACGCTCAACTGCCGATGTCATTTTGACTTATTCAGGATTTCATGCGTTAGTTTGGCACCGTTACGCACATTTTTTATACCAACACCGTCTATTTCTACTTGCCAAGATAACTGCTCAATTTAGTCGATTTCTGACTGGAGTGGAAATTCATCCAGGAGCAAGAATTGGTCAAGGTGTTTTTATTGATCATGGAATGGGTATCGTTATTGGAGAAACGGCAGAAATTGAAGATAATGTTATTTTGTTTCATGGAGTAACTTTGGGCGGTACTGGAAAAGATAAAGGGAAAAGACATCCAACTGTGAAAGAAGGAGCAATGATTTCAGCACATGCACAAATTTTAGGACCAGTGACTATTGGAAAAAATGCAAAAATTGGTGCAGCAGCAGTTGTTTTAAAAGATATTCCTGATGATGCGACAGCAGTAGGGATTCCTGCTAAAGTTGTACGAATCAATGGGAAGAAAATAGAAAGCGAGAGAAAATCGGATGATTAAAATTTATAATACGTTAACCAGAGAAAAGGAAGTCTTCAAACCAATTCGAGAAAACCATGTGGCAATGTATGTATGTGGACCAACTGTTTATAATTATATTCATATCGGAAATGCGCGGAGTACGATTGCTTTTGACACAATTCGTCGCTATTTTGAATATCGCGGGTATGTGGTCGATTATGTTTCAAACTTTACTGATGTCGATGATAAAATTATCCGAGCAGCAAATGAGTTAGGAATAACAGCTCCAGAAGTAGCTCAACGGTTTATACATGCATTTGAAGAAGATACTAATGCATTGAATGTAAAACCTGCAACATTGCATCCGCGTGTGATGGATCACATGGCAGATATCATTTCTTTTGTAGAAGTATTGATTGCTAAAGGATATGCCTATGAATCTCAAGGTGATGTTTATTATCGTACACGTAAATTTGAAGGATATGGTAAATTAAGCGACCAATCAATTGATGAACTAGAAATAGGTGCAAGTCAGCGTACTGGTGAGGAACAGCAGCTAAAGGAAGATCCATTGGATTTTGCTTTATGGAAATCAGCAAAAGCAGGTGAAATATCATGGGGATCGCCTTGGGGAAAAGGACGTCCTGGGTGGCACATAGAATGTTCTGTAATGGCAACGAAACATTTAGGTGATACAATTGATATACATGGTGGAGGGCAAGATTTGGAATTTCCACATCATGAAAATGAAATTGCACAAAGTGAAGCAAAAACTGGTAAAACTTTTGCAAATTATTGGATGCATAATGGGTATGTAACTATTGGTGAAGATGACGAAAAGATGAGTAAATCTTTAGGAAATTTCATTACTGTCCATGAAATGATTCAACAAGTTGATCCACAAGTATTACGGTTCTTTATGGCGACAACACAATATCGTCGACCAATACGTTATAGTGAGGCAACGATGAAAGATGCTGCAACAAATCTACAACGATTGAAGACAGCTTATGAAAATGGACAATTTAGAAAAAATAATGCAGTAGCAACGAGCGAAAATGATTCAGAAAAATTACTTGAACTTGAAAAGTTAAACGAGCGTTTTATTCAAGAAATGGATGATGATTTTAATACTGCAAACGGAATTACTGTTGTTTATGAGTTATCAAAATGGATAAACATGTATGTAGAAGAAAAAGAAGCTTCAGTCGTTGCTTTAGACAAGGCGCTAACATTGTTTAGCGAATGGCTTGCAATCTTTGGTATCTTTTTTGTATCAGAAAAATTGCTTGATGACGAGATTGAACGATTGATTGAAGAACGAATCAATGCACGCAAATCACGTGATTTTGCACGTAGTGATGAAATTCGCGACCAGTTAAAAGAACAAGGAATTATTTTAGAAGATACCCCGCAAGGGACACGTTGGAGACGAGAAGCATGAGAGATTATAAACAATTAAATGGATTAGCGTTAGCGTATGTTGGAGATGCAATTTACGAAATTTATATTCGAGATTATTTAGTTTCTTTAGGCGATACAAAGCCAAATACGTTACACCATAAAGCTACAAGATATGTATCTGCAAAAGCACAAGCTTGGTTAATCGATAAGATGTTAGAAGCAGATGTATTAACAGAAGAAGAATTACTTTTTTATCGTCGAGGACGAAACGCAAAAAGCCATACAAGCGCAAAAAACGCCGATATCACGACCTATAGAATTTCTACAGGATTTGAGGCATTAATGGGCTATTTACATTTGACGAAGCAAACAGAGCGCATGGAAGAATTGATTGATTGGTGTATTCAGAAAGTAGGTGAAGAAAATGGGTAGAGGGAAAGACTATATGCATTCAAACAATAAAAGAAATAAATATAATGCGAAAAAAACACGACCACAAAAAACACATGAAAATAGCTTAGATGAACAGCCTAAAAAGCAAGGGGAAGAAGATAACTTCGTCTTTGGACACCATGCGACAGTTGAAGCACTTCAGCAAGGAAGAGGAAACAAATTATTTCTTCAAGAAGATGCACATGGTGAAAAAATTGACGAGTTAAAACAGTTAGCAAAAGAACAATCCGTACCTGTAAAATGGGTACCTAAGCAAAAATTAGATACAATGAGTGATCATGGTGTCCACCAATCCATGGTACTAGCGATTACTCCTTATGAATATTTAGATTTATCTGAACTGATTCATCAAGCAAAAGAAAAAACAGATACACCTTTTTTCTTGATTTTAGATAGTTTAGAAGATCCACATAATTTTGGTTCTATTTTACGTACAGCGGATGCAAGTGGTGTAGATGGCGTAATCATTCCAAAACACCGTGCTGTAGGGATTACTCCAGTTGTAACAAAAACATCCACTGGTGCTGTAGAGTACATTCCAATTGCACGTGTGACAAATCTAAGCCAAGCGATTCAGACATTAAAAGAAGAAAATTTTTGGATTTTTGGAACCGATATGCAAGGAACAGATTTTCGTCAATGGAATGCCAAAGGTGCAATTGCCTTAATCATTGGAAATGAAGGTCGTGGGATGAGTCCTGGACTGAAAAAAGAAGTAGATGAGTTACTAACAATCCCAATGGTTGGACATGTGCAAAGCTTAAATGCGAGTGTGGCTGCAGGATTATTGATGTATCAAGCGTTCTCTCAACGTCAGGGGGAATAAAGAATGAAAAAGCAACTATTGATCGTAGATGGATATAATATGATTGGTGCATGGCCAGAACTCGTCTTACTAAAGAAGCAAGACAAGTTGGAAGATGCACGTGAACATTTGTTAAATAGACTATCAAATTTTTCGAAGTATGAAGGCATCGAGATTATTGTTGTTTTTGATGCGCAATTGGTACCAGGAATTCAACAAAATTATCAAAAATATCAATTAGAAGTTGTTTTTACTAAAGAAGATGAAACGGCAGATAGTTATATTGAACGAGTTGCAGGAGAGTTAAATACTCGGTTAACACAAGTGACAGTCGCTACAAGTGACTTAGCAGAACAATGGGTGGTTTTTTCACAAGGAGCATTACGAACATCTGCAAATGAACTTTATAAGATGATTAAAAAAACAGAAATGTCTATAAAAAACGATAGTAATGATTTGTATTATACAAATTTCAGAAGAAATTCTCCTTGGAATGACAGCCAATTAAAAGAACTTTCTAATAAACTGGATGATTTGATGAAAAAATAAAAAATAACAAAGTTATGGTTTTATTTTTTCGGTAGTTATATGGTATGCTCCCTCCAACGATATGTCGGAAGGAGTTTTTTTATGATCTATAAACTTATTGAAGCAGCTCTTCGTGGAGATGAGCAAGCATTTGTAAAGTTGTATCGACAGTATATGCCAATGGTCAATCGGTTACAGGGATTATATTACATACGTGGCTATCGAGATGATGATTGGGCTCAAGAGGCGCGTATTGCGTTGTATCGTGCAATTAAAACGTACAAGGTACAAAGTGGGGTTAGTTTTGGTTGTTATTACAAGCGTGTGATGATCAATCAGATTTTTTCATTATTACGTAAGCAGAATGCGTTAAAGCGGCGAGAACAAAAGGATGAAGTATCCATTGAGCAAAAAGTTAGTGTAGACGGTGCAGATTTTTTAGCAGAATCCTTTTCAACAGAACCAGCAGCTTTACAATTTCTTCTTTTGAAGGAAGCAGTCGATGAATGTCCAATTCAATTTTCAAAACGTGAACTTTATATCTTACATAAACATGTACTCGGGTACTCTGCTGAAGAAATGGCCAATGAATTAGGCGTTGAATTAAGACAAGTGACCAATGCCTATAGCCGTGTAAAAGCAAAACTCAGAACCTATATTTCAACGTATCGATTTACATAAAGGAAAAGTTCCTCATTTTTTTATATATGTATTTTTATTGCAATTTATTTTTTGTTGTGGTAAAATTTGACTTTTTTTGTTAAAAGTGGTATTCTTTTAATGAGGTGAACTGTATGCCAACAACTTTAGCTACAATCAAAAAAGATTTAGAAAATCGTGTCGGTAGCCCAATCATGCTGGTTGCTCAGACAGGAAGAAAGCGTCAAACAGAACGTCGCGGTGTCTTAACAGAAACCTATCCTTCAGTATTTGTGGTAGATTTAGATCCTGAAGAGAACTCTTTTGAACGGGTATCTTACAGTTATTCAGATGTACTTACTCGAACAGTAGAGTTAGAATTTTTAACAGAAGCAATATAAGAGAGTAGGCGACCTTTCGTAAGGCTCGTCTGCTTTTTTTTAAAATAATTATTTTAAAAAATGAAAAATAAATGAGAGGTGTCCAATGAATTATCTAGTAAAGCCTTTTGATGAGTTAACGATACAAGAGTTCTATAAAATCATTCAGGCTCGAATTGCTGTATTTGTAGTAGAACAGAAGTGCCCATATCAAGAAGTCGATGCAATCGATGAACAAGCATTACATACGTATCTTACTGATGAGACAGGTGAAATCATTGCGTACACACGTATCTACACAGAGGGAGGAGCCGTTCATTTTGGTAGAGTATTGGTCGCTAAAAATTATCGGCATCAAGGGTTAGGAAAGACGATTGTTGCTAAAACATTGGAAGCTATTCACGAGTTCTTTCCTGATAGTCCAATTATTATTGGTGCACAATCTCATTTACAAGAGTTTTATCAACAGTTTGGTTTTGAAGCAATCTCTGATGTTTATTTAGAAGATGATATTCCACATATCGATATGCAAAAATAAACTGACTAAAGATAGATGGACGGAAATATGTACATGAATGCGGATAAAAATAAGGTCGGGAGAATTGGTTATTCTCTCAACCTTATTTTTTATGATTTTTCAGATGTAGTTTCCTCAGTTTCTTTCGCATCTGCTGTGGGAAGACTATTGTCTAAACCATTTACTTGCTTATCTAGTAAGTCACGAATTTCACTCAGATATTGTTCTGCAGTTGGGCCAACTTCTTCAACTTCTTCTTTTCGATAACTTTTTGCATGATTTGAAGCTTTTACTACAAGGAATAAAACAAAACCTGTAATTAAAAATGTGATAATAGCACTAACAACATCCCCAAATGCAAACGTAACACCCTTTCGTGGCGACCAATCGAGAATAGACAAAGCCCCTTCTAAGTCAGTTGTTCCGGTGACTGTTGCAACTATCCATCCAATCAATGGGGTAATCAACCCTTGGACAACCTGATTCACAATGCTGGTAAAAGCAGTCCCAATAACAACCCCAACAGCTAAGTCTAAAACGTCCCCTTTAGTAATGAACTCTTTAAATTCTTTAATCATGAATAAACTCCTTTCTTTGTAATCAATTTATTATAACGAAAGCGTTAGAAATATTGAAAGGATAACGCTTTAAATGATGTCAACTTTACTGAATCCTATGCGAGCTATGCTATACTAGGGGTAACTGAAATTTTAAAAGAGGAGTATATCTTATATGGCAAGTAAATTAGCGGAAGGCGTGAATCTTCACGTTATACCAACTGAAAAATATAAAACTGTTCGTATCTTCATTCGTTTTACCACACGTCTACGTAGAGAAGTAATTACTCGACGGACATTATTGAGTAGCTTGCTTGAAACAAATAGTTTAAATTATCCGGATCAAACACAGCTAAGTGCGCGCTTAGCAGAATTGTATGGGGCAAGCTTCGGATTAAATGTACAAAAAAAGGGAAATTTACATTGGTTGAATGTGGGAATGAGTATTGTTAATGGCACATATGTCAATGATACGGAGTTATTAGCACATGCTGTAGATTTTTTGAGAGAAGTCCTATTTTTACCAAATATCAAAGATGGTGCATTTGACCAAGAAACATTCCAATTAGAAAAAGAAAACTTAAAAATATATTTAGATAGCTTGGATGAGGATAAGCAAACGGCAGCATCGTTAGCTTTGCAAGAACTTTATTTTGATCAAGATGTTGCACAGAAGATCCCGAGTTTTGGAACGACTGAAGATTTAGAAGAATTGACAGCGGAAGATTTAGCAAACTATTATCAACAAATGATTCAACAAGACCAAATTGATATCTTCGTGATAGGAGATGTAAACACTACATCTGTCGAAAAAACGATCAAAGAATTGCCATTTAGTGCAAGAGAGCAAGTACGACCAGATATTTTCTATACACAAACAGAAAGTAATATAGTAAAAGAACGTCAAAAACAAGAGAAAATCGTCCAAGCAAAATTAAATCTAGGGTATCAAACAAATGTTTATTATAACGAATTGGATCGTTTTTCTTTAATTGTTTTCAATGGGTTATTTGGTGGATTCCCGCATTCAAAATTATTTATGAATGTCCGTGAAAAGGAAAGCTTGGCTTATTATGCTTCAAGTAGTGTCGATTCATTTAGAGGATTCATGAGCGTACAAACGGGAATCGATGGTAAAAATCGTAACCAAGTACTACGATTGATCAATGCACAACTAGAAAGTTTACGTAACGGAGAAATCACGACACTTGAATTAACACAAACAAAAGCAATGCTACGCAATCAATACCTACTTTCATTAGATTCCCCACAAGCAGCTTTAGAAAGTGCTTATTTAGAAAATTGGCTTCCGAATACAAAACTTAGTGATGAAGAGTGGCTCGCTAGAATGGAAGCTGTGACAACAGAAGATATTCAAAGAATCGCACGACAAATCAAATTACAAGCAATATTCTTTTTAGATGGGGGAGACATAAATGAATAGAACAGAATATCCTCAAATCAAAGAGACGTTGTACCAAGAAACATTGCCTAATGGGTTAACGGTCTACTTGCTACCAAAAGAGGAATATCATAAAACATATGGTTTATTTAGTACAAATTATGGGTCAATAGATAGCGAATTTGTTCCACTAGGAGAAAAGAATCGTGTAAAAGTTCCAGATGGAATTGCTCACTTTTTAGAACATAAGCTATTTGAAAAAGAAGATGGGGATGTTTTTCAGCTGTTTGGGCAACAAGGCGCATCTGCGAATGCATTCACTAGTTTTACAAAAACTAGTTATTTATTTTCAACAACAGATAATGTTATTCAAAATCTAACTACTTTATTGAATTTTGTCCAAGAACCGTATTTTACAAAGGAAACAGTAGATAAGGAAAAAGGGATTATTGGTCAAGAAATTCAAATGTACGAAGATGATCCTAACTGGCGCCTATTTTTCGGAATCCTAAATAATTTATATCCGAATCATCCATTGCATATCGATATTGCTGGAACGGTTGAAAGTATCGCAGAAATTACGGCTGAAGATTTATATACATGCTATCAGACTTTTTATCATCCAAGTAATATGATTTTATTTGTTGTTGGTAAGATGGATCCGGAAGAATTAATGACTAAGATACGCGAAAACCAAGAAAGAAAAACCTTTCCGTCCGAACAAGAAATCAAACGATATTTTCCAACAGAAAATCAAACAACGATTATTAAAGAAAGTCAGCTAGAGATGGAAGTTACTCGACCAAAATTTGTTTTGGGAATCAAAGGGCTAGACGATTTACCAGAAAATGGGTACCACCTATTAAGATATAAGACAGCAACGATTCTACTCTTGCAACTTCTCCTAGGAAATACATCACAAAATTATTTGCGCTTATATAACCGTGGAATTATTGACGATAGTTTTGGCTTTGAGTTTAGCATAGATCGTGAATTCCATTTTGCAGATTTCAGCGGAGATACGTATGATCCTGAGTTGGCAGCGACAGAAGTTCAAACGATTTTATTAGATTTTTTAAAGGATCCTGAGATCAATGAAAAGAACCTGGAATTACTGAAGAAAAAAATGTTAGGAAAATATTTCCAATCATTAAATTCTTTAGAATATATTGCGAATCAATTTACACAAAACTTGTATGGCAATACAACATTATTTGATTTACCAGAGGTAATCGAAGGGATTAAACTTGAAGATATTTATACAGCAGGTGAACGCTTGATGAAGCAAGAAGCATTCAGTAAATTCTATATGAAAGTGAAAGAGGCGTAAAAATGCCAAGCGCATTAGTAATGGGTGCTAGTGGGGATATTGGGATGGCTGTTTGCCGTAAATTAGCGGCAGATGGCTGGTCACTTTATTGTCATTACAATACTCAAGAAGAAAAAGTATTAAAATTCGTTTTAGAGATGAGGGAATCCTATCCTCATCAGGATTTTTTTGTGGTATCCTTAAATATGCTAGATACTAGTGGAATATCAGGATTTTTAACGACACTTTTTCAAGTGGACAGTGTGATTTTCGCAGCAGGGTTTACGAGGTATGCTCTGTTTTCTGAACAAGACGAAGCAGATATCGATCAACTTTGGCAAATTCATGTAAAAACACCACTGATACTTTTGCAGAAGTTGGAAAACAAACTTTCACAATCACCCTATGGACGAATCGTTTTTATTGGCTCTGTTTATGGAATGCAAGGCAGTAGTATGGAAACTATCTATAGTACGGTGAAGGGGGCGCAACAGGCATTTGCAAAGGCATATAGCAAGGAAATCGCAACATTAGGAATTACAGTAAATGTTGTAGCACCTGGTGCTGTAGCAACTTCGATGAATCAAGAATGGAGTGAAGAAGAAATTCTTGATTTAAAAAGACAGATTCCTCTAGGTAGATTAGCACAACCAAAGGAAATCGCAGCGGCTGTTTCATTTTTACTACAAAAAGATGCTGCATATATTACCGGGACAACACTACCAGTTTCTGGTGGATGGTTAGAGTAAAAAGATAAAAGACTGGAGAAGATGAGCGAGTGGCTTTTGAAACCATTGGAGAAAAATTACGACAAGCACGTTTAGATAAACATATATCTATAGACGAATTGCAACAAATAACAAAAGTACAAAAAAGATATTTAGAAGCAATCGAAACAGATGATTTTGATAGCTTACCTGGAAAATTTTATGTTCGTGCATTTATTCGACAATATGCACAAGCGGTTGGGGAAGATGGCGATCTCTTGGTGGATGTTTATGACGGCAAAGCAATCATGCCAGGCTCTGAGCTTCCACAGCGTCCAAGACCTGAGCAAGTGAAAGGCTCGAGAAAAGCTCTTCATCAAGAAGAAGGAAACGGTCATAAATTCTGGACAAGTTTACCTACGATTTTGCTTGCATTAGTGGCCTTAGCAATTATTAGTGTGGTGGCTTATACAACTTGGCAAGATCGAAAATCATCACCAATCATCACTAGTGAGTCTTCTTCTATACAGGTAGAAGGATCCATAAGTTCGGTAAGCTCAAGTGCAAAAGAAAGCAGTACAGCCCCTTCCTCAAGCACTACAACGACAACAACATCATCAAAAGAAGAAACAATGGCTGTAACTGCAGGTACGGACTCAGGAGATAGTATTGAGGTATCAGTTGCAAATGCAGATAATCCGGTAACATTAGAGTTTACAGCAACACAAAATTGTTGGGTCGGTGTGCAAGTAGATGGATCTTACGTCTACCAATATACTCTGGCCGCTGGTGAAACGCAAAGCACACAATTAGCTGATAATGCATCAGCCGCTACAATTACTTTAGGGTCTTCAGGAAATGCTACAGTTAAAGCAAATGGAACAGAACTTCCAGTAAATGCAACCGCAAATTCGACAACGCCAAAGAGTGTTCAATTGAGCCTTGCCTATAAAGCAAATTAATGAAGAGTAGCAATCATTTTTGTTACTCCTTTTTTCACAGAAAAAATAATTCAGTGTTTCTGGTGGAAAGTTTTAATATACTCACGTAAAATAGACAGGAAAGGAGTACGACTGTGTGAATTTACCAAATAAATTAACTGTAATAAGAATAATCATGATTCCAATCTTCATCTTAGTTATTGGATTGTCTTGGGATTGGGGAACCATTGAAGTAGGTACAACGAGTTTAGCAGTTACACAATTAGTTGGTGCAATTATTTTTGCTTTAGCAAGTATAACTGACTGGTTGGATGGGCGAATTGCTCGTTCAAGAGGTTTAGTGACAAACTTCGGAAAATTTGCGGATCCGCTAGCAGATAAAATGTTAGTGATGACAGCATTTATTATGCTAGTCGGTCAAGGAAAGGTTCCTGGATGGGTAGCAGCAATTATCGTGTGTCGTGAATTAGCTGTGACTGGTCTTCGCCTCTTACTTGTAGAAGGTGGAGAAGTAATGGCAGCAGCATGGCCTGGTAAAGTAAAAACAGCTACGCAAATGTTTGCTATTATCTTTTTGATGATCAACAATATTCCATTTAACCTAATTGGTTTACCAATGGATCAAATTTTGCTATACATCTGTTTAGCAGCAACGATTTATTCAGGTGTAGATTACTTTGTTAAAAACTCAAGTGTTTTCAAAGGATCAATGTAAGAAATCATAGTACTGCTTGGATGTAGCTTCATAAAGCTACTCCAAGCTTTTTTTAATAAAATAAATAAAAAATGCGTATTTGAATACAGATGTGAAAGAAAAGAGGACGCAAATGAAAGCAGAGATTATTGCAGTAGGAACAGAATTATTGATGGGACAAGTAGAAAACACAAATGCAACATTTTTAGCAGATCGGTTGGCGACCATGGGAATCGAAGTCTATTACCAAAGTGTTGTCGGAGATAACAAGGAACGATTGGTAGAACTGTTGAAGCTAGCTGATTCAAGAAGTGAATTGATTGTTTTATGTGGGGGGCTAGGACCTACAGAAGATGATTTAACCAAGGATGTGTTAGCAAATTATCTAGACCGTTCCTTGATACAAGATCAAGAAGGATATGCGCAGTTAGTTCATCATTTTGAAGCAATTCAACGAACAATGACCGAAAATAATCTTCGACAATCATTGACGATTGATGGAGGAATCGTTCTACCTAATCGTACTGGATTAGCAGTGGGAACGTTCTATAAATCAGAGAAGCATATGTACATTTTATTGCCTGGACCACCTAGAGAAATGAAACCCATGTTTGATGAGCAAGTCGTGCCACTATTGACTAGTTATCTTCCAATGAATGAACAACTGATTTCTAGAGTATTACGTTTCTATGGGATCGGCGAATCACAGTTAGTGACTGAGTTGGCAGATTTGATCGATGCGCAAACAAATCCAACGATTGCTCCATACGCAAAACCTTCAGAAGTTACTTTAAGGTTGACTGTTAAGACAACGAACGAAAAAGAAGGAAATCAGATGCTTGATGAACTAGAACGAACGATCCAACAGCGTGTGGGACATTATTTTTATGGTTATGGGGAACATAACTCATTAGAACAAGTTGTTGTTGACTTACTGAAACAAAACAATCAGACCATTACAGCAATTGAAAGCTTGACTGCTGGCGAGTTTCAGTCGACAATAGCATCAATAAATGGGGCTTCACAGGTCTTTTCAGGCGGACTTGTAACATATTCGCTAGATACAAAGGCTTCACTGCTATCTATTGATTCAGAACGCTTACGTGAAAATGGAACGGTTAGTGCTTTTTGTGCACAAGAAATGGCAACACAAGGCCAAAAATTACTAGATACAGACTATGCAATTTCGTTTACAGGAGTTGCAGGACCAGACAACTTGGAGGGGCAAGCAGTAGGCACTGTCTGGATCTCACTAGCGTTACCTACAAAAGAATCCAAAACTACTTGTTATCACTTTTCAGGAACACGTAACAAGATTCGCCATGATGCAGTAATGCGTGGTCTTGATATGGTTAGACGAGCTATAATCAACAAAAAATAATATGCGAATGTTTGTTCGGTTTTTCTTGCTTTTTAATGGAAGAACAGGTAATATAAGTATATCGAAATGACACTTTTATAGTTGAATATAAGGAGGATTATCGTTTGGCAGATGATCGTAAAGCAGCCTTAGATGCTGCATTAAAGAAGATTGAAAAGAATTATGGTAAAGGATCAATTATGCGCCTTGGAGAAAAAGTTGACCAACAAGTATCAACGATTCCAAGTGGTTCGCTTGCATTGGATGTTGCGCTTGGTGTAGGTGGCTATCCACGAGGAAGAATCATAGAAGTATACGGACCAGAAAGTTCTGGTAAAACAACTGTAGCACTACATGCAATTGCTTCAGTTCAGCGTCAAGGTGGTACAGCTGCGTTTATCGATGCGGAACATGCGCTTGACCCACAGTATGCAGAACATTTAGGGGTAAATATTGATGATTTACTTCTTTCACAACCGGACACAGGAGAACAAGGACTAGAAATTGCAGATGCATTGGTTTCCAGTGGTGCTATTGATATCGTTGTTATTGACTCGGTTGCTGCTCTTGTGCCACGGGCAGAAATCGAAGGCGAAATGGGAGACGCACACGTTGGACTTCAAGCACGCTTGATGTCACAAGCGTTACGCAAACTATCTGGTTCGATCAATAAAACAAAAACGATTGCATTCTTTATTAACCAAATCCGCGAAAAAGTTGGGGTTATGTTTGGTAATCCTGAAACAACACCTGGTGGACGTGCGCTTAAATTCTATGCAACGATTCGTTTAGAAGTACGACGTGCAGAACAATTAAAACAAGGAACAGATATTGTCGGAAACCGAACAAAAATCAAAGTTGTTAAAAATAAGGTTGCACCGCCATTCAAAGTTGCTGAAGTAGATATCATGTACGGAAAAGGTATCTCTCAAGAAGGAGAACTTCTTGATATGGCAGTAGAGAAAGAAATTGTTGATAAAAGTGGTGCTTGGTATTCTTACAATGGTGAGCGCATTGGTCAAGGTCGCGAAAATGTGAAAAAATATATGATGGAACACAGTGATATGATGTCTGAATTATCTGCATTAGTTCGTGATGCATATGGTATCGGTGATGGGTCAACACTCGTTTCTAAGGATGAAGACCAACCCGCAGCAGATGATCAATCTGATGAAGACTAATTTGCATCTTCAAAAATGAAGTATTGAGAAGAACATGTTTCCTTTGTTTATACAAGAAACATGTTTTTCTTTTGATGTTTTTTCAAAAAAAGACCGTTTTGTGCAAATTTTGAAAGCCGTTCCTTTGCTTATTTAAAGTTGACACTATAGCATACAAACATTAAAATAAAGTTGTATGCTATAGTGTGTACATATGCAAGTAGGCATATTGATAATTGAATTATAGTTTATCAAAAAACTACATGAAAAAAATAAAATGAAAAAGATAGTATGGAGGTGGATTTTATGGGGCTTAACATTCTCCTCGCTATCATCGGTTTAATTGTCGGTCTTGGTTTAGGGTTAATGGTTGCGAAGTCACGTCATGATAAAGAAATTGCAGGTGCAAAAACATCAGCAGCAGGCATTGTTGAAGGCGCGAAAAAAGAAGCAGAAACTCTAAAAAAAGAGGCGTTGTTAGAGGCTAAGGAAGAAAATCAACGATATCGAGCATCGATTGAGAGTGAATTGAGAGAAGATAGATTAGAATTGAAATCTCAAGAAAATCGTTTGTTGCAAAGAGAACAATCAATTGATCGTAAAGATGATTCTTTGGAAAAACGTGAACACTTACTTGAAAGCAAAGAAGAAAAACTTAGTGAAAAACAGCAATTAATTGACGAGCGAGAAAAAGGAATTGACACTCTGATTGAGAATCAGCAACAAGAGTTAGAACGTATCGCCGGTTTATCTAAAGAAGATGCCAAAGATGTTATCATGAAATCGACCGAAGAAGAGTTGAACCATGAACTAACATTAATGGTAAAAGAATCTGAACAACGTGCCAAAGAAGAAGCAGATAGAAAAGCCAAAAATCTATTGTCATTAGCTATCCAACGCTGTGCAGCGGATCAAGTTTCTGAAACAACTGTTTCTGTTGTTACACTACCAAATGATGAGATGAAGGGACGTATTATCGGACGTGAAGGAAGAAATATCCGTACGTTAGAAACTTTAACCGGAATTGATTTAATCATTGATGATACACCAGAAGCCGTAGTCTTATCTGGATTTGATCCAATTCGTCGAGAAATTGCACGAATGACATTAGAAAAATTGATTCAAGATGGTCGTATTCATCCGGCACGTATTGAAGAAATGGTTGAAAAATCAAGAAAAGAAATGGATGAACGTATTCGCGAATATGGAGAACAAGCTGCGTTTGAAGTTGGGGCGCACACCTTGCATCCGGATCTAATCAAGATTCTAGGACGCTTACATTTCCGTACAAGCTATGGTCAAAATGTATTGAATCATTCAATCGAAGTAGCTAAACTTTCTGGTATTTTGGCAGCAGAGCTTGGAGAAGATATTCAGTTAGCAAAACGAGCTGGTTTGTTGCATGATATTGGGAAAGCTTTGGATCATGAAATTGAAGGTTCACATGTAGAGATTGGTGCAGAGCTTGCTTCAAAATACAAAGAAAACCCAGTTGTAATCAATGCAATTGCTTCTCACCATGGAGATATTGAAGCAACGTCTGTTATCTCTGTCTTAGTTGCAGCAGCAGATGCCTTGTCCGCAGCTCGACCAGGAGCACGTAGCGAATCACTTGAAAATTATATTCGTCGTTTACAAAATCTTGAAAACATTTCGAATAGTTTCCCAGGTGTGGAATCAAGTTTTGCAGTTCAAGCCGGCCGTGAGGTCCGTGTGATGGTAAAACCAGAAGAAATCTCTGATTTGGAATCTGTTCGTTTAGTTCGAGATATTCGTAAAAAAATTGAAGATGAACTGGACTATCCGGGACATATCAAGATTACTGTTATTCGTGAAACACGAGCAACAGATTATGCAAAATAGGCTATGTAGATGTGTAGCCGTAAATAAGTAAAAATGGAGCAAGCCATATGAATGGTTTGCTCCATTTTTACTTATTTTTTCTTCGTTTGCATTGCTTGATCTTTTTCAATAGTTTTTGTAACACCTTTGATCACAGTAGAAACGAAACCTTCTTCTTCCAAAGCAACAACACCAGCAACCGTCGTACCACCAGGTGAAGACACTTGATCAACTAGTTCCCATGGATTTTCATCACCAGCTAAAATACGTTTTGCTGAGCCAACAACTGCTTTTGCAGCAATTTCAGTTGCTAAATCTTTTGGTAACCCATTCAATACACCGGCACGTCCCATTGCATCAATAAACATGTAAACAAATGCGGGAGAACTTCCAGCTAGACCAATAAAGTTACTAAAATCTTTTTCTGCTAATGGATAGACACTTCCAACTGCTTCAAAAATCAACGTAGCCTGTTGTAGCTGTTCTTCAGACACACTATCATTTTTACAAATTGCAGATACACCTTCGCCAATGCTGACGTTCACATTTGGCATCACACGAATAATGGCTGCCTGTGAGTCGGCTAGACTATGCTCTAGGTCTTGTAGTGTTGTACCAGAAGCAATAGAGACAAATAGTGCACTTTGACTAAATTCTTTTAAATTATTTAATACGGAGTGGATGATATTTGGTTTCACTGCGAGTACTACAATATCTGCTTTTTCAACGATTTCCTGATTTGTATGGCAGGCATTGACTCCGGTTTTATTTGCGAAAGCACGAGCATTCTCATAATGACCACTTGAGACAAAAATATCTTTGGTAGTGAAAGTTTCTTGTTTTAATAATCCTAAAATAATTGCTTTTGCCATATTTCCCGTACCAATAAATCCAATTTTCATAAATAGTACCTCCTTGTTTTCTGATTTAAAGATTAACGGTTCTTTTAAATTCATGCAAGTTGAAAGTATTTAAAAACCTTATGTGGAAAAATATGAATAAATGAGCTAACATAAAAACATGTGATGAAAGAACAATGTGTTAGAAAGGGAAAATTGTGAAAAATAAATTACAAATGATTATCCAATGGACAAAAGAACATAGTTTGATACTTAAACTAGTCTTCTTCGGATCAATCTTAGTTTTCGTAGCCAATCAAGTAGCCCATATTGCAAATGGTATGAGTTGGCAAGCGATTTTTGAAACGATGCATCAACAAAATAAATTGAAATTATTACTAATGACTTTTATCGGCTTGCTTGGTGTTACGCCGATGCTTCTTTACGATTGGATTACTGTTCGCACTTTGGAAAAAGGCGGTAGCCCTAAGATTCCAAGACAAGAGTTATTTATTTCTGCTTGGATTACGAATACAATCAACAATTTAGCTGGATTTGGTGGTGTAGTTGGTGCCAGCTTACGTGCGAACTTTTATGGAAAGCAAACAGATCGTAAGAAAGTATTAGCAACAGTTTCTAAAGTAGCCTTGTTCATGCTCTCGGGACTTTCTCTTTGGGCGCTACTAACGTTTATCGATGTGTTTATCATTCAGCCTGAGAGTAGCTTCAGAAGCTATTGGATTTGGCTTTTAGGCGGTAGTTTTGTCACTCCGGTACTTTTGTTATTTGTGTATTTAAAACGACGTACTTTATTTAAAGAACTTTATCCAAAGGGGATTTCTGGTCTTGTGTTGGCATCTTTTGGGCAATGGTCAGGTGCCTTAGTTGTATTTTTGATCATCGGACGATTTATGAATTTAGATATTCCGGTACTTTCAATCTATCCAATGTTCATTATTGCAACACTGATAGGAATGCTGACAATGGTTCCAGGTGGAATGGGTACTTTTGATGTATTGATGATTTTAGGGTTGAGTCAACTTTCTGTTGGCCGGGATACTGCGGTTGTTTGGTTATTGTATTATCGATTATTTTATTATGTGGTACCATTTTTAACGGGAATTGTTTTATTTTTGACACATACTGGTGTTAAAGTAAATAAATTTTTGAATAATATACCTCAACAAATTTTTCAAAAAATTGCTCATTTTGTATTAGTTGGAGCTGTTTATTTTGCAGGAATCATGATGGTTTTGTTAGCAACAGTCAAAAATTTATCGGCAATCAGCAAACTTTTCCAAATTTTGTTACCATTTTCATTTGATTTTTTTGATCAAACGTTAAACTTACTTGTAGGGTTTTTGTTACTGGGACTTGCTAGAGCATTATCGCGTAAAGTGAAAAAAGCCTATCTACCAACGATTGCATTGCTTGTCTTCGGAATTTTAAACACAATATCTCGTACACTTTCTTGGAAACTCTTTGTGGCATATGTTGCTATTTTATTGGTTGTCTGGTTTTCTAGAAAAGAATTTTATCGAGAAAAATTTGTTTATTCTTGGGGTGCAATAATTTTTGATGGATTTTTATTTGGTGGATTATTCATTTTTTATGCGATTGCTGGTTATCATAGTGGTCAATTCTGGTCAGGGCAATTGACAGCGAATAAATTCATCTTGTTTCCGTCTGATGATGTTTGGTTTTCTGGACTAGTTGGTCTAGGTATATCGGTGTTGACACTTGTGACGCTATATCAATATCTATCAACAACGAGTATACAATTAGGAACTTCCTATGATAAAGAAAGAATAAAGAAACTAATGCAGCAGTACGGTGGCTTATCGCTTGATAATGATTTCCAAGCTTCAACTTACGAATACTATTACTACCAAGTAAATCAAGAAGACAAGGTTGTTTTTGCTTATCAAATCAAAGGAAATAAATGCTTTATTATCGGAAATCCAGCTGGTGAACAGGCTTTGTTGCGTGAGGCAACGAATGCATTTATGGGGCAAGCCGATTTATTAGGGTATCAACTTTCATTTTATCGAGTAACAAAAGAGTATGTTATCTTGCTGCATGAATTAGGGTTTCGTTTTTCAAAAGTTGGTGAGGTGGGTATCGCTCATTTAACAGAAGAAGATTCAGTAAATGGATTCGATCAATCGATTGTTCAAGAAGCAAAGAAAAAAGGATACCAATTTGTGTGGTATGATCAGCTATCTCAGGAACACCGTGATAAGCTCGTGCATTTATTGGAACAATCACTAAGTGCCAAGAATAAAGAGAACCATTATGATCAAAAACGACTTTCGGTTGCTCATTCGTTAAATAACGGAGCTGGTCTCGTAACAAAAGAAGATACGGTTGTTGGGTTTATAACAATTCAGCCGATGACAAAAGAACAAGCAGGCTATGATTTGATTTGTGTATCACCTGATTATCCAAAGTTAGTCTCTGATTATTTGGTTGCTGAACTGCTAATTGTTTTGAAAGAAAAAGGGTATCAGGAAGCAAATCTTGGGTTAGCACCTCTAGCGGGTGTAGGATCAGCAGATTTTTCTTTCTTTGATGAAAAAGTGATGAACATCATTTATAGTTATGGTACTTCATTTTATGCGCTGCAATCAATCTATGAAAATAAAGCAAGATATGCTGATTCTTGGGAAGGATGTTACTTTGCATATATGAAGGGAGCAAACTTTCTATTTGCAACACTTCAATTATTTTTATTGATTGGTGGAAAATCAAAGAATGAGTCGCCTAGCTTAGCAGAAGAGGTCATGACAGAAATTTAAAAGTATGCTTTCCATTTTTATGGAGCATACTTTTTTCTTTGCGGTTGACCAATTCATTTTTCTATAGGAAAATAAAGTATTGAACAAGTAGGGTAGCTATACTTTTATTTTGTGCTATGATAGAATACTTTCGATTTAGACTATGCGAATGGGTGAGAGGATGGAAATTATCGAGAAAGCACCAGCCAAGATCAATCTAGGCTTGGATGTATTATACAAACGACCAGATGGGTATCATGAGTTGGAAATGGTAATGTCCAGCGTTGATTTAGCAGACAGATTATTGATTGAAGAACTGGGAGAAGATAAAATAATTGTTGAAACAAACAAGGCATTTTTACCAGTTGACCAAAGAAACAATGTATATCAAGCGGCAATGCTGATCAAAGAACGTTTCAATATAAAAAAAGGAATTAAAATAACTATTAAAAAAAATATTCCTGTCGCTGCAGGGTTAGGCGGAGGAAGTACAGATTGTGCTGCTGCATTAAGAGGAATCAATCGCTTGTGGAAGTTAGGATTATCACTTGGTGAACTTGCTGATATCGGGTTAGAGGTAGGTACGGATGTTCCGTATTGTGTTTATGGTAAGACAGCATTTATTGGTGGAAAGGGAGAGAAAGTACACCTGATAGAGTCTATGCCACAGTGTTGGGTTGTGTTAGTTAAACCAAGAATGAGTGTTTCAACAAGAACCGTTTTTAAAGAAGTAGATGCACATCAAGTTACACATCCAAACATCTCAGAATTAGTTGAAGCAATCAATCAGCAAAATTACCAACAAATGATTGCTAAAATGGGGAATAGTTTAGAAGATGTAACCATTCAGCGTCATCCTGTCATTCAACAAATCAAAGAACGAATGATAAAGTATGGAGCAGATGTTTCTTTGATGAGTGGGAGTGGACCGACCGTTTTTGCATTATGCCAACAATATTCACGTGCACAAAGAATTTATAATGGATTAAAAGGCTTTTGTGATGAAGTATATTTGGTGCGAACTTTATAAAAATAAAAGTCAAAGAAGAGGATGAGACGTAAAGATGTCTTCCCCTCTTCTTTTTGTTATGAATGAAGATTCATTTATTTTACGATTTATTTTGAAAGTTACGTTTTAAATCGTAAATTGATCAAATACAGTTGACGATTTATAGGGGGTCTGCTAAATTTAACGTTGTCGTTAAATCGTAATTTTACGATTTGTGTATTTTTTTAAAAGGAGTCGAGAATGAAAAAAAGTATTTTTGGAATTATTATGGGAACAGCAAGCTTGTTTTTATTGAGTGCTTGTGGAAATCAAGAGACAGAAAATAAGACGTCGAATGACTCGCTAGATATTGTAACTACATTTTATCCAATGTATGAATTTACCAAAGAAGTTGTTGGGGAGGAAGGGGACGTTCAGTTACTCATTCCAGCCGGAACAGAGCCACATGATTTTGAACCAAGTGCAAAACAAATGGCAGAAATTGCAGATGCAGATGCATTTGTTTATAACAGTAGCGATATGGAAACATTTATTGATAATTTAGAGGATAGTGTGGATTCCGATCAGACATTGATGATTGAAGCAGCTAAAGGAATTACTCGTATCGAATCCAGTGAGGAAGAAGAGGATGCTGAAGAAGGGCATACACATACGTATGATCCACATGTTTGGTTGGATCCTGTTTTGGCCAGTCAAGAGGTTCAGACTATTGCAGAGTCATTAAGTGAGAAATATCCAGATAAGAAAGATATTTTTATGGAAAATGCAACAGCTTACCAAGAAAAATTAGCTACGTTAGATAAAAAATATCAAGATGAATTAGCAAATGCCAAAAATCGAACATTCGTTACACAACATGCAGCATTCGGTTATTTGGCCAAACAATATGGGCTGACGCAAGAGGCAATCGTAGGGATTTCTCCAGACCAAGAGCCTTCTCCAAGTAGAATGGCAGAGTTAAAAGAATTTGTCGATAAAAATCAGACAAAGGTCATTTACTTTGAAGAAAATGCTTCATCAAAAGTTGCTGAAACTTTATCCTCAGAAACCGGGGTCGAGTTAGAGGTACTAAATCCATTAGAAAGTCTAACGGAAAAACAAATTGATGCTGGTGAAACATATATTTCTGTGATGGAAGAAAACCTAAAAGCATTGAAAAAAACCATTCAGTAGGAGATGAACAAATAGCGTGCATTATATAGAAGTAGAAGACTTGACCTTTTATTATGAGGATGAGCCAGTATTAGAAGATGTTTCCTATCATGTCGATGCAGGGGAGTTTGTTATTTTAACAGGAGAAAATGGCGCGGCTAAATCAACACTCATTAAAGCGACTTTAGGCTTATTAAAGCCAACAAAAGGCAGTGTTAAAATTGCTAAAAAGAATAGCGATGGTAAAAAAATAAGTGTTGGATATATTCCGCAGCAAGTTGCTTCATTCAACGCTGGATTTCCAAGTACAGTTTTAGAACTTGTTCGTTCTGGAAGGTTTCCTAAAGGACGTTGGTTTAAAAAATTGGATAAAACAGATGAAGAGCATGTAAAAATTGCACTTGAATCAGTAGGCATGTGGGAGATGCGTCATAAAAGAATCGGCGAACTTTCCGGTGGTCAAAAACAACGAATCAGCTTAGCAAGAATCTTTGCAACGGATCCTGATTTATTTATTTTGGATGAACCTACAACCGGAATGGATGAGGAGTCACGTAATAATTTTTATGAATTATTGCGACACAACGCGCATGATCATGGAAAATCAGTCTTGATGATTACACATGATCATGAAGACATCAAACAATATGCAGATCGTCAGATCCGACTTGTGAGGAAGGAGGGGTCTAAATGGCGTTGCTTTCATATGAATTCATGAGACGAGCCTTTTTAGCAGCAATTTTTATTGCTGGAATTGCACCGATGTTGGGCGTATTCTTAGTAATCCGTAGACAATCATTGATGGCAGATACACTATCCCATGTTTCACTAGCTGGTGTAGCCTTAGGATTCTTTCTTAATTTGAATCCAACAGCAACAACAATGTGTGTTGTTGTCCTAGCAGCAATCGTTTTAGAATATTTACGTACAGTCTATAATACGTACTCTGAAGTATCTATTGCTATTTTGATGGCAGGAGGATTGGCATTAGCGTTAGTCTTGATGAACATTAGTGGAGGAGACTCTTCGGTAAGTATGCAATCATATTTGTTTGGGTCTATCGTGACAATCAGTCTGTCTCAAGTAATCTTTTTAGGTGTTTTATTTGTAGTTATAGGTATTTTGTTTATGCTATTCAAACGTCCAATGTACGTATTAACATTTGATGAAGGGACAGCGCATGTTGATGGGTTACCGATTCATGCGATGTCAATGCTCTTTAATATAATGACAGGTATTGCTATTGCGGTGATGATTCCTATCGCAGGAGCACTATTGATTTCTGCAATAATGGTATTACCTGCTGCAGTAGGTATGCGCATTGGTAAAGGCTTTAATGCAGTCATTTTAATAAGTGTCGTTATAGGGTTTATCGGAATGCTTTCTGGGTTAACTGGCTCATTTTATTTGGACACACCACCTGGAGCGACAATTACATTAGTATTTATTCTAATTTTCTTGATTGTCAGTGTCTTCAAACGGTTAAAGACAGTTTTTAGCAGAAGTAGAAGAACAACTAATGAACGATAAAAATATTCATAGAGCGAAGTGTGTTGCTTCGTTCTATGAATATTTTTTGTTTTTGCGAATGCTTTTTTTAGATGAATTGATATTTTCTTAAAATCACGAACTATTTCGTCCTTTTTTTAGAAAACACTCGAATTTTTGAAGAAAAACTTATATAATGTAAAGTGACAAAGTTTGTAAAGAAAAAGGAGTTGAATTTGGTGAAAGTACGTCGTAGTGAGCGTTTAATAGATATGACCCGTTATTTGTTGGACCATCCACATAAATTGATCTCGTTAACGAGTTTTGCCGAACGTTACGAATCTGCTAAATCATCGATTAGTGAGGATTTAGCCATCATCAAAAAAACATTTAAAGAACGAGAAACAGGTACTTTGGAAACTATTCCTGGCGCTGCTGGAGGAGTAATTTTTATCCCTGAGATGTCTTACGAAGAATCAAAGCGCTATATTCAGTCGCTTGCTGAACGTTTATCAGAGCAAGACAGACTATTGCCTGGTGGCTATGTGTATTTATCAGACCTTCTTGGAGAACCTGACTTATTACGTCATGTAGGTAAAATCATTGCATCTAAATACTTAGGTGAAAGAATTGATGCTGTTATGACTGTTGCAACGAAGGGTGTACCTATTGCACAAGCAGTATCTTATTACTTGAATGCACCATTTGTTATTGTTCGTCGTGATTCAAAAATTACAGAAGGTTCAACTGTGAGCGTTAACTATGTTTCCGGATCTTCAGAACGCATTGAAAAAATGGAACTTTCAAAACGTAGTTTAGCTCGTGGCTCGCGCGTATTAGTTGTAGATGATTTCATGAAGGGCGGCGGTACTGTAAATGGTATGAAGAGCCTGATTGAAGAATTTGAATGTGAGTTAGTAGGGATTACTGTATTTGCAGAGTCTAAGTTTAATGGTAGACGTGCAATCGATGACTATACATCGTTGCTTTACGTAGAAGATGTGGATACACAAACAAAGAATATTACTGTAGTTCCAGGAAATTATTTTTCAAAAGAAGATTAATCTGTCAAAGGTTTGGGAAGAAATTTATCCCAAACCTTTTTTCAATCAAATGATAGAAAGAGCCTACTTGAGAGGACTTTTGTTTATTGATTAAGAGAATGTTTGTTTAGTTGAAAAATTGAAGACAGTGGGATACACTAAAAACAAGAAATTGGATTAGGAGTGAAGTGTGTGGAAGCGCGTTATGCAATTATTTTAGCAGCGGGAAAAGGAACACGAATGAAATCAAAACTCTACAAGGTGTTGCATCCTGTAGCAGGTAAACCAATGGTAGAGCATATTATTAACCGAGTGAGCGAAACAAACCCAGATCAAATCATTACAATTGTTGGTCATGGTGCAGAAATGGTAAAAGAGCAACTAGGTGAGCGGAGTTTATATGCTTTACAAGCAGAGCAACTAGGAACTGGGCATGCTGTATTACAAGCAGAACAATTTTTAAAAGGGAAAAAAGGAACAACGCTAGTAATCAGTGGAGATACACCATTATTGACAACCGAAACACTAAACAATTTATTTGAGTACCACCAAGGAAAAAATGCTAGTGCAACAATTCTTACAGCACATGCTGAAAATCCTACTGGCTATGGTCGAATTATTCGTGACCATGTTGGCATCGTTGAAAAAATCGTTGAACAAAAAGATGCATCACTCGAAGAAGAACGCGTGCAAGAAATCAATACTGGAACATATTGTTTTGACAATGAAGCGTTATTTGATGCACTAAATAAAGTGGGTACAAATAATGCACAAGGTGAATATTACTTAACAGACATTATTGAAATCTTAAAAGAGGAAGGCAAAACTGTTGCCGCATATCAAACAGAAGATTTCAATGAATCAATGGGTGTAAATGATCGTATTGCTTTAGCAAGAGCGAATGAGTTGATGCGATTGAGAATCAATAAAATGCATATGGCAAATGGAGTAACATTGCTTGATGCAGCATCAACATATATCGATGCGGATATCACAATTGGATCGGATACATTGATTGAACCAGGTGTACAATTAAAGGGAAAAACAGTAATTGGATCAGACTGTGTTATTGGCGCACATTCAAAAATAGTAGACAGTATAATTGAAGATAACGTTGAAGTTAAAAACTCTGTAATTGAAGAAAGTGTTGTCCGAAAAGGTGCAGATGTGGGTCCTTATGCGCATTTGAGACCAAAAGCAGATATTGGAGAACAAGTACACATCGGTAATTTTGTTGAAGTGAAAAATGCACAAATCGGAAAAAATACCAAAGTGGGTCATTTAACATATGTGGGAGACGCTACATTAGGTGAAGAGATTAATGTTGGTTGTGGTGTTATTTTTGTAAACTATGACGGTAAGAAAAAATATCATTCAACGGTTGGTGACCACAGCTTTATCGGATCAAATACGAATATTGTCTCACCAGTGAATATAGCACCGAATACATCAATTGCAGCAGGTTCTACAATCACAGACGATGTTCCAGAATATGCTCTAGCAATTGCTCGAGCAAGACAAGTAAACAAAGATGGATATGCGAAAAAACTTCCATTTTTGAACTAGGCTTTTTCCGAAAAAACTTGATTTATTTGCAGAAAATGACTACTATTTACTAGGAAGAAATTCTGAGTCAGAACTCATATTTACGAAAAAGAAAGTGGAGGTCCCCATGTCAGAACATTATTTTGATCCAAGATTAAAAATCTTTGCATTAAATTCAAATCGTCCGTTAGCCGAAAAAATTGCCGCAGCTGTTGGTGTCGAATTAGGTAAATTATCTGTTACTCAATTTAGTGACGGTGAAATTCAAGTGAATATTGAAGAAAGTATTCGTGGTGCACATGTTTATGTCATCCAATCAACAAGCAGCCCTGTCAATGATAACTTAATGGAACTATTGATTATGATTGATGCTTTGAAACGCGCTAGTGCAAAAACGATTAACGTGGTTATGCCTTATTATGGGTATGCACGCCAAGATCGTAAAGCTCGCGCTCGGGAACCAATCACAGCAAAATTAGTTGCGAATATGATTCAAAAAGCTGGTGCAACACGTATGTTGACATTAGACTTACATGCTGTACAAATTCAAGGATTTTTTGACATTCCTGTTGACCATTTGATGGGCGCACCACTGATTGCAAATTATTTCTTAGAAAAAGGAATCAAAGGCGATGATGTTGTTGTTGTTTCCCCGGACCATGGTGGGGTAACACGTGCACGTAAATTAGCTGAATTCTTAAAATCACCAATTGCAATCATAGATAAACGTCGTCCACGTGCAAATGTGGCTGAAGTAATGAATATTATTGGTCAAGTAGAAGGGAAAACGTGTGTACTAATCGATGATATGATTGATACAGCAGGCACAATCACATTGGCTGCCAATGCATTAAAAGAAGCTGGTGCGACAAGCGTTTATGCTTCATGTACACATCCAGTTCTGTCTGGTCCTGCATTACAACGTATTGAAGATTCAGCAATTGAACGTTTAGTAGTTACAGATTCTATTTATTTACCAGAAGATCGTAAAATAGATAAAATTGATGAAGTCAGTGTTGGTGGATTGATGGGTGATGCAATTAAACGCATCCATGAAAACAAACCTGTAAGTCCATTGTTTGAAACAAAAAAATAAGTTTTGATAATTAAAAACTGAACGAAGAGTTCCGTAAATGAAAGAAACCGACTAGCTTAGCCAGTCGGTTTCTTTTGTTTACAAGAAAAAAATAGAAGTAGTGCATCACGCACAGCTTCTATTTAAAGGAAAGATAAGAAAAATCTTCGGATTCGTAATTTAAGTGCCATTTTTGTGTATCGGCATGGTAGATAAGTGTGGCAATGATTTCTTCTTTACGGTATTGATTCCCCTTGGTCTTCCAAACATAGTCTTCTAAAACATAAATAGGGATTTTGTATTGATTATTCTCTAATCCAATTTGATCAAAACAAAAGATAACGCCCTCTTGCATAATGGAACGCATTTCTTTTAACAGTTCACTGTCGATTCTTGAAGTAGGAATGTCTTTTCTAAAAAAGTTTTTCTTGATATTTATTTTTTTTGAGAGGATAAAAGTAAGTTTATCTGCTAAAATACGGTAAAATTCATCTAGATAGCGATAATAGATTCGACTCAAATCATTTGCTAAATCAAAATAAACAAAATTATTTTGTAATTTATAGAAAAATGGAGAATGCAGATGTGTCTTCATATGACCAAAATACAATAATTCTGAAATTTCTAGAGGTGTTAATTCTTTTAACATGGTTAAGTCAGTGAAATCAATCCATTTTAGGTCGTCAGTATCACGAGAATCGTGCAACGAACGGAAAAATTTGGCAACATTTTCACTTCCACGAATGGTTTTAAGTCCAGTATGTGCATCATATTCACCATAGGAAGATGATGGGTCTAATAGTAATAGGTTTTTTGGCTGGTGAACGATGCTATTTGAGAAATCATTTGCATTCAATCCCTTAGTTAAAACTGCATTACTTGTTGTATCGATATGTACATAGATTGAATCAGCCATTTAAGCACCCCTTTACATTCTTCCTATAATTATTCTACAACATATACTATAAAAAAGCTTGTTTCTTTTATTTTAAAATTCCGTTACAAAATCAAGCTTTCATTGAAATTTTCTTTTTATTTGAATATTTTTTCCAATATTTAGTGGAAAGTATTCTTGCTGTTCTCAAAAGTACAAGTAAATCGAGTGGCTTTTTTAAAATTTTATGCTATATTGAAAGCAAATTCGAATAAGAAAGTATGGAATCATGGTGAAGCAAAAAAAAAGAAGACATATCAAAAACTTGTTCATTAATTTAATAATTATCTTCGTTCTATTGATTGGATTGGCACTGGTATTCAACAATCAAATCAAGAATTTTTTAATTAAACAAAACGGAGAAACTTACGCTGTATCAAATCAAACGCCCCAATCTATTAAAAAGAATGAAGAAGCAACTGTATCCTATGATTTTGATGCCATTGAACCAGCAAGTAGTGAGGCAGTACTACGCGCACAATTGAGTAATAAAAAACTACCTGTTATTGGGGGGGTCGCTTTACCAAGTGTAGCCATCAATTTGCCAATATTTAAAGGGCTGTCGAACGAGGCGTTATTATGGGGTGCTGGTACACTGAGCGCAGATCAAGAAATGGGGAGAGGAAACTATGCATTAGCCAGTCATCGTGCATATGAACCAGATTTGTTATTTTCGCCATTGGAAAAGGTAAGTGTGGGAGATACGATTTATTTAACAGACTTAACCAATATTTATACGTACCGTACGATTTCAAAAGAACGTGTGGAACCAACAAGAGTAGATGTCTTAGATGAAATCCCTGGTAAAAAATTGATTACATTGATTACTTGCGGGGAAATCGGAGGAATAACACGAATCATTGTTCAGGGTGAATTGACGAAAACAACACCGGTAGATGATGCAAGTGATGCCATGCTAACTGCTTTTGAAATGGAACAAAAAACATATTAAATATAACTGAGCACTCTTGAAAAGAAAATCTAGTAAACTTTTCAGGAGTGTTTTTGTCTGGAGAGAGAATTGATTTTTTAGGAAAAAATTCTTTGGTATACTAGAAGTACCTAGTAAAGGAGTATATGATTCTATGAAAATAAGAAAACTCTATTGGTCGGAGATGAGCACGTTTTCACATTTATTACAGCATAGTAGACAACCACTTCCATTTTTTTTAAGTCATCAAGAAAGTCATCAAGATTTTCTTTTAGCTGTAAAAAAGCAGAATGCTTGGATTATTGAACAGGGACAACATGTTTATTTTCTAGTCGCTCAAGAGAAGAAAAAGAAATTAGAAATAACAAACATATCTATTTATGTATCAAAAAATAATTCAGTGTCGCTGGTACCTGTTCTTGAAATGTTTGGGCGTTATTTACATAAAGAATGCCTGAAGCTTACATTCGCGGAGCAACTATCTGACTATTGGCAAGCCTATTTGCTTACTCATGGATTCGAAAAAGATCAATGGAACAAGGTGCTTCATTATCGAACAGCACTTGTGTTAGGTGGTGGAGGAGCACATGGTGCTTATCAAATAGGTGCTTGGGAAGCTCTACAAGAGGAAAATATTCCATTTGATTTGATTATCGGAACATCTGTTGGGGCATTGAATGGCGCTTTGATCATGCAAGCAGAGACTTCAAATGCAAAAAAACTATGGGAAGAGTTAGCAACAAATAAAGTGCTTGATTTACCAGATAGCCAATTTTCTGATGCACTTTTTAAAAAATTTGTTCAAGAAGGTCGCTTGGTTGCGCAAACAGCTCTTAAAAATAAAGGAGTATCTACACAAGCACTACGACAAATTCTAGAAAATACACTGGATAGACAAAAAATAAATGCGAGCACAAAAGAATTTTATACTGTTTCTACCAGAATCAAAGATTTTCAAGAAACAATAACGGATATGCGGCAATTATCAGATGACGTTTATGTTGATTGGTTGCTTGCCTCAGCCTCATTCTTTCCTGTAATGACTACACAAACAATAAATAATGTACAATATATGGATGGAGGCTATAGAAATAATGTGCCAGTAGATGTAGCAATAGAAAAAGGTGCAACTGAAGTGTTGATAATTGATGTGAAAGGACCAGGTCACCTAAAAAAATATAAACCACCTGTTGGATTTATCCGTTGGGCGTGTACCTCACATTGGACTTTAGGTAGCTTTTTGCTTTTTGATGGAAAAAGGAATCAGTTAAATTTACAATTGGGATACTTAGAAATGAAGAAAATACTGAGGCTGTATCAAGGAAATTGGTATACTTTTGAGCAATCTGAGAATTTTGAACGAAGTTTTCAATTGTTTTTTGATTATCTAACGAAGAAAATTGGGCGACCTGGGATTTTTTTAGAAAAAAATCGTTTTTGGCTTGAATTACGTAACCTATATAAGGAACGAGTAATTATTGAGAATAGTGGGTTGGTATTTCTGGAATTGATTGCGGATTACTTAATGGTGTCACCTTTCAAGGTCTACACAATTAGGGAGTTACAACAAGAAATAGTCGCATCATCTACCCGGACTTCAGAGACTATTTCTGCGCAATTTGGTGCAACTGAATGGTTTTCTTATTATAAAGAGCAGACATTTTTTTCAAAACGTCAGCAAATCAAAAAAATAGTTGAAGAAATCCAGCAGATGACACCGGAAGAACTAAAGAAAAGATTCGAAATATTCTCATTCCCATTTTTAGTCGCAACATATATCACCTATTTGAAGGAGGAATTTTAATGTCGGAGTTTTCATATGAGATTATTGAAGAAATTGCAGTTTTATCGGAGAATCCTAAAGGCTGGCGGAAAGAATTGAATTTAGTTAGTTGGAATGGTCGACCACCTAAATTTGATTTACGTGATTGGGCACCTGAACACGAAAAAATGGGTAAAGGTATCACTCTATCAAATGAAGAATTTGCCGCACTACAAGAACAACTAAAAACAATGTAGAGGATGGTATCAAGATGAAAAGTATGACGGGATTTGGTAAGGCACTTCAAGAGACGGAGGATTATCAAGTAGACATCGAAATAAAGAGTGTGAATCATCGCTTTTTGGATATCCAAGTCCGCTGTCCACGAGAATTAAATTTTTTAGAAAATGCGTTGCGTCAATCAATCAAAGAGCATATAAGCAGAGGTAGAATAGAAATTTATGTTACTGTCCGCTCAATGCAAAATAAGTCAAAACAAGCAGTTATTCAATGGCCTTTAGTTGACTCGTTGATTGAACAACTGGAATCAGGTTTGATGGATCGGTATGGACAAACGAAATTAAATATAGAAAGTATCATGGAGAGGTTGATCGCTAACCCGGACTTTGTCACGATCCAAGAGCAAACACTCGATGAAGATAAACTTAGCTTGCTTGTTCAAGAAACTTTGGTTGAAGCGGTAGAAGCACTTGATGCAAGCCGCCAAAAAGAAGGCACCGCTTTACAAACAGTTATTTCAGAGAACAAAGATGCGTTTGCCCAAAGCGTTAAGAATTTGCAAGCATTTGTTGCTATCTATGAGGCAGAGTATCAAGAGAGATTTCAGCAAAAACTAGAGAATTATTTAAGTGAGCAGGTTGACCAAGAGCGATTACTTACAGAATTGGCGATACTTCTAGAAAAAGGGGACATCCATGAAGAGTTGGATCGTTTACTCATTCATTTAAACAATATGGAAGAGTTGCTTTATTCAGTGCAACCCGTTGGTCGGCAACTAGATTTTTTGATCCAAGAGATGAATCGAGAAGTAAATACGATTGGTTCTAAGTCTACAGCCATGGAAATCAAAGAACAAGTGGTACAATTAAAGACGATCCTAGAAAAAATTCGTGAGCAAATTCAAAATATTGAATGAAAAAAGCAGCGGATTTTTATCAAATCAACTATTGGAGGTAACGAAATGAAGTATTATGATGTGACATTTCATGAATTGAGTGGTAAAACCATTATAAAACGCGATGTTCCATCTGAAAAAGATGGTTTTGACGTTTGGCAAGATGCGTGTGTTTCTTATTCAGATACAGAAATATTATTGTTGATCAACAATGGAACTTACAGTCGAATGAATCGACATTATCTTGTGCGAATCGATGCTGAAGAAGTACCTACGCCTACAGAAAAGGTAACTACGAGACGGGATGAAATAACAGGAGTTATTAATACGTTATCCAATATGGGTTTTTAAAAGATAAGTAGAAAGGTGGGGATGGGTTATTGTCCCCACCTTTTTTAAGAGTTGATTTATTGTTTTAAGCAAAGGTAGCTTTTTTGTGAAAATCTCGCTATAATAAATAAGACCTTGAAAATTGCAGAAAAAAAGTGCAAAATAAACGTTATATGTAATAAAGATCAGTTGAAAGGACGGCGTCATGACAGAACGAGGATTATTAATTGTATTGTCCGGACCATCAGGTGTAGGAAAAGGAACGGTGCGCAAAGCTATTTTTGAAAGTGAAGGAAATGATTTTCAGTATTCTATCTCAATGACTACACGGAACAAACGTCCGGGAGAAGTTGAAGGCGTTGATTATTTTTTCCGCACAAAAGAAGAATTTGAATCAATGATTGAAGCTGGTGAAATGCTAGAATACGCGCAATACGTTGGAAATTACTACGGTACACCACTGTCATATGTGAACAAAACATTGGATGAAGGAAAAGATGTTTTCCTAGAAATTGAGGTTCAAGGTGCGAAACAAGTCAAAGAAAAAGTGCCAGATGGCGTATTTATTTTCTTGACACCACCAGATTTACATGAGCTAAAATCACGAATCGTTGGTCGTGGAACCGACTCAGAAGATGTAATTGAAGAACGTATGCGCGTGGCTAGAGAAGAAATCGAAATGATGGCTCTTTATGACTATGCTGTCGTAAATGACGAGGTGCCTCTTGCGGTTGACCGGATCAAGGATATTATTGCTAGCGAGCATTTTCGAGTGGATCGCGTAATTGGTAAGTATATAAAAATGTTAAAGGAGATGTAGTCTTATGATGTTAAAACCGTCGATTGACTCACTATTAGATCACGTAAACTCAAAATATTCTTTAGTTATTTTGGCAAGTAAACGTGCACATGAATTGGATGCGGGGGCACAACCTACATTAGATTCATTCGAATCAGTGAAAAGCGTTGGACAAGCGTTGGAGGAAGTAGATGCTGGAACTGTAATCAATGACCCTCATCCAGAATTAAAGCGTGAGCGTTTGAAAATGGAAACAGAAGAACGCCAAACACAAAAAGAACGTGAACAAAAAGAATTAGAAGCGCGTATTCGCGAAGAACAAAAACTATAATATGAAAAAAGCAGGAGTGATTGCCTGCTTTTTCTTTTTCTATGAATCAATTTTTTAAGAATTTTTTAGATAGATGTTTCATTCGCAAATATTTGGTAAGATACGGATGAAAAAGCACTATGAAAATAGATATAATCGGAGGGCGATCATGCGCATATTAGCAGAAGTAATTGTCGATGTACCAACCATGCAAACGGATCAACCTTTTACATATTTGGTTTCGAAAGAATTAGAAGCAACTCTTCAAGTGGGAATGAGAGTAGAGGTCCCATTTGGCAATGGAAATCGCCATATTCAAGGATTTATTGTAGCGTTACGTAAAACAAGTGAAGAAGTAACTAAATTTAAAGAAATCGTTCGAGCACTAGATTTAGCGCCTGTTGTTAATCAAGAATTATTGTCCTTGGCTGATTACATGAAAGTACAAACCTACGCATTTAAAATAACTTGTTTGCAAACAATGCTCCCAAGCGTGATGAAGGCTGAGTATGATAAGAAAATATATCCCTTAAAACAAACAAAAGAGACCCAAAGCCTTTTTGCAAATCAAGAAGAAATCTCTTGGAAAGAGGTAGAAGAAAAAGGACTACTTCCACAATTGATGCAATGGCGCCAGGAAAAACTAATCGACATTCGATATGAAGTACGGACAAAAAATAAAGTACGAACGATGCGTGTTGTACGATCTTTGGTACAGTTAAAAGAAATTGATACTATATGGGGGACTTTGCGTGCAAATGCAAAAAAACAAAAAGAACTATTACTTTATCTTTCTGAGATGACTGGAACTGTCCCTGTTAAAAAATTTATAGAAGAAGGTATTAGTACAAGTATTTTGAATCAAGGACAAGAAAAAGGGTGGCTTACTTTTGAGGAAGTCGAAGTCTATCGCGATCCTTATCAAGACGGGCAATTCGAAAGGACAGCGGCACTTTCTTTAAATCCAGAACAGCAAGTTGCAACGGATGAAATAATTGAAGCATTTCAAAAAGAAAAGAATGAAGTATTTTTGCTTGAGGGGATTACTGGTAGTGGAAAAACAGAAGTCTATTTACAAACAATTGCTAAAGTTATCGAAAATAATAAAACAGCAATAATGTTAGTTCCAGAGATTTCTTTAACGCCTCAAATGGTTGAACGATTTAAAGGAAGGTTCGGGGAAGCTGTAGCAGTTTTGCATAGTGGCTTATCACAAGGCGAAAAATACGATGAATGGCGAAAAATCGAACGTGAAGAGGCTCAAATAGTTGTTGGTGCACGCTCAGCTATTTTTGCGCCGTTAAAAAATATAGGCTTGATCATCATTGATGAAGAACATGAATCTAGCTATAAGCAAGACGAAACTCCCCGGTATCATGCGAGAGACTTGGCAATTTGGCGTGGAACATATCATCACTGTCCAGTGGTTCTAGGAAGCGCAACCCCCTCATTAGAATCACGTGCCAGAGCACAAAAGGGTGTTTATCGATTTCTAAAATTGACACAACGTGCAAAATCTTCTGCACAGTTGCCCACAATTGATATTATCGACATGCGTGAAGAACTGGCTAAGTCTGGTGTTACAACTTTCTCACAACAATTACAAGAAAAGTTAAGTGATCGATTGGAAAAGCAAGAGCAAAGCGTCTTGATGTTGAATCGTCGTGGCTATTCTTCGTTTGTGATGTGTCGTGATTGCGGTTTTGTACTTCCTTGTCCGAATTGTGACATTTCATTAACTCTTCATATGGATACAAAGAAAATGCGTTGTCATTATTGTGGACATGAAGAGCCTATTCCATACCGATGCCCAAATTGTGGTGAAAATAAAATACGTTATTATGGAACAGGTACCCAAAAAGTCGAAGAGGAATTAAAAGAGCTGTATCCGAAAGCTCGGATTCTTCGAATGGACGTGGATACAACAAGGAAGAAAGGCGCACATGAACGCATTTTGCAAAAATTTGGTCAGCATGAAGCAGATATTTTGCTTGGGACACAAATGATTGCTAAAGGACTTGATTTTCCTGAAGTCACTTTAGTAGGGGTATTGAATGCAGACACGGCACTTAATTTACCTGATTTTCGTTCAAGCGAGCATACATTTCAGTTACTTACGCAAGTTTCTGGTCGCGCAGGGCGTGCAGAAAAACCAGGCGAGGTGATCATCCAAACCTTTAATCCTGAACATTATGCAATTCAATTAGCCAAGATACAAAATTACGAGCAATTTTATCAAAAAGAGATGCAGATACGGCATCGTGGAGGCTACCCACCTTATTATTTTACTGTTAAAATTACGACGAGCCATGAAGAAGAACAGGTAGCAGCAAAAAAAATATTTGAGATTTCTAAGTTATTACAAGAAAACGTTAGTGATAGTTGCTTACTTTTAGGACCTACACCAAGTGCCATTCTTCGAATCAAAAACCGTTATTACTATCAATTGATTATTAAATATAAGCAAGAACCTAAGTTGCCTCAATTGTTAGATTATATTTTAGAAAGTAGCCAAAAAGAACAGCGTCATGGATTGTTTGTGGCTATTGATAATGAACCGTTACATTTTATTTGAGAAAGGAAAATTAGTATGTTATATCCGATTTTGATTCATCCCAATGATAAGTTAAAAAAAGTATCTAAACCGATTGATCTTATTACAGATGAAACTGTTGAATTTTTAGATAATCTACATGAGACAATGATTGCCCATGATGGGATTGGGATAGCTGCACCACAAGTAGGCAAAAATATCCGTATTGCACTTGTTGAAGTTGATGAAGGAGATTTATTTGAACTCATCAACCCTACAATTATTGAGCGAAAGGGAACAGATATCGATGTGGAAGGTTGTCTTAGTATTCCACACACCTATGGAACAGTTGAACGTGCAGATGAAATAACTGTTCGCTATTACGATCGTGAAGGCGATGAGATAGAGGTAAATGCAGTGGGCTATTTAGCACGCGCGTTTCAACATGAAATTGACCATTTAGATGGTATTTTATTTACAGAGAAAATGATTGAGCAAATTCCAGAAGAAAAATTAGAAGAATATATGGAGGAACATTTAAATGACTAAAGTAGTATTTATGGGAACACCCGAATTTTCTGTTCCAATATTAGAAGGATTAATAGAATCAGGCTATGAGATTAAAGCAGTTGTTACACAGCCGGATCGACCTGTAGGACGTAAAAGAGTAATCACGCCAACTCCGGTAAAAGAAGCGGCTTTAAAACATGAGTTACTTGTGTTGCAACCAGAAAAAATATCAGGTTCGCCTGAAATGGAGAAAATCATTGATTTACAACCAGATATTTTGATAACTGCAGCATTTGGGCAATTCTTGCCAGAACACCTACTGCAAGTGCCAAAATATGGAGCGCTGAATGTACATGCATCTTTACTACCAAAATATCGCGGTGGTGCTCCTGTTCATTACTCAATTATTGAGGGGGATGAAGCAACTGGAGTGACAATCATGGAAATGATCAAAAAAATGGATGCGGGTGGCATTTTCGCACAAGAACGTGTACCAATCACTAAAACAGATGATGTTGGCACGATGTTTGACAAATTAAGTTTACTTGGGAAAGACTTGCTGTTAAAAACGCTACCCAAAATTTTAAATGGCACATTGCAACCAGTACCACAAAATGAAGACGAAGTAACTTTTTCTCCTAATATTACACGTGAACAAGAAGCAATTGATTGGAGAAAAACTGCTAGTTCTGTAGATGATCAAGTTCGTGGAATGAGACCTTGGCCAATTGCATTTACCACATATCAAGGAAGTCGCTGGAAATTATGGGATGTCCGCCCTATGCCTGAAGAAACAACGACCGCAATTCCAGGAACGATTATTCGTAAAGATAAGAAGAATCTTTGGATTGCATGTGGTGCGGGAACTGTGTTGGCAATTGATGAATTACAACCTGCTGGTAAGGGAAAACAAAATATCCAAGCATTCCTAAATGGGAACGGGCAGCATGTAAGTGAAGGGCAAATGGTGGAATAATATGGGGAAAATACCGAATAGAATCAAAAAATCTGTACGCTTTGCTGCATTGACAGCGATTGAACGTATCAGTAAAGGTGGCGCATATTCCAACCTTTTGCTAAATGAAATGATCAATAAGAGCACACTAAATGACAAAGATGCACGTTTATTGACGGAACTTGTCTATGGAACCATCAGTCATAAGATGTTATTAGAATTTTATTTAGCACCATTTATCAAAGATGCAAAAAAAGTAGATGAGTGGGTAAAATCATTGTTGATTCTGTCTATTTATCAATTTGAATTTTTAGATAAAGTACCTGCACATGCTGTTGTGAATGAAGCAGTAGAAATTGCTAAAGCAAAAGGAAATCCTGGAACAGGAAAGTTTGTAAATGGTGTATTAAGAACGATTCAACGAAAAGGGCTGCCAAGTACTGAGCGTATTCAAGATAAGATTGAACGTCTGTCGATAGAAGTGAGTATTCCGACTTGGTTGATTGAACGTCTGGTTGACCAAATTGGCTATGAGAACACAAAGTTATTAGGTGAATCATTATACAAACCAAGTCATGTAAGTGGTCGAATCGACACAAATGTTACAACAAGAGAAGAAGCAATTGCTGCTCTTTCAGAAGAAGAAATCGATGCAACAGAAAGTCTAGTTAGTCCTTACGGAATTGTAGCAGATAAAGGACACTTAGCTGCGAGTCAACTATTTAATTATGGGTTGTTGACAATCCAAGATGAAAGTTCAATGCTAGTTGCACCAACAATGCAAATTGAACCCAACCACCAAGTACTCGATGCCTGCGCAGCACCAGGTGGAAAAACGACACATATAGCTACGTTTTTAGAAGATGAAGTTGGAGGACAAGTCACAGCATTAGATATTCATGCACATAAAGTTGAGTTAATCAAAGAAAATGCTGAACGATTACATGTAGCATCTGTCGTACAGCCAAAACAAATGGATGCACGAACAGTTGCTGAAAATTTTGCGCCAGAATCCTTTGATCGTATCTTAGTAGATGCACCATGCTCTGGACTTGGTTTGATGCGCCGAAAACCAGATATTAAATATCGAAAAAAACCAGAAGATTTAACACAGTTGCCACAAATCCAACTAGCGATTTTAGAAAGTTGTGCACCAACACTAAAATCTTCAGGTATAATGACTTATAGCACTTGTACAATTTTAAAAGAAGAAAATCAAGAAGTCATTGCTACTTTTTTAGCAAAACATCCAGAATTTGAAAAAATCGATGTTCAAACAAATGAGAAGGTAAAAGAAGTGATGCATGATCAAATGTTAACTCTTTATCCGCATCAATTTCATACAGATGGCTTCTTTATCTGTTGTTTACGCAAAAAGTAATGAGGTGAAGAAATGCATATTGAATTTCAATCAGATGTAGGAAAGAAACGAAATACAAACCAAGACTATGCCAACGTGTTTACAAACTTAAATGGAATAAAATTGGCAGTATTGGCGGATGGTATGGGTGGTCACTTAGCTGGGGATATTGCAAGTCAAATGGCAGTCACAGATTTAGGTAAAGCATGGGAAAGTCAACAATTGACTGATTACGAAAAGACAGCACAATGGTTTATTCAAGCGTTGCAACAAGAAAATATGAAAATCCATGACAAAGGAATGCAAGAGAAAACGCACAATGGCATGGGGACCACAGTTGTAGCAGCGGCCTTGCTAGAAAATCATTTTACAGTAGCCAATGTTGGCGATAGTCGTGCATATTTGATTCGAAATGATGAGTTGCAACAAATTACGGAAGATCATTCATTAGTAAATGAATTAGTAAAATCTGGTGAAATTAGTAAAGAGATGGCTGCCAACCATCCGCGAAAAAATATTTTGACTCGCTCGATTGGAATGCCAGGCTCTGTAGAAGTAGATGTAGTGACTCATGCATGGGAAGCAGGAGACCAACTTTTACTTTGTTCAGATGGACTGACAAATATGATTTCTGAAGAAACGATTTTAGCAATCATCAAGCATTCTCGAACTATGGCAGATGCGGTGAATCAATTGATTCATCAAGCGAATGCAGCGGGTGGCGTAGATAATATTACTGTCTTGTTGATTCAATATAAGGAGGACCATTCTCTATGATTGAACTTGGGAAAAAATTGAATGGTCGTTATCAAATTATAGGAAATATCGGCAGTGGTGGTATGGCAAACGTTTTTCTAGCACACGACCTGATTTTAGATCGAGATGTTGCAGTTAAAGTCCTGCGATTTAACTTTCAAAATGATCAAACAGCCATTCGTCGTTTTCAACGAGAAGCCTTGGCCGCAACTGAACTTGTGCACCCAAATATTGTTAGTGTATACGACGTTGGTGAAGAAGATGGCATGCAATATCTAGTGATGGAATATATAAAAGGGATGGATTTAAAACGATTCATTCAAACAAAGTCACCAATTGCTTATCCTAAGGTAGTAGATATTATGCAACAAATTTTATCAGCTATTTCGTTGGCGCATAGTCATCAAATCATTCACCGAGACTTGAAGCCACAAAACATATTGATTGATAAAGAAGGCATAGTAAAAATCACAGATTTTGGAATAGCCATTGCATTGTCTGAAACATCAATCACGCAAACGAATTCCATGCTAGGCTCTGTTCACTATCTTTCACCTGAACAAGCCCGTGGAAGTATGGCTACAAAACAATCAGATATCTATGCACTAGGAATCATTCTTTATGAAATGATTACAGGAAGTGTCCCTTTTGATGGAGAATCTGCAGTAACGATTGCATTGAAACACTTCCAAGATGAACTCCCCTCTATTTTAGCTGTTGATCCCGAAGTACCGCAATCGCTAGAAAATGTTGTTTTAAAAGCAACAGCAAAAGATGCAACAGATCGGTATAAAACAGCTGAAGAAATGAATGAAGATTTAGCTACGGTGTTGTCGCCAGAACGTTTGAATGAAGCCAAATGGCAGCCGACATCATTACTTGAAGAAACGAAGGCGATTGTTCCTATTCCGGAACTCCCAGAGGAAGAATCAACAGAAGAAGCAGTAGCCGTACAAGAAGAGGAAAAGCCTAAGAAGAAGCGAAAACGTGGGTTGATCGTATTGCTTGCGTTGTTACTCGCCTTATTTGCGGGGACAGCTATTTATTTTGCTTCAGGTAGTCATGGAGAGGCTACTGTTCCAGATGTCAGCGGGATGTCAGAAGCTTCTGCACGTGTGAAATTGGCTGAATCAAAATTAAAAGTTTCGGTAAGCGTCAAAAAGATAGCCGATGATAAGATTGAGGAGGGGGATGTTGTCAAAACAAGCCCTTCTGCAGGAACAACAATCAAGAAGGATCATACTGTGAAGCTGTATATTAGTACAGGAATCAAAAGTATCGAGCTAAAAGATTACACGGATGTAGCCTATACGGATGCTGTTACTGATCTTGATGCATTAGGTTTTCCAACAGATCAAATCAAGAAAACTGAAGAATATAGTGACACGGTAGCAGATGGAGATATTATTTCACAAACACCTGATTCTGGTTCTGATGTGAACTTATCAAAGGATACGATTTCCTTTGTTGTTAGTAAGGGTCCAGAAACAACAACATTAAGAAGTTATGTTAATGAAAGCTATACGAGTGTCTATAGCGAGCTAACAGCTCAAGGATTTTCAGAAGGCCAAATTACGAAAACTGAAACATATAGTGATGATGTGGCAGCAGGTCTGATTATTAGTCAAGATCCAGCAGCTGGTACAGAAGTAGTAGCAAAGAATACCTATATAAATTTTGTAGTTAGCTTGGGCTCGGAACCATTTAGCTTAGATAATATCAAAGACTACACAAAGAGTGAAGCAAGGACGTATTTACGTGAAGTTGGCTTGAATTATAGTGAAACGGAAGAATATTCAGAAGATGTAGAAAAAGGATCGGTCATCAAAACTACTCCGGCGGCTGGTACACAGGTAGTGAACGGAGATACGATTGCAGTTATCTACTCTAAAGGACCTAATCCTGAAACTGCTGAAACATCAAGTGAATCTGAAAGTAGTACGTCAACTGAAGAAAGTACCACATCAAGCAGTACGTCGGAAAGTGAAAGTAAAGAAAAATCCGGCAAAGAAAAAGAAACGACTGAATCAACAGAAGTTACTGAAACAAGTACAACCGAGTCAACAACATCAACTGATGATGAATAAAAACAACCTCTCCAAAGACTGTTCTTTGTTTTTGAGAGAGGTTGTTTTATTGTTTTTTTTCCTTAAGCAATCGGAACAGAGGATCCTGTGGTAAAATAGATGAAAAACGGAGGTGGGCCAAATAAAAGGACAAATCAGAAAAGCGCTGAGTGGATTTTATTATGTCTATTCAGATGGTGAAACGTATCAAACACGTGGTAGAGGAAACTTTCGAAACAAAAAAATCACACCTCTTGTGGGTGATCAAGTAATATTTGAGAGTACCAATCTAACAGATGGTTATCTACTTGAGGTGCTACCGAGAACAAATAAATTAGTACGACCACCTGTAGCAAATATTGATCTTGGAATTATTGTAATGAGTTTAGTTGAACCCAATTTTTCCTATAATTTACTTGATCGATTTTTGGTTACACTTGAATATGAAGGAATTGAGCCACTGATTTATTTAAGTAAAGTAGATATTGATCCAGACAATCAAGAAATTTTAACAATCAAAAAAATCTATGAAGAAATTGGTTACCCAGTTATTATTCCAAAGTTTGAAGAGGATATTGAAGAACTAGTACGTTATTTTCCAGAAAGACTATCTGTCTTTATGGGACAATCTGGTGCAGGAAAATCAACATTATTAAATAAAATTTCACCTGAATTAGAATTAAAAACAAGTGAAATTTCAGAGTCTTTGGGTCGTGGGAAACATACAACACGCCATGTTGAGTTACTCCCGTTGTATGATGGGCTAGTTGCAGATACACCAGGATTTAGTTCAATCGATTTTTTAACTGTAGAGGCGAATGAATTACCGAAGCTATTTCCTGAATTTGTACGCGCATCTCGGGACTGCCGTTTTAGAGAATGTATGCATGTAAAGGAACCAGGTTGTGCAGTCAAACAACAGGTAGAAGAACAAAAAATCGCAATGAGTAGATATGAGAATTACTTGCAGTTTTTACAAGAAATTGAAAAAAGACGTCCCGTATATACAAAACGGAAAAAATAGGAGGAATTTTTAAATGAAATTAGCACCATCGATTTTAAGCGCAGACTTTGCAAATTTACAAAGAGATATTGAACTTGTGGAAAGAAATGGAGCAGATTACATCCATGTGGATATTATGGATGGACAGTTTGTCCCAAACATTACTTTTGGACACAACGTTGTGGAAGCAATTCGTCCAATTACAAAGTTACCATTAGATGTTCATTTGATGATTACTGAACCAGAAAGATTTATTCCTGATTTTGCAAAAGCTGGATCAGATATTATCACTGTCCATGTAGAATCAACGCCCCATATCCATCGTGCAATCCAGTTGATTCAGAGCCTAGGTGTGAAAGCAGGAGTAGTCATTAACCCAGGAACTCCAGTTTCAATGATTCAACATGTGTTATCAACTGTTGATCAGGTTTTAGTCATGACTGTAAACCCAGGCTTTGGTGGACAAAGTTTTATCGAAGAAACGTTATCGAAAATTGAAGAATTAGCACAGATTCGTGAAGTAAATAACTATACGTATGATATTGAAGTGGATGGAGGAATTGTACCTGAAACAGCAGAAAAATGTAAAAAAGCTGGTGCAAATGTCTTTGTTGCAGGTTCATATATCTATAGTGCTGAAAATCCAATTCAACAAATTGAGTCGTTGAGAGAAGTGATCGATTAATATGAATATTTTGATTGTTGGTGGCGGCAGTCCAGATCTTTGGCCAGTGATTGATTTTAATACATTTGATTTTTTTATTGGTATAGATAGAGGTGCTCTATATCTGTTGGAGCAAAAGCAAATACTTCATTTAGCAATTGGGGATTTTGATTCGATTACACTGGAGGAACGAGCACATGTATTTTCAAAAGCAGAAAATATAGAGCAGTCAAAACCGGAAAAAGACGATACTGATACACAGTTGGCTTTGGATTGGGCATTTTTAAATTATCCTGATGCGAATGTGTTATTGATTGGTGTAACTGGTGGACGGATAGATCATCTTCTCGCAAATATCTGGTTAGGAACAGAACCAAGATACAGACCGTTTCTTTCGCAGGTAACTTTAGCAGATAAACAAAATACATTACATTACTATCTTCCAGGCAACTATACGATTTTTCATGAAGAAAATATGACCTATCTAGCGTACTGTTGCCTTACACCGGTTGAAAATTTAACGCTTGAAAAAAGCAAATATACGCTGGAAAATAAAAATGTATTGTTTCCGACTTCTTTTGCAAGCAATGAATTTATTGGCCCTACCGCTAATTTTAGTTTTACCAAAGGAATTCTAGCAGTTGTTCAAAGTAAAGATTAGTTTTTGAGTAGCATCGATTATTTAAAAAAGCTAAAAAAAGCTTAAGAGCCCTGACCTACCTTTTGTTTCCTAGAATTTAGTGATAAACTTATAACTAATAGTCTAACTACTTTCGAGGTGTCTTTGTGAAGAAATTCAATCCCAATAAAAACATAATTATTACTTTGATCATCGTGATTATTGTCGTAACCTCTTTGAGTGTTACTGCAGCAAAACGAGCGAATGAAGGAAAACCAAATATTTTTCAAGCTGTAATAAATGATAGTGTAGGAATTATTGATAAAGCAATAACTACACCTGCTCGCTGGATAGAAAATGGAGCCGATGCTGCTCAAAATCTACTATCAACTTATTCAGAGAATGAAAAATTAAAAGCAAAAATAGATAGTTACGATGAACTATCGCAAACAAATAAAAATAGTGAAAAAGAAATCAGTGCTCTAAAAAAAGAATTAGCATTGAATGAAACATTGAGTAACTATGACAAAGTGACTGCAAATGTAATTACTCGTTCACCAGATACATGGCAAGATACTCTAGTAATCGATAAAGGGTCTAGCGATGGTATTGAAGTGAATATGGCTGTAATGTCACAAAAAGGATTAATTGGTCGTGTGCTTGAAGTAAATAAAGCTTCTTCAAAAATAGAATTGCTTTCTTCTTCAAATGAAAGTTCAAATCAATTTCCAGTAAAAGTAACAACAGGTAGTGATGATTCTTTTGGTGTGTTAAAAGAATATGATGAAGAAAAACAAGCCTTAGTTGTTACCCAATTAACAGGAGATGCAGATATCAAAAAAGGGGATGTTGTCCAAACTTCTGGACTTGGTGGAAATTCGCCGGCTGACCTAGCTGTAGGTACTGTTAGTGAAATCAAGCCGGATAGTTTCGGATTAGATCGTGAAGTGTATGTGAAACCATATGCACAAATGTATGATATTTCAGTCGTAACAGTAGTGAAACGACTAGTGGGAGATGAATAGCCCATGTTGAAAAAAGAGACGATGAAATATTATCTTCCAGTTATCCTTTTTTTACTTATGTTGATTGATGGACATGTTACACGTGTTGTATCTGATTGGAGTCAAAATATCTACATGGCCAATGCGCATTTGCTGATCTTAGCTTTACTATGCTGTAGTCGTAGCTTTCCAAGAAAGTATTTAGTGATTACTGCAACAGTACTAGGAATCATTTTTGATACGTACTATATAGGCGTTATTGGTATCTATGCTGTAGCACTGCCAGTGTCTGTTTTGTTGATGAAAGGGTTAAGCTCAGTCATTTATAAGAGTTTTTATACGGAATTTCTTAGCATGATTATTTTTGTGACTAGCTTTGAATTATTCACGTTGATTATTCAAATTGTATTCAAGTTATCAACGGTGGATGCGACTTTCTTTATTAGTCGATTCTTAGGCCCTACATTACTACTAAATATGGTGCTTTTCATTTTGTTTATTTTTCCATTTAAGAAACTATTCGTTTACGAGTAGTTTCTTTTTTGTTTAGCTGATTAAAGATATGCAAGCACTGTCATTTTATTAAGTTGTTTTGAAATGTTTTTGTAACATAACTATTATATAGATGAAATACTGCTATGGTACAATTTTATTGTCGTTAAGAAAGAATTAAACTATTTTAGATATTTATTAAATTAAGCCAGTCGGAGGAATGAAGAGTGAAAAAGAGTTTATTGTCAGCGGTTATGGTTTGTTCATTAACGCTAACAGCCGTTGCATCACCGATCGCAGCCGCGGCGGACGAATTTGATACACAAATTGATCAACAAAATCAAAAAATCAGTGATTTAAAGAGCCAACAAGCAGATGTGCAATCTCAAATTGCAGATTTACAAAGTCAAGTGGCTGATATCAATACTCAATCACAAGATTTGTTGTCGAAACAAGCAACATTACGTACAAAATCTGCTCAATTAGAAAAAGAAATTGCAGATTTAAAAGAACGAATTGAAAAACGTGAAGTATCAATCAAAAAGCAAGCACGTGACGTACAAGTAAATGGTACATCATCAAATTATATCGATGCAGTTTTAAATGCCGATTCATTATCTGACGCAGTTGGCCGTGTTCAAGCCATGACAACAATCGTTAAAGCAAATAATGAATTAGTAGAACAACAAAAGGCTGATCAAAAAGAAGTTGAAGAAAAACAAGCTGAGAACAAGGCTCAATTACAAGAAATCAACGAAAACCAAGCTGTATTAGAATCACAAAAAGGTGAATTACAATCAAAACAAGCTGATTTGAATGTAATGACTACAACATTAGCAGCAGAACAAGAAACAGCTGAAAGCAAAAAAGCTGACTTAAATCGTCAAAAAGAAGCTGCTGAAGCAGAACAAGCACGTGTTCGTGAACAAGAACGTTTAGCAGAACAAGCGCGTCAACAAGCAGCGGAACAAGAAGCGAAAGAACAAGCAGAAAAAGCTGAAGCTGAAACACAAGCATCAGAACAAGCTGCAACTCAGCAAGTATCTGAAGAATCAAGTGAATCAACAACAAGCTCAAGCGAAGTAGTTGAAGTTCCAGAATCAAGCGAATCAACAACAAGCTCAAGCGAAGTAGTTGAAGTTCCAGAATCAAGCGAATCAACAACAAGCTCAAGCGAAGTAGTTGAAGTTCCAGAATCAAGCGAATCAACAACAAGTTCAAGCGAAGTAGTTGAAGTTCCAGAATCAAGCGAATCAACAACAAGCTCAAGCGAAGTAGTTGAAGTTCCAGAATCAAGTGAATCAACAACAAGCTCAAGCGAAGTAGTTGAAGTTCCAGAATCAAGTGAATCAACAACAAGCTCAAGCGAAGTAGTTGAAGTTCCAGAATCAAGCACAACAACTTCAAGTACGACAACAAGCTCAAGTACAGTGGTTGAAGTTCCAGAATCAAGTACAACAACAAGCTCAAGTACAGTGGTTGAAGTTCCAGAATCAAGCACAACAACTTCAAGCTCAAGTACAGTAGTTGAAGTTCCAGAATCAAGCACAACAACTTCAAGTTCAAGTACGACAACAAGCTCAAGCACAACAACAAGTTCAAGTGCAACAACAAGCTCAAGCTCAAGTACAACAGAATCAAGCTCTTCAAATGCGGGTACATCAACAAATGGAGCAGCAATTGTAGCTGAAGCACAAAAATACATTGGTACTCCATATGTATGGGGTGGAAGAACTCCATCTGGCTTTGACTGTTCAGGATTTACTCAATATGTTTATTTACAAGTAACTGGACGAGATATTGGTAGTTATACTGTACCGCAAGAATCTGCTGGTACAACTATCCCTGTAAGCCAAGCAAAAGTAGGCGATTTATTATTCTGGGGTTCACATGGATCAACATACCATGTAGCTATCTATATGGGTAATGGACAATATATCCATGCTCCTAAACCAGGTGATACTGTAAAAATTGGTTCTACTCAATGGTTTACACCAGATTTCGCAGTTAGCATGTAATCTGACTTTCTAAACTAGATGCATTTATGCATCTAGTTTTTTTATGTTTCATAATCCACAAAAAATGACCTGAACGATGGATATCATTCAGGTCATTTTTATTATCTTATAGATAGTCTTCGGTTAATTTCATAAATAAATCGATATCTTCTATAATTTTATTCATGCCAGCTTGCCAAAAGTCTGGTTTGGTTAAATCAACTTGAAGATGTTTTTTTGCTAAATCTTCAGTACTCATTGATGCTGTATCACGGAGTAAAGCAATGTATTGTTCTTCAAAATCAGACTCATGTTGGTTTGCATAGGCGTAAATACCTGTGCTAAATAGATAACCAAAGGTATAAGGGAAATTATAGAAGGGAACGTCGTCGATAAAAAAGTGCAATTTTGCTGCCCAAAAATAGGGATGATACGTAGACAAACTATCTAAATAACCTTCTTTTTGTGCATCAAGCATCAGTTTAGTAATTTCTTTTTCAGTCAAAATACCTTTCTGACGTGCTTCATAAAAATTAGATTCAAAGATATAGCGTGTATGAATATTTAAAAACATTGCAATAGCATTTTGCATTTTAACATCTAACAAATTGATTTTTTCCTCATTAGTCTTAGCTTCTTTCAAAGTGGCATCGGCAACAATCAATTCTGCAAACGTACTTGCTGTCTCGGCAACATTCATTGCGTACTCTCTATTCAAGGTCGGTAAGTCCCACATAACGCTGCTATGAAATGCATGGCCTAATTCATGTGCAAGAGTAGCCACTTCGTTGATTGAGTTACTATAAGTCATAAAGATTCGAGACTCTTCACTTTCGGGAAGCTCCGTGCAATATCCACCTGGACGCTTATTTGGGCGGTCTTCAGCTTCAATCCAGCTCTTTTCAAATGCTACTTGCGCAAATTTTGCCATTTTAGGACTAAATTTTTCGAAATTCATTATAATAAATTCAGCTGCTTCATCGAAATTATATGTTTTTTCTTCTAATTTACCTAGTATGATAGGGGCATCTTGGTCTTGCCATTCCATCTTTTCTTTACCCAAAAGCTTTGCCTTACGTGCTAGATAATCAACGAAGTATTGCTTGTTAGTAGTGATAGTTTCCCACATAACGTCAAGTGTTTCTTTTTTTAAGCGATTGTACTCAAGAGGTTTCTCTAAATAGTCAGAGATTCCATGTAACTTGTAGTCGGATAAACGGAAGCCATCTAGGTGATTTAAGGTATCTGCAAATAAAGGTGCTTGTTTTTTCCATTCCTTTTCCCAGCTATCAAATAATTCTTTCCGAATAAGAGGATCAGGATCTCCCATCATTTTATTGAAGGCTTGCCCGGCTGAAAGTGCGTGTTGTTTTCCATTTTTATCGGTAAATGGGATTTCTATCCCGGAAACGATGGTATCATAATGTTGACTCCAAGCATTTAGACCATCTAGTGATAAAGTATTGATAATATTTTCTTCATTCTCACTGAGTAATTGTTTTGCATCATGACGAATTTCATTCAATCGATACGTGACTGATTCAAGTGCAGGTGTCTCAAGGAGTTGTTGCCACTGAACATCTGAAAGTTGCGCAATTTTCTTTGCTAAGATTGTTTGTGCAAATTGAAAATCCGGTGTAAGCTTTCTTAGTTTATCATCGAGAACTTTCGCATGGTCATCGGTGCTATCTGCAGAAAGTAAGGCTTCGATAAAACTGCCACATTGCATGAATCCATCTGTAATTATTCCTTGTAAATCAAAGATAGCGACGAATAACTCATGTGTTTCGTCTGATTCAAACTGCCAATTTTCTGTTGCTTTTTTATAGTCAACAATTTGATTTTGTAATAATTCCAGTCGAAGAATGAGTGCTTCGGAGTGACTTCCGCCAGGAAAAATAGAATCTAAATCCCAATTTAAAGAATAGTGCATAAAAAAACCCCTTTCAAATGCTGTAGTTAATTTTTAGTATAGCACAGGAAAAAATTCTATCAAATGATTGTTCTTTCAAAAAAAAATCGCTAAGATAGAGAAAGCGAGGTGGATAGTATGAAAAAACAAATGCAAAATGGTAATTTTTATTTAGGCGTTGCATTTATTGTTATGGCAATTTTATTTTATAGTTCTGCTCAGACATACCAGGAACAATCTCAAATATCTAATTTACAACATTTACTGAAAAATGAGCCCTTTTTAGAGAGTTTTAGTAAAATCAATTTTATGTATGGTGGAAGTGAAGTAAGTATAGCGAGTCAAGGTTATTTTAGTTTTGTGGAATTTTTTATTCGTAAAGCGGCTCACTTCACAACGTATTTTATCATGGGTGGAAGTCTATTTTTAGGAGTATATCCTCGGCTGAACACACTTTGGCTAACGGGTGTACTTTCTTGGCTTGCTGCGACTGGATACGCTGGACTTGATGAATTTCATCAGATGGTTACTGGTGGTCGATCACCAATGTTTCAAGATGTTATGTTAGACTCAGTGGGTGCATTGGTTGCTGTCTCTATTTGTATTCTTATTTTTGTTATCAAGAAGAAACGATAATTATGCAACTATTGATTTTTCAGTAGGAAAGCATAGAATAAAAGAAGAGAGAGCTAAAGGAGGAATCGAGATGTCAGGACACAGTAAATGGCATAATATTCAAGGAAGAAAAAATGCACAAGACGCTAAAAGAGGGAAAATATTTCAAAAACTTTCCCGTGAGATATATATGGCGGCAAAAGCTGGTGGACCTGATCCAGCGATGAATCCAGCCTTACGATTAGTTGTGGATAAAGCGAAAGCAGCAAATATGCCGAATGATAATGTTGATCGTGCAATAAAAAAGGCGACAGCCTCTGCAGATGAGACAAATTATGATGAAATCACTTATGAAGGGTATGGCCCAGCTGGTGTAGCGATTTTGGTTCATACACTGACAGATAACCGAAATCGTACAGCAACAAATGTACGCGTTGCTTTTACACGTAATGGTGGTAACTTAGGCGAAACAGGGTCTGTTAATTACATGTTTGACCGAAAAGGCTATATTGCGATTGAGCGTGAGGGCTTATCTATTGATGAAGATCAGATGTTTGAAGATGTATTGGAAGCTGGTGCCGAAGATTTACAGGTGTCTCCTGAAGTATTTGAAATTTTTACTTTACCAGAAGACTTTACAACCGTTCGAGACAAATTAGAAACGGACGGATTCACTTTAGCGCAAGCGGAATTAACTATGTTCCCACAAACAACAGTAGTTTTAAATGAGGAACAAAAAGAGCAATTAGAAAAATTAATTGATAAACTTGAAGATGATGATGATGTATCTGAAGTATTTACATCAGCGGAATAGATAAAAGGGCTAGAACAACGAGGGATGGGACCTCTAAAATGAGCTAGTAATAAAAATATTTCTGCAAGTATTTGTTTGATTATTTCTTTGATCAAAAAAACAACACCCTTCGTTGCGTCCAGTTAAAATGGATGCAACGAAGGGTGTTTTATTGCTTCATCTTGTAGAATCAGTATCACGTTAGTGTCCTAGAATACTAATACAGGTGTACCTACCTCAACTGCGGCATAAAGTTCTTTCATTATGTCTGGTGGTGTATTGATACAGCCGTGTGAACCATTTGTTTCCCAAAGATCGCCACCATATGCGGGTTGCCAATCTGAATCATGGATCCCAACACCAGTCCAATCAATCGGCATCCAATAATCTACAGGAGTAGCATAATCTTCGCCTTTTAGAGTGGCATCTTCTTCTTTATTCCATACATAGTACACACCAGTCGGAGTTTCTGTAGAAGGTTTTCCGGAAACGATATCCGTATCGATCACAGATTTTCCATCCTTGTAATACCACATATGTTGATTTTCTAAGTCGACTTCAATATACGTATCTTCAATCAATGGATGGTCGGCTGTTGTACTACCTTGTACAATTGGAGACCGAGAAAAATCTTCACCAGCTAAAATTTGTTTCTTTAAAGCAGCAACTTCGTCAGCTGTTTGAATCGTCCAAGTATACGAACCGGGCTCAATGGATACTTCTCCGCGCTTGGTACTTTCAAATTTTGTGTTATTTGTGCTTGTGTTATATTTTTCACCCAAGGCTGTAACATAGGCGGTTACTTTTGTATCATCTAAGTCGATTTTACCATCGGTATACGTTAGCCAACTTGTAATATCTGTTGTAGGAATCTGGAATGTTTCTCCGTTGATAGAGTAGGTAGCCTTGACATTTGCAATAGTATTCATCTCAGTCACTTGTTCTGCCAAATCTTTATCTGTAGAAAGGACATCAGGTTCAGTTTGGAACTTACTTAATTCAAGTGTATCAGCTCCAGATGATGCATCTTTTTTTAATTGAGCAATGGCTTTATCAACATCGATGGACGTACCTTTTACTTCAGGTGTAATAGTAAACCCATCTGAAGTAGTAGAAATAGTAGCATCTTTTGTTTCAGTGCGCCCTTCGTTTAATTGCGTCAATTCACTGGTTACTGTAGCAACTGTAGCGTCTAGTTTATCATGATCAACATCTACTGGGTCGATGGTTTCTTTTTCATCAGCAGAGACATAAGCAGCTCCCCAACTCCAGGCGCTTTGCTCATCTTTGAGTGATTGTAATTCGCTAGAAAAATCAGTTTTATAGCCTAAATCTGTTTTGGAAAGTTCTTTCCAAGTTTTACCGTCTTCGGTAATTGTCAAAGGTTGATTTTTATAGTCTTCTTGTAATTTTTTGTTTGCTGCATCAACCGTTAAGTTACTTACATCTATTTGATTGACCGTGGTATTAGGTAAAAAATGTGATGAGTAATATGTACTTCTTATAGAGTAGACACTTACTAACGCGAGAATCACGAGTAAACCAATGATGGTGCCTTTTCGGACAGTTCTTCTTTTCTTTCTGGACATATGCATGTTACTCCTTATTCATTTTATTCTTTCGAAAAATAAGTGGCAGCAGCCCCTCACTGTAAATAATAAAGTTATCAAATCCATCATAGCATAGATTAAATCAAAAACGAAACAAGCAAGATTTTTTAGGATATTTTTAATAAAAACTATACGTTTTTTGACAAAATAAAAAAGCAAGGTGCTCAGCACCTTGCTTGAATCAGTAGTAACAGATTAGTCTTCTAATTTAGAGAAAGCTTCAGTTAAGATGTCTTTCAATTGTTTAGCAGAAGCGTCCATACGATCTTGTTCGCTATCGCTTAATGGGATTTCGATAATGTTTTGGATACCTTGAGCATTGATAACTGCAGGAGCACCAATGTAGATATCGTTTAAGCCATATTGTCCGTCCATGTAAACAGATAATGGTAATACAGCATTTTCATCATCTAAGATAGCACGAGTAATACGAGCTAATGCAACAGCGATACCGTAGAAAGTTGCACCTTTTTTCTCGATGATTGTGTAAGCAGCATCACGAACGCTGAAGAAGATGTTAACCAATGCTTCTTCATCAACTTCTGGGTTATTTTTTACCCATTCATAAATTTGTAAGCCAGCAACATTTGCATGTGACCAAACTGGGAATTCTGAATCTCCGTGTTCACCTAAAATGTAGGCATGGACGTTACGTGCATCAACGTCAACTAATTCAGCAATTTTTTGACGGAAACGAGCTGAATCAAGAGAAGTACCAGAACCGATAACACGGTTTTTAGGGAAACCAGAGAATTTCCATGTTGAATAAGTTAAAATATCAACTGGGTTAGCAGCAACTAAGAAAATTCCGTTAAATCCTGATTCAACGACTTGTGTCACAACGTCACGGTTGATTTTTAAGTTTTTATTTACAAGGTCTAAACGAGTTTCACCTGGTTTTTGAGGAGCGCCGGCAGTGATAACTACTAGGTCAGCATCATGAGCGTCTGCATAAGAAGCTGAATAGATTTTTTTAGGTTGTGTCCAAGCAAGAGCATCAGTAAGATCTAATGCGTCTCCTTCAGTTTTATCTTTAAAAATATCAACGATTCCGACTTCTTGTGCAATATTTTGAGTAACTAACGCAAATGCGTAGCTAGAACCAACAGCACCGTCTCCAACAAGAATTACTTTTTTATGATTTTTCATTTCTGCAGATGCAGTCATTGTATATCATTCCTTCCTTGATTTGTTTTTCACGGTATATGCTAACATGTTTAGAGCTTACTGTCACGTGATTTGGCTAAAAAATATAACAGTTATAGCAAGTGTACTATATGTAAAAGCTTACATGTGCGTTATTTCACTATTTTGTTAAATGAAGCTTTTTACCGTCTTTTATCATTTTTTTTTAAGTTTAATACTTTATTAAAATTTCATTTGTAACCGTAACAGCTGATTATGTGTTATACTACTGTCATAAAAATGTGACTAGAACTGGGCCATTCTTGGAGTGGTCCAGCCTTTTGTGTTGCAATTCAAAGACTAGGTGGCATATAAATTATGAAAATGATCGTAGGACTGGGAAACCCAGGTACTAAATATGAAAAAACAAAGCATAATGTTGGGTTTATGGTGGTGGACAAGTTAGCACAAGCACATCAAGCAACATTTAAAAAAAATACGTTTGAAGCAGAAGTAGCTGAATTTTTCTCTGCGCAAGGTGAGAAGATTTTGTTAGTAAAGCCTCAAACATTTATGAATGATTCAGGTCGTGCAGTTGGGCCTTTGATGACGTATTTTGGTATTGAAGTGAATGAACTTGTTGTAGTCTATGATGATTTAGATTTATCTGTGGGCAAATTACGGTTGCGCCCAAAAGGTAGTGCGGGTGGACACAATGGAATCAAAAGTATCATTGCACATATTCGTACACAAAACTTTAATCGTATGAAGGTAGGAATCGGTCGTCCGGAAGGAAGGAAAACTGTCGTGGATCATGTATTGAGTCCATTTACTAAAGAAAACCAAACGCTTATCGAGACAAGTATGAATCATACAGTTGATGCACTTGACTATTGGCTAGATGGGCACACATTCATCGATACAATGAATAAGTATAATTAAATAGGAGGTGATTTGATGAATATCGTTCAATTATTTGGAAAAAATCCACAAGTAAATGAATGGATACGCCAATTACAAGAAGGGGCTAGTAGGCAATTAGTTACTGGACTATCAGGTTCTGCAAAAACATTGCTATTTACTCATGCATTTTCTTCATTAAAGAAAAATCTTATCGTGGTAGTGCCCAATCTTTACTCGGCCAATCAATTAGCTGAAGATTTTCGCCATTTACTACCAGAAGAAGCGATACATACTTTCCCAGTAGATGAAGTATTATCTGCTGAAATGTCCTTCTCTTCCCCAGAAGCACGGCGTGAACGAATTGAAACACTCTATGCACTAGAAAATGGAGAAAAGGGTGTCTATCTAATCCCTGCCGCAGCTCTACACAAACGCCTTCCACAAAAACAAACATGGAAAGAAGCGCAGATGCATCTTCAAATAGATCAAGATATCGAATTTGAAAAATTACCACAAAATTTGATTTCAATGGGCTATGTGAGGGAAACATTGGTTGCCAAACCTGGAGATTTTAGTATCCGTGGGAATATCGTTGATATATATCCGTTGACATCCAATAATCCCGCTCGAATCGAGTTGTTTGACACACAAATTGAATCGATTCGATTTTTTGAGACGGAAACGCAACGTTCTATCGAAAAAGTAGATGATATTGTTGTTTTACCAACTACTGAACAAGTTTTTTCGTCGGAAGATATGCTACATGGAGTACAACAAGTACGAGAATTATTAGCGAAACGACTTGATCGAACAATAGATGATGAAGAAAAACGTATTTTACAAGAATATTTCAATCAGTTGCTCTCGGAATGGGAACAAGGGATTCCAGGTGAGTATGCGAAGTATTATACGGATTTATTTTATCGAGAAGAAACAACTATCTTGGATTATTTTTCTGAAGATATATTAGTTATGGTAGACGATTACCCAAGAATCATGGAGATGACTCGTGAAATAGAACGAGAATCGGCTGAGTGGCAAACACAAAAAATTAGTGAATTACGAATTTTTTCAGAACAAAAGTTAATTATTGATGTACATCAACGAATTCAGAAGTTGCCATTTCCAACTACTTTTTTAGCGTTATTTCAAAAAGGTATGGGTAATCTTAAATTTCAGTCGATTTTAAACTTTCAATATCGATCAATGCAGCAATTTTTTGGACAAGTGCCACTTCTAAAAGCAGAGATGGATCGTTGGCAAAAGCAAAAACAAACAGTTATTGTATTTATTCCAACAAAAGAAAGAGTAAAAAAAGCAGAGGAAATTTTACGAGATGCGGAAATTCCTGTTGTGGAGACGACACCTGAAGAACTGATTATTGGTGATATCCAACTTGTTGAAGGAGCCTTACAGTCCGGATTTGAATTTCCACAACAAAAATTAGTAGTGATTACGGAAAAAGAACTTTTTCAAAAAGCAACGAAAAAACGTGCAAGAAGACAATCAATCAGTAATGCAGAACGTCTAAAAAGTTATACAGATTTAAAACCAGGAGACTATGTTGTTCATATCAATCATGGGATTGGGAAATATATTGGTATGGAGACACTGGAAGTTGATGGTGTACATCAAGATTATATGACGATTTTGTATCAAAATGAGGATAAGTTATTTATTCCAGTTACACAACTGAATTTGATTCAAAAATATGTTGCTTCTGAAGGAAAATCGCCACGGGTCAATAAATTAGGTGGCAGTGAGTGGAGCAAGACTAAACGAAAAGTAACAGCGAAAATTGAGGATATCGCTGACGAATTGATTCAATTATATGCATCTCGTGAAGCGGAAATCGGCTATGCGTTTGGACCGGATGATGCGTACCAAAAAGAGTTTGAAGAAGCATTTCCCTATTCTGAAACGGATGATCAATTACGAAGCACTGCTGAAATCAAGCGAGACATGGAAAAAGAAAAACCAATGGACCGTCTGCTAGTTGGTGATGTGGGTTACGGGAAGACAGAAGTTGCTCTACGTGCAGCATTTAAAGCAATCAAGGAGAGTAAGCAGGTTGCACTTCTTGTGCCGACAACGATTTTAGCACAGCAACATTATGAAACAATGGTGGAACGTTTTGAAGGATTTCCTGTGAATGTAGGACTACTAAGCCGTTTCCGTACAAGAAAGCAACAAAATGAGACAATCGAGCAGTTGCGTACTGGTCAAATAGATATTGTTGTTGGGACACACCGCATTTTATCCAAAGACATTGAATTTAGTGATCTCGGACTATTGATTATTGACGAGGAGCAACGATTTGGTGTGAAACATAAAGAACGATTGAAACAACTTCGCGCACAAATAGATGTATTGACGCTAACGGCTACACCGATTCCTAGAACCCTGCATATGTCTATGTTAGGGGTACGTGATCTATCTGTGATCGAAACCCCTCCAGCGAATAGATATCCTATTCAAACGTATGTAATGGAAAAAAATCCAGGAGCCATCCGAGAAGCAATTCATCGAGAAATGGGACGTGGGGGACAAGTATTTTATTTGTACAATCGTGTGGAGACTATTGAACGTAAAGTAGAAGAAATCCAAGAGTTGGTTCCAGAAGCTAGAGTTGGCTTTGCGCACGGACAAATGACTGAAACACAATTAGAAAATACTTTATTTGATTTCATTGAAGGGCAATATGATGTATTGGTCACAACGACAATTATTGAAACAGGTGTCGATATTCCTAATGTGAATACAATGTTTGTAGAAAATGCTGACTATATGGGATTATCTACACTTTATCAGTTAAGGGGTCGAGTGGGGAGAAGTAACCGAGTAGCTTATGCATATTTTATGTATGAACCGCAAAAAATACTAAATGAAGTAAGTGAAAAAAGATTACAAGCAATCAAAGATTTCACGGAGTTAGGCTCAGGATTTAAAATCGCAATGCGAGATTTGTCGATTCGAGGTGCTGGAAATCTGTTAGGCGCACAACAGCATGGATTCATTGATGCAGTTGGGTTTGATATGTATTCACAACTCCTAGGGGAAGCAGTATTAAGAAAACAAGGGAAAAATACACAAATTGAAAAAACAGCAATCGAAATTGATTTGGGTATTGATGCATACCTTCCGGACACGTATGTTACGGATCAACGACAAAAAATTGAAATTTATAAACGTATCCGTGAACTTGATACACAAGAAATCTTAGATGAACTCGAAGATGATTTACTTGATCGTTTTGGCGAATATCCTGAGGAAGTAGCACATTTATTAACGGTTGGCCAAATCAAGATGGATGGCGAACGTGCATTGTTAGAAAGGGTCATGCGTCAAGAAAACCAAGTGACGATAACTCTAAGTAAAGTGGGGACAAAACGTTATTCTGTAGAACAACTATTTGAAGCATTAAGTGCAACGAATTTCAAAGCAGGTTTAGGTGTCGAAAAAGAAAAAATGGTGATTCGCTTAACTATTCCAAAAGAAATGACACCAGCAGTTTGGATGCAAGAAATTCAAGGGTTTATCAAAGCGCTTAGACAGCAAAAATATCAAAAAGCTATAGATAGTGCTAACGGAAAGGACGCGTGAAGCTTTGAAACAAAAAGAGATGCAACAAATGATGCAGGGTGCTTTTATTTTGACCATTGCTTCGTTCATTGCTAAATTGTTGAGCGCAATATATCGCGTTCCTTTTCAGAATGTTGTTGGTGATGAAGGGTTCTATGTTTACCAACAGGTATATCCAATTTATGGAATTGCGATGACATTAGCATTATCGGGCATGCCTCAATTTATATCAAAGTATGTTGCTGAAAAGAAATTACCACGTGAGAGACAAAAAGCATTAGATGAGTTATATCCAATTATTTTTCTATCTGGTATTGGCTTGTGGCTATTCTTTCTTTTATTTAGTCATCCAATTGCTTCTTTGATGGGGGATAGAGCGCTAGGACCATTGATTCAAGTTGTATCTTTCACTTTCCTATTGATGCCAGGGCTATCTATGTATCGGGGAAGTTTACAAGGACAGTTACTAATGGAACCAACAGCAATCTCTCAGGTGATTGAGCAATTGATTCGAGTCTCAATTATTTTGCTCAGCTCTCTTGGATTTCGACTGTTAGGATGGACAGTTTACCGTACAGGGACAGTGGCGATGAGCGGTGCTGTGTTTGGAGGAATCGCGGCGCTATTCGTTTTACATTTCTATGAAAGGCGGATTAATGGGCGTTCTTTGCAGTTTATGCGACGCTTCCAGTTTCATTTTCCACCTAAGCGTTTGTTACGGCGCTTTGTTATTGAAGGTGGGTTAGTGACGATTTACACGGGACTACTTATTTTGTTTCAGTTAATTGATTCATTTTTGATTAAGAATGCTTTGATACAGTATGGGTACACGGAACAAGCGGCTAAAATAGCTAAAGGAGTATATGATCGAGGACAACCAATCGTGCAACTTGGATTAGTTATTGCTACTGCGCTAAGTGCAACATTCCTCCCAGGATTGACGCGTTCACTTATAAAAAAAGAGCAGAAACAGTTTTTGCAAACAGCAAAAATTTATTTACGATTAACGACAAGTTTAGCTTTAGCAGCATCAATAGGGCTTGCTTTATTGATGCCTTATATGAACTATGCATTATTCAAAGACTATGCTGGAAACTCTACATTAGTATTATTTGTTTTTGCGGTTGCACTCACTGCGTTGATTCAGGCATATCAAAGTATTGCACAAAGCAAAAATGTTTTTCGGTCATCCCTGCGAGCTGCAGGAATTGGTCTATTGATCAAGTTTGTGAGTACAAGTATATTTACTCAAAATTTTGGAACGGTTGGAGCGAGTATTTCCACGTTGTTAGGTTTATTCAGCACGTTAGTGTATCTTATAAAGATAGAAGAGCCGACAGTCAATGCATTTTGGAAAGAGAAATCATTTGGCCGTCATTTATGCTATTGCTTGTTGTTGATGACAGTTGTCATTATAGGGTATTATAGCTTTGTTGATAGTCTAGGGATAAATATCCACCGATTTACTGCATTTCTCATTTGTTTAGGTGGTGTAAGTATCGGGGCTACCGTATTCGTTATAGCAGCTATTCGACTTCGATTGTTTACAATCAGAGAGTGGTTGATGCTACCTTTTGGGGGAAAAATATTACGAATCCATTTAAAAAAAGAAAAGTGAGGGGAAAACATGCGTTTAGATAAATTTATGAAAATTTCTCGAATTATCAAGAGAAGAACAGTTGCGAAGGAAGTTGCGGACAAGGGACGTATTCAAATAAACGGAAAAGTAGCTAAGTCATCTTCAGATGTGAAAATTGGAGATACGCTGCGCATTCAATTTGGGAATAAAACTTTAGAAGTGAAAATTTTAGCATTGCATGAATCGACGAAAAAAGAAGATGCTGCTAAAATGTACGAAATTTTATCAGAAAATAGAAATGAAATGAACGATAAATAGATTAGACAATAGCTGTCGATGTTGGTATAATAGCAAAGACAATCAAAAAAAGATTGGAGCGGAAAAGAAGTGCCAGAAAAGAACAATAAAATCGCCTCTTTGAATACAGAATATGCGAAGAAGCAGTATGCTGAATTTCAGAAAACACAACGTCAGTTGATTTTTCGTAGACGCCGTTTGATTGCTATTTTTGTAGGTGCATTCATTATTTTCGCAATTATTGGAACCCGCTTGTTTAGTGATTTTCAACGATTGTACCAATTAGATGCATTGAATACAGAAACAAAAGTAGAGCAGAAGTCGGTCGATTCGGATGTAACAGCACTAAAGAAAGAAGTGGCCCTATTAAAAGACGATGATTACGTAGCAAAATTAGCTCGTAGTCGCTATTTCTATTCAAAGGATGGGGAATTGGTTTATCCATTACCTGATTCAACAATTGCTACATCAGATGCAGATGATGAGGCGCTTGAATCATCAACAAGTTCTACAACTGCTAAATAAGCAGAAAATATAATTATAATAAAGGTTTATAAAATAGGAGGAACATTTTTTTTATGTCAATCGAAGTAGGGGCGAAACTGCAAGGAAAAGTAACAGGAATTACTAATTTTGGGGCGTTTGTCGATCTTGGTTCAGGTAAAACTGGTTTAGTTCATATTAGTGAAGTATCAAATGGATTTGTAAAAGATATTCATGACGTCTTAACTGTTGGTGATGAAGTCACAGTTAAAGTTACTTCAGTTGGAGACGACGGTAAGATTGGGTTATCTATCCGCAAAGCACAAGATCAACCGGAAGAAAAACGTGAGTTCAAACGTCGCGAACCGCGCGATAATCGAAATCGTCCAAACAATACAAATAAAAAATCATTTTCTCGTAGTCAACCAGCGAATACAAAAGAAGACTTTGATTCGTTGATGAGCTCATTTTTGAAAGATAGTGATGACCGCTTATCCTCTTTAAAACGCAACACTGAAGGTAAACGTGGCGGCCGTGGCGGACGCCGTAGTTAAATCGTATTAAAGCTAAGCCATGTGCTTAGCTTTTTTTTATTCAGTAATACAAAGGAGGGAAGTACTAATGGAAACATTGTTTTCAAAATATACTAAAGAACAAAATTATTGGACACGCAAAAGTAGAATTTTAGTAGCTGTATCAGGTGGAGTCGATTCAGTTGTTCTTTTGGATCTGCTAAGGAAAGAACAACAATCAATTGGGTATGAATTGGGTGTGGTGCATATCAATCATCAACTACGTCCAGAGTCTATTATGGAATCTAATTATTTACGTCAATTTTGTCAAGAAGCTCAATTACCCTTTTATGAAACCAAGTGGGAAACTCCTGAAAAGGTAGGTATGGAAGCAGCGGCACGAACCTTTCGCTATTCTTTTTTTTCTGAAATCATGGCTAAACAAAAATATACGATTTTAGTTACTGCGCATCATGGAGATGATCAAATCGAAACGATTTTGATGAAAGTTTTACGTGGTGGGAGTTTTCAATCCTTTGCTGGTATCCGAGATAGACAGCCATTTGCTAGTGGTGAGTTAATACGTCCATTGCTTCCTTTTAGCAAGCAAGATTTATATGAATATGCGAATGAGCGCGCGTTAACATACTTTGAGGACAGTACAAACCAAGAATTGTCAGTTCAAAGGAATCGATTAAGACAGCGTGTACTACCGTATCTAAAGGAAGAAAATCAGCAAGCAATTGCGCACTTCAATGAATTTTCGACAGAAATAACACGAGCCAATCGATTCATTTCACAACAAATGGATAAGTTAATACAGGAACAAGTGAAAAAAAGTCATGGAACCTGGATAATTCCTGCACAGTGGTTAGATATTCAAGAGAATGATACACGATTACTTTTTTTTAAACATTTATTTGATACCCATATTTTTCACCAAACTTCTTTGAGTAAAAACCAATTAACGTTGATTCTTAATCAGTGGAAGCACAAAACGATGCGTTCGCAATGGCACCTTGATTTAACGAATCACTGGAAAATCTATCGCGAATATGATGTTGTAATTATTGAGAAAAAGGCAGTTGTCTCAGACAAAGAAAATCAAACCAATCAATATCAATTACTCGTTGATCAACCTATTTGGTTAAATAAGCATCAATGGGTAGGACTATTTTCCTCTAATGAAAAGATAATTAGCCCAGTAGAAACAAAAACGTGGAACACTCTCACACAAGACATTTGGTTAGATGAGCATCAAAAATTAAAGCTACGAAAACGAGAAAATGGAGATAGAATTGCTCTGAATGAAGCGCTAACCAAAAAAGTTAATCGTATTTTTATTGATAGGAAAATACCGATGACGCAAAGAGATACTGCATGGATTTTGTGCGATGAAGAAAAAACTATCTATGGAGTGTTACCTTTTGTCTTTTCCTATTTGAGTATTGCATCGGAAACTGATAAAATACACTACATACTTCTTTATAAATATGAATAGGAAAGCAACTGGAAGGGGAAACCAATGTTAGAGAAAGATATTGAAAAAATTTTGATTACGCAAGATGAAATTCAAACACGTTGTACAGAAATCGGTAAAGAATTAACTGCAGTCTATCAAGATAAGAATCCTTTAGTTATCGGTGTACTAAAAGGCGCAGTACCTTTTATGGCTGATATCGTTCGTTCGATAGATACATATCTTGAGTTAGATTTTATGGCGGTATCTAGTTATGGTAATGCAACAGTTTCATCTGGAGAAGTAAAAATCATCAAAGATTTAGATACGAATGTTGAAGGTCGAGATATCTTGATTATTGAAGATATCATTGACAGCGGACGTACACTTGCTTATCTTGTTGACTTGTTTAAGTATCGTAAAGCAAAATCAGTAAAAATAGTTACCTTACTTGATAAACCTGAAGGCCGAGTTGTTGATATAGCCGCAGATTTTGTTGGTTTTGATGTGCCAAATGAATTTGTTGTAGGCTATGGACTAGACTATGCAGAACGTTATCGTAACCTTCCATATGTCGGTGTCTTAAAACCGAATATTTACCAATCAAATTAATGACCACTTATTTATAGGTATGGTACAATAGTATTGGTCAGTATTGATTAAAAATAACATTCAAATAACATTTAGGGAGGGCAACAATGAAGAAAAAAAATAATGGTATGATGAAAAATACTTTATACTACGTCCTCGTAATCTTAGCGATGGTAATGGTTGTCTACTTTATTTTTGGTAATAACAATCAGCAATCGCCAGATATCGAGTATTCTGAGTTTACTCAACAATTGGAAGACGGTAAGATTAAAGAATTTAGCGTCCAACCAGCAAATGGTGTTTATAAAATCACCGGTGAGTACAAAGATGAACAAAAAGTTGATAATAGTGGAGGCTTATCGATTTTAGGCTCAACAGATACATCAACAACACATTTCACTACCGTTATTTTGCCAAATGATGCAACACTTAGCCAAGTGACAGATTTAGCAAAAGATAATAGTGTGAAGACAACAATCAAGGAAGAATCAGGTAGTGGTATCTGGTTATCTCTATTGATCAGCTTCTTACCAATTGTTATCATCATCTTCTTCTTCTATATGATGATGGGTCAACAAGGTGGCGGCGGTGGCGGCGGCGGCCGTGTAATGAATTTTGGTAAATCCAAAGCCAAAGAATCGGATAAAAAAGCAAACCGCGTACGTTTTTCTGACGTTGCAGGAGCAGAAGAAGAAAAACAAGAACTTGTCGAAGTGGTTGAGTTCTTAAAAGATCCACGTCGATTTGTAGAACTTGGTGCACGTATTCCTGCAGGCGTACTATTAGAAGGACCTCCAGGAACTGGTAAAACATTGTTAGCAAAAGCTGTAGCAGGAGAAGCAGGGGTTCCATTTTATTCAATCTCTGGTTCTGACTTTGTTGAAATGTTTGTCGGTGTCGGTGCAAGTCGTGTACGTGATTTATTCGAAACAGCAAAGAAAAATGCTCCAGCGATTATCTTTATCGATGAAATCGATGCTGTTGGTCGTCAACGTGGCGCTGGTATGGGGGGCGGACATGATGAACGTGAACAAACCTTAAACCAATTACTTGTTGAAATGGATGGTTTTGGTGGTAATGAAGGGGTTATTGTCATTGCTGCAACCAACCGTTCAGATGTATTAGATCCAGCGTTACTACGCCCAGGTCGTTTTGATCGCCAAATTTTAGTTGGCCGTCCAGATGTAAAAGGACGGGAAGCAATCTTACGTGTGCATGCGCGTAACAAACCAATCGCAGATGATGTCGATTTGAAAGTAGTTGCACAACAAACACCAGGCTTTGCTGGTGCGGATTTGGAAAATGTATTGAACGAAGCTGCTTTGGTAGCTGCGCGTAGAAATAAGAAAAAAATCGATGCATCAGATATTGATGAAGCAGAAGATCGTGTCATTGCGGGACCTGCGAAGAAAGATCGAATCGTCAACAAAAAAGAACGTGAAATGGTTGCATATCACGAAGCTGGTCACACAATCGTTGGATTAGTCCTTAGTCGTGCACGTGTTGTCCATAAAGTAACAATCGTTCCTCGTGGACGTGCGGGTGGATACATGATTGCTCTACCAAAAGAAGATCAATTCTTAATGTCTAAAGAAGATATGTTCGAACAAATTGTTGGGTTACTTGGTGGTCGTACTGCAGAAGAAATCATCTTCAACTCACAATCAACAGGGGCATCAAATGACTTCGAACAAGCAACACAATTAGCACGTAGCATGGTTACTGAATACGGAATGAGTGATCGCTTAGGTCCTGTTCAATATGAAGGAAACCATCAAGTGTTTGTTGGACGTGACTACGGCCAAACAAAAGCATATTCAGAACAAATTGCTTTTGAAATCGATCAAGAAGTTCGCAAAATCATTATGGATGCACACGATAAAGCACATGAAATCATCGAAGCACATCGTGAACAACATAAATTAATTGCTGAAAAACTTTTAGAATTCGAAACATTAGATGCGAAGGCAATCAAATCTTTATTTGAAGAAGGTAAGATGCCAGAAGGTACAGAATCATCGGACTATCCGAGTGAAAAAACAGCACAAACTTTCGAAGAAGCAAAACGTGCTTTGGAAGAAAAAGATGCTGAAAAACAAGCGGAAGAAACGAAAGATGTTCAAGAAACGGAACATGATCTACGTGATGATGCGAAAGAACTTAAAGCAGAAACGGATGAAACAGAAAAAAAGATTAAAGATGAAGAAAACGATTCGAATAATCATACACTTTAATCAGGTGATTAAAGAGCTGAGACATTTATTTTGTCTCAGCTTTTTTATTTGAGGTAAATTATTTTTTATTTTTAACTTCGTTTGGAAAAGTTGAAAAATTTGTATATTACTAGTATGATTCTGTAATGAATCGAAATGCGAATAAAAGGGGTACATATTAAAATGGAAGATTATTTAGTAAAAGCACTTGCTTATGATGGGTACGTACGTGCATACGCAGTTTGTGCAACAAATACAGTCGCACAAGCACAAAAAAATCATGATACTTGGAATACATCATCAGCAGCATTAGGACGTACATTAGTGGGATCAGTACTACTGGGATCATCTTTATTAAAAGGTGAAGATAAATTAACAGTTCGTATCCAAGGGGATGGACCTGCGGGCGGAATTGTTGTAGATGCAGATAGCAAAGGGAATGTAAAAGGGTATATCAAAAACCCTCATTTAAGCTTACCGCTTAATCAAGAAGGAAAATTAGACGTTCGTGGAGCAGTGGGGACGAATGGGATGTTTGTAGTGACAAAAGATTTAGGATTAAAAGAACCCTTTACAGGGCAAACACCGATTGTATCGGGAGAAATTGCTGAAGATTTCACGTACTACTTAGCAGTCTCTGAACAAATTCCTTCTGCTGTAGGACTAAGTGTACTGGTAGATACGGATGACTCAATCAAAACGGCAGGGGGCTTTATGTTGCAAATCATGCCTGGTGCAGATGAAGCAACTATTTCAAAAATTGAAGAGAAATTAAAATCAACTCCGCGTATTTCTACGCTATTAGATGAAGGACAAACGCCAGAAGAAATTTTACAAGGCTTGCTAGAAGCAGACGATTTAAATGTTTTAGAAAAAATGCCTGTACAATTTACTTGTGACTGTTCAAAAGAAAAATTTGCTGAAGCAATTATTACATTAGGTGTGGAAGAAATCCAAGCAATGATTGATGAAGATCATGGAGCAGAAGCAGTATGCTCATTTTGTGGCAAGCATTATCACTATTCTGAAGAAGATTTGTACGCTTTAATACAAGAAGTGAAAGGAGAATAGTTGTTAATGGAGCAAAAATGGAAAATAGGAAATGTGGAAATTCCAAATAGAATTGTTGTTGCTCCCATGGCGGGGATAACAAACGCTGCGTTTCGAGTAACTGTCAAAGAATTTGGAGCTGGATTAGTTGTTTGTGAAATGATTAGTGATCAAGGAATTCATTTTCGAAACAAAAAGACATTAGATATGCTCTACATTGATGAGACAGAACACCCTTTAAGTATTCAAATATTTGGAGGAAACAAAGAAACTTTGGTTGAAGCAGCACAATTTGTACAAGAGAATACCACTGCAGATATTATTGATATCAATATGGGCTGCCCAGTGAATAAAGTCATCAAAGCAGAAGCAGGAGCAAAATGGCTGTTAGATCCGGATAAAGTTTATGAAATGGTTGAAGCAGTTGCTTCGTCTGTAGATATTCCTGTAACAGTAAAAATGCGTGTTGGCTGGGATGATCAGCATATTTTTGCAGTTCAAAATGCATTAGCAGCAGAATCCGCAGGAGCTTCAGCACTTGCGATGCACGGAAGAACACGCGTGCAAATGTATGAGGGTGAAGCGAACTGGGAAATCTTAAAAGAAGTAAAGCAACAATTAACTATTCCATTTATGGGGAACGGGGATGTAAAAACTCCTGAAGATGCTAAAAGAATGTTAGAGTATGTCGGTGCGGATGGAGTAATGATCGGTCGTGCGGCATTAGGTAATCCATGGATGATTCATCGTACCCAGCATTATCTAGAGACAGGAGAGCTGATTGCAGAGCCAACACCTAGAGAAAAGATAGCCACAGCAAAAGTACATTTAAGTCGACTAGTTGATTTAAAAGGTGAAACAATTGCTTGCAGAGAATTCCGTACACATGCTTCGTACTATTTAAAAGGAGTTTCTCGTGCAGCAAAAGTAAAAGTAGCAATCAATCATGCAGAAACACAACAAGAAATTATCGATTTGCTTGATGCGTTTATTGAAAAAATCGAAAAAACACCAATTTTACCTTAAACTATGTCACGCATAGGGTAAAATTGTGAGTGAATACTAAATTTTCAAGCCGAAATTCCAAGTTCGGCTTGCTTTTTTTAATTTTCATTGGCATTATAAGGTAGAGATTAACAAGGAGAATGGAGGAACTCTTGTGACAGAGGAACAACAAAATCAAGAAGAACTAAATGATCAAATGCTGGTCCGCCGCGAAAAGATGGAAGGATTACGTGAAAATGGAATCGATCCATTTGGTACACGTTTTGATCGTACACACAATTCAAAAGAATTGCACGAACTATATGATGGAAATTCAAAAGAAGAATTAGCAGAAATGGATTTGACAGCAAGCGTTGCTGGTCGAATGATGACGCGACGTGGAAAAGGTAAAGCTGGATTTGCGCATTTACAAGATCGCGAGGGACAAATTCAAATTTATGTTCGTAAAGACCAAGTAGGGGACGAAGCTTATGATGTATTTAAACATGCAGATTTAGGTGACTTCTTTGGTGTTAAAGGTCATGTGATGAAGACAGATACAGGTGAAGTAACAGTTAAAGCATCAGAAATCGTTATTTTGTCTAAAGCTTTGCGTCCATTACCTGATAAATATCATGGATTGACAAATATCGAACAACGATATCGTCAACGTTATTTGGATTTGATTAGTAATAAAGAAAGTTTCGACCGCTTTATGAAACGTAGCCAAATTATCAGTGAAATCCGTCGTTACTTAGATGGAAACGGATATATTGAAGTTGAAACACCTGTTCTGCATAATGAAGCAGGTGGTGCGGCAGCTCGTCCGTTCATCACACATCATAATGCATTGGACATTGACTTATATCTTCGCATCGCTTTAGAATTACACTTGAAACGACTAATCGTAGGTGGAATGGAAAAAGTCTATGAAATTGGACGTGTTTTCCGTAATGAAGGGATTGATACAACGCATAATCCTGAATTTACAATGCTTGAAGCATACACAGCTTATACTGACTATAGAGATGTAATGGATCTTACTGAAGGAATCATTCGAAATGCAGCAGAAAAAGTTTTGGAAACTGCAGTAATCACATATGCTGGTCAAACAGTTGACTTAGAAAGTGAATTTAAACGTGTGCATATGGTTGATGCAATCAAAGAAGTTACAGGTGTTGATTTCTGGAAAGAAATGACTGTAGAAGAAGCACGTGCTCTTGCAAAAGAACACAATGTAGAAATTACAGATATGATGTCAGTTGGACACATTATCAATGAATTTTTTGAAACGTTTGTAGAAGAAACATTGCAACAACCAACATTTATTTATGGACATCCAGTAGAAGTTTCGCCATTAGCAAAGAAAAATCCAGAAGATTCACGATTCACAGATCGTTTTGAATTGTTTATCGTAGGCCGTGAATTTGCAAATGCCTTTACTGAGTTGAATGATCCAATCGATCAACGCGAACGCTTTGAAGACCAGGAAAAAGAGCGAGAACAAGGAAATGATGAAGCGCACGGAGTAGATGAAGACTTCCTAGAAGCACTTGAATATGGTATGCCACCAACTGGAGGCTTAGGAATCGGAATTGACCGATTAGTAATGCTACTAACAGACGCACAATCTATTCGTGATGTACTTTTATTCCCTACAATGAGATAATTTATTAGAAGAAACTGCAAAAAAACGCCCATCTGTGCTAATCTAGGTGGGCGTTTTTGTGCGAACAAAACAATTTCAATATAGCGATATGTAGATGCTTTTAGGTGATAAGACGAACAATAAATCAGAATACGAGTAGAATGGTCGTTTACTTATTTTTTTTTAGAAAATGTGATAAAATTCGTTGACCATGCTTCTATTAGTTGGTATATTATTATTTGTTCTTGAAAAAGTGAATGAAAAATTATTTTGAAAAAGAACGAATAAAAAAACAAAAAAGTTCTTGACGGTTCTCAAACACCATGATAGAATAACTAAGTCGCTTGAGTAACAACGGCTTTGAATGTTGTTAAACCAATAAAAGCTTTCAAAAAAGTTGTTGACAAATAACAAATCAAGTGGTAAACTAAATGAGTTGCTGAAACAAACAGACAGCTTACTTAAATTAAATCAATAAAAACTTTTAAAAAAAGTTCTTGACTTAATAAGTTAAAGGTGATATAATTTAAGAGTTGCTAAAGCAACAAAGTAGATCTTTGAAAACTGAACAAAGCAAAGACAAACCAAATGTGTAGGGCGTCTTGATTGATTCAAGACAACAAACATTTTTAAAACAGCAAGCAATATGCTAGCAAACAAATTGAGCTTAACAATCTTATGATTGTTCTAACTTTTATTATGAGAGTTTGATCCTGGCTCAGGACGAACGCTGGCGGCGTGCCTAATACATGCAAGTCGTACGCTTCTATTTCCACCGGAGCTTGCTCCACCGGAAATAGAAGAGTGGCGAACGGGTGAGTAACACGTGGGTAACCTGCCCATCAGAAGGGGATAACACTTGGAAACAGGTGCTAATACCGTATAACAAGTAAAACCGCATGGTTTTACTTTGAAAG
>JBKEDT010000004.1:0-19865 GCA_047975565.1 Enterococcus sp. | reverse complement strand
TTATCTAGTCAGATGAGTGATGCACAGTATTTTGCAACAGCACAAACTTTTTTGACAGATATGTCTACGTATGTCGATGAAGGAATGCCTGATGGATATAGTATCGATGAAGAAACCGGCAAAGTAACCAAATATAAATCACTTACGGGAGTAGAAATCGTCATTTCAATTGTTTTAGCACTTGGACTTGGTGCTGCATTTTTCATCGTAACGGTATCCCGTTACCAGTTAAAACTAGGTGGTTATCACTATCCATTCAATGAAAAAGGCACAGTTCACTTAACGGACAAACAAGATCACTTAGTCCACTCATTTGTAACAACCAGAAGAATCCCTCGCCCTACTAATAATGGTGGTGGTGGCGGCGGTAGTACCACACATTCAAGCGGTGGCGGTACCTTCGGCGGCGGTGGACGCGGATTTTAACCAATTGTTCTCACCAAAAAATCTCTAGAAGTAGGTTTAGCCGACTTCTAGAGATTTTTTATTTATTCGTTTAGTTCAAACGTTAAAACAACAGGATTATGGTCTGAATTTTCAAATCCTAAATCCTTCACCCTCACTGTTTTTAATGTAATATTGTCAGATACTAAGAACCCATCAACAAGAGAAACATACGAGGTCTCTTCATCATACGCTTGATCCATTGCCCGTACAGATGGTATCTTCCGTTCAGCAAGATCGCCTTGTGCTAACTGAAAGTTATCTGGAATTGAGTTCACTGGAAATGGATGGGTCCACGTTTCACGCTCTTTTTTCGTTTCAAAAACTTCAGGCGAATTTCCAATCACATCATGGTTATAATCTCCACCAACAATGACATAATGTCCCTGCTTATACTCTTTTTCCATTTGTGTGAATAGTTTGTCCATCTGAGCTTCTTGGATGGACCTATCTTTGGTAAATGCGGATAAATGTGTATTGATCAATGCAAGTTGTCGATCGTCATCTACCTTGATATGCGTAACCGAGAACGCACGATCCAAATCAATAAATTTGTTGAAATCTGTTTCAATTGGTAATGAATAACGTGTACTCGATTCTACTTCTCCCTTCGAAAGTGTGACTAACCCAGAAGAAGCCTTCCCGATTGGTTGTGTAAATGGATAAAACAGATAAGCCGAATCATAATTTTGTGCATAGACAGAACTATAATTGTTGAACTGCGTTTCTAAATACTCTACCTCATTCACATGTTGCGAACGGTCGCCATCTACATCCACTTCTTGAAAAATTGCTAATTCTGGATTTTCCGAAGCAACAGCTGTTTCGATTGCCTTCATGTTCTTTTCTACAGTTTCTTGGTCATAGGCACGAGAATACTTTCCCCCATCCATAAAGAAACTGTAGTCGCTTGGGTAAGCACCATAACCAATATTAAACGTCATCAATTTATAGTCATGATTCAGCTGAAGTGCGTCAGTTGAATGATTATTCACCTCTAAAGTGAGATCATCTGGCTCTCTGTGATAGCTCAGATACAAATAAAGTACATAACTACTAATAATAACTAAAATAACAACAAGTATACCTACTACTACCTTCCAAACCTTGTTCATTTTCGCCCCCTCCTTTTGTTTATCATACCAAAAACAAACAAAAAACGGGACTTTCAAACTCTATCAAATTAGAGATTTAAAAACTGAAAAGTCAATGTTTCCACCCGAAACAATCGCTACAGTCTTTTTACCTTTTAATAAATGATCAATCTGTCCACTACGGATTGCCGCTGTTGTCAGTGCACCAGCACCCTCTGCTACAACCTTTTCCCGTAATGCAAGATACGAAACGGCTTCTTGGATAGCTTCTTCTTCAACTAAAACTGTTTCATCGATTTTATCTTTGAGGATACTGTAGGTCAGCTCTCCAGCAAGTGCCACATCACACCCATCAGCTAAAGTTTTTGCTGTTCGATTATGCACCAATTCATTTTTCCAAATGGATTGGATCATTCCATGCACACGGTAAGTTTGCACACCAATAATTTTCACTTCTGGACGATAATGTTTGATTGCCATTGCAACACCAGCAATCAATCCTCCTCCACCAATTGGTACGATTACATTATCTACATCAGGCAAATCTTCCAGAATTTCCACACCAATCGTTCCTTGTCCTTCGATCACCTTTAAATCATCAAATGGAGAAATAAAAACTTCACCTGTTTTTGTCACTTCATCCAGAGTCAACTGTTTGGTTTCATCAAAAGAATCGCCAGCCAAAATAACTTCTGCTCCATACATTCTTGTTGATTCAACTTTTGTGACCGGTGCAGTTACTGGCATAAAGATACGCGCTGAAATTCCTAATAATGAGGCAGCCAAAGCAACCCCTTGTGCATGATTTCCAGCAGAACAAGCAATCACTCCACGGGCTCTCTCTTCTTCCGTCAACGAAGCTAATTTATTATATGCACCACGAGCTTTGAACGATCCTGTACGTTGTAAGTTCTCAAGTTTCAAATAAATCGATCCTTGTTTATTCTCAGATAAAATATTGCTCGGTGCTGTAGGTGTGTGTATCATTAAGGGACGTAATGTATCATAGGCTTCCATAGTTCCAGTAAGTGGTTCAATCATTTTAACTACCTCCTCAAAATATAAAGCGCTTTCATATATTCTAATTTTAACGGATAGCACGTAAAAAAGCACGTGATTTTTGAAAGAAAATGTAGAAAATATAGCCTGGTAGAACAGACTATGTTTGTTTTTTTAATCGTAAAATCCATTGGAATATTCAGACTTTTTAGAAATCTTTTTATTATTTAATTTTGATAACTCACTTTCTCTATTGCATACAAAATTAGCACGTAAAACAGATATTTTTATAAAGAAAATCAGATTACTTCTCACTGAAAAAAATTGTCTCAACGTACACTGTTTAAGCCTATCCTCTCCGAAAAATCGGTCAACTGCCTTGCAAGGTCCTCATAACCTAAAGATTTTATCCAAGCAATAATTAGTGATGGATCAAAACCTATGTCATCGTTTACCTGCCCATATGCACCTTTAAAGAAGCGCCAAAAAATTCGGCCATTGATGTAGAAACTGTCTGTTGACGAATCATACAAATCAACCAAGACATCAGGAATAACTAAATACTGCCTTCTTTCAAAAAGCACTACCAAATAGTTAACTAAAAAAGATATTTTGCATTGCTGATATTTTGCATACCCATAATATGTTTTATAGTGCTTCATCACAAAAGAATACTGATTTTGAATATAGTCAGTTGAAATTGAACCTCTCATGACTGAAGTCACGAAATTCTTGGGAAAAGAGCATACTTGATAGCGTATTTCTTTACTAACAGCGGTGTCTCTTATTTACCAAGCTATCCCCGTAGTTCCTACGGTTCTTGATTGTCTTTAAGCGAACGACTGTATTCTCAGACCTTCAGTCAGGATATTGATTGCGGCATTGATGTCTCGATCATGACGCACATGACAGATAGGACACGTCCATTCACGAATATCCAGCGGTTTTTTACCGTCTTTACGTCCGCATTCTGAACAAAATTGACTAGATGGAAACCATGTATCTATCTTGATGATTTCACGTCCGTACCAGTCAGCTTTGTATTGTAACTTTGTCACAAAACTAGACCATGATACATCAGAGATACTTTTGGCTAATTTATGATTACGCAATAACCCTTTTGTGTTTAAGTCTTCAATACAGACAATATCGTGGTTTTTGATAATTTCTGCACTCAACTTATTCAGAAAATCAGTACGTTGATTCATTACTTTTTCGTGCAATCGAGCCACTTTCCGTTTTTGTTTTTGATAATTCTTCGCTTCAAACAAATGAACATCATTTTGTTTCGCTAATAAGGCACGTCTGGACAACTTCCGTTGTTCACGTTTGAGTTTCTTTTCCATTTTGGACGTGAATTTATTATTATCGATTTTTTGACCGTCAGAAAGAATCGCAAAATCTGTAATGCCTAAATCAATCCCAACGCTTTTATTTGTTTTTGGCAGTTCGGTTATTTCCTCTTCACATAGTAGAGAAACAAAAAATTTTCCACTGGCATTTTTACGGATAGTTGCACTTAAAATGCGACTATTGACCTCACGACTTTTAGAGAAACGAACGAATCCAAGTTTAGGTAATTTCACCTTGTTGCCTATAAAAGCAAAATTATTATTTGTGTTTTTTTGTAGTGTAACTTTGAACTGGATTTTTCTTGCTTTTAAAGTTAGGTGCTTGATTTTGTTTTTTGAAAAATCTATCAAAAGAATCAGCTAAATTTTTAATAGAGGATTGTAGCGCTACGTTATCTACTTCTTTTAACCATGATGTATCCTCTGATTTTTTCATAGAAGGTAACATGGCAGAACATTTACCATAAGACAAACCTTTGCCAGTTTCCTTATATGAGATATTTCAAGCGTTTAACATATGATTATAGACAAACCTTGATGAGCCAATTGTTTTAGCAATTAATATTTCTTGCTCACTAGTTGGATATAGTCTGAATTTATAAGCTTTATGTCGTAACATTACAATTCAGCTTATTTCTCTTTCTGATTTTGTATATAGTGCCTGATTTGTTCTTCTGTGTTTTCGCTAACTGTAGCTACGAAGTAGCTAGGATTCCAAAGATGACCATCCCACAAATGATTTTTAAGTTTAGGGTATTCTTTAAACAAGAACCGTGCAGAGCTCAGCAGTTTTTTGGACAATTATTTCATTATCCGTATACACATTACCTTTTTCATCTTCATAAATTGTTTCTCCTATGGTAATACCATTGAATAGCACTTGGAGTAATGTTAGTAGCAACAGTACTTAAAATAATTCCTGAAATTAATAATTTCTTCATTTTCATAATAAAACAACCGTTCATTTGATTTCATTTTTAATGTTGCCAAATTTTTGTTTGGGAAAGTATCCAATGAGAAGAACCATGTGTTTTTTACAAGGAAACTTCCCCACTTATAAATCTTTATACGATTATTATTGGCGACTAAATAAAGATAGCACTATGAGCAGTTGCATGTAAGAACCTGTTGGTTGCATGTAAGAACCTGTTGGTTGCATAGTGTAACCCATTAGTTGCAACTAATTAATTAGCTAACGTTTCAGAGAGTTACAAGATATTCTAAATTTGAAAAACAAATTGACTACTGATGAATGTTACAGACAACGCTTCAAATCTATTGGTACAAAATGAAGAGAAATGGATGGCTTTCTGATTCTCTTTTTGCTTTTGGCTATCGTTTAACAACTAAATTCCTTTCAAACTTGATATAATATGACTGTAGAGAAAAGGCGCGCATAAATGAATAGGAGGGAAAAAAATGACAACACCAAAAGAAATCATCACTATACTTGAAGGATACCCAAAAACGACGAGTACCAAATACGATGTTACTTTTGAGATGTCAGAATATGATATTTCGTCACTTGCAGAGGAGTATCGCACAGGAAAGTTAACTGTCTATGATCGAAAGGAATATAGTGAGTACCAAAAAACATTACTCTTAGGTGCTATAAACAGACGAAATTTTGACAAAGCACATACCTTATTGGATGAAATGGAAGCTTTCTCAGAAACGAAAGCCACAACTATTTTAGTAGTTTCTAATGGCATGGTTCACTTTATTTCATAAATATATTTATGGAAGCATTACGAAATTTAAAGAAAGCATAAAGCGATACCAGGGAAATAGCTGGTGTCGTTTTTTTGTGAAAACAGATAAAGAAGATGATTTCGCACATCAACAGCAATTTTTCTAAGGAGGGATATAGGTATTTTTACAAAATTTTTTTATTGAAAAAAAGAATGAACAAAAAAGAAACGAAATTCAGCATATATTTTCAAAAAAAGTGAAATAAAAAGAAATAATTACAATAATTGTTCGGCTTTTTAGGCGAAAAAAATAAATTATAAAAAACGGATATGAAAAAGTTCATTTTTTATTTTGAAAGAACCCAGAGAGAATTATCTTTTTTTTCCAAAAAGTACCTTTAAATCAGTAATTATAAAAAAAATCTTTTTTTTTTCAGACCTATAATCAATGTTGTGATACAGATGTTCGATGCATCTGCACTTGCAAATCGTTGGCCGACGAAAAAAATGGAGGGTATAAGACATGAAAGATACGGATATCAAAGCCGTCTTTATTGGCGACAAAGCAGAAAATGGTGCAGTTTACAAAATGTTATTGAACAAGATGGTTGATGAACATCTTGGGTGGAGAGAAAATTATCTTCCGGGAGATCTTCCTGCGATTAGTGAGGCAGATAAATTAACACCGCAATTTATTACTACTCGTGAACGAATGATGACGGTATTGGACGAAGTAAGTGAACGAATGCGTGCGGGTTCGATTCCTTGGCATTCTGCAGGTCGTTATTGGGGACAAATGAATTCAGAAACATTAATGCCATCCTTATTGGCGTATAATTTTGCAATGCTTTGGAATCCTAATAATGTCGCTCTAGAATCCTCAATGGCTACTTCACAGATGGAAGCAGAAGTGGGGGAAGATCTTGCAAATTTATTCAATATGACAGATGGCTGGGGGCATATTACTGCAGATGGTTCAATTGCAAATCTAGAAGGGCTTTGGTATGCACGGTGTATCAAGTCGATTCCATTAGCAGTAAAAGAAGTTTTACCTGAAAAAGTGCGTAATAAGACCGAGTGGGAATTATTGAATTTATCTGTTGAAGAAACGCTTGCGATGATTGAAACTTTTACAGATGAAGAATTAGATACTGTAAAAGCAGCTTCTTCTCGTAGTGGAAAACATATCCAAGATTTAGGCAAATGGTTAGTTCCACAAACAAAACATTATTCATGGATGAAAGCCTTAGATATTTGTGGCGTAGGGTTAGATCAAATGATTGCGATCCCAGTGCAAGAAAATTATCGTATGGATGTGGACGCATTAGAAAAAACAATTCGTGAATTAGCAGAACAAAAAATTCCAATTCTTGGTGTTGTTGCTGTTGTTGGAACTACTGAAGAAGGTCAAGTAGATAGTGTTCATAAGATTGTTGCTTTACGTGAAAATCTCCGTGATGAAGGCATTGAATTCTACCTTCACGTAGATGCAGCATACGGTGGTTATGCTCGAGCTCTTTTCTTGAATGAAGCAGGAGACTTTGTTCCATATAATTCCTTACCAGAATTCTTTGAAGAACATGAAATATTTCACCATGTTGTGACAATCGATAAGAGTGTTTATGACGGATTTAGAGCAATTACTGAAGCAGATTCTGTTACGATTGATCCGCACAAAATGGGCTATGTTCCTTATGCAGCTGGAGGAATCGTAATCAAACACAAAAATATGCGTAATATGATTTCTTACTTTGCACCCTATGTTTTTGAAAAATCAGTGAAAGCGCCAGATATGTTAGGAGCCTATATTTTAGAGGGATCAAAAGCAGGTGCGACAGCTGCAGCCGTATGGACAGCACATCGCGTCTTACCGTTGAATGTGACGGGGTATGGACAACTAATAGGTGCTTCAATTGAAGCAGCACAGCGTTTCAGAGAATTCTTAGGAAATTTGTACTTTACTGTTAAAGGTAAGACGATAGAGGTTCATCCATTGAATCATCCAGATTTTAATATGGTTGATTGGGTATTCAAAGTTCAAGGTTGTACTGATTTGAAAGAAATCAACCAGTTAAATGAAAAAATGTTTGATGTTGCTTCTTATATGGATGGAGATGTGTATGATGAACGTTTTATCACTTCACATACCACCTTTACTCAAGCAGAATATGGTGATTCTCCAGTAAAATTTATCGAAAGTCTAGGCTTATCGAAAGACGAATGGCAAAAAGAACAACAAGTAACATTACTAAGAGCTGCAATCATGACACCTTATTTAAACGACGACAAGATTTTTAACTTTTATACAGATCAGATTTCAAAAGCCATTGAAAAGAAATTAAACGAATTATTGTAAAAAACAAAGCCATGGATCGTCTAGCAATGAATGAGAAAGTTTCCCCTGATATGCACATTCAGTATGCTAGGCGATTTATTTGGTGTGGGTAGATAGAAAGAAGGAAAAGGAAAATGGCGGAATCAAAAACGAAACAAATTACAACGTTAACGTTTATCGGGATGACTTGTGCACTCGTTGCTAGTGTTCGAAATATTCCCAATGTGGCAGCCACAGGATGGACGATGTTATTTTATATGCTTGTAGCGGTTCTCTTCTATGCATTTCCCATTTCATTGATTTCTGGGGAATTTGCGGGAATGTTTCCTCAAAATGGTGGTCCAGAATTATGGGTGTCTAATTCTTTAGGTAAAAAGTGGGGTTTTGTTGTTTCTTGGCTATTATGGGTTCAAATGTTTCCAGGAATGGTCATGGTTGCTTCAGCACTTGCACCATTGTTTGGAAATATTATCAATAATGTGTCATTAGGGCTGAATAGTAAATTTACCCTAGCAGTGATCCTGGTTGTTTATTGGATTGTTACGTTGTTAAATTTGAAATTCGATATGGCTAAGATTGGTGGGAAAATCGGCGTTTGGTTAGGATTATATATTCCTTTAGTGATGATGTTAGGATTAGGTGTTGCATCTTTAATCAAAGTTGGAATTTTACCGCATGGTACATTAGGAAACTTCTCTTTTGGAAAATTGATTCCTGATGCGAAAACAGTTCGTTCATTTGTTTATTTTGCTCCAATCATGTTTATTTTTACCGGAATCGAAATGTCTTCCGTATATATCACACGTCTTAAAAATCCAGTTAAAACATATATTCGTGGTATTTTTGTAGCATTGATTTTCTTATTCTTAATCAATACATTGAATGCATTCGTTGTGGCCAATGTGGTACCAAAAGGTCAAATGGAATTAGACAATATCGCTCAAGCAATCACAATTTATTGCCAAATTCTTGGATTACCACACATTGTTGTGAATATTTTCAGTTTACTTGTTTTTGTGGGGGTTGCTGTACAATTATCTGCTTGGGCTTCTGGTCCTGCGAAAACAGTTACTGCCAGTGCGAGAAAGGGTGCCTATCCACCTAAATTTAATTTTTGGAAAACCAATCAATTTGATATTTCAAAGTCTGTTATTTTAACACAATCAACAATTATTTCTATCTTTGCTTTGTTTTACTTGCTGATTCCGGGAGTCAATCAAGCATTTTTGATGCTCGTCAATTCGACAACAGTGATTTATTGCATCGTTTATGTAATTATGGGTATTGCCATTTTAAAATTAAGAAAGACACATCCCGAATACAAACGACCATTTAGAATTGGAAAGAAGAATGGGAAAGGGAATTTAGGTGCCTGGTTTGTTGTTTTGATTTTATTGGCAGCTATTCTCATTTCAGTTAGTCTAACGATGAAAGCTGGGAGCTTGATTAACTTTATCGCAGTTGCAGTGATTAATGTTATTTTATTTGTTGTGCCTTTAGGTATTGAAAAGATCAAAAAACCTTCTTGGGAACAAGAAATAGCAGATAAATTGAATAAGAAGTAAAAAAGGTGAACGAAACAGAGAAAACGACAGAAAAATTATTTTCTGCCGTTTTTTCTTCGCTTCTGGATGTATTTAATTGAATAAGAAAGGGGTTGCAAAAACCATCTAAGTTTGCTATATTCTTTTTGAACCGTTTCAAATTAAAAATGAACCGGTTCAAAAAATAAAAGAAGAAGGTTGAATTATGAATGTAGTCGATAAGTTATCAGAGAAATTGTTACCGCTTGTGTCAAAAATAAATGGACAAAGACATTTATTAGCTATTCGGGATAGTTTTATTGTGACAATGCCTTTAGTTATGGCAGCATCAGTTATGGTATTATTTAATGCACTTATTTTTTCAAATGAAACGGTACAAAAATTTATTGATTTAAGTTTCCTTGCTGATTTAGCATCCATTGTTAGTAATGGGACGATGAGTATTTTAGCAATAGTTGTTTGTTATAATATTGGTGTCAATTTAGCCAATTACTATATACATGCAGGAATTGTGAATGATCCATCCTTTAATGCAACACATGCCGGAATACTAAGTTTAGCAACAATGTTTGTATTGATGCCGATAAATAGTGTCGTGACACTCGCAGATGGGGCGACTGCTGAAGTAACTGGTGTCTATCTGCAGAGTTTAACTTCTTCTTCTGGTTTAGCAACAGCAATGATCTGTGCATTGATCAGTACAGAATTATTTGTAAAATTAGCGAAATTCAAACGTTTAAAAATTACAATGCCTGACGGAGTACCACCAGCTGTCGCAACTTCATTTAATTCATTAGTTCCAGAAGTTTTAGTTATTTTGATTTTTGCTATTTTTGTATTTACATTAGATAAAACAACAGGATTGAATGTTCCAGATTTAATTAATTTAGTGATTCAAACACCACTAAAAGGATTTGTACTTTCTGTACCAGGTATTTTATTTATTCAATTTTTCTCAGATTTCTTATGGGTATTTGGAATGCATGGTTCTAGTATTTTAGCGCCAATCAAACAAGCACCATTATTACAAGCTATCGAAGAAAATATGTCTGCTTTTGCTGCAGGAAAAGAAATTCCTAATATTATTACTGAACCATTTACCAATGCGTTTGGTTTAATTGGTGGAGGGGGATGTATCTTACCATTGGTGATTGCGATAATCTGGGCATCCCGTCGTCAAGACCAACGTCAAATTGCAAAACTTGGCTTAACGACTTGTTTCTTTAATATCACTGAGCCGGTAATGTTTGGTTTGCCAGTTGTAATGAATCCGCTTTACATGATTCCTTGTGCAATCGTACCGTCAATCAACTTAGTTATTGCATACTTCGCAACAAGTATCGGTCTAGTAGATAAAACGGTTGCGGCTGCTCCTTGGATCACACCACCGGTTATTCAATCATTTGTTGCTACTGGTGGAGACTTTAAGGCAGCTATTTTAACAGTATTATTGATTGTATTAGATATTTTCTTGTTCTTACCTTTTGTATTAGCAAGTAATAAAGAAGCACTATTGAAGAAAGAACAAGATCAATCAGCGACACAAGAGAATTTTCATGACAGTATGATTCAAGAGGAGGTTTAATCAATGACGAACTATCCTTATCAAAATCCAGAGTTAACGATTCACGAACGGACAGTTGATTTACTTTCACGATTGTCTGTACAAGAGAAGGTAGGGCAAGTAAACCAGCATCTCTATGGATGGGAATGCTATACGTATCAAAATGAACAAATTTCTCTCAGCGATAAGTTTAAAGAACATGTAGCATGGGGGCAAGGTGTTGGGGCGTTGTATGGATTGTTTCGAGCAGATCCATGGTCTCAAGTGGATTATACAAATGGTGTCGATCCTACAGATTCTTGGAAAGTAAGTAATGCGATTCAAGAATATGTTATCCAACAGTCACGTTGGGGAATCCCAGCACTTTTGGTTGAAGAATGTCCACATGGGCATCAAGGCTTAGGCGGTGTTTCTTACCCTACAAATCTAGGGAGAGGAAATACGTTTAATACAGAATTAGTAAAGAAAACATCCAACTTGATGGCTAAAGAACTTTCTTATAAAGGTGTCCACTTAGCTCTAGTTTCAACACTTGATTTAGTAAAAGATCCACGTTGGGGAAGATCAGAAGAATGTTTTGGTGAAGATCCTATCTTAGCAGCTAAGATGAGTGAAGCAGTGGTTGCAGGATTTCAGCAAGACTTGATTTCAGATACACGATTTGTTGACAAAACCGTACAAGAAATCAACAAAAAACCTGAACAAATTGGTGTGGTATTAAAGCACTGTGTTGCACAAGGTGAAGCACTTGGCGGACATAACTCAGGAACCGTTACCTTAGGGGATAGAGAATTCCAAGATATTTACCAACCATTATTAAGAGGTGTAAAAAACGCAGCTGGTGTAATGGCTGCATATAATGATATTGATGGCGTACCTTGTCATACAAATCAAGAATTATTAGAAGAGTTATTAAGAAGTAAAATTGGGTATCAAGGAATTGTGATGGCGGATGGTATTGCTCTAGATCGTTTAGAAGATGTGTACGGTTCTAAAGCACAATCTGCTCAAGCAGCACTAACTGCAGGCGTGGACTTGAGCCTTTGGGACGAGACTTACTTATCGATTGGCGAAGGAATAGCGAGTAGAAAAATAGATGAAGCAAGCTTAGATAAAGCAGTCTATCGAGTTCTTAGTTTGAAATTTTTACTAGGATTATTTGAGCATCCGTATTTGGAAGACCAAACAGCAAATTTTGAGAAATTAATGAACGAAGCACAGTTGCTTAATTTAGAAATAGCAAAAGAAAGTTTAACACTAGTTAAAAACAATGGTATTCTACCTTTAGAAAATAAAAAACAAAAAATTGCAGTGATTGGGCCCACAGGAGAAGATATTTATCATTTGTTAGGCGATTATACAGCTCCACAGACGAAAGAAATGAGCCAAAAAACATTGTATAATGAAATCAAAGCGGAGTTTTATAAATCTGAAGTAAGTTATGCTCAAGGTTGTGAAATAAGAAATAATAAAGCGCAAGAATTGTTGTTAGAGGAAGCAATAGTCCTGGCGCAAAACTCTGATATAATTATTCTTACTTTGGGCGGTTCAAGTGCTAGAAATTTTGATATGGAATTCTTGCGTAATGGAGCCGTTAGTTCAAAGGGAATCAACATGGATTCCGGAGAAAATGTTGATGTCGCTTCTTTAAGCCTAGGTGGAAGACAATTAGAATTAGTTCGACGTATCAAAGAATTGAATAAACCAATTGTTTCTGTCCTTGTTCAAGGAAGGCCTTATGATATTTCTTTAGTAGAAGAAGTGTCTGATGCAGTATTACTGGCTTGGTTTCCTGGTCAACAGGGAGGAAAAGCAGTTGGAAGTACATTGATTGGTGAAAATAATCCTAGCGGTCGCTTGAGTCTCTCTTATCCTATCAATAGCGGACAATTACCTGTTTATTATTATCAACGTGCAGCAACAAAACAAGATCATTATTATGATGAATCTGGAAATCCACTACATGAATTTGGCTTTGGGTTGAGCTACAGCCAGTTTAGCTATTCAGATTTAAAAGTTAAAAAAACTGATGTAGGACATCGAGTGACTGTCTCAATCAAAAATACCAGTTCAGTAGTCGGGAAAGAGACATGTTTATTATTTGTTCGATTACATGGTGGACATGTTATTCAAAGAAAGAAATTATTAAAGAAATTTACTAAAACAATACTAAAACCGGATGAAACAAAACAACTATCGTTCGATTTAGAAAAAAACGATTTTCTATTTACAGATAATAATCGAAAGCAGCGTACTGCTGATTCAGTAGATATTATGATTACTGACTTAAAAACCACAATTACATGTGAGTAGAAGTTTACAAGGAGGTTCTTTATGAGCTCAATTCGTGAGGTTGCCAAACGTGCAGGGGTGTCGATTGGTAGTGTGTCTAGGTACTTAAATGGGCAAAAACTAAAAGAGACAAATATGCAAAAAATTGCCGCTGCAATTGATGATCTAGACTACAAAGAAAATATCATCGCCAAAGGACTCAAGAATAATCGAAGTTTTTCAATTGGCTTATTAATGAATAACTTATCTAGCCGTCTTAGTTCAGATATTGTAAAAAGTATTGAAGAATTAATGGAGACAAATGGATATAGCATGATCTTGAGTTGCTTTGATGGAAATTCACAACTTGTAGGACAAAAATTAGATTATTTGTTATCACATTCAGTAGATGGATTGATTCTGTTTGAAGCAGATGAGAATTGGCCAGGAATGGAAAAATTAGCAGATTTAACTATTCCTATTATTTCATTGAACACACCGAATCATTTAAGCAATGTCGATTCAATTCTCGTTGATGATCGAGGAAGTGTCTATCAAGCAATCCAATCAATTATTCAAAGTGACCATAAATCCATAGGTATCATTGCAGCTCCGCAAACAGATTATGTTGCATGTGAACGTTTAGGTGGAGCATATGATGCAATTGAAGGGACAACAAGCAATCTTCTGACATATAAAGGAGATTATTCACGTTTAAGTGGGTATCTAGGTGCCAAAAGTTTGATTGAACAAGGTGTAACTGCCTTATTTGTTTGTAACTACAATATGTCGATAGGGGCCTTAGAATACTTCAATCAAGTACAACTTCACGTGGGAACAGATATTTATTTTGCTCATTATGACTACTCAAATGAATTACAAAAAATGGGTGCTTCACGAATGACAATCGAGCAACCAGCAGCTATGATTGGCAGGTTGTGTGGGGAACGCTTATTAGAAAAAATGTATGAAAATGAAAGTTCTCATGGGGAACTACTTGTATTAGAAAATAAAATTTGTGGAATAAACGATGAAACGGGGAGACAAAAATGACAAACTATCAATTTCCAGAGAATTTTTGGTGGGGGTCGGCAGCAAGTGGCCCGCAAACAGAAGGACGTGTTGCTGGAGACGGTAAAGGCGAGAATATTTTTGATTACTGGTTTACCAAAGAACCTGAAAAATTTTTTAACGGTGTAGGTCCAGATAAAACATCGCAAGTATATACGTATTATCCTGAAGATGTACAGTTGATGAAACAGACTGGCCATAATACATTCCGAACATCTATTCAATGGAGTCGCTTGACTCCAGATGCATCAGGTGAAATCAATCAAAAAGCAGTTGATTTTTACCGTGCGTATTTTGCGGAGTTATTAGACAGTGGTATTGAACCATTTGTTAATCTCTATCATTTTGATATGCCAATGTATCTACAAGAAAAGGGTGGCTGGCTGAATAGAGAAACTGTTGATGCGTATGCTCGTTATGCAGAAATTTGTTTTGAACTGTTTGGAAATCAAGTAAAAAAATGGTTCACGCATAATGAACCAATCGTTCCAGTTGAAGCCGGATATTTGTACAAATTACATTATCCAGAGGAAGCTAATATGCGTCATGCAATTCAAGTGGGCTACCATGAAGCACTGTCTTCAGCTTTAGCAATTCGTGCGTATCATAAATCAAACCAATCAGGTCAAATTGGGATTATTTTAAATCTGACACCAAGTTATCCAAGAGACGAAAATAATCTTGAAGATGTGAAAGCCGCTAATCTAGCCGATGCATTCTTCAATCGTTCATTCTTAGATCCAGCAGTCAAAGGGACATTTCCAAAAGAGCTGATTGAGGTAATAGAAGAACTAGATATGTTGCCAGAAATAAATGAGGGTGATAAAGAAATCATCCAAGAAAACACTGTGGATATTCTAGGAATCAACTACTATCAACCACGCCGAATCAAAGCAAAAGAAACACCAATTGATCATGAAAATGGCCCAATGCCTGAAGATTATTTTGATGTGTATGATATGCCTGGTAAGAAGATGAATCCATATCGTGGCTGGGAAATTTACGAAAAAGGGATTTATGATATCTTGATCAATGTGCGTGATAATTATGGCAATATCGATTGCTACATCTCAGAAAACGGAATGGGTGTTGAAGATGAGGCACGTTTCTTAGGTGAAGATGGGATGATTCATGACGACTATCGAATTGAATTTGTGAAGGACCATCTAAAATATGTGCATCAAGCAATTCAAGAGGGAGCCAACTGTCTTGGCTATCATATGTGGACGTGCATGGATAATTGGTCATGGACGAATGCATATAAAAATCGCTATGGATTTATCTCTGTTGACTTAGATCAAAATGGCAAACGAACAATCAAAAAATCAGGGCATTGGTTTAAAGACGTATCTGATGCTAATGGATTTGAAGATTAGGTAGTTAGATAAATTTCAATTAAAAAAAACAGACGAAGTGAGAAAAAATCACGTAGTCTGTTTTTTTATTATATTATTAACCACAGTAATACGTAATAGATGTACGAAAACTGCGCATAAATAGATCCAAGGACTGTGATACTATGTACATAAGTACAGTGAAGTTTTATGACGGTGGCTATCTGATCGAAAGTGAGGTGGTGCGTATGTGCGTATCTCCAAAATCAAACGAAAGGAGAAGCCTTTTGCCAGTTGAAACAGCTCTAGCGCTAATGATTAGTTTCGGTTCTTTAATCGCGACGATTATCTTTGGCATTCTAGGGATTGTAAAAAACGACAAAAAAAAGTAACCGTCTAACTTTAGCCAGCGACGGTTACTAAAAATAATTGAAAATGGCTACCGTTCTTAAAACGGTACTGTACCAAAGGGAGCTGTTGACGCAGCTCTCTTTTCATTTATATGATAGCATGATTTACAATTATCCGCAAATATAGACAAATAAGGTCTCAGAAGATAAAGTTCATAAAAAATTTCAAGTAAAAACCGATCAATACCTTGATAGAGTAGGGAATAGAGGGGGTATTGTGAAAATATCAGTGATTTTAAGCTTCTGTTTAAAAAAAGCAAAACCGTTAATGCGAAACTAGTTCTGAAAATCGCCAAAAATTACTAATGATATCTCAAAAAACAAAAAGAAGCGAGGCTTAATTTGATTTTACCTCCTACAGTAGCTCAATAAGAGACTCTTCCGACAATGTAAGACCTACCGAATTACCCATTTCTAAAATTTTCTTTTTGTAATCGTTCCTTTTTTTCCATTAATCGTTGTTTTTCCTTACGAATATTTTCTGCGAGTAACTTTGGATTGTTGCTGTAGAAGCTATTCATAAACTTCGTATCATTAAACAGTTCTAATTGTAAATTAGCTTCCGTTACTAACGATTCATCTAAGTTTTTTTCAAGCAAAATCAGAATATCTTCTGCTTGCTCAGGTTCAAGAAAAGGCGCATAAAAGCAATTACCCCTCCACCCTAGAAATAGCTTTTATTAACCACAATAATACGTAATAGATGTACGAAAACTGCGCATAAATAAATCCAAGGACTGTGATACTATGTATATAAGTACAGTGAAGTTTTATGACGGTGGCTATCTGATCGAAAGTGAGGTGGTGCGTATGTGCGTATCTCCAAAATCAAACGAAAGGAGAAGCCTTTTGCCTGTTGAAGCAGCTCTAGCGCTAATGATTAGTTTCGGTTCTTTAATCGCGACGATTATCTTTGGCATTCTAGGGATTGTAAAAAACGACAAAAAAAAGTAACCGTCTAACTTTTCGCAGAGTTACGGTTACTCTTAACTAAATAGCTGCCACCGTTCTTAAAACGGTGCTGTACAAAAGGGAGCTGTTCGCGCAGCTCTCTTTTCATTTATATAATAGCATGATTTACGATTATCCGCAAATATAGACAAATAAGGTCTCAGAAGATAAAGTTCATAAAAAAGTTCAAGTAAAAACCGCCTAATTCCTTGATAGAGTAGGGATAGAGGAGGTTATTGTGAAAATATCTGGGTGATTTTAAGCTTCTGGTTAAAATGAGTTCCCCAACATTACGTATTTTTAGACTTTACTATGTCTACAATAACTAAGATTAATACTAAAAATAAACCAGTTTTATATAATTGTCCCCCGCTTAGCATATTAACAATTATGGCAACGACTATAGCACATATAAAAATACGAATAATAGCTATTTTTGAATTATTTTTAATAAATGTTTTTAATGATTTAAATATCAAAAGCATCACCCCTTAATTTATAACGTTGAATATCTAGTAGCTACAACTTTTCCCGCTGCATTGTAACCTCGTTGGTAATAAAATCCAATCCAACCATTCCCACTTTTGTCCCATAGTTTTGCAACTGCATTTCCTGGAGAAGAGCCTTTTTTAGTCCAACTAGCAGCTGCTAACAAACCACCAATTGCCCAACCTGGAATACCAAACATAGCAGTGCTAGCTTTTCCTCCTGCCCAAAAGGTTGCATTAATAGCATTAGCAGCTACTCCAGTGGTTACAGCGATATTTGTGTATTCTTTTTTGCCCCATCTTGAAACCGCAGCTTGCGTCATGATATCTCCATAATCTGCAAAATCCTCTGCACTATAACCATTATCATATTTAGTTACGACCATACCATCTTCAGTATCCTCAATAACTACATTCTCAGTGGCGTCGTTTTCGTTTAATGATACCACTTGAGAATCTTCTAAGGCATAAACTACAGTAGTTGACGGTAAAGCAATAGAACTAATACTTAACAAAGCTAACCCTAAAGCAAATTTTTTCATAAATATTCCTCCCTACTTCTGGTACATAAGATCTAAGCTTTTTACAGTAAAACCATTTCATCACTATACAGATTCAAATTTACTAGTAAAATCAAACGGTGGCACGTAGCCCATTCCAACTTGGAAGGAAGGGGGTGGGTGTATGATTACGCATATCTTCTTGTTAATGACTTTAGTTGGTTAAAGGCGACATTTCAGCAGTATCTGCAGCTGTTTCTGTTGTATTTGATATTTTAGAGGTACTTGCTGACGATCCACAAACAGAAAAAATTAGAGCTAAACCAATGGCCTTCCTCATTATTAGTTATTGTTATGACGCTATTCCCAGATTGATATACAATCATCTGTGCCAAATAATCATCACCAGTAAGATCAAGTGTTCTAACATCGCATCCATAATTAGTAAGATTATCAATTGTCATATAAGTTGATCTAGCTCCACCTTGCCTATAACTTTTTTTATTTTACTTCCTCCTAAATGTAATAATTATATAAAGCCTTAGAGAAGGCTTTTTATTAATTTTGTTATTTTAAATTCTTTCAATTTAAAATCTAATTAACCAAGAAAATCACTATCTAAATTTCCAACGGAGAATCGAGAAATAATTGTTAAAAGGATTCAAAGTATCACTCATCAAGCTCCCTAAAAATAGTAGATTATATATTTCCCCTTTTTATTGAGTAACTTAGGTTTTATTACGTATTTATAGATATAGAAAGAATATTGATACTATATCTAAAGGAGTGAAACTATGTTACGATTATCTATTTTTGAACCTGACTCTGGCTGTCGAGCATCAGTAGAGTGTATCCTCAACAATTATTTATATATAATGGATTTGGATGCATCAATTGAATGTTCTGCAGCTCATTTTAATCAGCTATTTTGTTTATCAGAGAATGAGTCTTGCGACCGTTTATTCTTAATAGCACTTGATGAACAAACAAAAGAGGAGACTTTGATGCAGACTGTTAAACTAAGAAAGAAGTATCCCTATGCTAAATTTGTTTTTCTTACACGTTTAGCAGAAGCGGAGCATCTGTCTTTTGTTTATCGAATCGAAGCACTAGCAGTGATTAAAAAAGGAGACTTTTTTTCCATGAGAGAAGAGATGGTAGAGATACTCAATCTCATGATTGAAAGAACAGCTCTTTCAGTACCGATGAAAGAAGATGCATATCTATTTATAAAGAGTAACGGTGTAGCTATGAAATTAGCAATTCAAGATATTTTGTTTTTTGAAACAACAGAAATCCAACACAAAATAAGAGTACATTTGACGAATAGATCCATTGACTTTTATTGTAAAATGAAAACTTTGGTTGAGAAAAATTCAGCATTTTTTAGGTGTCATCATTCTTACATAGTAAATATATTTAGAATTGAGCGTGTGGACCCAAAAAGAAAGAAAATAGTACTTGATAATGGGGATCATATATTTGTTTCAAGTAGAAAATATAAGGGCTTAATAGAGAATTTGATGCAAAATATGACTTTAGATATATGAAAATTAAATAGAATGTTATTTTAATTTGAATTTAAAAATTTTTGGTTAAATGATTCCCACCAGTGTGCTGTAGAAGCTAATAATGGTAGGCCAATAGCCAACTGAATGATGCGCCCTGTAAGCAAATAGAGTAGATAATTCAAGAAGAATAGAATACATAGAGAATAGAACAGGCTTATTAAAATGATTGGATGCTCAATTGGTGGAAATATCTGTCGAATAAGAGTGACTGTGCGAATAGAAAAATAAAGAAAAATAATAAGATAG
>JBKEDT010000100.1:0-3772 GCA_047975565.1 Enterococcus sp. | reverse complement strand
CTTATTTTCCTTGAAGATGAACGACAAGCAATGATTTACATGCTTGCATTTTCTCAGTTCGAATCCCTATCCGTATTTCATTTCCAAGATTTTTTATTTGTTAGTAAAAATACTATTTTGAAAGATGTAAAGAAACTCAGAGAAGAGTTAGCTAACTATGATATTCAACTTGTTTATTCTAGAAGCAAAGGATTTTACTTAGTTGGTTCAGAAGTAGCTATTCGAACAAGAGCTTTTTGTTTTCTGGGTCGCCTTTTGAATAGCAAAAACGGAAAGCGCTTGCTATACGAAGGGCTGTTAACCAAAGCGAATACCTTATATGCAGATGTTCGTAGAAATTTTTCACATACCATTGACTCGTTTGGATTGCTTTTTGTACCAAGTCGTTTTGATGAAATGGTCTATTTCATGGCGTATATTCTTTGTCGGATAGAGACATGTGAGCTAACTTTTTCTAAAGAGGATCGTCAGCTTTTAGAACCGTTAATTGCACATAAAGCAAGTAGTGAGTTTTTAAGGAATTTTACAGCAATCAAAAATCCTGAAATGGAAACCTTCTATTTTACAATTACATTTATGACGATTTTACAAGGCGAAGTGCGCGATACTTCTTTGGAGTTTCTATTAGAGTGTGCAAATGAAGTCATTCATGAAATCGAGCGTTTAGCAGCAGTTGAATTTAAAAATTATCAAAAGTTATTGCTTGATTTATTTTATCATTTGGTACCGGCCTATTTTAGGATCAAATTTGATTTTCCACTTAGTAATGTATTAACAGATGAAATAAAAGTACAGTACAAAGAAATATTTGATCTAACCAAAGTGGCACTCCATCCCTTGAACGAGTTACTTGGTAAACGTATTCCAGATGAAGAGATTGGTTATTTTAGTATTCTATTTGGTGGTGAGATAAGAAATCAAAAAGAAAAAAAGCGAAATCTTCAATTAAAAGCCTTGATTTTATGTCCAAGTGGAATCAGTTCCTCTTTGATAATGAAATCAGAGCTGCAAGAATTATTTCCTCAAATTGATTTTTCAGAAACAAGTTCCTTTGATCGCTTTAATAATAAAGAAGCAAGTCATGAAGTTGATTTGATTTTCTCAACAGTACCAATAAATACAAATAAAAAACTTTATATAACCAAGCCAATTATGACGCAATTAGAAAAGAACATGTTAATAAAAGCTGTACAAGAAGATTTTTTGATTCAAAAAGTGTTGATTCCTTCTGTAGATGAAATATTGGATATCTTACTTCCTTATGTTGAATTAAAAAAAGGTGTTACTAAAGGAAAACTGCATAAAATTGTGCAGAAAAAAATGAACAAAGAATTGAAGAGAAAGGAAGATGAGCGACCAATGTTATCAGAATTATTAACGCCAGAGATGATTCAGTTTACGAATAAAGAAATGAATTGGGAAGAAGCGATTCAGGTTGCCGCAGAGCCCTTACAAGAAAGTGATAAAATCGAGGCAAATTATGTACATGCCATGGTGGATAAAGTAAAAGATTTTGGTCCGTTTATCCATATTGGAAAAGGAATTGCGCTACCACATGCGCGTCCAGAAGACGGGGTAAAAGAAATCGGTATGTCGTTGTTAAAAGTGGACGAACCAGTTTTGCTCTCGGATGATCCTAAACATCCAATCCAAATTTTTATTTGCCTAGCAGCGATAGATAATGAGATGCATTTGAAAGCATTAGCAAGTTTAACACGTATTTTATCAAATAAAGAAAAATTAGAAAATCTATTAAAAGCGACAACAAAAGAAGAAATATTAACAATTATATCTGAAGGAGAAGATGAATAATGAAATTTGCAGCGGTGTGTGGATCTGGTTTAGGATCAAGTTTTATGGTGGAAATGAATATCCAAAGTGTTTTAAAAGAACTAGGTGTAGCAGATGTCGAAGTGTCGCACTATGATATGGGAAGTGCCACTCCTGATTTAGCCGATTCATTTTTTGTAGGCGGAGATTTAGCGGACAGTGCGCAACATTTAGGAAATGTCATTGTTCTAGACAGCATTATTGATATGGATGAGCTAAAAGAAAAAGTTCAAGCAGAATGTGTGAAACAAGGAATTCTATAGACAATATTAGGAGGAATTGAAATGAACGGTTTTTTAAATATATTGATTGATATTGCGAGTACACCCGCAATATTAGTTGCTCTGATTGCTATTTTAGGAAATGTATTACAGAAAAAAGATATCGCTTCAACTGTAAAAGGTGGAATTAAAACATTCGTTGGATTTTTGGTAGTCACTGCTGGTGCAGGCGTAATTGAAAACTCGCTTGCACCATTTGGTGAGATGTTTCAAGCAGCGTTCAATATGCAAGGTGTAGTTCCAAATAATGAAGCGATTGTTGCTTTAGCGCTAAATGAATTCGGCACATATACAGCACTTATTATGTTAGCAGGTATGGCATTTAATATTTTGATTGCTCGAATCACTCGATTTAAATATATTTATCTAACAGGACATGCGACGTTATATATGGCATGTATGATTTCAGTTATTTTAAGTGTTACTGGTATGGGAACTGTACCATTAGTGTTATTTGGAGGTCTTGCTTTAGGTCTTGCAAATACAATATTCCCAGCAATTACCCAACCATTTACTCGTCAAATCACCAAAAATGATTCAGTCGCTTTGGGTCATACAGGAAGTTTTGGGTATGCACTAAGTGGATGGATCGGCGGAAAAATAGGAAACAAAGAAAAATCTACGGAAGATATCAATTTTCCAAAAGGGTTATCTTTCTTACGTGACTCAACAGTAAGCATTACTTTAACGATGGCCATTGTCTATGTCATTGTGGCTTTATTTGCAGGAAATACTTACGTAACAGAGAACTTGAGTGGTGGAACCAACTACATTATCTATTCTCTACAACAAGCTGGTCTATTTGCTGCTGGTGTCTTTGTCATCTTAGCGGGTGTTCGATTGATTTTAGCAGAAATTGTCCCAGCATTTAAAGGAATCTCAGAAAAACTAGTTCCTAACTCTATTCCTGCGTTGGATTGCCCGATTGTTTTCCCTTATGCACCAAATGCCGTGTTGATTGGTTTCTTAACGAGTTTTGTCGGTGGTCTTGTTAGCTTAGTAATCATGGTTTTAGCAGGTACAACAGTGATTATTCCAGGGGTAGTTCCTCATTTCTTCTGTGGAGCAACCGCAGGTGTTTATGGAAACGCAACAGGTGGATTGAAAGGTGCAGTAGCAGGCTCATTTATTCATGGAATCTTGATTAGTTTTATGCCAATTCTATTGATGCCTGTAATGGGAGATCTTGGTTTCCAAGGGTCAACATTCTCTGATACAGATTACGGGGTGACAGGTATTTTCTTAGGAAACTTAGCAAATATAGGTGGTCAAATTGCAGTTGTTGCCGGAATTTTAGCAGTATTTGCTGTGTTGATCGGTCTAACAGTTTCAGCAAAGAAAAAATCTGAAGATACTGTCTCAGAATAAACAAGGAGTTGTCAGGACAAAATGAATAAAGAGAAGATTTCTGAGTTGGAAGTTTTAGCTGCGAATATACGTATAAATACGATTGAGGCAATACGTAAAGTTGGGGCGGGGCATGTTGGTGGCTCACTCTCAATTGTAGAATTATTGGCTGTGTTATATGGAAAGCAAATGAAATTTGATCCCAAGAATCCTGAATGGGATGGCCGGGATCGTTTGGTACTGTCAAAAGGACATGCGGGGACTGCTTTGTATAGTGTACTTGCAGAAACTGGCTTTTTTGATAATTCATGGTT
>JBKEDT010000090.1:0-15646 GCA_047975565.1 Enterococcus sp. | reverse complement strand
TCAACATGCGCTGTTTGCGGGAATAAATCAACTGGTTGTACTTTTTCTGTTTGGTAACCTAGTTCTGCAAACAATTTCACATCACGTGCGAATGTTGCTGGATTACATGAAATATACACGATTCGCTCTGGTTGCATTTCTGCTGCAGAATGAATAAAGCTTTCTGTTAAACCTTTACGTGGTGGGTCGACCATGATGACAGAAGGTTTGATCCCTTTTTCTTTCCAATCTTCCATCACTTTTTCAGCTTTACCTACTACGTATCGTACATTTTCGATATGGTTTTTGAACGCATTGATTTTGGCATCATTGATTGCTTCATGAACAACTTCAACACCGTAAACTTTGTCAACACGATCTGCAACAGATAAACCGATTGTTCCGATACCTGAATATGCATCGATGACGATGTCTTCTTTTGTTAAGCTAGCGTAGTCAATTGCTGTTTGGTATAAAAGTTCAGCTTGTACAGTATTTACTTGATAGAAAGATTTTGAAGAAATACGGTATGTTTTGCCTAATAATTCATCTTCAATTGAGTCTTTTCCGTAAAGTACTTTTTCTTTTTTACCTAGGATAACATTTGTTTTGTCTTCATTGATATTTTGGATGACAGAGACAACTTCTGGTAATTCTTTGTGGATTTGTTCTGCAATTTCTTGTCCTTTAAAGAATTTTTCCTTTCTTGTTACAAGTGTAACCATCATTTCATGTGAGTAATATCCACGACGGATAATCACATGACGTAATTGACCTTCATTCTTTTCTTCGTTATACGTCTTGATATTAAAACGACGTAGAATATCACGGACAACAATAATTGCAGCATCAATTGCTGGATCTTGGATATAGTAATCTTCAATTGGTACTAATTGATGGCTATTTTTACGGTAAAAACCAGTTTCTAGCTCACCATTGACACGGCGAACAGGCACTTGTGCTTTGTTTCGATAACCAGTTGGTTCAGCCATCCCAATTGTTGGATAAACCGGTACTTCAGGCATTTTTGCAATTCGTTCCAACACATTTTCAACTTGTTTTTGCTTAAAGACAAGTTGTTTTTCATAAGCTAAATGTGCAAGTGGCGCAATTCCTGTACGAATCAACGCTAAATCTTTTACTGGTTGACGATCTGGTGATTCAACAAGGCGTTCTTCCACCTTTGCAAAGCCAAAACGGTTACCGACTTTTAAAACTAAAACGTCTACTTGCTCTCCTGGTAGTGCATTCTCAATAAATAGTGGGTAACCATCAACTTTGGCTACACCTAATCCTTCATGGCTTAAATCGACAATGTCTACAATATAACGTTCATTTTTCTTTACTGGGTATTCTTTCATTATACGCTCCTTAATAGTTTGACTGCTTTTATTCTAGTGAAACTAGTATAAAAAAGCAACTTTCTTCTCACAACAAAACCGGTACCCACACTTGTTATGAGTACCGGTACGAAGTTATTTCCCTGCTACTTTCCCATCGCCATCAATATCTTCATCTGTAAGTTTTTCAACTTCTTTAATAAATTCCTTACTTGCTTCTTCCTTTTCGATATCTTCTTCATCTTCTAATTCATCTACTCCAGTAATTGCAGTTTCAGAGATTTGATCGATGTCAGCGAAGAATTCGATATGTTGGTGCAAGTTTCTAAAGTACATTGGCGCATCGCCACCGTACTCTCCATCCAAGTTGATCATCACTGGACGTTCCAGACCATCTTCTGTTTCGACAAACAATTCACTTGTTTTGGTATAAATCACTCGTGGATCATCTACATGACGTCCACCATTCATCATTAATGCAGCAATGTGCAGCATTTCAAAAATATTGGCTGTTTTCACGATAATCAAAGAGAATTTTCCATCATCAAGTTTTGCATCCGGTGCGATTCGCTCGAAGCCACCAACGGAATTAGTTAATCCTAAGAAAAACATTGAGGCATTGCCGACATATTCACCTTCATCGTATTTTAAACGCATTTTTACAGGCTTGACCCGTGGTAGCATTTCTGCACCTTTGACTAAATATGCAAGATAGCCAAAGATACTTTTTAACTCAGAAGGTACTTCATAGGTTAACTCCGTTAAATAGCCACCTGCTGCAATATTGATGAAATAACTTTCCTCTTTATTGTTTGTTTTCCCAATATCCATTTTTACCGTTTGATTTTTTGCAATTACTTCAGCTGCTGCCTTAATATTGTCCCGAGGGATTTTTAAGGCACGCGCGTAATCGTTGGTTGTACCTGCAGGAATAATTGCCATCTGAGGTCGCACAGGTAATGGAGCAATTCCATTGACTACCTCATTAATGGTGCCGTCGCCTCCAGCTGCGACAACTAAATCATAACCTAATTCACCTACGCGACGAGCTTCGTCTTTTGCTGAATTAGGTTGAGCAGTTGTTGCAAACGCACTAGTTTCATATCCCGCATTTTCTAAAACATCTAAAATATCTGCTAAATTTTTCTTTAACAATTCTTTTCCAGATGTTGGATTATAAATAACACGTGCTTTTTTCATATTAAACCTCTTATCGTTTTGATAATTCTTCAGTTAGCAACTTGTTGACAACACCTGGATTTGCTTGCCCTTTTGTGGCTTTCATGATTTGACCAACTAAGAATCCAACTGCGCGATCTTTACCGTTCTTGAAGTCTTCGACAGATTGTTCATTCTTATCTAAAATTTCGTTAATGATAGGTAACAATTTACTTGGATCAGATAATTGCACCCATCCATTTGCTTCTACCACTTCTTTGGCGTCTCCACCATTTGTTATCAATTCACGGAAAACTTTCTTCGCAATTTTTGAACTGATTGTGCCATCCGCAATCAAATTGATCATACCAGCAAGATTTTTTGGTGTTAATTGTGTTTCAACAAGTTCAAGTTTTTCACTATTCAAATATGCAGAAACTTCACCCATCAACCAGTTTGATGCTTGTTTTGCATCTGCTTGGTTATCTAATGTTGCTTCAAAGAAATCAGACATTCCTTTTGAAAGTGTCAGAACTTTTGCATCATATTCTGGTAATCCTAACTCTTGTGTATAACGAACACGACGTGATGCAGGCATTTCAGGTAAACTTTCTTTGATCTTTTGTACCCATTCATCGTCGATTTTGAAGCGTGGAATATCTGGTTCAGGGAAGTAACGGTAGTCACTAGAACCTTCTTTGACACGCATCAAGATTGTTTGACCAGTTGTTTCGTCGAATCGACGTGTTTCTTGTTGGATTTCTCCTCCAGAAAGCAATACTTTTGCCTGACGTTTTTCTTCAAAAGCTAAACCTTTTTTGACAAAAGAAAGTGAATTCAAGTTTTTCAATTCTGCTTTTGTACCAAATTCTTCTTGTCCATATGGGCGTAAAGAAATATTTGCATCGCAGCGCATTGACCCTTCTTCCATCTTCACATCACTAACATCGGTAAATTGTACCAATGAGCGTAATGCTTCTAGGTAAGCATAGGCTTCTTCTGGTGAACGCATATCTGCTTCAGAAACGATTTCGATCAAAGGTGTTCCTTGACGGTTTAAGTCAACATATGAATATCCACCGATACCATGCATGTTCTTTCCTGCATCTTCTTCTAAATGCACGCGTTCAATACGGATTTTTTTCTTTTTACCTTCAACTTCGATTTCAATCCAGCCATCATGTCCAATTGGTTGATCAAATTGTGAAATTTGGTACGCTTTTGGATTATCCGGATAAAAGTAGTTTTTACGGTCAAAATGTGTATCTTGTGAAATTTCACAATTTAAAGCTAATGCTGCACGCATCCCAAACTCTAGAGCAGTTTTGTTCATTACTGGTAAAACACCAGGATAGCCCCAATCAATAACATTTGTATTGCTGTTTGGTTCTGCACCAAAGTGAGCAGGTGCTGGAGAGAAAATTTTTGAATTTGTTTTTAATTCTACATGGACTTCTAGCCCAATAACTGTTTCAAAGTTCATTATTTTTCCCCTCCTAAAATTACAGGTTGTTGTTTATGGAACGGCGTTGCTTGTTCAAAAGCATACGCTGCTTGATACATTGTTTTTTCATCGAAGTGATTACCAATGATTTGTAGACCAACTGGTAACCCATCTGAGAATCCAGCAGGAATAGACATTCCTGGAAGACCAGCTAAGTTTACTGGAATCGTCAAGATATCACTCATATACATTGTTACAGGATCATCGATTTTTTCACCTAAGCCAAATGCTACTGTTGGTGACGCAGGGCCAATGATTAGATCATACTCATTAAAGACTTTATCAAAGTCTTGTTTGATCAACGTACGTACTTGTCCAGCTTTTTTGAAGTATGCATCGTAGTAGCCAGCACTTAATGAGAAAGTCCCTAACATGATACGACGTTTTACTTCATCACCAAATCCTTCAGAACGAGAATTGATATATACATCTTCAAGATTTTGGATATTTTCAGAACGATAGCCAAAGCGAATACCATCAAAGCGTTGCAGATTTGAACTAGCTTCTGATGAGGCAATGATATAATACACGGCAACACCATATTTAGAATGTGGCAAGCTGACTTCTTCAACGGTTGCGCCTAATGATTTGAATGTTTCTGCTGCTTTTAATACTGCAGCTTTCACGCCTTCGTCGACACCTTCGCCTAAATATTCGGTTGGTAAAGCAATCTTCATGCCTTTAATGTTTCCGTCTAAGCCTTCTGCAAAGTTTGGTACAGATACACCTGATGACGTACCATCTTTCTCGTCATACCCACTAATTGCAGATAATGCAAGTGCATTGTCTTTGACTGTACGTGTCATTGGTCCGATTTGGTCTAGGGAAGAAGCAAACGCAATCAAACCAAAACGTGATACACGACCATAAGTTGGCTTCATTCCTACGATTCCGTTAAATGATGCAGGTTGACGAATACTTCCGCCTGTATCACTTCCTAGAGAAACAGGAACTTCCCCAGCTGCAACAGCTGCTGCTGAACCACCTGAAGAACCACCAGGTACTTTTGTTTGATCCCATGCATTTTTGGTTTTTTTGAAGTATGAAGTTTCTGTACTTCCACCCATTGCAAATTCATCCATGTTTAATTTTCCTACAGGAATCAAATCTGCTTGATAGACTTTATCCATAACTGTAGCATCATAGATTGGATCAAAATTATACAGCATTTTAGAACCAGCTGTAGTCAAAATATCTTTCGTTACGATATTGTCTTTGATTCCGATTGGAATACCAGCTAAAACATTACTTTCGGTAATTCCTTTTGCATCGATTGCTTTTGCTTGAGCAATCGCTTTATCTTCACTTAATGTGATAAACGCATCAACAGTTGACTCCGTATCCTTGATACGATCAAAGGTTGCTTTTGTTAAGTCTTGCGCTGTGATTTCTTTTGATACTAATAAGTTATGCAATTCTTCAATTGATTGATTGTATAATTCTGTCATTATGCGCCAGCCTCCCCATTATCCAGAATTGCTGGTACTTTGATAAATCCATCTTCTTTTTCTGGTACATTTTTCATTAATTCATCACGATCCCAACCGGCATGTGCGCGGTCTTGACGCATGACATTGATTGTTTCAACAACATTCGATGTAAACGGTACACCTTCTGTATCGACTTCATCCAATAATTCAATCATATCGATTATTTTTCCAAGTTGATCTGTAAAACTTGCTAATTCTTCTTGATTAAATGCAAGTTTTGATAATTTGGCAACGTGTGTTACTTGTTCTTCACTGATCGCCATGCTACCCCTTCTTTCTAAAACGAGTTTAAAACTTTGCTCCCTATTTTAACACAATAAATTCTATCTCTGAAATTATTTTTGGAATTTATCTGAAAAAGTTTGTTTTCATTTTTCTTTTACTAGCATATCTTTGTCTTTCAACTAGATTTAGTTCGATGCAGACTCATCAAGTGCTTCTGCTAATTGTTCTTCACTCCAGATTTCTATGCCTAGTGTTTGCGCTTTAGCTAACTTACTACCGGCTTCTTCACCCGCTACGACAATATCTGTTTTCTTTGATACACTTCCAGTTACTTTACCGCCTAGATTTTCAATGAAAGACTTTGCCTCTTCTCGAGTAAAGCGTGTTAACTTTCCTGTCAAAACAACTGTCTTATCCGCAAAAGGTGAGTCAATCTGTTCGATTTGCGCATTACGTAGGCCTTTATATGTCAAATTGACCCCCGCTGCTTCCAATTCTCGTAGTAATTCATGCACTTCTTCATTTTCAAAATAGTTTACTAGACTATCCGCTATAATTGAACCAATCGTATCTAATGAAACGATTTCTTCGTTCGTTGCTTGACTTAGTGCATGTAAATCACCGAAATGCTCCGCTAAAATCTTCGCTGCTTTTGCACCAACGTGGCGAATACCTAAGCCAAAAATCAATCGTTCAACTGAATTTTCTTTACTATTTTGGACAGCCGTTAAAATGTTGTTTGCAGACTTTTCTTTTACCTTATCTAAAGTCAACAGTTGTTCTTCCGTTACTTTGTAAAGATCAGCAACATCTCGAACAAGTTCCTTTTCGTACATCTGATCCAATAAGCGTGGCCCTAATCCATCAATATTCATCGCAGCACGCGAAACAAAGTGATTCAAGCCTTCTTTGATTTGTGCTGGACATTTAGGATTGATACAACGTAAAGCGACTTCTTCATCCAAATGGACAAGTTCACTTGCACAAATTGGACAATGTGTTGGCATCGGGTAGGCTACGCTATCTTCCGGACGTTCTTTTAGAACAACATGTGCGATTTCAGGGATGATATCCCCAGCTTTATATAGGACAACTTGATCATTGATTCGAATATCTTTTGCCTTGATATAGTCATAGTTGTGTAAACTGGCACGGCTCACTGTTGAACCTGCGATTCGAACAGGTTCCATAACAGCAGTTGGCGTCACAACACCTGTCCGTCCGACAGTCCATTCGATCGTATCTAGACGGGTAATTGCCTCTTCTGGTGGAAACTTATATGCAGTTGCCCATCTCGGTGCTTTGACCGTAAATCCAAGCGTATCTTGCAAGGCGAAATCATTTACTTTGATGACGATTCCATCAATCTCATACGAAAGCTCGGAGCGTTTTTCTTGAAATTCTTCAATGTAACGCCAAACTTCTTCGATTGAATGACATAACCGTCGTTCCTGATTCGTATGAAAGCCATTTTTATCCAATTCCGCCAATGCATCAAATTGGTTCGTAGCAGTTAGTGGACCAAAATCAGCCAATGTATAAAGGAATGTATCCAAATTACGTTTTGCTGTTACTTTGGAATCAAGTTGTCGCAAACTACCTGCTGCCGCATTTCTTGGATTTGCAAAAATATCCAATCCAGCTTCCTCACGTGTTTTGTTTAAGTTTACAAAAGACTTCTTCGGCATGTAGCATTCACCACGGACCTCGATTGTCATTGGCTCATTCAATTTAAGTGGAATCGAACGAACTGTTTTTAGATTTTCAGTGATATTCTCACCGATTGTTCCATCTCCACGTGTAGCGCCACGGACAAATAGACCATCCTCATAGCGCAATGAGATAGATAAGCCATCGATTTTCAGTTCGCAACAGTAATCTACAGCGTGCCCAATTGCCTTTTGGACACGTTGGTCAAACGCAACGAGTTCTTCTTTACTGAAGACATCAGACAGACTGTATAGCGGAATATCATGTGTTACTTTATCAAAACTATCTAACACCTTCCCCCCCACGCGTTGCGTAGGAGAATCTACTGTGATCAGTGAAGGAAAAGCTTGCTCTATCTCCACAAGTTCTTGGTATTTACGATCATACGTGTAATCATCAACAGTTGGCTGATCTTTTACATAGTATTCATGCGCATATTGATTTAATTCAAGACGCAATTGTGCTGCTTTCTTTACAGCTTCATCTTGAGTGATTGGTTGATCCATTCGAGTACCTCCTAAACCTTCTCGATTGGGGCAAATGCCGCCAGCAGACGTTTAATGCCTTGCTCTGGGAAGGCAACATCTAATTCCAGATCTTTTGCAGAACCGTTTACACGGACAACTGTGCCTATCCCCCATTTATTATGTTTCACTTTGTCTCCCGCTTGCCAAGCAGCTACTTCCCCACCTGTTGATTTCTTTGAATTGACCGTTGTAACGGTTGGTTGTTTGTACATTGGTTTAAAGACTTTCGGCGTAGTTGTTGTTTGGTTAGCAGTTGGTCGTGCTCCTTGAACATCTAATAGCTCTTGATCGATTTCATTAATGAAACGTGAGGGACGATTGTACTGTGTACGACCATATAGCGTTCTGGAAAAAGCATTTGTCATATACAATGTCTGCTCTGCACGTGTGATCCCAACGTAAGCTAACCGACGTTCCTCTTCTAGCTCGGACTCTTCCATCAAAGCACGTGAAAGAGGAAAGACTCCTTCTTCTAGCCCAATCAAAAAGACGACTGGAAATTCTAGACCTTTAGCCGCATGAAGGGTCATCAAGGTTACTTGTGACTCGTCTTCTTCCAGATTGTCGATATCTGAGACAAGTGCTAAGTCATTTAGAAATACCGTAAGTTTCTCTTCTGGTGCATCTGCCTCTTCTTCTGATTGGTGTTCATAACGTTTGTCAAATTCTTGTGTGACAGTCAAGAATTCCTCTAAGTTCTCTAAACGAGCTTGTGATTCTAGAGTATTTTGATTCTTCAAATCAGCTTCGTAGCCACTCTTCTCTAAAAGTTCTTTTGTTAATTCAGTCACTGTAAGATAAGGAATCATTTGGGTAAGGTCTGCCATCATCTGACCAAATGATTCAAGCTCTCTACCCGCTTTCCCGCTGATATTTGCAAGGGCTACATTCTGTGATGCTTCCAGTAATGACCACTCATGGATCGTCGCAAAGGCACGTAGCTTATCAATTGACCCGGGACCAATACCACGCTTCGGAGAATTAACGATTCGCTCAAAACTCAACGAGTCGCTTGGATTTGCTATCACATTAAGATACGCTAAAATATCTTTGATTTCTTTTCGATCATAGAACTTGTGTCCACCAATCATTTTATATGGAATGTTGGCTTTTAATAACGTTTCTTCCATTACACGTGATTGTGCATTGGTACGGTATAACACAGCAAAATCTCCATAATCACGTTGGTTTTCACGTAATTCTTTTTGCATTTGAGAAACAACAAATTGTGTTTCTCCACGCTCATTATCCGCACGATAATAGGTGATTTTGTCACCAGATTGGTTTTCTGTCCATAATTTTTTTGGTCGTCTATTAGCATTGTTTTCAATGACTTGGTTCGCTGCATCCAAAATCGTCTTTGTTGAACGATAATTTTGTTCTAACAAAATAACTGAGGCATCCGGATAATCTTTTTCAAAATCCAGGATATTTTGCATATCTGCTCCACGCCAGCCATAGATACTTTGATCTGCATCACCAACTACACAAAGATTTTTAAATCGTGCAGCCAATAAGTTGACTAGAGTATACTGCGCATGGTTTGTATCTTGGTATTCATCTACATGAATGTAATGGAATTTGTTTTGATAATATGTCAATGACTCTGGATGTTCATTAAACAAACGAATCGTATTCATGATCAAATCGTCAAAATCCATACATTGATTATATTGAAGTTCTTTTTGATATGCTTTATAACATTTTGCAACTAGCTCTTCAAAGTAAGATCCTTGCATTGCTTCAAAATCTTTTGGTGATTGTAAGTTATTCTTTGCTTGAGAAACCGCACCCAAGATGGATCGTGGGTCATATTTCTTCGGATCGATATTCAACTCTTTTAAAATACGTTTCATTAACGTTAATTGTTCAGATGAGTCAATAATTGTAAAGTTTCGATTATACCCAATAAAATCGACATCTCTTCTTAAGATTCGTACACACATTGAGTGGAAAGTCGACACCCAAACATCTTCTCCACCTTCGCCAAGTAGTGCAGTTACCCGCTCTTTCATTTCTCGAGCAGCTTTATTCGTAAAGGTAATTGCAAGGATATTCCAAGGGTTTACCTCTTTTTCTTCAATTAAATAGGCGATTCGGTGTGTTAATACCCGTGTCTTCCCACTACCTGCCCCAGCCATCAATAGCAACGGGCCATCCGTGTGTAGAACTGCCTCTGTTTGTTTAGGATTCATTCCGTTCAGTAATTCTGTCTTTGAGGACATCCACAACATCCTTTCTTTCATCAATCTTATTGATTATAGCATTTTCTCTCATTCCTTAAAACCATCAAGAACAAAAAGCGAACATCATTCTTCAGAAAACGTTTTTCTACAAATCTTTCCTTGTCAATCCCTCCAATTAAGGATACTCTAAAAAAAGAGTTAGAAATGGGGTATTTTATGAAAGTAAAACTTAAAGACGCATATTTTGATGACACTCGAATTTTGTACATCTTTAAGGGTATATTGATTGGTCTTTTGACAGGAGTTGTCGTTAGCATATTTCGTTTATCGATTGAATTTTTTTCATCCTGGACCGTACGATTTTATGAATTTGCACACAAGCAACCACTTTGGCTTTTAGCATGGGGCGCATTAATGCTAGTTTTCGCACTTATTTTGAGTTTATTGATGAAATCGGAGCCAAATATCAAAGGTAGCGGAATTCCACAAGTTGAAGGTCAGCTAAAAGGCGCGGTGACTATCAAGTGGTTTTCAGTTTTATGGAAAAAATTTATCGGCGGAATCATTGCCGTTGGAAGTGGTCTTTTCTTAGGACGTGAAGGCCCTTCGATCCAATTAGGTGCAGCTATTGGACAAGGCATCAGCGAACAGTTGAAAAGTTCTCGTTCAGAAGAAAAGATCCTTATTTCAAGTGGCGCAAGCGCTGGTTTAGCAGCCGCATTCAACGCACCTATCGCCGGACTTCTTTTCGTATTAGAAGAGGTCCACCATAACTTTTCTCCACTTGTTTGGTTAACGGCCTTTTCGTCTGCATTAACTGCAAATTTCGTTTCATTATATTTTTTTGGTTTGAAACCTGTTTTATATTTAGGAAAACTCCCTTCTTTACCATTAAAGTATTATGGTTCACTGATTTTACTCGGTATTGTACTAGGTATTTTAGGTTTTGTGTATCAAAAAGTTTTACTAGCTTTACCAAGATACTATAGTAAACTGCCTATTCATCCAACTTTCTATGGGTTCGTTCCCTTCGTATTGATTCTTCCAATTGGTTACTTCTTCCCACACTTTCTTGGTGGCGGAAATGAAATCATTGTCAACCTAGGTACATCCTCGCTACTCCCGTTAGTTGCCATAGTAGGAATTTTCTTTCTTCGCTTTCTTTTTTCAATGGTCTCTTATGGTTCGGGTCTTCCTGGAGGAATCTTCTTACCAATTCTTTCCTTAGGTGCATTGATTGGCGCTATCTTCGGCCAAATCTTAGTTACTTATTTCCAAATGGATCCGATATTCGTCAAGAATTTCGTGATTATTGCGATGGCAGGCTATTTCACTGCAATAGGAAAAGCGCCATTAACTGCGATTATTCTAGTTACTGAAATGGTTGGTTCATTAAATCACTTGATGCCTTTGGGTTTGGTTGCTCTGATTGCGTATATTATAAACGACTTATTAGGCGGTCAACCAATCTATGAATCTTTACTTGAACGCTTAGTTAAAGACACTTCTCCTATGATTAAAGGGAAAAAACTAATGCTTGATTATCCCGTCACTGCAGAGAGTTTCTTAGATGGTAAATTTATTCGTGATATCAATTGGCCAAAAGACATGTTGTTAGTTTCGATTCGTCGTGGCGCAAAAGAATTATTTACTCATGGGGATACAGTCATGCATGCAGGAGATATTTTAGTCATCCTTGTTGAAGAACACAATGTTGAACAAATCAAGAAGGAAATCATCAAACAATCTTCTCCGAATATGCGTTGATCCATAATAATCTTTAGGAATAACTATCAAAATAAAACCGGTCAAAAACACCAAATGATGTTTTTGACCGGTTTTTAATGTTTTTTGTTGTTTTAAATAAAGTACTGTGCTATTATATCAATCGAAGGAGGTTTTGATAGTGCTTACAGAAGAACGTAGACAACAGATCTTACATTTATTAGATCAACATACTATTGTAAAATCACAAGATTTAATGAGTTGGCTAGATGCTTCAGAATCAACGATACGTCGTGATTTACAAGAGCTAGAAAACGAAGGGATGCTTGAACGTATCCACGGTGGAGCGAAAAAAACACAGTTGCTTAGTTTTGAAGCCTCTATGAATGAAAAATCAGCCAAAAACAGTCAAGAAAAACAATCCATCGCACAACTTGCTGTTACACATATCGATGAAGATGATGTTCTTTATTTAGACGCAGGGTCTACAACACTCGAAATGATTCCATTATTACAAGGAAAAAATCTTACTGTGGTAACAAACTCCGTCAGACATGCAGCAAACCTAGTTGACTTAGCGATTCCAACCATTATTCTTGGTGGAAAAATCAAATTATCTACAAATGCCGTACTCGGTTCGACCGCCTTAGAACAACTTAATACGTTTCGTTTTAATAAAGCATTCATGGGAATGAACGGTATCCATCTAGATGCCGGGTTAACCACCCCTGACCCTGAAGAAGCTGCTGTAAAACGCTTGGCTATTCAACATTCAGAAGAAACATTTGTTCTTGTTGATCATAGTAAATTTAATCAAGTTTCATTCACTAATGTTGCTTCTATAGATTCTTGCACTATTTTAACCGACAGTTGTCCCGAAGAATATTTTGAAGATTTTCGCTCAAAGACAACAATTAAGGAGGCAAACAAATGATTTACACAGTTACACTAAACCCATCAATCGACTATATCGTCCGAGTAAATGATTTACAAATTGGCGATGTTAATCGGATGACAGAAGATTTCAAATTACCTGGCGGAAAAGGAATCAACGTTTCTCGTATTCTAAATCGAATGGATATCCACTCTACTGCCTTAGGTTTTCTTGGAGGATTCACCGGTTCATTTATTTCACAATGGCTAGAAGAAGAAAATATTCCTACGAACTTCACAAAAGTTGAAGAAGACACACGTATCAATATCAAATTAAAATCCGTAGAAGAAACCGAAATCAACGGACAAGGCCCTACGATTTCAAATAAAGAAATCCAAGAATTGAAACAAACGTTAAGCCAAGTAAAATCAGGAGATATCGTTGTTCTATCTGGTAGCACGCCTGCCAGCTTACGCAAAGGCTTTTACCACGAATTGATTGAAATCGTTCGCGAAAAAGGTGCTGAATTCGTCATAGATACTACTGGCGATGATTTAAAAAATGCGTTACCTCAACAACCATTATTGATCAAACCAAATAATCATGAATTAGCAGATCTTTACAACACCGAATTCCATTCAGTTGAAGATATCATCCCTTACGGACAAAAATTATTAGCAGAAGGTGCACAAAATGTCCTGATTTCAATGGCTGGCGATGGTGCTCTTCTTTTCACTGCTGATGGCGCCTACCAATCTAATGTATTGAAACGTCCATTAAAGAACTCAGTTGGTGCTGGGGACTCTATGATCGCCGGTTTTATTGGTGCATTCTCACAAACACATGACGCTGTTGAAGCGTTCAAATGGGGAGTTGCTTGCGGCAGTGCCACAGCATTCTCTGATGATCTCGCTTCTCGCGAAATGATTGACAGCTTATTACCTGAAGTAAAAATCACAAAAATAAACGACTAATTTTATTCACTAGGAGGATAACCTATGAACATCAAAGATCTTTTGATCAAAGACGCAATGATTATGGACTTACAAGCAACGGATAAAAAATCCGCAATTGATGAAATGGTCCAAAAAATGTATGATGCTGGACGTATCACTGACATCGATACTTACAAAAAAGGCATTTTAGCTCGTGAAGCACAAACTTCTACTGGTTTAGGTGACGGAATTGCGATGCCTCACGCAAAAAACGAAGCAGTAAAAGAAGCAACCGTTTTATTTGCAAAAAGCAATAAAGGTGTCGACTATGAAGCTCTTGATGGTCAACCTACGTATCTATTCTTCATGATTGCTGCTCCAGAAGGTGCAAACGACACACATTTACAAGCGTTAGCTGCCCTTTCTCGTTTGTTGATTGATCCTGATTTTGTCGGAAAACTAAAAGAAGCAACAACACCTGAAGAAGTGCAAACACTCTTCCAAACTGCTGAAGAAGCAAAAGAAGCGGAAGAACGTGCCGAAGAAGCTGCGCAAGCAACAACTTCAACAACTGATTCAAATCGAAAATATATCGTTGCAGTAACCGCCTGCCCTACTGGTATCGCACATACCTATATGGCAGAAGATTCATTGAAAAAGAAAGCAAAAGAACTAGGCGTAGATATCAAAGTTGAAACAAACGGTTCTGAAGGTATCAAACATCGTTTAACGGAAGAAGATATCGCTCGTGCAGATGGCGTCATCGTGGCTGCCGATAAAAAAGTTGAAATGGCTCGCTTTGATGGTAAAGAACTAGTAAACCGTCCCGTGAGTGATGGAATTCGTAAACCTGAAGAATTGATCAACTTAGCGCTAAGTGGGAACGCACCTGTCTATCATAGTGATGGAGCAGAAAGTTCTAGCGATGAAGAATCTGCAGATGGAACAGTTGGACAACGTATCTACAAAGACTTAATGAACGGAATCTCTCACATGCTTCCATTCGTCATCGGTGGTGGTATTGCCATTGCCCTTTCATTTATGATCGACCAATTCATTGGTGTACCGCAAGATCAATTAGCAAATCTTGGAAATTACAATCAACTAGCTAGCTGGTTCAACCAAATCGGTAATGCTGCATTCGGATTTATGATGCCTGTACTTGCTGGTTTTATTGCTTCTAGTATCGCTGACCGTCCTGGTTTAATTGTTGGTTTCGCTGCTGGTGCATTGGCAAATACTGGTGGTGCTGGTTTCTTAGGTGCATTGATTGGTGGTTTCCTAGCTGGTTACATCATTTTGTTCTTACGCAAACTCTTCAAAGGGTTACCAAAATCTCTAGACGGTATCAAAACAATTCTCTTCTATCCTGTGTTCGGTCTATTGATTACCGGTTTCTTAATGTTACTTGTCAATGTTCCGATGAAAGCTATTAACGATGCATTAAATACTTTCTTAAATGGTTTAAATGGTACAAATGCTGCATTACTTGGTGCATTACTTGCAGGTATGATGGCCGCTGACCTTGGTGGACCAATCAACAAAGCCGCTTATGTATTCGCTACTGCAACGCTAGCTACAACTGTAACAACTGGTGGTAGTGTTGTCATGGCTGCTGTTATGGCTGGTGGTATGGTTCCCCCACTTGCAATTTTTGTTGCAACAACATTATTTAAAAATAAATTTACCAAAGAAGATCAAGATGCTGGACTAACAAACATCGTCATGGGGTTATCCTTTGTAACAGAAGGGTCAATTCCATTTGCTGCTGCAGATCCATTACGTGCAATCCCAAGTTTCATTGTCGGTTCTGCCATTACAGGTGGACTTGTTGGTGCACTAGGTATCAAACTTCTTGCTCCTCACGGCGGAATCTTCGTTATCTTTTTAGTAAGTCAACCTTGGTTCTACTTATTATTTATCGCAATTGGTGCAATTGTTTCAGGAATTCTATTAGGAATCTTAAAGAAACCTGTTCAATCACCTGTTGAAG
>JBKEDT010000006.1:0-10561 GCA_047975565.1 Enterococcus sp. | reverse complement strand
ATTGTTTTGGAAGCATTCAAAACAGCATAGCTCTAAAACAATTCATGCAAGAGAATCAGTCTTTTTTTAGTTTTGGAAGCATTCAAAACAGCATAGCTCTAAAACGCACACGCTGGATGAAAACAGTTTACGGAGGTTTTGGAAGCATTCAAAACAGCATAGCTCTAAAACTGAAAGACAAAACTTCATCACAAAGCATTGGTTTTGGAAGCATTCAAAACAGCATAGCTCTAAAACAAAAACGGTTATCGTGTGAAGCATGTTAATTGTTTTGGAAGCATTCAAAACAGCATAGCTCTAAAACTCAGGAACAGAGAAAGTTAATTCAACTTCTGTTTTGGAAGCATTCAAAACAGCATAGCTCTAAAACACTAAGCTACCACTGCACTCAGAATACGTAGTTTTGGAAGCATTCAAAACAGCATAGCTCTAAAACTATTAAATTATATATCAGATATTCCTATTGGTTTTGGAAGCATTCAAAACAGCATAGCTCTAAAACCTCGCAGAAAAAAATTTCTCTTCGATTTCGTAATCGCGCCACTCGTCCATAGCAAGACTTTAGTCCTGAATGCTTCATAGTTTTTTATTTTATTATCAAGGATCTTTTCCCTAATTATATCATAGTTTCAGTGGTCAAAAAATAATCTTCATCTAGTACAAATTGTTTGACTCCACTAACTAGCCTAGGTTCCAAAAATAAAACATCTACATTGGATAGTTTGATGTAATCAACTAATTCCTTAAGCTCTTGCTTCGTTAAATAGACACAAGTATTCACAAAAACTAGTAATTTCTTTTTTGATAAATAGGTGTATACTTGGATAATTTCTAGCATTTTTTCAAATATAGAATCGCTAGTTGTTTCTATTTTGATTCCTAGTGCTTTAAATAATTCATTAATAGTTATTTCATCCATTTCAAGATCCATCTCATGTTCAATGAGTTCAGCACTTATTAAATCAGTAATAGTTGTCGCCAATTGTTCAATTTCACTTTTTAGTTCAGGCTTTTCATTTAATTGTTGCTCTAAATCAGTATAAATAAGTTTCAAAGTTGTTAATGAGTTGATTTCGTAGCCTAAGATATCGGTTACTACCATCATCTCCGTAACCTTTAGCGCTGTATACTTTGCATCGAATATTTTCAAATCACTTGTTGGACTATAACAATACAGTTGTTTCATGAGTTCAGTAAAGACTAGTGTATCCTCAACTACTAGTACTGTGGATTTCTCCAACTCAAAGGGTACATCGAGTAAATTAAAGTTCATCTTCATCATAGGCTTCTCCTAGAAAAACAATTCGTTCATCTGTATTTCGTACATCAGTATCTTTATCCCCGCTCAAGTAAATCATCCGTGCAAATTGTTTCTCAGTGACACTCAGTAATGTAATGAGTCCTTTTTTAGGGTTATTCTGTTTTAAACGTGCTTGCATCGCTTTGCTTGCCGTTCCATTAAGTACTATCTTGCTGTATACAGAATACTGGTGCATAATAAACCCTTCGCTTAATAAGAATTTACGAAATTTTCGGTATGCTTTCTTTTCATCTGCCGTTTGCGTTGGCATATCAAACATTACTATCATACGCATATATCGATAACTCATATCCTAAACTCAGGAACTCCTTCCCTCTCGTTATTTAAAGCTTTGATTACTTTCTTTGTATAATCGTTTACTATATTTGTTAGGTACATATTCTTACCATTGTAAAAATAGCTAGTATTGAATAAATCAAATAGATTTCGCTTAATCACTTGAAATGATTTATCTTTTTGACTGAATACAATCTCATCCACTAATGGACGAAAAGGCTCCATTAAATCACTCGCTAAATTAAAATCATTAAATTGATTTGAATGTTTGAGTCCAAATTGTGTCATGCAGCCTGACTTAACAATTTCTCGTGCAAAAATACTCATTACTAGCGTATAGCCATAGTTAAGACCTGCGTTCACATCGTTGTCAAGTTCTCTTGTAAACTTGGTACCAAATAATTGATTGAAGTACGTCCTTGCAGCATGCCCTTCTCGATTTGTCGGATCAAATAGCTCAATTTGCTTTTGAAACCCAGAAAGAGCAATAGCTTTATCCTTGAACCCATTTTTATCTAGAAAACTACTCTGGTTGGCTATTTTTTGCGAAATGATTTCTGTCCAAACAGTCGCTTTTCTTTCTTCTAACCAACTGATTTGCTTTGTTAATTGTAAACTACTGTCGTGACGTGCATAAAAAGGAAGTAATTTACCAATTGGCAACCGTTTATCATCACAAAATAAAACTAATATATTTTCATCAATGATACGTTTGATAAGCATCGTCGTTAAAGTAATGTCTGTTGTTTCTAATAGAATTACATCTATTTCAGACAAATGGATCATTTCGTTTTTATCTACTGCTTTAAATATCAAGTGATTATTTTTATAAGAAAGTTTCGAATGCGTGTTCACTACCACTGTACGCCAGCCCATCAGTCACCCACCTTTACACGTGTTTCATACAAACCAGTAATTGATTGATAAATTAATGTCGCATCAAATAATTCACTTGTTTTGGTATACCGTAACCGTGGAATTTTCGTATTAAAAAATTGGAAATCTGCTGGTGCACGCATAAAGTTAAATTGCATCAAATGGATAAATGACTCTGCAATAACTTTAACACCTGCGCTATTTTTATTTTCTTCATACAATTGAACTATTTTAGTTAAGTTTTTCTCTGCTTTTGTATATTTCTCAGCAAAAGCTAGTACATAATCCAAAATTTCTTGGAACTCTTTATTATGAGCTTCAATATATTGTAAGCTCTTACCAGAAGGTTCCTCACAATGCTTGGCATGATAAAGCAACCGAACAAGATGTTCTGGTAAAACCATCTGATTGCCTTTTTGCGCTTCTTTCGCACTTGCTAGAATTCTCCTACGTCCATTTTCTAATTCATAAAGTGAATACTTAGGTAACTTAGCTATTATTTGGGGATTTTCATATCCTTTTTCTCTTAAAAATTGCAAATTATCCTTTTCAAAGCAAGAACATTCCATGATCGTAATTCCTAGTAATGCTTTTGTTTTTTTCTTCTTCTTTCCTTTTTCGTAAGTAAATAATATTGAATATGCCGTAATCGGACTGTCAAATCCTCCATAACGTGTAGTATCCCAGATTTTCTTACGCGAAATCAGCTTATCTGAATCGCCCTTTGGTAAGATCGATTCTTTAGAAAACTGTCCCTTTTGGGTTTCCACTTTTCTCACAATATTCATTTGATGGTAGTTCATAGTATGTCTAATTTTTGTTAAATACTTTGTATCCCAAAGAATTTCTCCGTTTTCATCAACAATTGTTTGTTCATTGCCAAAGAAACGCATGATGTTCGTGTAGAACTGTTTCTTAGCAGTCGCTCGATTTTCTTTATGCATATCCGTTTTATGATAATCCCCATAAACAAATTCTGGTGTTAGGTTCGGATATACTTTTAACAATGTTTTAGCAACAACAGCATTCAGATACGCATCTTGTGCATGGTGATAATCATTGATTTCTCGTACTTTATAAAAATTAAATTGCTGACGGAATTGGCTTGTCAGACTAGCTTTTAGCGTAATTACTTTTACTTTTGGTTGTTGTTTCTTTTCATTTTCTTGATTAAATCGGTGATGTAAAATTTGTGCAACATGTTTCGTGATCTGGCGTGTTTCAACTAATTGTCTTTGAATAAAGCCCGCTTTATCGTCTTCAGTTAATCCTCCTTTTCTTATTTTGGTTAATCGGTCAAATTTTCGTTGACTAATACTATTTGCTTTACGTAATTTCAACCAAAAGCTTTCCATTTTATCCACGACGTGCTTATTAGGTACATCATCCGATTTGCCTCGATTTTCTTTGGAAGAAACTAACACACGGTTATCTAATGAATTGTCTGTAATAAAACTTTGAGGAATAATATGATCAATATCATAGTGTGATAAATTTGAAAGCGAAAGCTCCTCTCCCGTGTACATATCTTTTCCATCTTGTAGATAATATAAATATAGTCGGTCATTTTGTAATTGCTTATTATCTACTGGATGCTCTTTCAAAATTTGACTTCCCAGTTCGGATAGAGTACTTTCCAATGTTTTTAATCGTGCATGACTGTTTTTTCTTCCTTGTTGTGTTGTTTGGTTCTCACGAGCCATCTCAACCACAATTGAATCTGGTGCGTAGCCAATAATTGCGACAAGCTCATCTACTATTTTTAAGCTTTGTAAAATCCCCTTCTTAATTGCCGGGCTTCCAGCAAGACCACTTACAACCTCATGCAAGTCTTCAGTTGTAGTAGATAGTTGCTCTTTTTCAATACTTTCTTTAAACGAGAGCGTGCTGTCATTGATTAGTTGCATAAAGTTCCGATTAATATTTTTTCTTGGACCATCGTCTTCTACTAGGTAGTCTAAAATCGTTTTATTTGAATTTTTTTCACGTATTCCAGTTAATAATTTTGCTGACAGCCTTCCCCAGCCTTGATAATTTACTCGTTCAAGTTTTTTTAACACTTCTTGAGGTAGCAATGACCCAAATTGTTCAAGTTGTGCGCGAATCATTTTTCTGTCTTCAAATACAGTTAACACTTTAATTAATTTTTCAAACTGAGCTTCGTTCTCTGGCGCGTCAAGAAGCTCTTTCGGTACACCTTTTTTAATTAAATCCTGGTAGGTTCCATATTTTGCATTAAATGCATCTTCTATTCCATGAATGCTTGCATTTTCAATGTTGTATTCTAATCGTAAAAATTCTTCAAGACCTTTTTTTGTTATCTTTCTTTTTGATTTAAATAATTTGTCAAAGATGTCTTTTTTCTCAGAACTTGAAAAATTCATTCGTATCCCACGGTCATCATCATAAGAAACCTTGGTCAATTCGTTATAGACCATATACTTTTCATAAATCAAACTATGTTTTGGTAATACCTTTTCCGTAGGTAAATAAACATCAAAATTTGTCATTCGTTCAATGAACTCAGTTGCTGCTTTTCCTAAATCAACATTGTCTTTTAAATTCCATGGCCGAATAGCTTGTTGACTGCGGCTTTTATCCACCCAAGAAAAGGCACTTTGTCCTTGTGCTAATGGACCAACATAATAAGGAATTCTAAATGTCACTAATTCTTTGATTCGTTGCATATGTTCCACAAGAAAAGGATAGTATTTACCCTGATTTTGTAAGATAGCCTCTAACTCTTCTAATTGTAATTGATGAGGAATAACGCCATTATCAAATGTTCGCTGTTTTCTTAAAAAATCTTCTTGCTCTATTTTTGTTAAAAAGTACTCTGTATCTACATCTTTTGGTAAAGTCTTCTTTAAATAATTATAAAAATCAATTTGCTTTGCTTTACCCTCAATATATCCAGCGTAGCCATCCACTGTTTTATCTTTAAAAAGTAGATCATATTTATCTGGTAAAGACTTTCGAATATATTGTTTTAACAATTTTAAATCCTTCTGATGATCTGTATAGCGCTGGATCATGCTTGCAGAAAGTTTCGCATTTGTTTTTTTGTCACTGACGGTTAAGATTCCTGATAATTCAATCGCATCATATGTTCGTTTCGCTGTTGCAAAAACATCTGCATACTCATCACTTACTCGTGCTAATAAGTCTTCTAATTGTTCTTCATAATCTTCTTTTGAAAATTGTAGCTTTTCGTCTTCAGACAAATCAAATACTTTTTTGAAATTCCCTTGATTTCCAACAATCATTTTTATAAATTGTGCAAAGTTTCCAGTACTTTTCTCACTTGGAAACAATTGAATGATTTTTTCAGCTTTTTTATTTCTAGATTGTTTTTCTGATATAATTTCTTTAAACCTATTTTTATCTGCTAAAAATAGATCTTTATCCGTTTCCTGTTGGTTGAATACCTGATTGTATTGTTGAAGAAATTCTATAAAAATTTCTTCTGCTGCAGTATTACTTGATTTTAGTTCTCCTTCAATCAAAAAATGACCTCTGAATTTTATTATATGTGCTACAGCTAAATACACTAAACGTAAATCTACTTGTTCATCTGAGTCAGCAAGATATTTTCTCAAATGATAAATGGTTGGAAAAGACTCATGATACGCTATTTCTTCTTCAATATTCGCAAAAATAGGGTGTCTATCGCCACTCTTCTCGTCCGGAATTAAAAAACTATCCTCTAGTCTTTGGAAAAAATTCGAATCAATCTCTTTCATTTTTTCAGCAAATATTTCTTGTAAATAAAGTATCCGATTGCGACGGCGTTGTAATCTTCTTCGTGTAGTTCTCTTTAATCGTCTATTCTGTGCTGTCTGACCTTCATCAAACAGACGAACGCCCCAAAAATTCTTTTTTATGCTACTTTTTCCTTCATGCACTCCATAAATAGGCATTTTTTTCTTTATCAAATCATAATTATCTTTAACTACTGCCCAACCTACGGAGTTCGTACCGATATCTAAACCAATTGTATAGCTCTGATTCATTTTTCCACTCCATTCTATTGTGTATTTTTTCACTTATAGTTGACGAAAAGAGCATTTATAGATATACTTATCTTGTTGGTAGCATTCAAAACAACATAGCAAGTTAAAATAAGGCTTTGTCCGTAATCAATTTTTTAAATGACGCTGTTTCGGCGTTTTTTTTATGCCTAAATCTCGATAAGATAGCGCTCTCTACGTATACAAGTATAGCACAAGCATTATTTAAAAAAGACGTTCTCACCAAAGTATTTTGTTCTTATTTTTTTAAAGTTTTTTCTTTTTTTGAATTTTTTCATGCTATGATAGATAAAACAGATAACTGGAGGAATGGCAAATGGCTAAAGATGCAAGTTTTGATGTTGTTTCAGAGATGAATATTGAAGAAGTTAAAAACGCAATTCAAACAACAAGTAAAGAATTAAAAAATCGTTTTGATTTCAAAGACTCAACAGTTGAAATTACCTATGCAAACAATGGAATTACTATCGTCGGTGATGATGATTTTAAACTGGAACAAATCAAAGATGTTCTTTTAGGTAAGCTAGTAAAACGTGGTGTGCCTATCAAAAATATCCATTTTTCAGAAACCGAACATGCACTTGGCGCAAAAGCACGCCAAAAGGCAGACCTAGTCAGTGGAATCGACAAAGAAAATGCGAAGAAAGTGACGACTGCAATCAAGAACTCAAAATTAAAAGTAAAAGCACAGATTCAAGAAGACCAAGTTCGTGTTACTGGGAAAAATCGTGATGATTTACAAGAAGTGATCCAAATATTACGCAAGTTAGAATTACCTATCGAACTGCAATTCACGAATTATCGCTAGACAGGTCACGTACTAGTTGGAGGCTGAGACACTGGTTGTCTGGCCTCTTTTTTTAATCTAATTTCAAGAAGCAAGTCATACTTTCCTTGATTTAATCCGTATGCAAGCAGTGCTTTCTTGAAAAAATAGAAGGATATTTTATGATAAAGATATACAAACGAAAGGAAATTATACAATGGAATTTGGAGAAAAAATCAGAGAACTTAGAAAACAAAAGAATCTTACACAAGAAAATTTTGCCTTGCGCTTAAACGTCACACGTCAGGCTGTATCAAATTGGGAGAATGACCGAAACCTCCCTGATTTAGAAATGTTGATCCTTATTGCTAGTATTTTTGAAATTTCGCTTGATGAATTACTTCTAGGAGGAAAAAACATGAATCATTTAACAGAAAAATTAATCAAAGACGGTAGCGAAACACGGCGTGAAAAGTTTAGACTTCTCACTACAGTGATTGGGACCTTTTTGCTTCTATTCGGTTTTGCCTGCTTCTTTATTAAAGCACACTCCGTTGAATATATTGATAGTACAGGAATTTTGCATGAAAACTTCTATCTTGTTCCTGTCGGCTTCTTATTCATCTTGGCTGGTGTAATTGTATTTCTGGTCACTGGTTTCAATTATTTACGTACAAAATATTCAAAAAAATAAGCCAACCCCCTACAGTCTTTTAAAAGACTATAGGGGGTTACACTAGATTATTCTGCATAAAAGCACCTATTAGACATCATTTAGACATCATTTTTTCGTTCACAAATAACGATAGCTACTATTCGTTCAACCATTTGTTCAACCAGGAGTTTCACTTTATTTGTAAATTCTTCACTTGAAAGATAGTCAACAATAAGGTTCAACAGCCATTTACCTACCTTAGTTGCAAAATTACTCATCGCCGGATTCATTTTTTTGCTCCTTCTTTAATCGTCTTAGAATTTTTTTCAAGAATTTACTTTTTGTCGTTTTTTCTAATACATCATAAGAAAAAAGAATCAGGTCTTGTCTCGTTGCCTGCTTATTCAATTCCATTTCAGCTTTTAAGGCGTAGTATAATGCTCTAGGGTTCAGATCGATTTCTTGATCAAAACGAGTAGCCACTTCCTTTTCAATCATCGCTTCTAATTCACTGGTTATCTGTTCAGACGGTATTTTTTTTTTTACGTTGTCTAGTTCTTGGGTAACTTTGTCGTGTACAGCTTGTGTATTCTCTAATTTGAATTGCTCAATATCCGTAACGATTTGTACTAATTGTTTGTTTTCCATTTTTTCCTACTTTCAAGAAGATAGTCTTCACCTATTCATGATGCTATTTGTATGATACTTAGTATACAAAAACCATAAGTTTCGATATAGAGACAATTTTCGGTCATACCTATACACCATCCTGAAATTTATACAAAAAAACTTATCGATACACCTTAGGCGCAAGCAATCGATAAGTTTTTTTATCTATATTATTTTATAGTTGAAAATGAGTAATTCTCCCTTTTCTCCTCTTGCTTTCTTCCCAGTATCGGAAAAATTTGCATTGAGATAAAGTTTTTGTGCCGCATTATTTTTACTATTTACTGCTAAAACAATCTCTTTGATATGCGGATACTGTTGCTTAACAAAATCAGGCAATAAAGTAAGTGCTTCTTTTGCATGTCCTTTTCGAGTATATCTGGTATCCGTTGAAAATGCTCTAAGTAACATGGCATTTGGCTCATTTGTATAGATTGATTTAGCGGAACTTTCATCTAATACAAAAAATGTAACCAACTTCTTATTGGCATAACATACTATAGAATGGTAGGTTCTCTTTGTTTCTGAGATGCTGACATTTTCTTTAGGCTCACTGGTAAAATAAATCATTGCATCCGTTAAACAATAATTATTGATAGCTTCTCTATGCTGCATGTCGTATTCTACTAAATACATCTACCTATACCTCCATCGATTAGAACATGTTCACTGATTTGGCAAAACAGCGGATCACTTCATTCTCCGTTTAAAACTGAAGTGTACATTTAGTTTAATTCATTTAATTCATTAAAAATCTGAATAAAACGTTGGATGTCTTCTTCATCAGACATATCCAGACCCAAACTATATCCCATTGCTGACATTTGTTTACCAATTCCCCAGCTGTCCTCGTCTGACTCGATTTCAAGCATCTCTGGTACAACTAGTTCAAGTTCTTTAATTAGTGCACGGCTATTTTTTATCTTTCCTATTTCATTCAAAAATAAAAAATATTGTTTTAAAACAGGTTCTACATGATTAAAGAAAGAGCTTTCCATCACTATTTTACTAGGAAACAAATCCAATAATACATACTCTAAGGAAGCTTTAGTCCATTCTCTAGGTCTTCTTAAGTCGTAAGTATAATTCCACTCGGTAAAAGTGTTCACAATAAATGCAGCAACCTCTTTTTCGTCTTTTGAAAGTGTTTTGTAGTAACTAGAATTTTTAAATTGTCCAATCCAAGCTTCGGTATTGTTCATGATGTTTTCAAAAACAATTTCTGAATATTCCTGTTCCATCTTCAGTCCTCCGTTTATGTATTTGGCAGTACTTAAGTTATTCCTATATTTTATTTTATACATATTCATAATATATAGAAAGCCTTTATTCATTTTTCTTTATTAAAAAAGAACTACAACATAGAATGTTCTAGTCCTTTACAATACATATCTCTATCGAATCCCCAAAGCAATACGTGCGTAGCGGCTCATACGATCAGTTGTCCATGCTGGATACCAAACCAACTTGACTTCAACTTTTCCTACTTCAGGAACTTCTTTCATTGCGTCATGGATTTGGTCTGTTAAGATATCTGCTAACGGGCAGCCCATGGTTGTTAACGTCATCTTGATGACCGTATCTCCTGATTCTGCCTCAAAATCTATATCATAAATCAACCCTAAGTTTACAATATCGATGCCCAGTTCTGGATCGATAACTGTTTCCAAGGCAGTAAGTATTCGTTCTTTGATTTCTTCTAGCATTGTTGCATTTCGTTCATTATTTTCTGTCATGCTTCACTACTCCCTAGCCATTTTTCTTGTTTATCATACTCTTTTTTCTTGCCTTTGTAAATGAGAATCCCACGAACGATTTCTCAATTACCAAGATAAAGTATTCCGTTACTTCCTTTAACTTTGTTACTGAAAAAACAAAAAAATGACAACTGGAACAAAAAGAGCATACCTTTTGTTCCAGTTGATTTATTTTTTCTTTTGTTTTGGTTCCGGGAATGCACCGGTCAT
>JBKEDT010000008.1:0-22807 GCA_047975565.1 Enterococcus sp. | reverse complement strand
TTTTATACAATGGGGACATCACCAAATGGCCTAAATATCAATGACGGTGTTGGTTCAACACATCCAGAAAAATTAGCTGAAATGGTGGTTGAAAAGGGTGCTGATGTTGGGTTAGCATTTGATGGCGATGGCGACCGAATCATTGCAGTAGATGAACTAGGAAATATCGTAGATGGAGATAAAATCATGTTCATCTGTGCTAAATACTTGGCAGAAAAGAATCGTTTGAAAAAAGATACAATCGTTACCACTGTTATGAGTAACTTAGGGTTCCACAAAGCAGTGGAATCAATTGGCTTAAAAGATGTTATCACTCAAGTAGGCGATCGTTACGTTGTTGAAGAAATGCGTAAAAACGATTATAACTTTGGTGGTGAACAATCAGGACACATGATCTTCTTAGATTTCAATACAACAGGAGATGGCATGTTATCAGGAATCCAATTATTGAATATCATGAAACAAACAGGTAAAAAGTTATCTGAATTAGCAGCTGAGGTAACGATTTATCCACAAAAATTAGTAAATATCCGTGTATCTGATAAAAACGGTGCAATGGATGTTCCTGCAATCAAAGCAGTTATTGAAGAAGCAGAAGCTGAAATGGGTGATAATGGTCGTATCCTTGTTCGTCCTTCAGGAACAGAACCATTATTACGTGTAATGGCAGAAGCACCAACAGATGAAGCAGTAAACTATTATGTTGATAAAATTGCAGATGTTGTGCGTCAAGAAATCGGCTTGGAAGACTAAAAGTAAAAAATGTGCAAGGCAGTCGTGACTGCTTTGCACATTTTTTTTTGAGAAACTATATAGAATAAAGTTTTTTTGAAGTCTTTTAAAAGACTGCAATAGTAATTCTTAAAAAGATAATAAAAAAGAATCAAATCATATAAATTAGTTATGAAAAAATGTAAAATTACATGGGAAATGCCTAAAGCTCACCTTTTTAATAACATTTTTTCATAAGAAATGATACTATTAAGTCTATAAGAGTGAATGATAAGGAGGTAAATTATGGATAAGAACGTAGAAGAAACACTTGTAGATAGTAAACCTAAAACAACGAATTCTTTTGATGCCATCAAAGAAAAAGCAAGTTCAAATCTTTCACAACTATTACAAGATTTACAAGATTTTGAAGAAGCGGTAAGAACAGAGAATATTCCAGAAATTTATCGTTTATATAATAGTCGATTGAATGATGAATTAAAAAGAAGTTCGAATGAAAATCATGAAATCGATGAATTATTGATGCGAAAAATCCATGATCGTTTTATTCAAAAATTTCCGTTTATGGAGCTTGTACAAAGAATATCTCCTACAATCAGCTACTATAAAATTGGTCAATATTATCATGAACGTGCAACGGTAGGAATTGATGCGAGTGCTCCTGAAATATTTGTTTTACCAAAAATTGATAAAGAATGGGAAGACTACTTAAGTAATAATGAAAAGAACTATTCAAAACAAATCAATGAGTTGGAAGCACGCGTTATTACTGCACAGGCAGAAATTGACCGAATTGACGAAGAAATCAGTCAATTAGATGGTCAAATTGAAGAATTGAATAGTAATAAGGGATTTTTGAATCGTAAAAAAGTAGATGAAGAAATCGAAGCGTTAGAAGAACAAAAAAATGCATTTACGAATGAAAAACTTGGCTGGATTCCCTACATTGATCAACCAGAAATGATCCAGGAACAAAAACATCATCTGCTTGCTGAAGAAAAGGCGGATGAGCTAAGTAAAGCAATCGTAGAAAAAGAACAGCGGTTGATCAAACGCTATTTTGGAAGTACAAAGGGCTTAAGCGATGAGTTGCATACCTTTTTGTCGGACTATTTAAACACAGATTATTCGGTAACAAAAGGAGGTACTCAAAATGGCGACGAATGAAGAAAAACAAGAGTTACAGACAGAAGAATCGATTGAAGAAACGGAAGCAGTAGCTAATACAACACTCTCTGAATCACTCTCAGAAGAACCTGAAAATGAAGAAAGTATGGAAGAAGTTGTTACGGAAGAACCAGCTGATCTAGTAGAAAGTACTGTGGAAACAGATGATGAAAATCCAACATATAGCGCTAGTAAGGAACAAAATCATCGAGATGTAGTCGATTTGATTCAAACTGCAGAAATCGAATTGGCTGATTTAAAATTACGTAAGTATTTGATGGAAGCTAATTTTACTCAATTGTTAGATTCCTACAGGAGATATTTGATTCAAGGAATTTCAATCTCGCCACTAGCGAAGACAAGCCTTGTTGAATATTTTACGTATGAATTGTTAAAACCGCTAAATCCAATCGGTCTTCGGTTATCTCAAACGACATATGATACTTGGGAAACTCGACATTTTTTGATTACGTATGCGTTAGATGAACAACAAGATCTATTCTTTTCATTTCAATTACCATCAATGGATCAAAAATATCAAGCAACGTCAATTCCTTTACTTCGTGTTTCACCACAGACGATGGAGGTAGAAGTAAAAGATAGAGAAGTTCTAGATATGATTCGTAAATGGTCAGTAAATAAAATTTATTCTTCAGGGCAATTAACGATTTTTAATCATGAATTGAATCAGATATTAGCACAATTACGTGAGCTAGGCTTTACTATTAATGAGACGCTAATAGATGCAACGAAACCGCTAGAGCTTGTGTGGGAAAGTGAATACCCAATGGATACAGCAATTCTAGATGATATTTTTGTTGTTGCAATGAAAAATAAACAATATGATTTTGAAAAGCTAGCAGACCAAGAGTTTAAAGTTTTACTCGATAAAGGACAATCGATGCAAGTTTCCGAAAGTAAGAACAATCGCACAGATTTAACGATTTCTTCTGGAAAGTATAATCGGTCAATCGTCGATTTCTTTATTAACTATGAATTCTTAGTTCCACTAGCTGTTCGAGAAATTTAGACAAAAGAGGTTGAGGTGAACATAAAAACACCACAGCCTCTTTTTGCTTGCCTGTATCCTAAAAGAAAGCAGTTGATTCGTGTAACCCTTTTTCTTTTGCTAAATCAACTAAAAAAAATAGATATTTTGACGAAATTGTTATTTTTGTAGCTAGATAATGAAAGAAAACAGATTAAAAGTGTCTGAAAAGGTTTAATCCATTGCAAAAACACGTTATACTGAGTAAGTCGGTTACATTTAATGTTAAGAGAAGGTGAGTGAATTTTGGAGAAATTAAAGTCTAGTGGTATGTTTGCTGTATTTGCAGCACTAGGCGCGAATGTTTTGGTTGCAATTAGTAAGTTTATTGGTTTTGCAATCAGCGGAAGTGCAGCAATGCTGAATGAAAGCATTCATAGTGTTGTTGACTGTAGCAATCAAGTGTTATTACTTTTTGGAGATAAACGTGCCAATCGAGGACAAAGTGAATTGCATCAGTTTGGTGAAGGACGTGCGAAATACTTTTTCAGTACGATCGTAGCAATGATGCTATTCTTTGGTGGGGGTGCACTTGGTGTGATGGAGGCTTTTGAAAAACTTGTCCATCCTGAACACGAAGTAACAAACTCATTGTTAGTCATCATTATTTTACTGTTCGGTTTAGCGATTGAAGGAACTTCATTACGTGTAGCTATCAAAGAAATCAATGTGTTGAACACAGAAAAATTATCCGTACTTGCATTTTTACGTGAAAGCCGTCAAAGTGAAATCATGATTATCTTTATTGAAGATTTTTGCGCTGTCATCGGGTTATTAATTGCTTTGCTAGGTACGATATTGACAAGTATCACAGGTATTGCTCAGTTTGATGCAATCAGTGGGCTGTTGATTGGGCTGCTACTTATGGGGGCAGCGTTATTCTTAGCAAAAGAATTTTATAGTTTGATTATTGGTGAAAGTGTAACGACTTCTGATTTAGCATTGATCAAGCAAGCATTTACTCGTGACGAAGTAAAATACTTATTGGATTTAAAAACAATCCATTTAGGCCCTTCAGAAATTATGATTGCTGCAAAAATAGACGTCACTGATACAGAAGAAGATCGCGCGTTTGATGTTGTAAATGCAATTGAAGAGTCCATTCGCAAGTCAATGCCAAATAACAAGGTTTATATCTATATCGAAACAGATCAATACGACCCAAATTATCAAAAACATTGAATTTAAACTGAGTTTGCTTGATTTAAGCAAATTGATTAGGTTAAAAACTAAAGATGAATTTCATTAGTTTTTCTTAAGAATATAACTTTTAGATAAATCTGTGTTACAATAAATGCGCCGTTTATTTGTTGTAATCGAAGGAGACATTTTAATGAGTGAAAAAAGAAGTGCACCGTGGCTTCAAGCCTTTCATGCGGTATTACCGTTGTGCTTGAGTTATATTCCTGTTGGACTAGCCTGTGGTGTATTGTTGCAAAAAGCAGGATTTAATCCTTTACTTGCTGGTTTATTGTCTGTACTAGTTTTCTCTGGTGGAGCACAATTTTTAGTAGCGTCTATGCTTACGACCAATGCATCTTTTGCAGCAACGATTTTGATGGTCTTTTTCTTAGAACTACGGTATACATTGCTTGGTTCAAGTATGTCCGTATTTATGAGAAAAGAGCGTCGTTCATTTTTAGCGGTATTTTCTCAATCGCTAAATGATGAAAACTATGCAGTAAATTATTTGAAGTTTTCAACAGATCCAACTTGGAATAAAAGAAAAGCATTATATGTTAACTGGTTTTCAATGGCCGCATGGGCAGGAAGCAACATGATTGGTAATCTATTTGGTTCAATTATTAAAGTTGATGCAGATATGGTTCACTTTGCACTTACATCAATGTTTATTTTCATGTTTATCATGCAAATGAAGAGTGCGATGTTGATTTTTACCGGATTAGTTAGTGGTGCACTTGGCGTTCTATTCATGATTTTATTCCAAAACACGTTTGGTTTGATTGTGGCAACCGTTCTGGCTTCGTTCGCTGGTCTAGCTTTAGAAAAATTGTTCAAAAAAGAACAAGAAAAGCGCAGAAGTCGTGCAGAAGAGGTAAACGAGCCATTGTTCAATTTCCCTGATAAGGAGGCTCAAAACCATGAATAATAGTCAACTTGATTTATTATTGTTAATAGGTGTCTTATTCATAGTTGCCTACGTACCACGCGTGGTACCAATGCTGTACTTTTCACATCGAAAAGTACCAGAATGGTTTAGTGATTGGATGAAATATGTACCAGTTGCGTTATTTTCAGCATTAGCATTTAAAGATGTCTTTATTACACATGATCATCTTGATTTAGCATGGAACATAAAAATTCTTGCAATGTTTATCGTCGGTGGCGTTGCATATAAAACACGTTCTATGGCTTGGTCTGTTTTAAGTGGTCTAGTAGCAATCTTTGTTTTATCGATGATTTGACGAATAAGTAGGTCCGTTTTGGATCTGCTTTTTTTGTATTTTTTTAGAGTTGTTCGTTAAAATGGAACGTGGCTTAAGGAAAAATTTAAAGAAAAGGGAAAAAGATAACATTTTATTTTTTCTAGATATATTTTTTGGTATAATAAACGGTGATTCTGTGTAAGAAATTAGTAGAGTTGAAGGAAGCGAATAAATGAATAAAAAAATGATGCAAGGAACATTTTGGTTAACTTTTGCAAATTTACTTTGTAAAGTATTAGGGGTTATCTATCTGATTCCTTGGATAAGCATGATGGGAAATAACCATGATGGAATGGTAGCAACCACACTATTTAATGTTGCCTATCTACCTTATGGATTATTCTTGATGCTAGGGACAGTAGGATTTCCTAACGCAATTGCAAAGAAGGTTGCAGTTGCATCTACTAAAGAAGATAGCCAAAAAGAATGTCGGACAATTTTCCGTAGTACAGTAAATATCATGTACACAATAGGGATTATTTCTGCAATCCTGATGTTTATCTTTGCTCCAGCATTGGCTAGTATCAGTCCAGTAGCTGATGTAGAGAGTGGGACGCTAGCTATTCGAAGCTTATGCCCTTCGTTGATTGCAATCCCAGTCTTGAGTTCTATGCGTGGTTATTTTCAAGGTAAAAACAATTTACATCCCTATGGGACGTCATTGATCCTAGAACAGATTGTTCGTGTAATCGTGATTTTGATGGGTACGTATTATCTACGTGTATTAACAGATGGTACAATACTTCAAGCAGTAATAATCAGTACAGTAGCCTCTTTCTTTGGAGGTCTTGCTGCAATTATCCAAATGTATCACTTAGGAAAGAAAAATGGCTACTTTGTTTTAAGTGATTTCCTGATTTCTGTTAAAGCATTCGGGAAAGAAAATCGCGAAGACTCTGTTTCGATTATTCGTGAAACACTCCCATTTATCTTTGTTGGATCAATCATTACGATCGTACAGATGATTGATCAAGTAACACTGAAACCCTTATTACATTTTTTCCACCCAAGTATTACGGATCAGCAACTTGAGTTTTTATTTAGCCGAGCATCTGTGAATCCCAATAAATTAACGTTGATTTTGATTTCGATGGTAGGAACGGTGGCAATCAGTAGTCTTCCGATATTGAGTACGTTACGTAAAGGACAACGGAAACAAATCGAAAAAACACTTGGAGATAGCTTTTCGATAGCTTTCTTGATTTTATTTCCTTCAATGGCGGGAATGGCATTGCTAGCATCGCCAATGTATACGTTATTCTTTGGTTATGATCCAAATAGCGTTGGGTATTTCCAACTGGCGATCTTTGCTTCATTGTTCTTCTCATTATTTACGATTTTGGCAACAATGACGCAATCACTGAACCATCACCGTGTAGCTGTACGCTTAACAATCGAAAGTGTGATTTTAAAAGTTATTTTTCAAGTGATTTTTATCGCTTTATTTGGTGGTTACGGAATGAACTTGTCAAATGGTGTTGCCTTTGCAATTGTATTTGTTCGAGGCTATTCTTATTTATGCAAAGAATACCGAATTTCACCATTTAAACAAATTCAAACAGTTTTCTATAAGATTTTCCGCTCCACATTGATCATGCTAGTTGTATGTATTGCACTATTTTTCGCACTGCATATGAAGCTTTCTTTAGCATCTAAAACAAACGCAATGATCTATATTGCTGTTATTGGCTTAGTTGGGGCTAGCGTCTTTATCGGCTTGCAATATGGTCGTGAGGCACTTGTGATCCTTTCGAAAATCAAAGGAAGATTTTCAGGAAAAACATCTTCAGTCAATGAATAATTAAAGTAGATAAAAAAGCTCCCAAACGTAGATATTACGTTCGGGAGCTTTTTATTATAGAGCCGTTATTTGGTCATAGTATCTTGGTGCTCTTTCTTTTTTTCTGTAACTGATAGAGTAACAAAGAAGCGAAGAGGTTCTTTTCTGATAGATAGCCGGTTTTTTGCTACTTCATAGAACTTATAAGGGCCACCAGCGACGGTTAGCTCAGCTTGAATAGTGACTGTTGAGTTGTCAATCAGTGGCTGAAGAGTAGCCAGATTTTCTTGTGGAACATAGCCAATCAAAGTCGTTTGCAAATAGATCGCAATTGCAAACTGTTGTCCATTATTCATAGGATCAAGGATAAACTGGATGTTTTTTGTCATCAGAGCACCATATTTATAGACCTTTTGATGGGATTGCTGAATTTCTTGGTCAGTTAGTCCAAGATAATTTGTTTGTTCAGAGTGGTTGCTCATATAGTGTAATGCAAAATCAATGTCTTTGATGGGTAAATAATCACTGCCTGCGACATAAAAACTATCTGCAAACAAAATCTTTGGCCCAGTTAATTCTTGGGATATTGCGTCTGACTGTTCATTGGAAGTATGTATGGCTTGTTCATGTTCCTTGATTACACGGGCTTCTTTTTTTGCATCTTCCTTTTTGGCTGTTGTAGAGAAATAAAAAAAGATACAAGTAAGAAGAAATGCGAAGCTACTTGGTAAATATTTTCCTGTAATAAATGCATAAATCATTAATAAACAGGTGCAAAGAGAGAGTAGAGAGAATAGTTGACTTTTTTTCACTGGATAATGCCTCGTTTCTAAATTAAAATTCATATAGTCAATTCAATGAATCATCTCAAATTTGACAATACCACGTTTTTTAATAGAACGAAAGCTTTCTTAAAAAGATTTAGCAAAAAAGTTTTTTGAAATTTCAAAGAATTGATTTGTTTTTGTTTTAATGCATAAATTGTGCTATATTAATAGTATCTGTGAAAAACTCTTTGAAACGAGGAAATTAGATGAAACTTGCAGTTGTTACTGATAGTACGGCTTTTTTGCCAGAACGAATTAAAAGTAATCCAGATCTTTTTGTTATTCCAGTTCCTGTTATTTTAGATGGAAAGATTTATAATGAAGGGATTGATATTGAAGCAGATGAATACTATGCATTGCTAAAAAACAGCACAGAGTTTCCTTCAACTTCCCAACCATCACTAGGAGAGGTTCTTTCTCTATATGAAGAACTTGGGCGCAAAGGGTACGATACAATTCTAAGTATCCACTTATCCGAAGGAATTTCCGGTTTTGTGAATACATTACAAAGCTTGAGAGATAGTGTCAAAGGAGTCAAGATTGTTCCTTATGACTCTAAAATCACAAGTATGCCAATGGGAAATATGGTCGAGGCAGCTTTGGTTATGAGCGAACAGAATGCTAGCTTAGAAGAAATTCTTGCGCATCTGGATGAAATACGTGAAAACACGCATGCATACATGATCGTTGATGACTTAAATAACTTAGTTAGAGGCGGGCGATTAACCAATGGTGCAGCACTTATTGGTGGACTATTAAAAATCAAACCTGTATTGACATTTACAGATGGAAAAATCGTCTTATTTGAAAAAATTAGATCGAGTAAAAAAGCATTTAACCGAGTTGCGGAAAGAATTGCACAATTAACAGAAGAGATTGATGGCCCCGTTCGTTTGTATGTTATTCATGCAAACAATTACGAGGTTGCTTTGGAAGAAAAAGAGAAAATAGAAGCGTTGATTCCGGGAGCAGAAGTTGAGATTGGCCATTTTGGTCCAGTCATAGGCACTCATTTAGGTGAAAAGGCATTAGGATTCGCCATATCACTTATATAAACATTTAGCAATTATAGATTACTTCATTCGAAACTATTTAGTTCATAAAAGAGGTTGACCAAAGAGGTCAACCTCTTTTTATTGCTTTATTCTTTAGATAATTATATAATTTCTTCAATCAATAAATTTAGTAATTTACTAAATTAATAAATTACTAAATTACTAAAGGAGTAGATATAAATGGACATACCAACAAATTTAAAACACAAACCAGTAATCGTTGTAGAAAACTATGACAAGGTCGATGGAAGGGACGCATTACACACAGATGCAAAAGGCTTATCACTTGGGCTTGCACAATGGAATGATCGAGGAAAAGTCGATATTTCTGGTAAAGTATGGCGCCATACAGGAGAAAAATGGTCACGTCAGTCAGAAGAATTGCCCATTACACGTATTCTTGATTTAGCTATTTTAGTTGCACAAGGAAATCTTTACTTTCAAGATGCGTACCGCCATGAAAAATTTTATGATCCAGAAAATCCATTAATCGATATTATCGGGTTACAAGGAAACCGAATGACGGTGGAAGTAGATACGGATAATCCAAAAATCGATGAGGATATTTTATTATATTATGATGCGTTACAAAAAGATGGCGAATTGATAGGAGAACGTTTCCGCATCTTAAAACGTTTACTAGATGAACTTGGCTATTAATAAAGGAGATAGTATGTATGAACAATGAATTTGTACTTACACAAAACCGAATTTTCTCACGTGTAGAGCAACAAATGATTTGGAAGAAACCAAAAAGCCATCGGACGAGTCAGGAAGAGGTACGAGTTGCTACCGAAATCAAATCGAATTGGCTAGATCATGAAATGAAAATCAGCAACATCCTCTTAGAAGGAGATGCTGGTTCTGGGAAAACGCAATTAGCTAAGGCCTTATCTGCTGATTTACAATTGCCGTATACAAAAATAACTTGTTTTGCAGATATGGATAAATCAGATGTATTTGGAGCTTTATTACCAGTCGTCCAAACGGATACTGAAGAAGATAGTGAATTACTTGAAGCAATTTATCAAACGGATAGTCTTGCTGCTGTTTTATCTTTGATTCAAACACACTTCGGTATCGACGCATTTGTTGCGAAAGAGAAATTTACTGAATTGATTCAACGCATTGAGCAAAACGAAACACAAGAAATTGTTCATTATAAGTTTTATCCTTCAGAAATCGTTCGTGCAATCGAAAAGGGTTATTTATTGGAAATCCAAGAACCAACAGTCATTCGTGATGCCTCTGTACTGGTTGCGTTGAATTCTGCACTTGAACCAAATGGTCTATTAAACTTGCCTACAGGGATCGTTCAAAGACATCCGGATTCGATTGTAATTATCACGACAAACCGTAACTATCAAGGAAATCGTCCACTAAACGAATCATTGAGAGATCGGATGCAGCATGCTGAAAGAATGGATTTACCTAGTTTAGAAGTAATGGTTGAACGAGCAATCGGGAAAACTGGCTTGGAAAACAAAGCAGTGCTACTTAAAATGGCTGAGATCATTCGTTTGTTAGATGAAACAGCGAAAGCAAATGCAATCAAAGGTGTCGCTGGGATGCGCTCTTACTTTTATTGGGTCAACACGATAAAACAAAAACAAGACCCAATACAAACAATCTATTCAAAAGTCCTTTATAAATTGACCACTGATGTATCTGAATTAGAGATATTGGAGAAGGCATTAGCTGATGCACACCTGCTTATTGACTTACAGGCACTTTTACGTGAAGAAAAGATACAAGAACGTGAAAACTTGAACCGGGTGGCGGGTAGAAAAATCGCTCAAGAAGAAGCAGATGCAAGGAATATCGAAGAAGAGGCTACGACGGTACTTCAGGGAATCGAGACGTTAGAAGATAAAACCGAGGAAGTAGCAGAAGAGCATCACGAAGACGTAGAGGATGTAAAAGAACAGACACCTACGGATGCGCAAGAATCAGAGCTTCCAGAAATCGCCACACAAGCAGTGAGCGAAGAAAATAAGGCAACGAAGAATGTAAAAGATGAAACAACTGAACAAATGTCTGCTTCAGAAATGGACGCATACGACCAAAAGCTAAAAAAAGAACTCAATAAAGAAGTACGTGAACAATTAAAAAATACGATGCATCAAAAAGAAGGCTTGATTGTTCATCGTCCATCTTTGGAAAAAAGTGACTTTGAACAGGCAAAGCAATTAAAAGCAGAAGTTGTCCCGGCTGTTGAAGAATTAAGCAAACAAATCTTAGCGTTATTAGACAATGAGGAAGCACATGGCTATCTTCAAGGAAAATATGAAGGGCAGCGATTCAATGCAAGTCGTATCGTCTACAATGACTTTAAGACATTCGATAAAAAACTCCCCCCACACGAACAACCTTCATTAGCTATCGGTGTTCGTATAGATGAATCTGGTTCGATGATTCGTGATGGACGAATCGAAGCAGCAAAGAAAGCTGCAATAGCTATCACAGAATTTTCAAAACGAGTAAACATCCCATTACTTATTTATGGAGATACAGCTGATGTTTCTGCAAGAGAAAAAACATCTTTATTTTCGTATAAAGAATTCGATGATTCATTTGATTTTGTTGATGAAAAGTTGACAACCATGCGACCTAGACAAAATAATCGTGATGGTGTTCCTTTGCGTGTCATCGCAGAAAAGTTAAGCCAACAAGAAGCAACAACAAAACTGCTATTAAACATCAGCGATGGGCAGCCCAAAGCGTTACCGGATTATACAGGTAAAAAGGCGAAAGACGATATCCAAGATGTTCTTGATATGTATGAAAGAAAAGGAGTTGTTTTCTTAGCGGCTGCTATCGGACAAGATAAAACAGAAATCAAGGAAATGTATGGAGAAAATAATTATATCGATATTAGTGATTTGCAAAACTTTCCTAAACAAGTGATTCAATTGATTTCAAGGTACATGTAATTAAATTATGTAAATAATAAAGCGGGATTTTTTTGATAAATGATGCTGGTGAAGAGAACTCTTAGAATGATTTGAAGTACAGTGGGATTTCCTACTGTGCTTTTTTAATTTGATTAGTAATGTATTTCCATGACGAATTATGATATGAATCTTGATATTATAAAAACATCTGAAACTAGAGAGGTTTTTCAGAGTTTAATTTGAAACTTACGAAAAGGTTGCTCAGTTGTGGCATATTTATCTGGAAAAGAGAAAAGTACTAAAACAATTACTTGCTTTGTTTATAGGATGGCACAGAATTAAATGGTATAATTTTTTCTAAAAGATTTTTTGCAAACGCTTAAGTTTCTTTGCTATACTTTCAATAATGAGTATCCAGGTAATTAGTATGGATTATGAGGAACGAGGGGAAATCAATTGGTTGGCAGTTTAAGAATAAGAAGCGTCGCACTAAGAAAATTTGGATATAAATTAAGCCAACTGATTATGCCAAATCTAAGTATTTTTATGGCTTGGGGATTTCTCTCATTTGTAACTCCTTATTTTTCTGGAGACTTACCTCAAAGAATAAATAAAGTGAGCGACTTGATGATTTATTTTCTTTTGCCTATTTTAATTGGTTATTTAGGTGGAAAAACAACTGGAAATCAACGTGGAGCAATTGTTGGTGCAATTGCTACTTTAGGAATTATTGTTGGGTCAACAGCGCCACAAATTGTTGGTGCAATGATTATGGGAACTCTGTCAGGAAAAATATTCTATTTTATTGATAATAAAGCAAAAGAGTATTTTGCAATTGGCTATGAGATGTTGTTTAACAATTTACTTATTGGAATGGTCGGTGGAGTAAGTTGCCTTTTTGGGATGATTGTTATTACGCCATTCCTTGTCTCTGCTAGTCAGCTGGTATCCCATGCTATTTTTTTGCTCACAGAAATAAAAATGTTGCCTGTAGCGCATGTTTTATTAGAGCCACTGAAAGTGTTGTTTTTTAATAATATTATAAATCATGGTATATTGACACCGTTGGGAATTGAATTTTTGCAGCAAGAGAACTCGTCGATTTTATTTCTGATGGAAGCTAATCCAGGACCGGGTATTGGTGTATTACTAGCACTTTTGTTACGAGGTAGGCGTGAAACAAAAGTGAATGCGGGAAGTGCTTTGATGATTCAAGCCATTGGTGGAATTCATGAAATCTATTTTCCATTTATATTAATTAACCCGAGACTTTTATGGGCAGTTATTTTGGGTGGAGCGAGTGGAACGTTTATTTTTCAGGCCCTGAATGTTGGATTAAGTGCACCGGTCTCACCAGGATCATTAGTCGTTATTTTAACGAATACACCGACCAATCAATTAGCAGCGATTAGTTTTGGTATCTTAGTGAGTATTCTAGTGACTTTGAATGTTTCCCTATTTTTATTAAAAAAAGAACCTTTGAATATAGAACAAGAAAAGTTAGAGAATAGGAAGCGTGGAAATATGCAATCAAACAAAAAAATTATCTTTGCTTGTGATTCAGGTATGGGCTCGAGCGCGATGGGTGCATCCCTGTTGAACAAACAATTGCAGTTAGCAAATATCTCTACAGTTGTTGAGTACACTTCGGTTTATCAAGTAGTAGATCAACCCAATCAGTTAATCGTTGTTCAAAGTAAACTAGCACCATTGGCAAAAAAACAAGCGCCAAGTAGCCAGATTCTTTCCTTAAATCACTTTTTGGAAGTAGAAAATTATTTGCCAGCAGTTAAACAGTTTCTTTCAGCAACCGTACAGGAAGAAAAGCAAGTGAAGAGTACTCAAGTTTCAAGAGATACTGTCACTCAAAACATAGTTTTTTTGTATGCTGAGAACATACGTGGATCTCAAACAATGGGGATGACAATTTTAGCACAGCTAGCAAAAAGTCATGGTCTTTCTTTCTCAATCAGCAAGATGCCAATTGAGACGTTAGTAACCGACGACAAAAATATTTATGTTGCAACAACAGCGTTCCTTCAGAAATATTCAGAGCTAGCAGAGCTTTCCAAATTAGTTTTAGTGGAACATTTTGTTTTAACAACAATCTACGAACAATGGGTGAAAGAAGGAATCGAACATGTACTTGTCTACAAGGGAAAAACAACTAATTAATGAGTTGTTACATAGTTCTACACCAGTAACAATTGATCGAATGATGACCATTTTAAAAGTGAGTAAACGGACAGTTTACCGCGAATTAGACCAGCTGGATTTATCACTGAAGGTCTTTGATGCTCAACTAAAAAAAGTGGCACGCGGCACTTTTTTGATTGATGCAACAGCTGAGGCAAAACAGAGCTTGTTAGTCAAAATCAATGATGAAATAGGCGAAGAACTTTCCACAGTAGAACGACAACATGCGATTTTACTAGAGATACTATTAACAGATCAACCATTAAGCTTAGCACATTTTTTGGAAATCTATTTGGTTAGTAATACAACATTTTATGCAGACATCAAGCAACTCGAAGCTAGTATTGAACATTTGCCGTTACACATTGTTCGCAATCAGGGTTATGAAATTATTGGACCAGAAAAATATCGCCGCTTATTAGCTGCAAATGTATTGGAATTAGAAATTAATGAATATGAATTGTTTCATTTACTGAAAGAGCAAAGAAGCCAAAATTATTTTTTTCAATTTGTTCAGTTAGACAATTTTTTTCTTGTGAGAGAGATAATTAGTGAAGAATTGATCGGTAAAAAAAATGAGTTAAGTGATCGCAAACTGGCACACCTAATTTTATTTTTGACGTTGACAATAGATCGAGTGAAGAAAAATCAATTTTTAACTAATGAAACCTATTTAGGACTAGCAAATAAAGAATTTTTACAAATTGCAAAACATCTTTTTGCTATTGTAGGAAAAGAAAGCCGGCAACTTTATCCAGTGAATGAGATTGTCTTTTTTGCAAGTTTATTAAATGATTTGTCCAATTCATTTGAGAAAGATTTCTTTGATGAATATTTCGATACACAGCTTGCTTATTTAGTGAAACAATTGATTACACTTGTCAGCGAAGAGACGGATGTTCATTTTTATGAAGATGAAAGTTTATATAAAATGTTGCTCACACATTTATCTGGGGTATTTTCTCGAGCGGTTCTGCAAGAAGAAACGCTGACAAACCCAACCCTTGAAAAAATCATGATTCAATATGAGGAGTTGACAGACGCGATTCGTTCAGTAGTTGGTCGAATATTTCAGGAAAAGCAATTATCAAACGAAGAAATCGCTTATATGGTTTTACATTTTGCAAGCTCTCTCGAACGTAGTCCCAAAGAAAGTTCAATCCGTATCGCAGCTCTTTCTCCAAGTGGATTGGCATCAACGAGTATGTTGGAAATGCGGCTTAAACGATATTTTCCCTCGATTACTCAGTTAGAATTTTATCGAATTGCAGATATTAAGAAAGTCAATCTTCAAGAAAAGTATGACATAGTCATCTCAACTTCAATTTTACCGGGGTACACAGAGAACTATTTATTAGTCTCACCCTTATTGTTAGAAGATGAGATCAAACAATTAAAGAAAGCGTTTCAAAAAATTCGCACGACATCGTTACATATATCAAAAACTCAAGCGATGCAGGAACCTCGTTTAGTTGATCAATATGAACAAACTTTGGTAGTGATGGAAAAAATCAACCAACTGCTTTCGTACTTTTTTCTTCAAGAAATCAATAACGAAACCGAATTAAGTGTGATTTTGCAACAAATGATTTCTTGTTTGCCTATAAATCTACTCACTAATGCAAAGAATGTTCAAACAAGATTAATGCATCGTTACCGACAAGCACCCGTTGGTATTCCTAATACAAACATGGGATTATTTCATACATCCAGTGAATCGGTGGCAGTACCAATCTTTTGTATCTTTCAGTTGAATCAACCAATTATGATTGAAGGTATGGATAAACAATTAATTCAGCTTGAGAGAATGCTGTTAATGTTAGCACCTTCACCAATTGAAGAAATAGATAATCGATTACTAGGAAAAATCAGCGCTGCGATAATTATGAATGACTTGAACTTAGAAATCTTTCAGTCGGGGAATCAGGCCATAATCTATCAATTATTAGCAAAAATTTTGATTGATGAGATGAAAAAATAAAAAAAGAAGAGGTAAAAAATGAATTTATCTAAAGAAAGAATTCAATTGAACCAGTCATTTCACGATTGGAAAGATGCGTTGACGAAGATTGGAGTATGGGCAACTAACCAAGGATGGGTAAAAGAAGGATTTATAGAATCAATGATTAAACGTCAAGAACTTATGAGTGTGTATATTGGAAATTTTGTAGCTCTACCTCATGGAGAAGCTGAATTTGTAATCAAAGAGGGAATCTTATTTGTACAAGTACCAGATGGTGTCAACTTTGGAACAGAAGAAGAGCCAAAGATTGCTACGGCTTTATTTGTCGTTATGGCAAAAAAAGAACAGCAGCTACCTATATTGCAAGAATTGGCTTTTTTTTGTGCGGAAATCGAGCAGGTAATTATGTTAAGTGATGTGAAAACTGTGTCAGAAGTACAGGGAATCTTGGGGACAAGCACCATGGAAATTAGTGAAAATCAGCTAGAATAAATTATAAAATTTAAAAAGTATATTCAAGTTGGAGCACGACGATTGTCGTGTTCCTTTTTTGTGCCGTCCATATTTTGGCACAAACTGTTGTGCCAAAGTACGACTATTTTTCTTTTTAGTAAGCGAATACAATTTACTCATAAAGAAGCAAAGGAGTGCAAAAAAATGGAGAAGACAGTGAATACAGAAGACAAAATATCACTTAAAGCACGTGTACAAAAATTAGGGAGCACGTTGTCCAGTATGGTAATGCCTAACATTGGTGCTTTGATTGCATGGGGTGTGTTAACAGCCTTGTTTATTCCGGATGGCTATTTACCAAATGAACAATTTGCAACAATGGTTGACCCGATGCTCACCTATTTGATTCCACTATTGATTGGTTATACTGGCGGAAAAGTGATTGCAGGCGATCGTGGTTCTGTTGTTGGGGCAATCGCGACAATGGGTGTGATTGCTGGAACAGATATTCCGATGATGCTTGGTGCGATGATCATGGGGCCTTTAGCCGGTTACGCAATTAAAAAGTTTGATCAGATTTTTCAATCACGAATCAAGTCAGGATTTGAAATGCTAGTTAATAACTTTTCAGTAGGATTGATTGGTTTTGGTTTTGCATTAATCGGTTTTAAAGGGATTGGTCCAGTCGTTGACGGATTAACTCAGGCGATGGCTCAGGGTGTAGAGATTATTTTAAATGCTCACTTGATTCCACTTACGAATATTTTCATTGAGCCAGCAAAAATTTTATTTTTAAATAATGCAATCAATCATGGTATCTTGACCCCAATTGGCACAGAACAAGTCGCAACGGCAGGTAAATCAATTCTATTCTTATTGGAGGCAAACCCTGGCCCAGGTTTAGGGGTGTTACTAGCATTTACCTTATTTGGTAAAGGGGCAGCTAAGTCTTCTGCACCTGGTGCAATCATTATCCACTTTTTAGGAGGAATTCATGAAATTTATTTTCCATATGTCATGATGAAACCAATTTTGTTCTTGTCAGTAATTGCAGGTGGAATTTCAGGAAGTTTCATTTTCCAACTATTAGATGCAGGACTACGTGCGCCAGCTTCTCCAGGGTCGATCATTGCAATCTTAGCAATGGCACCACTTAGCTCTTATTTGCCTGTGCTATTAGGAATTATAGTGGCCACAGCAGTTTCATTTTCTATCTCTGTGGTTATCTTAAAAGCAGATATTCGAGATAAATCAGAAAATTTTGAGCAATCCGTTCAAGAGATGAGGCAAGCAAAGCAAACGGCTAAAGGCCTAGCAGTTCGTTCAGAAAGCCTCTCTGAAATCAAAAAAATTATTTTTGCTTGTGATGCAGGCATGGGGTCAAGTGCAATGGGGGCTTCTATTTTGAGGAAAATGGTTCAAAAAGCTGGATTATTACAAACGGTTACTAATCAAGCAATTAGCCAGCTGTCAGATGAAGAGGGTGTGCTAATCATTACGCAAGTGGAGTTACAAGAACGTGCAAAACAAAAAGCGCCGCATGCGCACTTTGTTGCAGTTGAGAATTTTTTGAATTCACCACGGTATGATGAGGTGATTCAACAATTAGGTCAAAAAGAAGTTAGTAAATTTACAGTGAAAAACGAAGAACAACAAGCAGAATTCATTACACAAGATATGAGTAACATCAAAAAAATCGTGATTGTTCATGATCAACGAACTGGATCAGCAACAATGGGAATCAATGTATTAAAAGAAGTGCTTCAAAAAAATGATATTCAAATTCTATTACAAAAAATTAAGATTGGTGAACTAGCGGATGATGAACACTCACTGATATTGGCAAAAGCACATTTAACAAAAGAAATTCGTAAAATTGCACCAAATTCACTTCACTTACCAGTTGAAAGTATGGTCCAAATCAATCGTTACGAAACCATTGTACAACAAATCAAAAAATCAGCTTAAAAAAGGAGAAAGCTATGAAAATATTAGATTTCGGCATGATTGAATTAAATCAATCATTTACTTCTAAAGAAGAAGCCATTCGTTATTGTGGGAAAAAATTAGTTGAGGCAGGTTGTGTTGACGAAGGATATATTGATTCAATGGTTCAACGCGATGAGATGTTATCTGTCTATATGGGAAACTTTATCGCTATTCCTCATGGGACGGACTCGGCAAAAAAATATGTTAAGAAATCTGGTATTTGTATAGTCCAAGTACCGGAAGGAGTCAATTTCGGCACTAAAGAAGAGGAAAAAATCGCAACTGTGTTATTTGGTATAGCAGGTGCTGGAGAGGACCACTTAGCATTAGTTCAACAAATTGCATTGTACTGTAGTGACGTTGATAACGTTGTGCAGTTAGCAGATGCGTTAAATAAAGAAGAAATTTGTGAAAATCTAGCAATTGCATAAGGAGAGAGAAAAATGAAAGCAGTGCATTTTGGAGCGGGAAATATCGGACGTGGATTTATTGGTGAAGTTTTAGCAGAGAATGGCTTTGAAATTAGCTTTGTAGATGTAAATTATGAAATTATTGATGCACTAAATGAACGAAATGGCTATGTCATTGAGTTAGCAGATGAATCTAAGCAAAAAATTAATGTACACAATGTTTATGGAATCAATAATCAAGAGGATCCCCAAGCTGTAATTACTGCAATTTGCGAGGCGGACTTAGTGACGACTGCAATTGGTCCTAACATTTTGCCGTTCATTGCAGAACTAATTGCAAAAGGGATTAAACAACGAGAAAAAGTACAAAATACAACACCATTAGATATTATTGCTTGTGAAAATATGATTGGCGGGTCAGAATATTTAAAAACAGAAGTTTGTAAATATTTAACACAAGCTGACTTTTTAGAAAAATATATTGGTTTTCCAAATGCAGCAGTTGATCGGATTGTTCCTTTACAAAAACACGAAGATTCTTTATTTGTTCAAGTTGAACCATTTAAAGAATGGATCGTGGAAGAACATGAACGCAAAAATAAAGCAATCGAATTAGAGGGTGTACAGTATGTGGATGAGTTGGAACCGTATATCGAACGTAAATTATTTAGTGTCAATACGGGACATGCAACGGCTGCGTATACGGGGGCTTTGTTAGGATACAAAACAATTAACGAGGCTATGCAAGATGCACTAGTTGTAGCGCAATTAAAATCAGTGTTACATGAAACTGGAAATCTATTGATTACTAAGTGGGGATTTGATGAAAAACAGCATGAACGATACATTGAAAAAATCATTCAACGGTTCCAGAATAAATATATTTCCGATGCAATCAGTCGAGTTGCACGTACACCATTACGAAAATTAGGAAATCAAGAACGCTTTACTAGACCAATTTTAGAATTGAGAGAAAGGAATCTTGTTTCGCCACATTTGACCGCAACGATGGGAATTATTTTTAACTATTATGATCCAAATGATGAACAGAGTTGCGCGCTTCACGAAATGAAACAAACCAAGGAAATTGAAGAGCTAATTCAATCAGTGACAGGAATCAATGATGCGAAGATGATTGGTATAATCAAGCAAAATGTGGAACGTTATGATAAACAAGTTGCCTAATCAAACAAGCGGACAGTTCTACATTCGAAAGTAAAAAGAACATATAATTAAATTATGTAAACTATAGCAATAAAAAAAGAAGACATACGTCTTCTTTTTTTATTGCGCATATTCTGCTCGGGGTCCACCGATATATTTAGGACGAGAGCGTAGTGCCGTTACATGCGCAGCACCTAATGTATTTTGTTTTGGTCTTACAGGAACTTGAACGTGCTTGATATGCATCCCAATCGATGTATCGCCAATGTCTATACCTGCTTGTGCAACAATATGCTCTACTTCAACTGGATTTTTGAATTGATCAAACGCAGCTACTGAACACGCACCACCAGCATGTAAAGCAGGAACGACTGAGACGATTTCTAAGTCCTTTGTAGAAGCGATAGATCGTTCAACAACAAGTGCACGATTTAAATGTTCACACCCTTGAACAGCCAAATAAATTCCTTTAGGTTCAAGGATAGCTAGTAACGTTTCAATGATCCATTGGCCAACTTCTGCACTAGAGTTCTTTCCAATCTTGCCACCAACGACTTCGCTAGTACTGCAACCTAAAACAAAAATATCCCCTTTGCTTAAGTTTGCTTCAGATAAAATATCAGAAACCATAGTTGTTAAGCTATCTGCTAATTCATTTTTTGTAATTGTCATGAGTTTCTCGCTTTCAAATTTTATTTTGTAATTTTGGTAAAGCTCGTGTTAAAGCATTGAACAATGGAACTGTTACAAGACTCCCAAATCCAGTTTGGATAACATTTCCTGGAATAGAGGCAATTCCGGTCGGCCAACTAAATAGAAGACTGCCTGCAAAAACATAACCAACGATCATCGTAAGACTACCAAGAAACAATGCAAGTAACCGAGAATATTTCATTGGCTTATTTGCGATATAGCCGACAATAAAACCTTGTAATCCATGGATAAGTAAAGAAAAAATTGCCCATTCAGGATAACCAGAAAGTAAGTCGATCAAGCCACCACTGAATGCACCCACTGTCAATCCACCAATTGGGCCAAAAAGTAGTGCGGCTAGATATATACCTACATCACACAAAGTAACAAATCCATTTGTGGCAGGAACAGGAATAATAACGGTTAAAGATAGTGCAACGGTCAATGCAATAAGCATCGCATAGATTGTTAATTTATTCGTTTGCTTTTTATTCATCTGATTGAGCCTCCCAGGATTTACCACCAGACCAAACACTTCCGGTAGTTTGTAATTTTTGACCAGTTTTGATACATAAAGTGACAAATTTCTTACTTGATTCAACTGATGAAACAAGTGTATTTCCTAATGCGAGATTTGCAGCGATTGCAGAAGAAAGTGTACAGCCTGCACCATTCACTGTTTGAGTAGATAACTTAGGTGTATCAAATTGAATAGGGGAGGATTGATTCTGCAGAAAGAGAAAGTCTGACGCAGTTGGTCCATCTAATCGTTCTCCACCTTTAATCAGTAGATTTTGTGGGTAGTCTGCAATGATTTGCTTCGCTACTTCGTTTAGTTGAGAGATAGAAGCGATTGTCTCTGACTGGGCAATCAAAGAAGCTTCGATTAAATTTGGCGTGATCAAGTCAGCGAATGGAAATAAAGAAGTGCAAATATGCTCAATATAGTCCGCTTGTTCTTGTGTGGCTGTTTCTTTGAAAGCAAAAACAGGATCTAGAACAACGGGAATATGCGCGTGCTGACGTAAAAAATGTTCGACCACTATAATGTTTTCTATTGTGTGAAGATAGCCGATTTTGATAGCAGCTAACGAAGCTTCAGAAGCAATACTTGCCAATTGTTGAGCCAGTACTTCAGCTTCTACAGGGAAAAATTGAAAGGTGTTCCCAGGTGTCTGGACACCAATACTTGTTAATGCGCTAAGCCCAAATAAGTGATGATTTTCAAATGTTTTTAAGTCAGATTGGATCCCTCCTCCTGCAAAAGGGTCTGAACCACCAATGGTTAAAATTTGTTTTGCCATACTGCTATAAACACCTCCATCTGTTAATTAGTATAGTATAACGGAATTTACTGAGATAAAAAACTGCCAATTGGCTGTTTTTTATCTCAGCCAATTAAAAAGAGCCTGGGACGTTCGAACGTCCCAAACTCTAAATGAGAGAATTAAATGGAGAAACTAGCTGCTTGTTTTAATTCTTTTTCAATTTGTAGTCGTTGCACCTTCATTGTAGCTGTACGTGGAATATCTTCGTATGCCCAGATGAACGGTTCGTTTAAGTGAGGCAAATCTTCTACATGTTTCCACCAGCTTGACCAATCCATTTGCTTGTTTGGAGCAAGTGCAACGATTGGTTGCGGATGTCCTTCAGCATCACGAACAATCACAACTTCAGATACGAAATCAAGTGAGTCAAGTAGGTAGTCTTCAAGTGCAAGATTACTATTGATATGCTTGATCAAATCTACTTGGCGGTCTTTCAGATGAAGATGGCCATTTTCAGTAATCATCCCATAATCACCGCTGTCCCACCATTCATCATACACGCACTCATCGAAACGATTGTCTTCTTTGTAGTAAGTAAGCGCACGACCTTTAGAGAGGAAGTGGATATGTCCATCTGTATTCGGTGGTAGAATAACCCCCTCCTTGTCAGCGATTCGAGCTTGTGTCAAGTTAAGGAGACCGACGCCCATATCGCGTGCAT
>JBKEDT010000088.1:0-23965 GCA_047975565.1 Enterococcus sp. | reverse complement strand
CATGATGTTTTCAAAAACAATTTCTGAATATTCCTGTTCAATCTTCAGTCCTCCGTTTATGTATTTGGCAGTACTTAAGTAATTCCTATATTTAATTTTATACATATTCATAATATATATAAAGCCTTTATTCATTTTTCTTTATTAAAAAAGAAATACAACATAGAATGTTCTAGTCCTTTACTATACATATCTCTATCGAATCACCAAATCAATACGTGCGTAGCGGCTCATACGATCAGTTGTCCATGCTGGATACCAAACCAACTTGACTTCAACCTTTCCTACTTCAGGAACTTCTTTCATTGCGTCATGGATTTGGTCTGTTAAGATATCTGCTAACGGGCAGCCCATGGTTGTTAACGTCATCTTAATGACCGTATCTCCTGATTCTGCTTCAAACTCTATATCATAAATCAACCCTAAATTTACAATATCGATACCCAGTTCTGGATCGATAACTGTTTCCAAGGCAGTAAGTATTCGTTCTTTGATTTCTTCTAGCATTGTTGCATTTTGTTCATTATTTTCTGTCATGCTTCACTACTCCCTAGCCATTTTTCTTGTTTATCATACTCTTTTTTCTTGGTTTTGTAAATGAGAATCCTACGAACGATTTCTCAATTACCAAGATAAAGTATTCCGTTACTTCCTTTAACTTTGTTACTGAAAAAACAAAAAAATGACAACTGGAACAAAAAGAGCATACCTTTTGTTCCAGTTGATTTATTTTTTCTTTTGTTTTGGTTCCGGGAATGCACCGGTCATTTTAAATGATTTTTGTTCGTGCTCATTGGCAAAACGTCCAATGACTGTTTGTGTTGCAACGATGTTTACGAAAGCATCTGGATCATATTCTCTTACGACTTGTTCTAAATCATACAGTTCATACCGTGTAATAACCATCATGATCATCTTTCCTTCTTGCTTTGAATAACCTCCGATAGATGGTAAGAAGGTCATTCCACGTACAAATTGATTCGAAATTTCTGTTGCTAACAAATCTGGTTTATTGGTAACGATCATCGCAGTTACTTTTTGGTGACTTGTGTGAATAGCATCTACCACTTGTGTCATTGCAAAAATTGAAATGATTGTAAACAACGCACTTCCCCAGTCAAAAATAAAACCTGCTAGAACAACAATGATACTATTCAACATCAACATAAAATTCCCAACCGTCTTACCTGTCGTTTGCGCAAGAACGAGTGAAATAATATCCATACCGCCAGTTGTAAACCCTAACTTCAGAGATAAACCAGCACCCAGACCAAGTAGGACACCACCTACAAGTGCATTCATCAAGATATCATCTGTCACTTGTCCAGTTGGAACAATGATTGTCATCAATGAAATCGACGCAACATTTAGTCCACTCCAGATAGTTGATGAAGTACCAAGTTTAATAAATCCCAAGACAAAAACTGGAACGTTTAGTAAGAAGATAAAAATCCCAGTATCCACATGGATATGCAAAGAATCTTGCAAGAGTATTGTAACAATCTGTGCTAATCCGTTTAATCCAGCTGATAGGACGTTTGCTGGAATCAAGAAGTAATTCAACCCGATTGCACCTGTTACCCCTGTTAATAAAACGACGATCAATCTTTTAACAGTATCATTTCTCTGATACGTTGATACAATTTTACCCACTTTCCACGCTCCTTTTTTCATTTTTCTAAGTAAGAATAACAGGGAACTTATAAAAAGAAAAGTGTTCTATTTAAATTCTTATTTCTTTTTTGATATTTTTCAAAGAATGCTTTCATCCTTTTCTTTTATTCTCTCCAAAACTCATAGATTGCTGTATCGAGCTGATCCAAAGTTTGCACAGTTTGTGCATTTTGCCAGTGCGCTGGGAAAAGTTGCTGATATCTCGATGACGTAAAGCGATGATCCGCTAAAAGCACGATGCCTGAATCCAGTGCATCACGAATAACACGTCCTGCAGCTTGCAAGACTTTATTCATCCCCGGCAATTGATAGGCATAAGCAAATCCTTTCCCCTCTTTTTCATCATAATACGCCTTGATTAATTCTTGTTCATGGTTCATCTGAGGCAAACCTACCCCAACAATCATACTTCCAATCAATCGTTCTCCTTTTAAATCGATTCCTTCTGAAAAAATACCACCTAATACACAAAAACCAACGGTCGAAGTCGGATTATCTATTTGAAAATTCTCTAAGAACGCTTCTCGTTCTTCTTCATTCATATCAGTGGCTTGAATAAGAAGTTTTGTCTCTTCTTGTCGGTAACTTTCTTTATATGCTTCCACTGTATCATCAAGGTAACGGTAAGATGGGAAGAATATCAAATAATTCCCTTTTTTTCCAGAAATAAATCGGTGGATCGTTTCAACTAATTGCGGCATACTTTTTTCTCTTTTTTGATAGGTTGTTTCTAAATAATTTGTGAGAATCAATTTTTGGCGTTCTTCAGGAAATGGGCTTGGTAGCTTATACGCTAAACTTTCCTTTCCACCTAGAACTTCTTGGTAATACGAAAGCGGTGAGAAGCTCGCAGAAAACAATATACTTGCACACCCCTTGTCCAGTGAATCAGCTAAGAAATCACTAGGTTCAATACAGAATTGTTTTACTTGTACATCACGATAGGTTCGTTCAATCGTTGTCTCATAATGATCATCATAAAATTCACTTATTTTTAAGAATTGATTGACTTCAAAATAGTAGTTAAGAATATCTGTCTGTGCTTCGTCTTCTGGATACTCTGCTAGCCATTCTTTTAACTTTTCACTAAGCAAGAACAGCATATGTGTCAATGTTTCAGCAGGTGCCTTTTGATGATGATAGGTCCAGTTATCTTCAATCGATAGTTCTTCGATTTTCTTGAATTCTTTAATTACTTTATTCAAACTACGATGGACTTTTTTATAATTATTTGCTAATTTTTGTTTTGCATGTTGTGTGCTTTGTAGTGAAATCGTTGCAGAATACATTTCTTTCGAGCGACTAACTAAGTTATGTGCTTCGTCAATCAAAAAAACATTTTCTTCACTAGACGATTCTTCAAAAAAACGTCTTAGGTAAACAGTTGGATCAAATAAATAATTATAATCTCCAATAATAACATCACACCAAAGACTAGCATCTAAAGACAATTCAAACGGACATAATTGGTGTTTTTTTGCGTACAGCTCAATAACTTCACGTGTAATCTGATTTTCATTATTTAGTAGATCCCACAAACCTTCATTAATTCGATCATAATACCCATTCGCGTAGATGCATTGATCAGGATTACAGGTTTGCTCATCAAAGAAACAAATTTTATTTTTTGCTGTCAATGTCACACTTTTCACAGATGCACCGACATCTTTTAGAGCAACCAGTGCATCTTGAGCAACTTGTCGTGTGATTGTTTTTGCAGTGAGGTAAAAAACACGTTCCGTATGCCCTTCCCCCAATGCCTTCAAAGTAGGAAAGAGCGTTGAAATCGTCTTTCCGGTACCAGTTGGTGCTTCGACATATAGCTTTTGTTTTGTTCGAATCGTCTTATATGCCGCAACAGCTAGTTCACGTTGCCCTTTACGATAGTCATCATAAGGAAACTTTAATGCCATTAAAGAAGCATTGCGGACTGTTCGCCAATTTTCTTGAAAAATCAACCATTCTTCATATGCTTTGACCAAAGTATCAAAAAATACATCAAGTTTTTCAATTGTCCACTGCTCTGTTTTACGTGTGACAAGCTCTTCCGTTGTTTGAAAGTATGTAAGTTGGAGTGTTATTTCTTTTAAGTTTTGTTCATGACAGTACAAATAACCATAGACCCGTGCTTGATTCAAATACATTTCAATTTGCTCTGGGTCTAAGTCTTCAAAACGTGGTTCAGAAGTTTTTATTTCATCAATGACCCATTGACCTTCTCTAAGAAAAATACCATCTGCACGCCCTTCAACTGTTAAAAGATGCCCTTCCAGTTGAACCGTTGTTTTTAGAAAAACTTCTTTTTGATAGTCTTCCCCTGCTTCTTTTTGTAGCTTCCGATGAATTCTGGAACCTTCTAACGCAGTGTGGCTGCTTGTTTTTCGATTATCGATACTTCCTTTTCGTAAAACAAACTCGACTAGATTTCTCACAGAAATTTTTGTTTGTGTCCCCATAAGTCCCCTTCTTTCTTCCCCAAACGAACTATAAGTGAATTTTTACAAAAAAGCAAAAATTAGACAAAAAAAGTCCCTGTTGGATAGACAGGGATATAGGATATAGAATTTGGATTTTTTGGATGTACTTAACATAACAGGGGTTTGTTAAAATAAAATGAAAGAGTGCTTTCCTTCTGTTTAAAATATTTACATACTTTTCATAGAGTCTGACAATTCAGATAAATCATTCTTTTTTGTTTCCTATTTTAGATTGCGTTATACTAGTAATGAAAGCAAGTATTCTGATCTATTGGAGGCTTTTCTATGCATATTGAACAATTAAAAACAGGAACAATCGATGAAAATTGCTATCTTATCTATAACGATGAAGCATTGTTGATTGTTGACCCAGGAAATGATGGCTCATTTCTAATTGATGAAATCACACGTACACAGCAACAACCAGTGGCAATTTTATTAACCCATACGCATTATGACCATATTGGTGCAGTCGAACAGTTGCGCACACATTACCACATTCCTGTGTATGTAAGTCCCAAAGAACAAAGCTGGTTAGGCGATCCGATTTTAAATCTTTCTGGATTAAATCGTCATAGTGATATTGCTAATGTAATCGTCCGGCCTGCTGAATATGAATTTGAATTAAAAGAATACACACTTGGTAATATGACATTCCAAGTTGTTGCTACTCCAGGACATTCTACTGGCAGTGTTAGTTTTATCTTTGATGATTTTGTATTGTCAGGTGATGCACTATTCCGTGGCAGCATCGGTCGGACAGACCTTCATACAGGTAATCTGGAACAATTACTAACAAGTATTCGAACACAACTCTTCATACTTCCAGATGAATTCGTTGTTTATCCTGGACATGGAGATGCAACCACAATCGAACATGAAAAGGCAACAAATCCATTTTTTCAAGCTTAAAACATTAAAATCAATTGTTTGGAGGAAGAATAAATGACAAAGACAACTCTTTACGTAGTAAGACATGGGAAAACAATGTTTAATACGATCCAACGTGTTCAAGGTTGGTGCGATACTCCCCTAACAAAAGCTGGACATCAAGGCATTCATTACTTGGGTCTTGGACTTCGAGATACGAAATTCATGGCTGCCTTTTCAAGTGATAGTGGTCGAGCAATCGAAACTGCACGAATCGTACTAGGGGAACATCCAAACGGAAAAGACATTCCTTATTCAGTGGACAACCGCATTCGCGAATGGTGTTTTGGTTCATTAGAAGGTGGCTACGACAAGGAAATGTGGGGTGTTATTCCGCGCGTACTGAATTTTAAAACATCTGACGAAATGTTTGCTACAGATGTTACTTTTGAAGAGATTGCTAATTCCATCTACAATTTGGATACTGCAAATTGGGCAGAAACATATGATGAGTTAAAAACAAGAGTTTGGAATGGGTTTGAAGATATTGCACACTACGGTGAAAAGCATGGTGGTGGAAATATTTTGATTGTTTCTCATGGCTTGACTATTGCCTTTTTGTTAAGTCTCATTGACTCAAAACAACCCGTCCGTGCTGGCTTAGAAAATGGTAGTGTTACAATGTTGGACTATGAAGATGGCAAATTTACGATTCAATCTATTAATGATACCTCTTATATCGAGCAAGGAAAGAAAATTTCATCTACCCTTCTTTCATAAAATAAATACAAAAATAACGGATTTGGATGGGATGACTATCCAGATCTGTTTTTATTTCTTCAAATCATCAGATTTTTCTTCTATTTTAAATGACAAATTTTTCTTAATATTTCAAAACTGTTTGGTTTTCAAAATATTTAACGGTATACTAATATTTGTAATTTAATGAGGAAGGAATGACACCATGTTTTTTGCAAATATTATAAAAGCCGCTCTTTTAGGGATTATTGAAGGAATTACCGAATGGTTACCTATTAGTAGTACTGGCCATTTGATACTGGCAGATGAGTTTATCAAACTTCATGTCAGCGATCAATTCATGACAATGTTTAACGTTGTGATACAGCTTGGGGCAATTTTAGCCGTTGTAGTACTCTACTTCCATAAATTGAACCCCTTCTCTTCAACCAAATCAGAGATTGAACGAAAAGATACTTGGTCTCTTTGGTTTAAAGTGGTTATAGCTTGTATTCCTGCAGCTGTCATCGGACTACCACTCGATGATTGGTTGGAAGAAAATTTCCATAAATTTTTACCTGTTGCCATTATGTTGATTGTCTATGGGATTGCTTTTATCGTTGTTGAAAAAAGAAACAAAAACCGTACACCACGCTGGACTACTTTGAACGACTTTACGTATCAAGCTGCTTTGATTGTTGGTATGTTCCAAGTATTATCTCTTATTCCAGGAACATCACGTTCTGGAGCTACTATCTTGGGAGCTATTTTAATCGGTGCTTCACGTTTTGTCGCTACTGAGTTTTCATTCTTCCTAGGAATCCCAGTGATGTTTGGGGCAAGTGCTTTGAAAATCGTCAAATACCTTCTTGAAGGAAATAGTTTCGCTTTTGAAGAAACAATGATTTTACTTGTCGGAACAGTTGTTTCTTTTGTTGTTTCTATCTTAGCTATCAAGTTCTTGCTTAGCTACTTGAAACGAAATGACTTTACTGTCTTCGGTTGGTATCGAATCATCCTAGGAATTATTTTGATTGGTTATTGGCTAATCGCAATGTAAGCTATTTTTCATCTACTGTCTATTCAACTGAATAGGCAGTTTTTTTGTAGTTTGCATTCAAATCAATTTATAATTATTATAATGTAAAAAAATATAATTCTCTACTTAAATAATACATTCTAAATGATAATCACTATCGTTCTCATTTGGCTGATTTTATTATCAATTAGACTATCCCTATGTTATAGTCAACTAAAAGGGGGGCTTACATATGAGCACAAAAGAAAAACAAGCTTTTCTCTCAACGATTGGCTGTTTCATTTTTCTGTTATCAGGTTGGCTTACAAACCACTTTCAGCTACCTTATTCATTCATTCTGTATATTTTCGCTATTCTACTAGGTGGTTGGAAACAGACATTTGAGGGACTAAAGGAACTATTTTTTGACCACGCATTAAACGTTGATTTATTGATGACACTTGCAGCAATCGGTGCTTGTCTGATTGGTAATTATTTTGAAGGGGCTATGCTCACTTTCATTTTCTGCCTTAGTGGTGCCTTAGAAGAATTCGCTACAAATAAAAGCACAAAAGAAATTACTGCATTAATAGATTTACAACCAAAATCAGCAGTAAAACTCTCCGACACTGACGAACGGATAGAAACAGCAATCACAGACTTGATACCGGGTGACCGTGTTTTTGTACCAAAAGGACAAACTGTCCCGATTGATGGGACACTTCTTTCTTCTTACGTACAAGTCGATGAAGCGGCAATCAATGGCGAATCTTTACCCGCTGAAAAAGTCAAAGGAGAGGTTGTTTTTGGCGGAACTATGAACGTCGGGAACCCCTTCACAATGAAAGTTACTAAAACAAGTGATGAGACGGTGGTTTCACAAATCGTCAAATTGGTAGAAGAAGCACAGAACACGCCCACTCAAACAGCTACGTTTATCAATAAAATAGAGAACCACTATGTTCGAGTAGTCTTGATTGCGGTGATTTTAATGATTTTTCTTCCTCACTTCTTTTTAAATTGGACTTTGGAAGAAAGTTTTTATCGTGGCATGATCCTATTAGTTGTAGCTTCACCTTGCGCTTTGGTTGCCTCTGCGACACCTGCAACTTTAGCTGCATTATCTAATAGTGCAAAGCATGGCATTTTGATTAAGGGTGGCAAATACCTTGAACAGTTAGCCGAGGTCAAAAGTATTGCCTTTGATAAAACAGGGACTTTAACTATGGGACGTCCGAGGGTCACAGATGCATTATTTCTTGCTGAAAAAGAACTGTCACAACAAATGTTTCTAGCATTAGAGATGCAAACAACTCATCCGTTAGCCACAGCTGTCCAAGACTACTTCACATTCTCCTTACCTGATGACTTAAAAAGAATATCTGTCACAGAAATCACTGGTTTTGGATTAGAAGCAACTTACCTAGGCGACACTTGGCGAATCGGTAAACATGCAATTAAGCAAGACACGCTCCCCTCTTCCTTACAAGCAAAGATCAAGATACTAGAAGAAGAAGGAAAGACAGTCATTTATCTTTCAAAAAATCATCAATTGATGGCACTTCTAGGGCTTTTTGACGTAGAAAGAGTCGAAGCAAACTCTGTGATTCACTATTTTAATGAACACAGAGTTCATACTGTTATGCTTACGGGAGATCATGAAAAAACTGCGCAGACTGTAGCAAATAAGACCGGCATTCAAACAGTATATGCAAACTGTTTACCTGAAGATAAAACAGCCTTTATTCAACAAGAAAAAGAACGCTACCATACCAACGCAATGCTTGGAGACGGCATCAACGACGCACCTGCGCTAGCTACTGCTTCTATAGGAATCGCGATGGGTGAAGGAACAGATATCGCAATGGATGTTGCGGATATCGTTTTGATGAAGAATGATTTAACAAAATTGATTTATAGTCATCAACTCGCACTAAAATTAAAACGAATCATCAAACAAAATATTCTTTTCTCATTACTGGTCATTGCCTTGCTGATCCTCTCAAACTTCGTTCAACTTTTGAATCTTCCGTTAGGTGTCGTTGGCCATGAAGGAAGCACAATTTTAGTTATACTAAATGGATTGCGTATGCTTCTTCCTATCAAAGAGACAAATTCAAGAACAACGATCCACTCGTTCAATCAAAAGAATTGCGATGGATGTCCCTTAGTTGAACGAAAAAATTCTGCTAATTCTTAGAAAACTATTTATTCTATTCTGATTGTTTGTGGTACAATTTAGCTGAATCTTTACGAAAAGAAAGGACGTTTTCAATGGAAAGTTGGCTTTTTTTAGGCCTATTTCTTTTAGTAGCTCTAATCGCAAAAAATCAAAGTTTAATTATCGCAACTGGAGTAGTTATGTTCCTAAAACTACTCCCTCTATCTAAGGACTTGTTCCCTTGGCTGTATGCAAAAGGAATCAATATTGGTGTCACGATCATTACTATTACTATTTTGATTCCTATCGCAACTGGCCAAATCGGACTTCGTGACTTACTTGAAGCCTTTAAATCACCTATGGGTTGGGTTGCTATCGTTTGTGGTGCATTAGTTGCTGTACTCTCTTCTAGAGGTGTGGGGCTAATTTCTTCTGACCCTCAAATAACAGTTGCCTTAGTTTTTGGTACAATTTTAGGTGTCGTTTTCCTAAAAGGGATTGCCGCTGGGCCAGTCATAGCTTCTGGTATTGCATATTGTATCTTACAGCTCTTTAACTTTGCAAAATAACCACAAAAAATAGAACCCTCGTTTATGGGTTCTATTTTTTTGTTTCATTTAATAACTTTGTCGTATAGTGGAACAAAACAAACATCCATAAATGGAAAACCATAAACATTCCTACAATCAACAACTTATCCATTGACCAATTTAAAAATACGATTTGGAAGACTTTGATTGGTTCTGTAAAAAAATACGCAGAATGTAGTCGTGGGGGAAATCGCCCTACATATACACCTAACGCTGAAAAGAAAGAAAAAATCGTCCAAGAACCTAGGCGTGTCCAAACATTCTTTGAAAACGGTCGAATAGTAGCTATCAACTGATTTGCCAAAGTAAAGCCTATCAAAAGATACGTAAATACCAATAAGGCTAAAATAATAAATAAGGCCCAATGTCGAACATCTGGAATTCCCTCTAAATTCGGTGCATCATATACATGTAATCTTTTGACATGTACAAAATCTGTTAAAAGATACGGAATATTTGGGAAAAACAACATCCAAACTGGTAAAAGTATTATTTTTCTTCTGCGTGTAGGTTTTAACAAAATTTGATAAGACAATTCAACAGGAATATATGCTAAAAATGTATTTAACGTTAAAAAAACAAACGGTGTCTTTGTAAGTGCGGTGATCCCTATGACAGCCGCTGTCAAAAATCGCAACAACCAAATATACATCTATCCACCTCCACATAATCAGTTTACCGAATTTTTCAGATAATTTCCATTTACTCTATCAAACATAGACTGAAAACACATTATTTTGAAGAAAACTTAAAGGAAACTCCTGTTTATTCGTGCTATACTAAAATTGAGGTGAATAAACTATGTTTGAAAAATTAAAATATTTTCTTGGTAGTGTCGGTTGGTTTGTGCTAGCGGTACTCTTGATTATGGGCCTAGCTTATCTTCTTTTCCCAGAATTATTGCAAGACGCATTTCAATTTTCTTTTTAATAAACCTAAAACAGTTGCTTCTGTTTTTTATTTTAAAACATCTAGCAACTGTTTTTTTCATACCAATTACTAAACTTTGGCGTGTGCTCCTTTTTTTGTTATACTGTATCTAATGGTTAATTTGTGTATCGAACTACAGGATACGAGCAATCTACTTAGAAAGGAAGCTTTCTCATGGAATCATTCACAGGATTATTAGTTGATACCTATGTTTTGCAAGAGCAGCCAATGATGCTGACAGGTATTGATTTGATTTTAGATGACGAGAAATTACGGATCAATTGTTTGATAAAAGACCGCTATCTCGCAAAATATGTATTACGATTACCTTTAAATACTTATCGATTGTACGTAGAGGGTAAATGGAATCGACGTCATCAATTAGTTATCAAAAAAATGCAGATAAAAAACATCGATGAATATATAAAGATAATTGGAACACCCGAGTAAGGCTGTATACTACAGTCTTCTTTTTTTATTCGCTATAAAAAACTAAAGTTATTTAAGTGTAAATTCGCTATCCGGTTTCATTATCTTTGTTATTTCATGTAAGCGAATTAAAAAAAGCCTTTACAAGAAATATTATATGTTATATAATGTCAAAGTACCAAACACTCCCATTCAAAATTATATGTTTTACTATAGATAGAAAACATTTCGTTTGGTTAACCAAGCATACATTGCTTCTTGTGATGTATGCTTTTTTTTAGTTTTCTTTCTTTTTTTATTAATTTTTTTGTTTTTTTATTATTCTTTTGGCTGTTAAGGAAAAAAACTTGTCAACAGTATTGCAAAGCGCGCATCCATTCTGTATAATAATGAATGTTGAATTATGCGTTCACACGTATAAGAACTTTATTTTATTGGAGGTGAAATACATGCCAAACATTGAATCTGCAATTAAACGTGTTCGTACAAGCGAAAATGCAAACATTAAAAATTCATCTCAAACAAGCGCAATGCGCACAGCTATCAAAAAATTTGAAGACGCTGTAGCTGCTGGAGCTGACAACGTAGATGCGTTATATAAAGATGCTGCTAAAGCAATCGACATGGCTGAATCTAAAGGTTTGATCCACAAAAACAAAGCTAGCCGTGACAAATCTCGTTTAAGCAAAAAATTAGCAAAATAATTAAAGGAATCGGCTATATGCCGATTTTTTTATATCAAAAAAGATTGGTACAGAAACGTTTTGAAATAAGCGCTTCTGCCAATCTTTTCTTTTTCATTGATTATTCACTGCTTCACTCGTCCGTAGTACAAAAAGTTGGAAAAGTAATTCTTTGTCCATTTGTCCACTTTTAATTTGATAATCAATTTCTACTAACTGATCAAATAATGTAATTAATGTCTGTTCATCGAACTTACGAACTTGCTGCATTGCTAATTTGACTCGATACGGATGTACTTTCAATGTGTCAGCAATATTTGCTTGTTGATAACCAATTTTCATTAATATTTTTGTTTGTAAAAATAACCGTAATTGAGACAGTAATATCGCATTGATTTTTATTGTTTCTTCTCCTTGTAAAAGCAAATCATCATAAAGTCTCAAGGCTTGCTCTGCATCTCCGGTCAATACATATTGCGTCATATCAAAAATATTATGCTCAAGTGTTTTAGGGACTAATTCTAAAACTTCTGCTCGTGTAATCCGACCTTGTCCTTGTCCATATACAATGAGTTTCCCTAATTCATTCATCATTTTCGATAATTCTAAATCCGTTAAGCGCAAGAATAAGTCGATTGCTTCTCTATCCATTGTAATATTTGCATTTTCCAATGTATGTGCTAAGTAACGTCGCACTTCTTTTTCGCCCAAAGGTTGAACGTTGATGACTTTGGCAACTTTTTTCAGTTGTTTTGTTACCTTTTTACGTTCATCTAATTTTTGATACGGTGCAAAAATAACAAGAACTGTTGTTTCCAATGGTTGCTTTAAATAATCCACCAGTAAATCTGTATTTTGCTCAAGCCCAGTAGTCTTTTTTTCACCTGTTAAAAAATATGGATTTTCAACGAAAACAAAGCGCCGGTCACCAAAGAATGGTAATGTCTCAGCCTCTGCAATTACATTATCAATCGTAGTTGTCTCCATGTCAAAACTTAAAAAATTTAAGTCGTCAAGTTCTTCTTCTTTCATTTTATCTAGGAAAACAGTTCGAACTTGATCTTGTAGATACTTCTCTGTACCTAAAATAAGATAACAAGTTTGCAGTTCTTTTTCTCGTATCATCTGTAGGTCTGATTGAATACTCATCTTATTCACCACTTTCTTCATCATCCTAACATTTTACAAGTTTATTGTAAATCTGCTTTTCATTTGATTGAGTCCTATTTTCCATGGCACCATCTTCACTTAGCCATAGTTTGGATCTGCCATTTTTGCGTGGATAATTGCCATGAATAAGTAATTGTCCCTTGCATGTCCGTCCTTAGTATGACTGACTGTGCATCCTTCAATGTTTCCAGAGTCTCCATGTGGGGATGTCCAAATCGATTCTCTTTTCCACATGAAATGATCGCATCATGTGGTTCAACTTGTGCGATAAATTCTTTCGCACTAGCGGTATTGCTACCATGGTGTCCAACTTTCAACACATCTGTTTTTAGTTTGGGATACGAACGAATTATTTCCTTTTCATTCTGCTGATCTAAATCTCCCATAAAAAGAAACCGTTTGTTTTTTATAGTAGTTTGTACAACTACTGAATCCTCATTTTCTCCTGTTCCTTTTTCTTTTGGTGCTAAAATCGTCATATGAAAATAATCGTTCAACTGACTGCCTCTCCTTACTTCTTGAATAGTGATTCCTTGCTTTGCAGCAACCAACAAGCGTTCTCTGAGTTCATCTTTCGCTGCACTTCCCTCGCCGATAAGAATAGTTTTTACTTTGAATTGTTCAATAATATTCACTAATTCACCAACATGATCCATGTCCCCATGCGTCAGAATAATTTTGTCAATTGTTCGAATCCCCATTCCTTTCAGATACACAACGATATCTCTATCTGATTTTGGTGTTGTATTTCTTTTACGCCATTGCTCTGTTTCAAAGCCTATCTGCCCACCAGTATCGATCAATATATTCTCTTGGTTATTTGGCGCCTTGATGAAGATACTATCTCCCTGCCCTACGTCAACAAAGGATACAGATACTTGACTATCTACTACTGCTTTATTCATTAGTAGTAGCGTGAATAAGCTACTAAATAATAAGTAGCGATAGTCTTTCTTTTTTCTTGGAGAAAACCAGTACAGGTACAAGCAAGTACTTACTAACGTGATTAAAAATGACCATCTACCCACAGTAATTGATGGGCCTGAAAAATGAAGTAGCAGTTTTTCAAATAGCTGAAGGCATTGTTCGACTAAATGAAGTATGTTCTCTGGGATGATTGGGTAAAAGATACATAACAAAACTGCTAGAGGGAGAAGAACAAAGCAAAAAACAGGTGAAAGAATCAACGTCCAAAACGCAGCAAACGGGTGCCAAACGAAGAAGCACCATGTCAATATTGGAAACATAAAAAAATTTAATTGTATCGCTTGAACTACTTTTTCTTTGATTGTTGCTGCATACGGAGAAACAAATAATAAAAAGAACGTAATTGCTACACTTAATTGACCCCCGGTTTGCACTATAGCATACGGCTCAATAAAAAGTAGCAGAAGTACCACTAGAGAAAACAAGTCCATTTCCGACAAACGAATATGAAAAAGTCGAAAAAATAAACGTAGAACAAATAAAATTCCTGCTCGCAAAATTGAAACTGCTCCCCCAGTTAGTTGTAGGTAACAAATGGTAACTACTGTCAGTGGACCAATACTTTGTCTCAATGTTCTACGGCATTTACGGAACAAGTAATAGGCAAATCCTAAATAAACTTGAACGTGCATACCAGACAGACTAAATAAGTGGATGATACCTACTGCATTAAATATTTTCTTTGAATCAGAAAATGAGCTGTCCTGAAAGCCTAAAATCAGCGCAGTTACATAGGAAGCAGTTTTTTGAGGGAGATTTTTTTGTAGTTGTGTGATTAAAGAACCTCGAATTTTATGAAAAATCGTCCAACTATTTGAGGTGCTGGTGACATAGTTAATTTTTGTACATGTAAAAAAACCAGCTAAGTGATAATTTTTCATGTATTCTTTTTGGTTAAATGCATATGGATTACTTGCAGTATCTGGTGTCTCAACTGTACCAGAAAGAATAAACTGTTTGTCTTTGCTTCGCCAAGAGAGAACTTTGGCTCGTTCTGCCTTGTTTTCTAGTTGATAATAAATATGTATCTTACGGTGATCTGACAAGTATGCATCAAAATTGACCAAATCGCCATTCACTTCAATTGAATCTGAAACCAACTGGACTTTTAACGTTTGCTCTCCGGTCGACAATAACGTTGTTTCATGCATAAAGCAATTAAGTAGAACACCTAGACTCACAACAACGCAAGCAATTCGAATCTGCTTAGATTCTTTCAGAACAATAAATAAAATCAGAACGAAAAAGCAAATTCGAACAAATAAATGCTGCGTAGCGTAAATTACCGTACTTGCTCCTGCAACGATTGCAAGATAAATCATCCGGTTATGAAAGTAATAAAAAAGGAATTTACGCATCCACTCCCGTTAATTCAGTATGCAATTTTGAAAAATAGTTTGATTCTAATTCAACCTTATGGACAGAAGAGCCCACTTGTTGTATCAATGATAGTGCATATTCGTCATTTCGATAATCATGTAGATAATGTATTTTCTTGATTCCTGCTTGTAAGAGTGCTTTGGTACATGCTAAACAAGGAAAATGCGTAACATAGATTTCCGCTCCCTCCGTTGGCACTCCTAATTTCGCACATTGCAATAGTGCGTTCATTTCAGCGTGGATCGTCCGTAAGCAATGCCCATCAACTACGTAGCAACCTTGGTCGATACAATGGTCATCACCACTCACAGAGCCGTTATACCCTCCAGCAATAATTCTTTTTTCTTTGACAAGAGTTGCACCAACTTCTAGGCGCGTACACGTGCTACGCAAAGAGAGTAAAACTGCTTGCGCCATGAAGTACTGATCCCATGGAATTCGCTTCGTTTTATCGTTCATTCGTTCTGATTGGTGATTAATGTTATTTTCCATTGGTAATACCTTCCCTATTTTATAAAATAAACAGCTCGGGGCGACTTTTGCCTAAATCAAAGCCATTTCGTACTTCATTTTTTAAGATAGCATAATTCTTGCTTTTTTCAAATCATCTTTTATGAATTTATTTATTTCATTTTTATTCTACGGTAATAAGCGATTCAAGTGTTTCGAATGTCTTATCACCGATTCCAGAGACTTCTTTTAGTTCATCTGTTGATTGGAAGCTTCCATGTTCTTGTCGATAAGCAATGATTTCTTGCGCCTTCTTCTCGCCTATACCTGTAAGTTCTTGTAATTGTGCTTCATCTGCAGTATTTAGATTTATTTTCTCTGTCGATTCATCCGCCTCCTCTTCGCCAGAGGTTGTTGTATCCGTCGTCGGTACCTGAACTTCAGATAACTCTTCACCAATTTTAGGAATATAGACAAGTTGTTGATCCTGCAATTTCGACGCTAAGTTGACTTGTGTTTGATCTGCTTCTTTGATAAAACCACCTGCTTTGGTAACCAGATCTTGTAGCCGCTCCATTGCATCAACTCGATAAACTCCTGGGTGATTCACTGCTCCTTTGATGTCTACATAAATCTCTGTTGCTGAAGATGTCGTGCTTACTTCAGAAGATTGTACTTGACTCTTTGCAGTAGTTGCTAAGATTTGATTTGTTTGGGTTGCCGTATTCTCTGAATTTGCTACTGTTGATCGCTGCAATGCAAGAAAAATAATCACTGCGCACAATACAAGAACGACACCTATCATATACCAGCTGTTGAACTTCTTGAGGTGATTACGTATCTCTTCCACTAACTCACTCCTTTCATAATCAAATACGCTATTCTGTTGTTCATTTTTTTAGAAACTAAAATAGAAAAAAGTACCTTTCGCTACAATAGCAAAGGTACTTTTCGAATCAATTTTACTAGTTTTAAACTAGACTTACTTTTGTTCAAGATAATCCAATGCATCTTGAACTGTTTTGACTGGAACGATTTTCATATCCGAATCTAATTTTTTAGCAGCTGCCTTAGCTTCTTCATAATTTGATTTTAAATCAGGATATTCTTTTTTCATATCTGCATCAATCGTATCATCCGGTGCAAAGAAAATTTCAACACCGTCTTCATTGGCACTTGCGACTTTCTTATCGATGCCACCAATGCGTCCGACTTCTCCATCACTGTTGATTGTTCCAGTCCCCGCCACTTTACGGCCTTGACGCAGATTTTCTTTGGTTAATTGTTCATAGATTTCAAGAGTAAACATAAGGCCAGCTGAAGGCCCTCCGATTTGTTCAGTATCAAAGTCTATTTTTTCAGAAGAAGAAATTTCTGTATGATCGGTTAGCGTAATACCGATTCCTGGTTTTTTATCTGTAGATAATTCAATCAATTTTCCAGAAGCCTCTTCTTCTTTATTTTCATGTAAGTACGTAATCTTCACTGTTTGGCCTACTTTTTGACTCTTGACATACTTCATAAAGTCTTCTGAACTTTGAAATTCTTTTCCATCTACTTTTGTGACTGTATCCCCTACCGATAATTTCCCATAAAAATTAGAACTCTTATCCACGCTCATCACGTAAACACCTTTAAATTCCATCTTATAGGATTTATCTGCTAATTCTAATGCTTGTTGAATTGCCGCATTCTGCGAAGATTCCATATAATATTCTTGCATTTGTGCATATTCTTCACTCGTTGCCCCACCAGTCAACTCATCCTCACTTACTAGTTCCTGAAAAGGAGCAATTTTTGCTTTCAACGCACGAAATGCAGTCGCTTGCTGAATGCCTACAGACGTAAGTGAAAAGGAACCGTCTTCTTTATCTTCTTTATCATTTACTGTGATAATTTCTTTCAGATTTATTGTCGCACCAGGTGATTCTACATAGTAAGGTAACGGCCAAAGAAAAATACCCACGATTAAAATTGCAGCTAAAACCATAAGAATACCTTTGATCACTGATTTATTTTTCATTTTTTTCACGCTTTCTCCGCAAAGCTTCATTGATTACGGGTGGAAGATATTGACTAACGTCTCCATCAAAATACAAGATTTCTTTCAGCAAACTTGAACTAACATGACTGTACTCTGGACTTGCCAATAGAAATACCGTCTCTAGTTTGGGATCAAGGTGTTTGTTCATATTTGCTATGTCGCGTTCATACTCATAGTCTTTTACACTTCGAATCCCACGAAGTAAGAAGGTTGCTCCTAAATCATGCGCTGTCTCTACTGTAAGCTTGTGTTCTTGTACTATGACGCGAACATTTGGGATATGCGCTACTGCTTGTTCAATCAACGCTAATTTTTCTTCTCCTGTAAACAAACTTTTTTTAGCCGTATTGCTGAATACACCTATGATTATTTCATCAAATAAGTGCGCACCACGTTCAATCGTATCTAAATGCCCCTTTGTTAACGGATCAAAACTTCCTGGAAATAATGCTATTCTCATTCTTTTTCCTCATTTCGATAAATTGTCACCGCGGTAATTCCATAAGACTGTCTACGAATGCACGTAAATGTACCAATCTTCTCAGGTAATTCAACTTGCTTGTCTGTCTCACAGATCAACAATGCATCTATAGCCACAATTTTTTGTTCTAGCATTTGTATTGCTTGATCAATAATTTTTTGTTTTGCATACGGAGGATCTAAAAAAATATAATCAAAAGTAGCTTTATCATCTGCTAATCTATGAATTGCACGATCTGCATCCATCTTTAATGTAGTAAACTTCTCTGGCTCTTTTGTAATAGCAATATTTTCTTTGATCACTTGCATTGCTTGATAATTCTTATCGATACAAACTGCATGATCACACCCTCTAGATACTGCCTCGATAGCTAATCCACCGCTTCCAGAAAACAGGTCTAATACATTCCCTCCATCGAAGTAAGGACCGATAATATTGAACGTTGATTCTTTCACTTTATCAGTCGTTGGACGTGTGTTATCTCCTGATAGACTCTTTAGACGCCGTCCACCATAATTTCCTGAAACTACTCTCATCTGATCACTCCTGCTCATTCTTCTCAATATATATACTTTATATTTATGCTTACTGTTTTATTTTTGTAGTAAGTACACTGAATTTATTTTATCATATCTCATTTAAGATATTGATGTATCTTGTCAGATTCTATAAAAAAACAATGTTCAAATAACGAACATTGTTTTTTGTTTAAATATTTTCTGCCAAACGGATAGTCGTATTTAATTCTTCCACTTCGAAGCCATCTTCTTTATCCGGATAGGCATCTCTTGTTCCAATTTTATCTGCAAAGTTCATTTCGATATCTGGACGATACGAACGCTCAACTTTACGAACAAAATGGAGTTTTTCGATTTGTTTTTCTGTTTGTTCAAAACTTTCTTCATTTAAATACAAAATTACATACTTCATCCGTCTTGATACATAATATAGGACTCCATATTTTCGAAGGTTTTTTAGTTGTTTTAAACTGTATACCCAAACAACTAAGCCTCTCCGTTTTGTTATCTCAAATTCTTGATTATTTGCTTGCATGGCAATGGCCTCCACATCCAGAATGTTTTGTTTCAAAAAATGGATTTCCAGCATCTACTTTGATTTCTTCAGAAATAGTTTCTGCTATGGTTTGTCCGATACTATCGAGTATCCCTTGCAAATTTGTTTCCTCAAGTCGAAACTTAGCGACAGTATCGTTCATATCTAATTTACGCTTCTTTCGCCAAAGCGCACGTTTTTCTTCCTTATACGACGGTGCGTACTCTCCATAGGAAGCAATTCGATCAAAGCGATCCTTTTGTTGTTGAAATTCATTTTTTAAATTTTTGACAGTTTCAGAAGATTCAAGTGTATTTTTTGCCTTTTTATAGTCACTAAAACTTTCACTACTCAAAATAGCTGTAATGACTCGTTCACATTGATCTTCTAATTCAAACAGTTCTTCATTTATAATCAATTGCTTTCACTACTTTCCTCTGGTGCATGATACTCCTCTAATAAAATTAACATATTTTCTTGAGAAAATGAAATTCCAACTTCTTCTGGTCCTTCATGCATAAAACGAACATGATAGTATGGATCACTATACAGATAAAACATGGTAAACATCGGGTCAATAACTGGATGATAAAAAATACCATTTCCTATTTCTAGATTATTTTTTGCAAATAGTTGATTCATTTCATCGTGATTCAAAGTGAACGTCGCATTTGCGCCTTTTTCTTCAAATGCCTTTTGAAGTATCGTGCTTCGTTCTTTGCTCACTATGCTCTTAGGATCTACTAAAAAATTCGTAAGTATCTTGTCTGTAGTTGTTTGCAAAGTACCGTTCGCTTGATAGGTAGATAGTTGATCAAATTCTCTTAATTGATTCAATAGCAAAATACTGTTTTGTATTTTTTGTTGATTGATTGTTTTCCAATCTGCAGACTGGTCCATTTCATAAGTTGGTAAATCAGTTCCGTCTACTTGGTAAGGCAATAATGTCAGTAAACTTTTTTCATCAAGATACACAATTGAAAATAAATTTCCTTTCGTCTGATCAAAAAACAAAATTGCAAATGTACCATTATCAAATGCAATTAATGGTCGATAGTTCATATCTTCTTCTGTCAACTCAATTGAAATATTCTTTCCGTTATAATCAAAAGAAAAATTAGGAAAAATCGTAGTATACCTTGTTAGTTCTTGCATTGTCATGCCAAGGGTAAACGGCGTTACTGATTCATCAGGACTTTTTAATACTTTGATGGTCTCCACCTTGTTATTTTCAACATTCGCTTCAAATTGTAGTTGCCCATTTACATCTTGAAATTTATATACCTCGTATCCAAAACCACTCTCTTGGATTGTAACTGGTTCGCCAAACTCATCGGTCAGCTTCTTTACTGAAGCGCCTATGTACGTGGAAAAACCAGCAGCTTTTAGCTCCTGGTACTTCCACGATGTTTTCTTATTTTCTTGTTGTGTTGAACTAAAATCACGTTCTTCGATCTTTATTGGTTCTAAAGCCGGTTTTAAGTAAAAAATTAGTATTACACCGAGGAAAATCCCTGTGAATAAAAAGATTCTATTTAGTCGTTTCTTCACATTTGTTCCCTCCTACAATTATTTTTCGCTTATTTCCATCAATAAGTCGCCTGACATGATTGCTTCGCCTGCTTCTGCATAGATATGGGTAACTTCACCATCAAAACGAGCTTCGATAGCTGTTTCCATTTTCATTGCTTCAGTAATCATGATCGTTTGACCTTTTTGAACATGGTCTCCTTTTTTCACTAATACTTCTAAAACAGATCCAGACATCGTTGCACCAACCTGTTCACGATTTGTTGGCTCTGCTTTACGTTTTGTTTGGACAGTACTAATGATTGAACTATCTTTAATCAAGATCTCACGACGTTGACCATTTAAGTTAAAGAACAAGACGCGATTTCCATCAATATCCGGTTCTCCGATTTCATCTAAACGGATAATCAAGATTTTCCCTCGTTCGATTTGTACATTGATTGTTTCACCTAAGCGAATACCCTGGAAGAATGTTGGCGTATCTAGCAAGGTAACATCTCCATATTGCGTATATGCTTTTTGATAATCAAGGAATACTTGTGGATACATCAAGTAACTTAGAACTTCTTCATTGTTTGGTTCATAGCCAATTTGTTCAGCTAGTTCCGTTTTTACTTTTGCAAAATCAACTGGTTCCGCAAGTTCGCCTGGTCGTTTTGTAAATGCTGGTTTTCCTTTTAGGATGATTTTTTGTAACCGTTCAGGAAATCCGCCAACAGGTTGTCCTAATTCACCTTGGAAGAATGTAACAACCGATTCAGGGAAACTGATTTCTGTTCCACGTGAATAAATATCTTCTTCTGTTAAATCATTTTGGACCATAAATAAAGCCATATCTCCTACAACTTTTGATGAAGGAGTTACTTTCACAATGTCACCAAACATCAAGTTAACCGTATGATACATTTTTTTGATTTGATCCCACTTAGCACCTAAACCAACTGCTTTTGCTTGTTGCTGTAAGTTTGAATATTGTCCACCAGGCATCTCATGCATGTAGACTTCTGTTTCTGGGGCATTCAATCCATTCTCAAATGGTTTGTAGTACATACGTACATCTTCCCAATAATGATTCAATTGCTGTGCGTTATCAATATTGATTTCTGGTAATCTAGGTCCATTGACTAACGCATAATATAAACTATTCATGCTTGGTTGACTTGTATTGCCACTCATCGCGCTCATTGCAACATCTACAATATCAACGCCAGCTTTACTTGCAGCAGAATATGTGATGATACCATTCCCACTCGTGTCATGCGTGTGCAAATGAATTGGTAATTCCACAGTGTCTTTTAGTTCACTGATCAAACGATAAGCTGCTTGAGGTTTCAATAAGCCCGCCATATCCTTGATCGCAATGATATGTGCGCCGGCTTGTTCTAATTCCTTCGCCATATTTTTATAATACGCAACATTATATTTTGCACGACTAGGATCATTGATATCCCCAGTATAACAAATGGTTGCTTCAGCAATTTTCCCTGTATCACGTACTGCTTGAATACTTTTCTCCATCTGTGGTATCCAGTTCAAACTATCAAAGATTCGGAACACATCAATTCCTTGTGCTGCCGCTTCTTTTATAAATTCAGCAATAACATTGTCAGGATAATTAGAATAACCAACTGCATTTGACCCTCTAAAGAGCATTTGAAGTAATGTGTTTGGCATTAATTTACGAATTTTTCTTAAACGTTCCCAAGGATTTTCATTTAAGAAACGGTAAGCAACGTCAAATGTTGCTCCACCCCACATTTCACTTGAAAAAAGTTCAGGTAATCCTTTGCCTGTCATCTGTGCGATTGCTTTAAAATCTTGTGTACGAACTCGAGTTGCTAGCAGACTTTGATGAGCATCTCTAAAGGTCGTATCCGTTAACAATAAGTTTTCTTGTGCCTTGATCCATTGAACCACTGCGTCTGATCCTTGTTCTTCTAAAACATTTTTAGCTGTTTGGTAGTTTGGTTTCAATATAAGATCCTTTGGCATACGAGGTTCATCAAAATAACGTTTTTCTTCTTTCTCGATACCTGGGAATCCATTCACTGTGATTTCACCGATATAGCGCATTGTCTTATTCCCACGATCTCGTAAACGAGGAAATTGAAATAGCTCCGGTGTATTATCAATGAATGTTGTCTTTGAAAGCCCAGATTGAAATTCAGGATGTCTGATTACGTTTAGCATAAATGGAATATTTGTTTTCACACCGCGAATACGGAATTCTTGCAAACAGCGTTCCATTTTTTGGATAGCTGTCTCAAAATCAGCTGCATGTGTACATACTTTTACTAGTAACGAATCAAAGTACGGTGTCACAACATAGCCAGAGTACGCATTTCCTACATCTAGTCGCACACCAAAACCACCTGGTGAACGGTATGTGTCGATTTTCCCTGTGTCAGGTAGGAAGTGGTTTAATGGATCCTCTGTTGTTACACGACATTGGATTGCAGAACCTTTATAATGGATATCTGCTTGAGAAGGAATCCCAATTTCTTGGTGTAGATCCTTTCCTTGCGCAATCAATAATTGCGTTGTAACGATATCCACATCTGTAATCATTTCAGTAATGGTATGTTCCACTTGTACACGTGGATTTACTTCGATGAAATAGAAGTGGTCACCTTCAACTAAGAACTCTACTGTACCTGCATTCACGTAATCAACGTGTTTCATTAATTTTACTGCTGCTTGGCAAATCTCTTCGCGTTGTTCATCATTCATTGACACACAAGGTGCCACCTCAATGACTTTTTGATGGCGACGTTGGACAGAGCAATCACGTTCAAATAAATGGATCACGTTGCCGTGCGTATCTCCTAGAATTTGTACTTCAATATGTTTAGGATTTGAGATATATTTCTCTACATACACTTCATCGCTACCAAAAGCTGCTTTTGCTTCGCTCATTGCACGTTCGTAGCCTTCTTTCGCTTGTACTTCATCATGAGCCACACGCATTCCGCGACCACCACCACCTAAGGCAGCTTTGATCATGATTGGATAGCCATGCGTGGACCCAAACTCAAGTACTTCAGCTACTGTTTCTACAGGTCCATCTGACCCAGGTATAGAAGCGATTCCTGCTGCTTCTGCTGCGGCTTTTGCCTTGATTTTCTCTCCGAAGATATCCAAGTGATGTAACTCGGGGCCTACAAACACCAGACCTTCTTCTTTACATCTACGTGCAAAAGTCAAGTTCTCATATAAAAGTCCATAGACAGGATGAATGGCATCTGCACCACACATTTTTGCAATTTGAATAATTCCTTCAATATCTAAATACGCATCGAT
>JBKEDT010000068.1:0-6006 GCA_047975565.1 Enterococcus sp. | reverse complement strand
TAGTTGTAAGCAGATGCACTTTCTTTTCCTTCTTGCATTACTTGTTTGATATCGTAAGAATCATATTGATAGTTCCAAGTTGAATCATCATTACGAGAGGCATATACAGATACGACTGGATTATTCAAATAGTGATAAATTTCAGTTGCTGGATCTGCTTGTACTTGACTTGTCGATACAGTTGAATCTACTTCGTAAAATTCATACCACTGTCCATCTTTCAAGATTAAGCTATCATCTGTTGACACTTTTCCATTGGCATCTGAGGTAAAAATACTCGCATCCGCTTCTGCGCTATCAAATGCATTTGTTGTACTGTTGTAGTAACTTCCATCTTTTTCTTTTAAGACAAATTGTGCGCCAGCTAACGCTGTACCAGTAGTTACTTGATTACCATCTGCATCAAGGCCGACACCATATTTTGTGAATTCAAATCCACCTGTTTTGTATTCATTTTTTGGATATAAATGAACGACATCTTTATTTGAACCATCTTCATTAATGACTGGCAACCCAACAACGAATGGCGTCGAAGGTGTATTGATTCCCGCTGGAGTCGTCGTTTCTTTAAATAGATACACAGCATTTTGACCACCAGATACAACAGGTAAATCCTTAGTTGCCGTTCCATCCGTACCAGTTATTGGAAAATCAGTTCCACTACTAGGATTTAACTTCTCTACCGCAGCAATTGCCGCAGCTTCTTTTGCTGCATGGTCCCCAGTAGCAGCCGCATAAGCAGCCCAATACTCAGTGGTCACATCATATGCCGTAAATCCCGCACCAGCCAGTGGTTTTGAACCTTCCCACCCGCTCATTATATCCCCAGTATTTTGTTGCTCTTCTGGGATGTCATCAAATACCATTTTGTGGAGCATAATTGTTTGTGTGGCAGGTTTATCTGCCGCAAATGCTGTACTTCCCAGTCCAAAGAACACTGGGAAAATCAAGGTCAACAGCATGACTAAACGAATTCGTAAACTATTTTTTGTTTTCATGATCGATTGCACTTCCTTTTTTATTTTTTTTGATATACAGTGTGATTCCTGTTAAAACAAGCAAGCCGCCTAAGATACTTAAGAATGGATGAATAACATCATTCGTCGACGGTAGTGATTTTGAGCTACCCCAAGTTTTTATTGTAGAAGTCGTCTTTTTCGTTGTAAATTTGATTGGATCAGCCGGTGTAGTAGGTGTCGACGGCGTTACTGGCGTCTTCGGTGTGTCAGTCGTCTGCTTCACATTGACGACTTTTAATATTTGCTCTGCATCTGCAGATAATGTCCCTTTCATTACCGTAAAGGAAATAGGTTCACTATTCAGCTGATAACCTTCTGGCGCTTGCGCTTCAATTAATGCATAATCTCCATACGCTAGCCCATTGATCCAGAAGTCTCCTTCACTGTCCGAAGTAAGCAACACGGCATCTTCAGTAAGTTCGCTGGCATCTCCCCACACATTTTTCCCATCAATTCTTGAAAGAAATTCTCCTTGTGGATTTTGAACATAGAACATTGCTTCCGCTAACGTTTTGCTTTGCTCTGTAGCATCTACTTTCACAAATCGTTTGCCACCCGTTTCAACTTTTTTCTCTTTTTTATCGACTGGCTGTCCATCCACAATCAGTGTTGCTTCGTTCAAAAATTCTGTCTGTTCGCCAATGTCCGACTCAATGACCATTTGATAATTCACAGTGATTGTTTCACCTGTTGCTGATGCCACCATCTGTGGATCAAGAATAATTTCAAAGTCTTGATCGTTCAAAAGATTGATTTGATAGAAGTCCGATGTCAATCCAGGCACGCTGACTTGGATCGAATCAGGGATCAAGGATAACTTTTCATCTGCTGTATCTTTGATTACATAGCTATCATAAGTTGCTACATTGATAGGAATTGGGGTTGTCAGTGTGTAGCCGATTTCCTCACCAATTTCAAAGTCCACTTTGTCTCCATCAATTGTTTTCGTAATTTCTGGAGTTTCTAAGATACGGCTTTTCGGAAACAATTTAATCGTTGACAGTTCTTCTTCATTAGTATCAAGGACTGGCAACACCACAAGCATCGGTTCACTACTTGATACCGTTTCCGATGGACTTCCGGTTTCCTCAATCCAATACACCGCATCTTGATTATTTATCTTGGCTGGTGTGGTAAATGAAACAGTGCCATCTTCTCCAGATACAGTACTAGTTACGCCTTTTTGCTGTGTCATCGATGATTTATCTATCGTTTGAAATTCCTGTGAAATTTCTGCTCGAATCTCCTCAATCGACGCATCTTCTGACCACTCCCCATTGAGCAGTCGGTCATAATAAACGTCCGTCATCTCATAAACAGTAAACTCAGCACCATTGACGCCCACATAATCATTCGAAAGTAAAACATCTGCGTCAAACGGATTTGTCGAACCATCATTTTGAATTGGAGAAACTTCTTCATTAAACACTAGCTTGCGAATCGTAAGCGTAACATTTCCATCTTGATCTGCAGCTTCGATATTTTTAGGAAATGCACCTAGTAAAAAGAACGGGAGTACAAGAATAGCCACTATGAGCTGGACAACAGATTTCTTTTTCATCTTATTCTCCCCCTTTTCTTTTTAGGTTACGAGATAGGACGTAAACAAGGAAGACTCCTAATAAGGTCAATCCAGATAAGATAAATGGTAGTCTTGTCATCCCACCCGTTTTCGGTAAGGAAACTTTCGCTTGGTTACTTACATCAATCGTGATGACATTTCCATTTTCTGTAATTCCATTCACTGGTTCTTCCTCATCAATCGTTACATTACCATTTTCATCAATCACCACGGTAATTGTCCCTTCAAGTCCTTGGAACCCTTCTGGAGTTACTGTTTCAGTTAATTCATACGTACCAGGTCGTAACTCAGTAAAGGTGAATTGTGACGAATCTGTGCCAACAACTGTTTGCTGATAGTTTTCACCTTCCAATTGGAACGTTGCACCAGTTAATGCATTTCCATCTTGATCTTTCTTATTCACAATCAACTCAAAATCTTTGATTGTATTGACAATGGTTGGTCCAGAAATCGTAAACACCTGTCCCTCTGCATCAAATGCTGCTGTTCCTGAATAAACTTCTTTTCCATCTTTGTCAGTAATGACAACAGATTTATCTGTACCGATAACGACAGTCCACGGACCAGCCGTATTTGTAAATCCTGTTGGTGCTTTGGTTTCAGTTAAAGTGTACGTACCCGGTTCTAAAGGTTCACTAAAGCTTACCTCTCCTTCAGCAGTCGAAGTCGCTGTGATTGGTTCAGTTAATGAACCACCCTCTAGACTAAATTCTGCACCTGCAAGTGCCGTACCATCTCCAGTTGTCTTCTTAAGATTCAGCATAAACGGATACAGTTCATTGACTACTTTTCCATCTTCAGGTAACCCTGCAACAGTTAATGTTTTATCTTCATTTTGTGTGATTGTAATCTTTCTGTCCTCAACTGACTGATAGCCCTCAGGAGCCTTGGACTCATGAAGAATATATTCACCAATCGGGTAATTTTCAGCAAAGGTTACTTTGCCATCTGCACCTGATGTTGCAGTCCCAACACGGTCACCTTTTCCTCCATCCGAATTTGCCAGATAAAGTTCAAATTCAGCACCTGCGAGTGGTGTTTTCCCGTCTGCGCCAACTTTTATAAAGTCAAAGCCTGTTTTGACTAATTCATTCGTTACAGTCAAAGTCGGAGATTTTTCATCTTTTACATCTGCTATTGTTACAGATGCTGGGGTATATGTTGGTGTTCCATACCCTGTGACAAATGTTTGGTCTCCCACTTTCTCAACAATACGATACTGAATGGCTTGTCCATTTTGATATGTTGGTAAGTCAGAGAAGGTATCTGTAAAGTCCGTTGCATCAGCAGCAAAATCCACTGATTGCCCAGAAACATCTGTCCACTCGCCTTCTCCTACTTTTGATTGGAGTTGCAACGTAATGTCTTTTCGTGTTTTCCATTTGTTCGCATCATCTGTCCAAATTTTTTCAACCGGAATACTGATTGTTTGTTTCGAGCGAACAGATGGAACTGCAAAATGGAGATAATCCGGTGTGTCCGTTCGATTGTTCGTCAGTACGGTTGTTTTATTTGCCGGATAAAACAGCCCATCACGGTATTCTTCTTTCAGTTCAACCGTGTACTCGATGCGATACCCTTCTCGTTTCCCTTCCTCCATAGACAAAGTGATATTTCCTAAATTGATTTGATTTTCTGTAGTAGCTACTGTGATATTGCTTGCATAAGAAGGATAGTTGGCGTTTCCTTCTGGAGTGACAACCAGTCGGTCTGTAAAAAGACTTAGTGCTGATGAAGTCACACCACTAGTCAACGTCACGTACTCACTCATCGGATCCGTGACCGTTGCATGATTGACAGATGCTGTAAACTCTTTTGTTAATTGTTCTAATGCATTAATCAACGTTTGTTGATCACTCGCCGCGTAATACCCGTCCCGGCCAATTGCTTGTAGCACTGGCAAAGTGGCATTGTTTGTTCCATAACCAATTGAGTATTTTAAAATATTACTATTTGCTGGAACTACTGCACGGTCATTTGCATAAGTGATCATACTGCTCAAATGTGTGTTAGGATCTGGTGCAATTCCATTTCCTGTAAAATAATTCGTAGTACCTTTGCGTGCATAATAACGCTCACTATCACTAGTTGTCTGCTTCGTTAAATCAAGTAACTTATTACTTAAACTTGTATAGTCATTGTCTTGTGAGAATGTTGGTTCCCCATCGGTCAAAACAATCAATACTTTCGCCGCGTCCTCTCTTGCTCCATACGCAGTATTTGTCAGCATCGCATAGCCTGCATCTAAGCCAAGATATGTTGGCGTTCCGGATGTTACTGGATCACTCGTATAGATTGAATGACTTGTGATAGCTGTAGCACTGGCAGTAAAGGCATTCGACCCTCCAAATGTTCCTATCTCCCCATAAGGAACTCGCGTTGCATTTCCAGTTCCAGTAGCAGACCAATTTTCTGTTGAACCAAAGGCAGCTAGACCTAAATGGATATCTCCAGCATTTTGGTCACTCAATAAGTCATCCGAAAATAACTTCACAGCATTTTTCACCGCCTGCCAGCGGGTAATTGATTGACCAGTATCAGTCGTTGTCATCGACCCTGATTTGTCCAAAACAAGTGCTATATCCACTTGTTGATTCGTTTCAAGTCGTTTGCCAATCATATCTAATTGAACTTTAAATTGATTGGGATCATCCGTTGGCATCACGATTTTCTTCACGTATGCATCACCATAATCATGATAGCCACTGGCAAAATCTAGTGCCCCCGGAGTAAAAACATTTTTGATTTCCGATTCGCCTTCTTTGACACTATCATTGCCATAATTATAGTTACGGATATTCTCGGAACTACTGCTTGCGGTGTACTCATCCGTATTATGACTAGGGTATGTTCCTTGTGTATCTGTTGTATAACTAAATGGATCTATATTTGTTGTACTTCCGGCACGTGCACCCCAATCAAATGGCACTGCAGCTATTGTTGGTAAGACAGCTGCTAACGCAGGCACATCCGCTTCACTTTCTTCAGACGATTCAGTACTTTCGCTTGTTTCTACTTCTGCTTCCTTTTGCACAACTGATGACTCACTTGTTTTTTGTGTTTCTTCTGTTTCTTCAGTGGTCGTTGTTTCTTGTGTACTTGTTGTGCTGCTACTTGTTTCTTCATTAACTACCGCTGTAAGTAACAACGGTTCTGTCGTTTCAGCCAGTATCTGTTCCTCTTCCGATGTATCGACCAATTGGAATTGAACAGCAAGTTCCGTGATTGACGTATCTGTAGCAAATTGTAGTTCGCCACTTTGAACGTTTTCCTCACCTTCATCTTCCATTATCCAGCCGCTTCCATCTTCAGACTCATGAAATCCTTCTGCTTTCAGTACTTGGATACTTTGAGTCTCCAAGCCAATTCCCAAGTGCAGATTACTTGAAGCTACCTCTGCTTGTT
>JBKEDT010000046.1:0-24645 GCA_047975565.1 Enterococcus sp. | reverse complement strand
TCATATGTGGGATTATCATACACCGATTGAAGAAATCATGGATGGACTGAACCAAGCAGTTGAGAGTGGGAAAGTTCGAGCGATTGGGATGTCGAATTGTTATGCGTGGCAATTAGCAAAAGCAAACGAAATTGCGAAGCATAATGGCTGGGCAACGTTTGATTCGATGCAAGGACATTATAATTTGATTTTCAGAGAAGAAGAAAGAGAAGTTGTGCCTTATTGTGAAGAAGAAGGAATCTCGTTAACGCCTTACAGCGCTCTAGCATCTGGACGTTTGGTCAAAGATCCATCGGAAGTTTCAGCACGTTTAGAACAAGATGCGATTGCAAAAAGCAAGTATGATGCGACAAAAGAACAAGATTTGGTCATTATTCAACGTGTAGCTGAACTGGCTGAAAAAAGAAAGCAAACAAAAACGCAAGTTGCTTTAGGTTGGCTATTAACAAAAGTAACCTCACCAGTCGTTGGCGCAACAAAGCTACGACATCTGGAAGAGGCTGTAGCTGCAGTTGGTGTTGACTTATCTGAAGAAGAGAAATCGTATTTGGAAGAGCCATACAAACCACATGAATTAGTTGGCGTAATGGCTTTTAATAAAAAATAAAACCGTAAATGAGTTGGAACAATTGTGTTCTAACTCAAAAAATAGGAGACGTAAGATTGTTTGATTGCTTACATCTCTTATTTTTATACCCTTAAAGGGTATGCTATCAGTATTTGCAGCATTTTAGTTGTTTTTAATTGATTTTTTTAAATTTACTCTGTTGACATATTTTGATATCTACTGTTTAATATACCCTATAAGGTATACTGAGGAGGCCGAAGATGTTTCGCTTATTTAAACGTGTGAAAAATATTTCTTTAAAAGAGCTACAGGAACAAATGAATCAATCCTATCTTTTACTTGATGTACGAACACCTGAGGAATACCGTTCTGGGCATCTAGCAAATGCTATAAATGTGCCACTGCAACGAGTGACTAGCTATAAACCAACAAAAGAACAAGAAATTTATGTTATCTGTCAGTCTGGGATGCGGAGTAAACAAGCTGCACGACTACTGGAAAAAAGAGGTTATGCAGTCACAAATGTAAAAGAGGGAATGAATGCTTGGCATGGACCAGTTAGGAGAGGAAAGTAAGATGACGAAAGTAATTATTGTTGGCGGTGTGGCAGGAGGAATGTCTGCAGCAACTCGTTTACGTCGATTAATGGAAGATGCAGAAATCATGGTGTTAGAAAAAGGACCATTCGTATCATTTGCAAATTGCGGGTTGCCTTATTATGTTTCAGGAGAAATCAGTGCGCGTGCAGATTTACTTGTGCAAACACCAGAATCTTTACATGCACGGTTTAATCTGGATGTGCGCCCATTCCATGAAGTGCTGGAGATACAACCAGAGAGTAAGACAGTTACGATCAAAAATGGTGAAGAAATCTTTGTGGAAACCTATGACAAATTGATTTTATCCCCTGGCGCAAAACCAACTGTGCCACCTATCAAAGGGATTGAACAAGCAACGAATATTTTTTATTTACGAAATGTTCCAGACTTAGATCAGTTGATGGGACGTCTAGATGAAAAAACAAAGCGAGTAACGATTGTTGGCGCTGGATTTATTGGCTTAGAGATGGCAGAAAATCTTCGCAAACGTGGCTTAGAAGTGACTCTTGTTGAGCAAGCACCACATGTGTTGCCAACACTCGATGAGGAAATGGCTGCCTATGTAAAAAATGAGCTTGTACGAAATGGTGTTACAGTGCTTACCTCACAGGCAGTTACAGCTTTTGAAAATCAAGGAGAAGATATAGTTTTATCTGATGGTACACGGTTAGAATCAGATATAACGTTATTATCTGTCGGTGTCCAGCCAGAGAGCACTTTGGCCAAAGAAGCGGGTCTAGCACTTGGCTTACGTGGGGGAATACTTGTTGATGAAAATTATCGAACAAGTGCAGAATCAATCTACGCAGTAGGAGATGCGATTGTTGTGAAGCAACAAATCACCGGCGAGGATGCATTGATTTCGCTTGCTTCACCAGCGAATCGTCAAGGAAGACAAGTAGCAGATGTCATTGCAGGTCTTCCTCGGAAAAATAGAGGAAGTATTGGTACTGCAATTGTTCGTGTCTTTGACTTAAGTGCAGCATCAACAGGCCTCAGCGAACGTGCAACCAGAGAAGCGGGTTTAGATATCCAAGTTGTGCATACATCTGGCAAGGACCATGCAGGGTATTATCCAGGGGCGACAGACGTCGTATTAAAATTGATTTTTGATTCAAAAACAGGTGAAATCTATGGAGCACAAGGAATCGGTGCAAAAGGTGTGGATAAACGAATGGATATCCTAGCGACAGCAATCAAAGGGCAGTTAACGATTTTTGATTTACCAGAATTAGAGTTTACCTATGCACCACCTTTTGGAGCGGCAAAAGATCCAGTCAATATGATTGGGTATGCGGCAATGAACCTTGCAGAAGGATTGAGTGAGTCAGTTCAATGGCATGAGTTGTCAGACGAATTGGCTAAAGGAAAAGTTTTGTTAGATGTTCGAAACGAAAGTGAGCTGATTGGGAATGGGCAATTTGAAGACGCGATAAACATTCCTCTTGATACACTGCGCACACGTTTCATGGAACTCGATCCAAGCAGGGAGTATATTGTGACTTGTCACAGTGGATTACGGAGCTATATAGCCGAACGAATGTTGAAACAAGCAGGTTTTTCTGTGAAAAATCTGGACGGTGCATTTGCACTTTATAATACTGTAAGACCGGAGAAGATAATGTATGTATAACACAATTTTTAGCGATGAATTTTATCAAAAGACAAAAAGTGAACAATTAGCTATTTTAGATGTACGTGATGCAATCGATTTTGAACAAGGACATATTGAAACGGCAGTTGGTATTCCATTAATGGACCTAACGAATCGAGTATCTGAATTAGATCATCAGAAAGACTATTATGTGGTTTGTTACTCGGGCAATCGTTCAGCCTTAGCTTGTGCGTTTTTACAAGACCAAGGGTTCCATGTAACGAATGTTGCTGGTGGCATGTCTGCTTGGAAAGGGCAATTAGTGTAGTTTCGATAAGCGAGCAAAATGCACCCCACTACGAAGAATTCGTAGTGGGGTTTTTGCGTATATACGCTAGCTATTCGTGAGCTTTCTTTCGCAAATGACTAGGCGTTTGTCCATAAACTTTTTTGAATGATTGATTAAATTGATGGTATGTTTGAAATCCACAGAACTGATAGATATCCATAATAGGTAACTCTGTTTCTAAAAGTTGATGATAGGCGTGGTCTAGGCGAATCGAGGTCAGATAATCAAAAAAAGTCATCCCAAAATATTTTTTAAAAAAACGTGAAAGATAGGATGGATTTAAATGGACGACTTGACTTAATTCGTCTAATGAAAGAGGTAAGTGGTAATTCTGCTGGATATATTGTGTAAGCTGAGTCATTCGTTCATGGTATTTTAGTTTTGTTTTCATTTCCTTAGTAGAAATTTCATAACTAAAATTAGTAAACAATGTATCTAATAATTCAAAAATCAAGGCATAGGAATGAAGATAACCGAATTTATTGTGTGCATGTGTGCTTTCTAACAATGTAAACATTTTGGCAAGTAATTGAGTGACCAAAGGATCTTTTGCAGATAAGTTTGAAAGAAATGCGTACTTGGCAATATCTGGAAAAATATTTTTTAAGGTAGATGGAGAGATTTGCAGAATAACTGCTTCCATCGTTGGATCTTCAGAGAGTGTAGAGTGAATCGTGTGTGAATTGAAAATATGGATATCTCCTTTTTGAAGAGTTAGTTGATTATTTTGATCAGTAATCAATAATGTCCCCTTCTTTAAACCAATTAATTCAATATCTTCATGAAAGTGAGGTGCAATATAACTTCTTTTTGAATCATGTCCATAGAAAATACGGATAGGTAAGTGTTTTTCTAATAAAACAATTTCTCTAGAAACGTTCGTAGTTGTCTGCATAAAATTCTCTCTTTCTTATAAAAAGTCAAAATAAGTATAAAACAAAGTAAATAAAAATACTACCGTTTTTTTGTAAACGCTTTAAAATAAAGGGCGTAATAGAAAAAGTTTACTTAAGACTGGACGTGTCAAAATGAATCCAATATTACCAAATAACTACTATATTCCTGATGTAGAAGCACATAAAATGCCAGATGGACGAGTGTATATCTATGGTTCAAAAGATAATTCGGGAGATACCGAATTTTGTAGCACGGAGTATTATGCATTCTCGACTGCAGATATGCTGCATTGGGAAAACCATGGTGTGATTTTCAATAGTACAGATAAGATGTACGGATTAAATACAAAACTGACGTTAGGAGCACCGGATTGTTTGTATATAAATAATCGCTATTATTTATATTATTACGCGTATGGAAATCGAATGGGTGTAGCTGTAGCTGATGAGCCTACAGGTCCCTTCCAACAGTTAGGGAGTGTTAGTCCCGCAGATGGTGAGAGTATTGACCCAGCGATTTTTCAAGATGATGATGGAAGTGTGTATTATTTTTGGGGACAATTCCAGCTTCGAGGAGGAAGATTGGCTGAAGATATGAAAACAGTTCTTCCAGAAACGATTCACGAAAACTTATTGACGGAACATGAACATGGGTTTCATGAAGGGGCATCGATTCGTAAAATCAATGAAACCTATTACATGGTTTATACAGATATTTCTAGAGGACGTGCAACCGCACTTGGCTATGCTACAGCAAAGCATCCGTTAGGTCCTTATGAAAGACAAGGGATTATCATAGATAACATCGGCTGTGATTCAGAAACATGGAACAATCATGGTTCGATTGAGGAATTTAATGGTGCGTATTATGTTTTTTACCATCGTTCAAGTCAAAATAGTATATATAATCGCAGAGTATGTGTTGAAAAAATAACAATAGAAAAAGACGGGACCATCAATGAGGTGGAAATGACATCTAATGGTGCAAGTGAAGCACTTGATGCGACACGTACTATTCCAATGACTGCATTATCAAAAATGAAAGTAAAATTGCCATTTGACCATTTCGAACCAATGCGGTTAGAACCTGTTGGGGATGAGGAAGCATTAACGTATACACGATCAGATGACTGGATTCGTTTAGATAATCTTGATTTTCGTACTGGACAAAATCAGGTGACAGTTTGGGCATCAAGTATGAAACCAGCAAAAATAGAAATTTATGGAAAAGAAAACCATTTGCTTGGGGAATGCCTGATTTCAACAACCGACTCTTGGGAAAACTATCTGAAGTTTGATGCACCGGTAGAGAAAATCGAAGGCATTCAAACAATATGGCTGAAAATTTGTACAGATGACAATTCGGTTGGAAGATTAGCGAATATTAAAAATATAAGTTTTGATTTTATTAAGGAGTGTGAACGATGAAAACAATTGATTGTCATGAAGTTGCAAAAGAGATTGTTGCAAAGATGTCTGTAGCTCAAAAAGCAAAATTATTGAGTCAAGTTGTTTGGGAAACAACCGATGTGCATCAAATCCATCCTGAACTTGAAAAATTTTTGTTAGCGGATGGACCAGCAGGGATTCGGCGGTTAAAAGAATATTTTGATGAGGATATCTATAACACAAAACCAAGTACGTGTTATCCCTCACCAAGTACTTACGCTAGTTCATGGAATCGAGAACTTCTTTATGAACTAGGCGCACATATTGGAATCGAGGCAAGGCAAGAAGACGTAGATACTATGTTGGCACCTGCAGTAAATATCAAACGTAGTCCACTTGGTGGTCGAAATTTTGAATATTATTCAGAAGATCCTTTTGTGACAAGTGAGCTAGCCACTGAGTTTATCTTAGGAATGCAAGAAGAAGGTGTTGGAGCATGTTTAAAACATTTTGCAGTCAATAATCAAGAAACACGGCGGATGAACATCAACGTTCGCGTAGATGAGGAAGCCCTACAGGAAGTTTACTTATCTGCTTTTGAAAAGCCAGTAAAAGTAGGAAAACCCAAAATGGTAATGACGGCATACAATAAAGTAAATGGAGAATTTTGTGCAAGCAACGAACATCTTTTATCGACTTTAAGAAATGAGTGGAATTATCAAGGGGTAGTTGTAACAGATTGTTTCGCAGCACATGATTTAGGAAAGGGCATAGAGTATGGTCTGACGTTACAGATGCCAGGAGAGACAGGACCAAAAATTACCGGACGTATCGAAGAGTTGCTATTGAATCATGAGCTAACAGAAGATGAATTAGATCAAGCGGTAATCAAGAATATCACATTTGCATTAGAAGCCATGAAAGAACGTGCTGCACATGACCCGCAACAAAAGACATACGATAGAGAAGAACATCATCGATTCGCACAACAAGTTGCAGAAGAAAGTATTGTTTTACTTAAAAATGAAGGCGTTTTACCTTTACTAGAAACAGAAAAACTGCTTGTAGTTGGTAAGTTAGCGAAAACGCCACGTTTTCAAGGTGGAGGTAGCTCACATGTGAATCCATACAATTTAGAAATACCAATTGATGAAATCCAAAAACAAAATACAACAGTAGATTATTTACAAGGCTATCAACTTGATGGAACGGAAGATCCTTCACTATTCGATGCGGTGCTTTCATGTGCAGCTGAGTATGAAAAAGTAGTTGTTTATGCAGGGCTTCCTGATTTGATTGAATCTGAAGGCTATGATCGAAAAACAATCCAATTGCCAACTGTGCAAAACAAATTGATTCAAGAGCTAACGAAAATACACAAGCAAGTGATTGTTGTATTGGCAAATGGCTCTGTTGTTGAAATGCCGTGGAAAGAAAATGTACAGGCTATTCTTGAAGGGTATCTTGGTGGTGAAGCAAGCGGAACTGCCCAAGCAAACATCTTATTTGGAAAAGTAAATCCATCGGGTAAATTAGCCGAAACTTTCCCGATTCATTTAGAAGATAATCCTAGTTACTTATATTTTCCAGGAAATGAAGATGAAGTTTCTTATGGTGAGGGGGAATTTGTCGGATATAAACATTATGAAGCATTAGGAAAAGCGGTGTTATTCCCGTTTGGGCATGGTCTGTCTTATACAATATTTGAGTATGCGAACATCCATATCCAAGCTGATGCAAGGAATCAAACAGTGGTACTAAATGTGAAAAATACAGGAAATCGATCAGGTAAAGAAGTTGTTCAAGTCTATGTACAAAAACAATCTGTTGATCAATCAATTTGTCCGAAAAAACTTGTTGGTTTTGAAAAAATAACTTTGGATGTTCATGAAGACAAAACGGTTGCAATCGAACTAGATCCACGAACATTCATGAACTATAGCGTAGCCAATGGTCAGTGGGAAATCAGTAATGGTGAATACAAGATTTTTGTTGGAAGCTCTGTAGCGGATATTCGTGATACTCAAACAATAAAAATTGAAAATCAACCAATTCTGATTCATGAGGATAGCACGATTGGGGATATGATCAAAGTTCAAGGAATGTATGAGAAATTAGAATCTGCTTTTCGAAAACATCCAGCTTCATTGAAATTTTTGGAACTTACAAAAGATGAAGACCCATTAAAAGCACTCTCGATGGGTTCATTAATGACGTTGAATACATTAAAACGTGTAGATGAAACCCTTAATGATGTAGATATTTTGTCAATTATTGCTAAAATAAATAATAATTAGGAGATGTACCGCTATGAATAAAAATTATAATCCATCAAGCGTCCTGTTTAAAGCGTCGATCCTTGCCATTTCAATTGATGCAACTGCATCTGGAGTTGTAAGCGGAGCTATTCCGGTTATGCAAGAGTCATTTAGTCATGCGCCAAGTTACTTAGTTGAATCTATTTCAACCTTGCCCAGTTTGTCGATTCTATTATTTGTTCTGTTGAGTTCTCTAGTGACAAAGAGAATTGGGTATAAAAAAACAGTCCTCTTAGGAATGATGATTTCGTTTCTAAGTGGAATTGCTCCATTCTTTTTGGATAATATTTATTTGATTTTAGTGATGCGTTTCTTATTTGGTGCAGGAATTGGTTTATTAAATCCACTATCCTATAGTATTATTTCGTATTTTTATTCTGGTAATGAACGTGCACAAATGTTTGGACTTATTTCAACAGTATCGAATTTTGCTAGTGTCATTTTAACAGCCTTAGCTGGTCTTTTGTTACAGTACACTTGGAGAGCAAGCTTCTTAACGTATTTTGTTTTGTTAGCGGTATTTTTCCTTGTCTTATTCTTTGTCCCAGATGTAAAAATCAATGAAGAATCTACTGAAAAAACAAGCTTTTTTAGTGAGTTGAAAACGATAAATAAAACTGTATTGCTATATGGTGTGTGTATGTTTGTCCTATTTTCAGTCTTTATGACAGTGAATATCAAATTGGGTTCGCTAGTGGTTGAAAATGGATATGGGACAGCCACGCAAGCAAGCTTTCTACTTAGCTTGTCTAACTTAACTGGGATTATCATTGGCGTGATTTTTGGTTTTGTCTATAAAAATTTAGGACATAAATTATTTCCGATTTCATTAGCGGTAATGAGCAGTGCATACTTCTTGATTGCACAGTCAACATCACTAGTTATGACAGGTGGGATTATTGTTCTGTTAGCGAGTGCATTTTCATTTTTATCAACGTTTATCTTTTTACGTGTCTCACAATTAGCACCGAAAGAAATGAACAATGTAGTGTCTTCCATGATGTTGGTTGCAATCAATTTAGGTGCGTTCTTATGTCCGTACACAATGTCATTAATTGCTAAAATATCGGGAAGTAGTACACCAAACGCATCTTTAACTGCATGTGGGTTTATTGTTCTAGGATTGTTCGCAACTGTGGTTCTAGGTAAATTGTTTTTAAAAAATAAAATCAATACAGCATCATTTGATGAGCTGACAGATGAAACATCTGTAAAATAAAAAATACAATTTAGAGAATAAGCAGCGATATTAGAGAAGTTAACAAGCTTATTCTTTTTATTTTTGGAGGAACTATGGCATTCACATTTCAAATTAATCCTGATATATCATGGATGTATAACGAAAAATTATTAAAAAAAGCACAGGCATACACACCTTCTTTGATGGAAAGTAGAATTTACCCAGAAAAACTAGTAGAAATACAAGTGGATAGCGAGTGCAATAAGGATAAACTTGTAGAACGAGAAGAAAAAGTTCATGAGCTTGGCGAGTTAGCATTTGGACGAGATGAAGGAATTGTACTGGACTTAGGGGATCACTATGTAGGAAATTTTTCTGTAACGATTGATTCAGTGGGATCACCAATGGATGCGCCGTTGTACTTGCGCATCAAATTTGCAGAAGTTGCTTCGGAGCTTTTTTCAAACAGTGAAGAGTATGATGGATGGCTATCAAAATCTTGGATTCAAGAAGAGTACATTCATTTAGATACCCTCCCAACCACATTAGAGCTACCACGTAGGTATGCTGCACGATTTATTGAGCTGGATGTAATAGATAGTTCACCAAAATGGAAAGCAAAATTTACTCAACCACTATTTGTTGCCCAAAGCAGTGTTTCTTTGGAACAGGCACCAAAGATAGTGATTGACGATCCGCTTTTAGAAAGAATCTATACGGTTTCTGTAAAAACACTTCAGGACTGTATGCAAACGATTTTTGAAGATGGACCAAAGAGAGATCGTCGATTATGGATAGGTGATTTACGTTTACAGGCACTTGCGAATTATGCGACGTTTGAGGATGAAGAACTTGTAAAACGTTGCTTGTATTTATTTGGAGGGATGACGACAGAAGAAGGAAAAATTCCAGCAAATGTTTTCACGATGAAGCAGGTTGTTCCGGATGATACATTTTTATTTGACTATAGTTTGTTTTTTGCAGTTATTTTATTTGATTATGTCCAATACACACAAGATAGAGTTGTTTTGACTGATTTATACGATGTTGCTAAAAAAGAAATTGATTTAGCTATAAAACAAGTAGATGCCGTGGGTAGATTGAATTTAAGTGAAGAATGGCCAGTATTTGTTGATTGGTCAAATGACTTTGAAAAATCGACTGCAGGACAAGCGATTATGATTTATACGTTAAAAAGATTTATTCAATTAGCAGATATCATGGGGGATTCGGACATAGAAAATTATCGAGTAATCGTAGGAAAAATGGAAGAATTTTCCCGAGAAAGTTTGTTTGATGAAAGTCAACAACAGTTTATCATTGAAAAAACGGGAGAAGTAAATATAGCTAGTCAAGTGTGGATGTGTTTAGCGGAAGTCATGGATCAAAAAATGAATCGACAAATTTTAACGAAAATGATCAACGAACAATTTCCAATTAAAAACATTGCGACTCCTTACATGTATCATCATGTGGTTGAAGCGCTATTTGAGGCAGAATTAGATGAAGAGGCTATCAAATTGATGAAGGAATACTGGGGAGCGATGGTTGAACTTGGTGCAGACACTTTTTGGGAAGCTTTTAAACCAGAAAATCCAGAGTTTTCTCCTTATGGAAGTCCAATTGTTTCTTCTTATTGTCATGCATGGTCATGCACACCTGCTTATCTGATTCAAAAATATGTTTTAAATCAATGATGGCAAAACAAAAAATGCCTCAAAAGCATAGAAGACAGAGCAAGTAAGTATTTAACAATTTCTCCTGCTATTGTTAAGATAAATCATAGAAAGAGTATTTACTTAACAACAAACGAATAGCGAGGAGTGAGAATGTTGGATAGACCGTATATTTTTTGCCAAATGGGTATGTCTTTAGATGGTAAAATCTCAGGTCCATATATGTCTGTGGATGATGGCACACATAACTGGTTTTACCATGAAGCATTTGAAGAGGATGGCTATTACCATCAACAACAAGGCTGGCTTTCTGGAAGAAAAACTACAGAAGAAAATTTTACAAATTATAAAAAGCCACAAGTAGATGCAACTGCAACCGTACCTGAAGGAGATTTTGTTGTCAAAGCGAAGGACAATGAAAAGTACTATCTGTCAATTGATACACATGGTGTCCTTGGGTGGGAGAAAGATTTTATCGACTATGGAGATACACATGCAAAAGTGTTAGAGATTTTAACCGAATCGACGAGTATGGCGTATAGAGCATATCTTCGTAAGTTGAATATTCCCTATATCATTGCTGGAGAAGATCGATTAGATGCACCTTTAGCAATGAAAAAATTAAAAGAGCTCTTCCAGTTGGACTTCATTATGCTTGGTGGAGGTGGTATTCTGAATTGGTCATTTATCAAGCAAGGTCTCTGTGATGAATTAAGTTTATTTATTTCACCGATTGCGGATGGAACGCCTGATTCACCTGCACTTTTCCAAGCAGTTCCAGGATTGTCTGATACCTTGCCTGTGAAATTTCAGTTAGAAAATATTGAAACACGAAATGGTATGATTTGGGCAAGATATAAATTGAATAAATAAGAGAAAAAAGCTTACTGCTATCTTTGATTTAGAAAGAAACAGTAAGCTTTTTTATTAAAAGGACTTTATTTGATTTGGAATAACCAGTACTAAAATAGTAATCAAGACTGCGAAGGTCATTGCCGTTGGGAAGAGAGTCAGTGTGAGTACCAACCCTATGATTTTGATAGCTAAATCGAGTTGTAACCAATTGTTTCTAGCGTGGATTTGTTTCTTTATTTCTGGCTCTGTGCTATTTGCTTTGACCAAGGTATGGTACGTAAGGATATTCGTAATTGTAATAAGGATAACAATACTTCCATAGAAAGCCTGCGCAGCTACATTTGTAAAGTTTTCTGACACAATCTAAGTCGCATATGGGAATAAAGAAGAAAAGAAGAGCATAGCAATCTTTCCCCATAATGTATAGCAATTGATTTTTTTGATTTTGTACCATTCGTTATGCAGGTTGATCCACATGGTACCTAACCAAAAGAAGGACAATGTATAGGCAAAAAAGTTTTCTTTTAATTCTAAGAAACCAGCTAAAGAAACAGTTTCAGGCTTTTTTAGCTCCAAAACAAGTATCGTCATAATAATGGCTAAGACAGCATCGGTAAAGGCAGACAATCGTTCTTTTTTCAAAAATAACACCTTCTCCTTTTTAACTAAAAGTGTAGAGGAAAAGAGTTTTTTTGTAAAGGTAGGACATATGTATCTAAAAAGAAGCCACGGCAACATCGAGTAGTGATGGTGCCGTGGGCTTTTCATAGTATCGCTTTTTTGAGAGTAAAGCGTGTTGAAAATAACTTTATTTAGATGGTGTTTTCTTATTTGGAATACGTATTTGGAAAATGACACCTTTTGGTAGCCAATCGCGAACGGTGAGTTTGCCACCGTGCTGGGTGATGATTTGCTGCGCAATGGTTAATCCAAGACCGTAGCCACCAGTTTCTTTTGTTCGTGAACGGTCTTCACGATAGAAACGGTCAAAGATATGTTTTTTATCTTCGTCGCTAATGGATGATCCGTTATTTTTTACTTCTACCAGCCATTCATCGTTTGAGATTTCAGATTGGAGAATGATTTTATCTTTTTCATTGGTATATTTTAATGCATTGTCTAGCAAAATAACTAAGACTTGATGGATTTGCTTTTGGTCCACATAGACAGGTTGATTTGCAAAGTTTTCTAAAATAAATTGCTTGTTATCGAGTGTAGCAATTTCTTTGAATGGTTGTGCCAGTTGATAGATAAAAGTATGCGGATCAAGGGCTTCTTTGACAACCATCAACTGATTGGAATCACTACGCGCGAGTGTCAACAAGTCATTGGTTAAGCCACTCAAACGTCTCGTTTCATTCAAAGCTTGAGCAATTGTTTCGGATTCCTCAATAATTGTATGCTCTGGTTTGGTAAAGAGTTTTTGTAAACTGTTTTGAATAATTGTTAGTGGTGTGCGTAATTCATGAGATGCATTTTCAACAAATTCTTGTTGTTTCTTCCAAGATGCCATAATCGGCTTCATATTCATTTTAGAAATATAGTAACTTAATGCGATAGATAGCAACCAAAAGATCACCATGCACACAATAAGAATCGTTTTGAAAGTCCTCATGGATTCGGTAATTTGATCGGTGTTTTCTAAAAATTGGATATAGGCAACATCTGAGTCTTCATCTGTTTCATAGGCGGTTGTTAGCGTACGAAAAGATAATTGTTGTGAACTCCCAATCGAAGCATCTAGTGTGACTGTATTTGTTTTATCAAGATTTTTAGTATCTAATTTCAGATTTTGTAATTCATTGTACCGTCCACCCAAAACTTTTTTGTTAAGGATTTCTCCCTCTTTGGACCATAATACAACGATCGAGTTAAATCCGTTTCCATTGGGTGTACTTTCTTTTGGCGGATGGTCATTGCTTCCATCTGTTTCTTTTAGCTCATTTGTCACTCTCGCTGGCGGTTGAGAGATAAAGGGATCGTCTTGTTGATAGCGTGAGATCTCTACATCAATCAAATTTTGATTTTCTTTCATTGATTCCAAGGAAAGATCGGTTTGACGATAAGTTGAACTTTGCAAAACTTGCAAGATAATCAATCCGAGGGAAAGAAAAATAATTGCAAAGGCAGAAACATTAATGAAGAAAAAGCGCCAGCGTTGTTTATTTGAAGAGTCATTATTCATACGTTCAGTCCTTTTGTAAAATATAGCCAACATTACGCAACGTTTTAAACGCACTATCTAAACCAGTTTTCTTTAAATGTTTACGTAAATGGCTCATGTAAACCTCGACTACGGTAATCGTTGTTTCAGAATCAAAGCCCCAAATTCGGTCGAAAATCTGTTCCTTTGTCAAAATGACCCCTTTATTTTGAATAAAGTAAATCAATAGTTCGAATTCTTTTCCTTGGATAGGTAATAACTGGGAATCGAAATACACTTCATTAGAGGTCAAGTTACATGAAAGCTCTTTATAGTGTAATTGATTGTCTTCGAAGAGTCCCAGAGAACGTTTTAGCAGTGCTTTGGCACGCATGATCAGTTCTTCTCGATAGAAGGGCTTGGTCAAGTAATCATCTGCCCCTTTTTCAAATCCAGTTACTTTGTCATCCAGACTATCTTTCGCAGTTAGAATCAAGACAGGTACTTGAATGTTTTTTTGCCTCAGTTCAGTTAGTAGCTCATAGCCATTCTTTTTTGGTAGCATCAAATCTAATACAAGAAGGTCATAAAGTCCGCTTTCTGCTTCGTATAGTCCTTCTTCTCCATCATAGACTTGATGGATTTCACCTAATTCTTCTAAAATATCTTTAATATTTTCGGATAGCGTAGCATCATCTTCAACCACAAGTAGTTTAATCATCTTTTTCACCTCAGTCACTAGTTTACCATGTTCACCTTAAAGTACCTTAAAAAAGTTGCTTTGACTTTAAGTTTAAGTTAAGGCATACACTATATTCTACATGTAGTAAAAGTACAAGGAGGACGTACAATGAATTTTTTGAAACGTGCAATGCAAAATTTATGGGCAAAAAAAGGGCGTAGCCTGATTTTAATTGCTGTATTTTCAGCTATTTTAATATTTGTTTTAGCCGGATTAACGATTCGCAGTGGGGCAGAATTAGCAACAGAGAATGCGAAGAAGAGCGTCGGCGCAACAGTCACATTATCGACCAATCGTGAGTCAATGATGAAACAATCCTCAAGTGATAGCGATAGTGAGGATTCAAGTGAGAAAAAAGATCCGGGAAGCTTTGAAATGACACCCGTTAATTTAAGTGATGCGGAAAAAATCGCAAAACTTTCTGGAGTAAAATCTTATTCGTTTGAATCAAGTACTTCAGCAGATAAGAGTACAGGGATTACCCCAATTTCAAGTAGTGATAGTGAGGAAGAAAGTGATACATCAGATTCTTCAGAAGAAACCCAAGATGGAAAAATGGGTGGCGGACCACAGATGAGTTCTGGAGACTTCCAAATTTCTGGTGTTTCTTCAAGTGCAGCAGCGAGCGACTTCTCTGATGGAACAGATGAAATCGTTGATGGAGAAGCGTTGACTACAGAAGACGAAGGAACATCAAATGTCTTGATTGAACAAACACTTGCAGATTCAAATGATTTAGAAGTAGGCGATACGTTTAAAATCAAAGATACGGATGATAACGATGTTGAAGTCACAATCAAAGGAATCTATGAAACAAGTGATTCTGGAGATAGTATGAGTACACAATTCAATTTCATGAATCCTTCAAATACAATCTATTCTTCATATACTTTAGTAAGTACATTGGATGGTGACGAAGATAGCGATACGATTGACTCTGCTGTATATACATTATCTGATCCAAGTGAAATGGATGATTTTGTTGAGTCTGCAGAAAAATTGATCGATACAGACACATTTAGCTTACAAACAAATGACCAAACATACCAAACAATGCTAGAACCATTAAATAATGTATCTAAATTTGCAAAAAATATTATCATTTTAGTTGCCGCAGCAGGTGTGATCATCTTGACATTGATTGTGATGATGACTATTCGTGAACGTAGATATGAAATTGGTGTATTGCTTTCTCTAGGTGAATCAAGAGTCAAAATCATCTTACAATTCTTTACAGAAATCTTCGTTTGCATGATCTTTGCCTTAGGGATTGCCGCAGCAAGTGGTAATTTAGTAGGGAATGCAGTAGGAAATCAATTACTTAGTCAACAAACCACAACATCACAATCCTCTGATACAGCACAAGGCGGGTTGAACGTTGGTGGCGGTGAACAAGGGAATATGCCAGGTGGCGGACAAGGCGGACAAGGTGGCGTCCCAGGAAATATGGGTGGTAGCAGCAATCCATTTACGCAATCAGAAGCAATCGACGACTTGAACATCTCAGTCAAACCAATTGAAATCGTCAGTCTTGCAGGAATTGGCCTTGCAATTAGTATGTTCTCTATTTTGTTAGCATCGGCAGGTATTTTGCGATTGAATCCGAAAAAAATTCTAATATCCTAGGAGGAATGAGAAATGACATTAACAACAAAAGATTTGGGCTACTGGTACGAGTCAGGCAATCCATTATTTGAACATGTTGATCTAACTTTTGATGCAGGAAAAGTATATGCGATCTTAGGAACAAGTGGATCTGGTAAAACAACATTCCTTTCTTTGATTGCTGGATTAGATACACCTAAAGCAGGAGAAATCCTGTATAAAGAAGAATCATTGAAGAAAATTGGTTTAAGAGAATACCGTCGAAAAGATGTGTCTATTGTCTTTCAAGCATACAATTTATTACCATACATGTCTGCAGTAGACAATGTATTGACAGCGATGGAAATCTCAAAGAGCCAACAAGCAGACAAGAAAGCTTATGCACTTGCTAATTTAGAGAAAGTGGGCATTACGAAAGAATTAGCTGAGAAGAAAATCAGTTTACTTTCAGGTGGACAACAACAACGGGTAGCAATTGTTCGTGCCATATGTTGTGAGCATGATTTGATTGTTGCTGATGAACCAACAGGAAATCTAGATGAAGCGACATCGATGGATATTGTTCGCTTGTTCCAAGAAATTGCGCATGAGCAACAAAAATGTATCATCCTTGTCACACATGAACAAGAAGTTGCAGATGAATGTGATGTTGTTTATGAATTGAAGAACAAAGAATTTCAAGTAAAATAAAAGAGCGTTCACTCTGGATTGGACGAAAAGTGTTTATTTAGATAAATACTTCTCGTCCAATCCTTTTTTATTTACCAAAAAATAAAAAAATTTGCTATTAAATAAAAGAAAAATTTGTTATGCTTTTCTTATAAAGAAATAGGAGTGTTTTATATGGAAACTAAGAAACCTTATGGTACTGTGCTGATCAAGGCGGCAGCCTTACTCGATTATATTGCAGAACATCCAGAAGATTCCTTACAAGAGATTGCTCAAGGAACGAATTTGACCCTATCAACTGCGCTAAAAATCTTAGATACATTGACGTTGATAGGCTATACAGAAAAAAGTGAGAAAAAGACCTATTCATTAGGTCCTAAATTGATGCAATATGCCAAAAAAGATGTTGAACAAGCAGACTTGATCAAGCAAACAATGGGGCATTTAGAGGAATTACAAGAGAAAATCGATGAGACGATTCATTTAGGAATTTTATCAAACAATGAGATTTTATATTTAAATAAATTAGAACCCAAGAATCAATCCATTCGTATGTCCTCACGAATCGGAATTACTAGACCTTTGTATAGTTCAGCGATGGGGAAAGCGGTCTTAGCTGAATTTACAGATGAACAAATCAGTGAGTATCTAGAAGCACATACCTTGGTTCCTTTTACAGAAAATACAATTGTGAATCCATTGAAACTACGGAAAGAATTAGAACAAATCCGTGAACGAAAAGTGGCTTTTGATGACGAAGAAATGGAAAAAGATATCTTTTGTTTTGGAGCTTCAATCATGAAAGACCGGAAAATCCTTGGTGCATTCAGCATTAGCATGCCTAAATATCGATTAACACCTGCATTAGAACAAATGATTATCCAAGAAACGATAGCGATCAAAAAGAAAATCGAAAAAAGTTTAATGTAAGGGGTTGCGAAAGAAACTAAGTATTTGTATAATTGAGTTGTAATTTCCTAATAATAAATTATAATTTCTAAATAAGAAAGCGAGAAAATTATGAAAAAATTAGCGATTTTAACTAGACTCAAACAAGCTGGGGTTGTAGCGGTTGTTCGAGCGGCTAGTTCAGATGAAGCAGTTCAAATCAGTCACTCATTAGTAGAGGGCGGTGTTACTGGTCTGGAGTTAACTTTTACAATCCCTCAAGTAACAGAAGCAATTTCAGAACTTGCAGCGATTTATGCAGAAGATGAAACGGTTGTTGTCGGTGCAGGTTCTGTCTTAGATGCAATCACAGCACGCCAAGCTATCATGGCAGGTGCAGAGTATGTAGTCAGTCCTTACTTCGATAGAGAAACAGCAGAAATCTGTAATCTTTATCAAATTCCATACTTACCTGGTTGTATGACGATCACTGAAATTACTGAAGCATTGAAGAGCGGTGTTGATGTAGTGAAATTGTTCCCAAGTAGTGTTTATGGTCCAGAAATCATCAAAGCATTTAAAGCACCATTACCACATGTAAATATCATGCCAACTGGTGGTGTCAACTTGGATAACATGAAAGAATGGTTTGATGCAGGCGCTGAAGTTGTCGGTGTTGGTGGAAATCTTGTCTCTCCTGATGAAAATGGAAGTGTTGCACATATCAAAGACACAGCTGCTCGTTATGCAAAACAGTACGCAAAAATCAAAGGAGGAACTTGCTATGGCGAAGATCGTTACGTTGGGCGAGATAATGCTTCGACTGTCTACAGCACAGGGAATGAGAATCTTTCAAAGTGATCAATTTTCAGCACAATACGGTGGTGCAGAAGCAAATGTAGCGATTTCATTAGCAAATTTTGGTCATGAAGTTGCCTTTGCAAGCAAGGTACCACAGCATGCTTTAGGTGATGCAGTAGAGAAACATCTAGCTACTTTTGGTGTAGATACAACGCTTCTATTACGAGGTGGACAAAGACTAGGTACATATTACGTTGAAACAGGTGTCGGACAACGCGCTTCAAAAGTTACGTATGATCGATTTGGTTCAAGTTTTGCAACAATGGACATAACAGAATGGGAAACGGATGAATTATTTAAAGATGTAACGATTTTCCATATTACAGGAATTACTCCTGCACTATCAAAATTATGGCAAACACAATTAAACGTATTGATTCAAGCGGCAAAACAAGCCGGTGCAAAAGTCAGTTTTGATATGAATTACCGTGGGAATCTCTGGAGCCAACAAGAAGCTTCAGAAGTTCTTCAAACAATTTTACCTTATGTAGATTATTGTTCTGCTGGTGAATTAGATGCGCGATATTTGTTAAATATTGCAACGCAAGATTCATTGGCGGATTACTACGAAAGCATCCATCAATTGTTCCCCAATATTAAAGTATTCTATTCAACGAAACGAGAAGTTTATTCAGCAAGTGAGAATGAGCTGATGGGAACGATTTGGACAGAAGCGACAGGCTATCTTGAATCAAAACCACATAAAATCACAGCGATTGTCGATCGTGTCGGTGGAGGAGACGCTTTTTCAGCAGGTGTCTTACATGGTATTTTACAGGAAATGCCGTATCAAGAAGTGATTGAATTTGCAACAGCTGCTTCCGTGCTAAAACATACTGTTTATGGTGATTGCAATGTCTTTAGCCAAGCAGATGTTGAGCAATTTTTGACAAGTGCAACTGGTGCAATTTCACGATAATCAATTTTGAAAAAAGAAGGAGAATTCAAGCATGCAAACAATGGATACACGCTATACGCACAGCCCAGAAGATATTCGTCATTACTCAACAGAGGAGTTACGTCGTGAATTTTTAGTTGAGAAAGTATTTGTTCCAGGAGAAATCTCATTAACATATACACACAACGACCGTATGATTTTTGGTGGCGTAACACCTACAGATACTGCGTTAGAAATCATTCTAGATAAAGAACTAGGTGTGGAATACTTCTTAGAACGCCGTGAATTAGGTGTCATCAATATTGGTGGTCCTGGATTTATTGAAATTGATGGCGCAAAAGAATCAATGAAAAAACAAGATGGATATTATATTGGAAAAGAAACAAAACATGTTGTCTTCTCTTCTGAAGATGCAGCCAATCCTGCGAAATTCTACATCAGCAGTGTGCCTGCGCATCACAAATACCCAAATGTGAAAATCAGTATCGATCAAATCAAGCCGATGGAGACTGGTGAAGGGAAAACATTGAACGAGCGTAAAATTTATCAATATATTCATCCAAATGTATGCGAGAGTTGTCAATTACAGATGGGCTATACGATTTTAGAAGAGGGTAGTGCATGGAATACCATGCCATGCCATACACATGAACGCCGTATGGAAGCCTATGTTTACTTTGATTATGCAACTGAAGATACACGTACATTCCACATGATGGGTAAGCCAGATGAAACAAAACATCTCGTTGTGGACAATGAACAAGCAGTCATTTCACCAAGTTGGTCTATCCACTCAGGTGTGGGCACAAGCAACTATTCATTTATTTGGGCAATGTGTGGAGAAAATATTACTTACACAGACATGGATATGGTACCAATGGATCAATTAAAATAAAAAACAAACAAACGAGGAGAATGAGAATGGATTTTTCAATGGATATGTTTCGTTTAGATGGTAAAATCGCTTTAGTAACAGGTGCGGTATATGGTATTGGGTTTGAAATCGCTAAATCTTTAGCATCAGCAGGTGCAACAATCGTCTTCAATAATCTAGATCAAGAATCAGTAGACAAAGGGTTAGAAAACTATCGTGCAGAAGGAATTACAGCCTATGGATATGTGTGCGATGTAACGGATGAAGATGCGGTGAATCAAATGGTCAAACAAATTGAAGAAGAAGTCGGTGTTATCGATATTTTAGTGAATAACGCAGGAATCATCAAACGTATTCCAATGTTAGAAATGTCAGCAAAAGACTTCCGTCAAGTAGTTGATGTGGACTTGAATGCACCGTTTATCGTTGCTAAAGCAGTCCTTCCTTCAATGATCAAAAAAGGACATGGGAAAATCATCAACATTTGCTCAATGATGAGTGAATTAGGCCGTGAAACTGTTGCTGGCTATGCTGCAGCAAAAGGCGGACTAAAAATGTTGACGAAAAATATCTGTTCTGAGTTTGGTGAAGCCAATATCCAGTGTAACGGCATTGGCCCTGGCTATATCGCAACTCCGCAAACAGCACCATTAAGAGAAATCCAACCAGATGGCTCACGTCATCCATTTGATCAATTTATCGTTTCTAAAACACCAGCAGCTCGCTGGGGTGAACCAATCGATTTAGCTGGACCAACTGTCTTCTTAGCATCAGATGCGTCTGATTTTGTGAATGGGCACATTTTGTATGTTGATGGTGGTATCTTAGCGTATATTGGAAAACAACCATAAACATTTGTTTATAAAAGCTGAGGCAAATCTTGCCTCAGCTTTTTTGATGGTGTTTCTAAGGCATTTTTTGAGCCATTTTTCTTATTTCTCAGAGCAAAGCGCTTTAGAAACAACCTTAGATGAACGGTGTTTCTAAAGCTGCTCCTTCGGAAATAAGGCAACTGCCACTAAAAATTTGTAAGGCAATTTTTAAGTCATTTTTCTTATTTCTCAGAGCAAAGCGCTTTAGAAACAACCTTTATTTGCTATAATAAATAGTGAAATGGAGGAGAGGTCATGCGAGAAAATCTGATTTTATTGATTGGGATAGTTATTGTTTTAGCGTGTTTGTTTCCACTATGGTATTCGTGGCCGTTTATTTGGCAACTTTTTGGATTTTTAGTTATCATTTGTCTTTCATGGGGAATCAAAATCAGCTTATTTAAAAAATTAAAATCTAAAAAGGTGGTAAAGCATCGACCAGATTCGGAAAATAAGTAAGTTTAGTTGCTTTCTTTGCGAAAAGCAGTATGATTATTTATTGATAATGGAGGTCGTTCTTATGGAAATTGTGATTATTGGCGGTATTGCTGCTGGAATGAGTGCTGCTGCAAAGGCTGCACGGACAAATAAAGAGGCAGTGATTACTGTTTTTGAAAAAGAAAATTATATTTCATTTGGTGCTTGTGGTTTACCTTATTATTTAGGCAATCAATTTGATGATACATCAGAAATGTTTGCACGAACACCAGCACAAATGGAAGCAGCAGGAATCAATCTGCGCTTGAAACACGAAGTTACTCGGATTGATTTTACTACTAAAACAGTCTACGCGACAAATTTAGAAACAGGCGAAGAGGTAACTAAATCTTATGATCGCCTAATGCTTGCAACAGGTGCTTCACCTATCAAACCTCCAATTGACGGAATCGATGCATCGAATGTTTATAGCATTACACGAGTGGCAGCAGTCAAACGTCTAAAAGAATCGTTACCAAACTATAAAAATATTGTTGTGATCGGTGGCGGATTTATTGGCATGGAGGTGGCGGACCAATTAGTTGCACAAGGGAAATCTGTTCGAATCATTGAAGCGACAGATGCAATGATGCGTGTACCTTTTGATAATGAATTTTCAGAAAAACTAAAAGATGCAATCACTGAAATTGGTGTTGATGTGCATTTAGATGAACGTGTTGAGCGTTTTGTTCAAACAAATAACACGGTGACACAGGTTCAAACAACTAAAGGCATGTACGATGCAGATGCTGTTATCTATGCGATTGGTTTTAAACCAAATACAGAATTTCTACAAGATAGTGCATTAGAAAAACTAAAAAATGGTGCTATTGTCATTGATAAATACGGACAAACATCAATTCCAGATGTATTTGCTGCCGGAGATTGTGTAGCAGTGCCTCACCGTTTATTAGGGCAAGCGTATATTCCACTTGCAACAACGGCGAATAAAGTAGGGCGGATCGTTGGAACAAATATTGCTTTGGACAAAGAACAATGGATTGCTTATGTGGGTGCATTAGGAAGTAGTTCAATCAAAGCAGGCGAATACGAAGCTGCAAGTACTGGACTTACAGAAAAGCAAGCAAAAGAAGCTGGTTTTGACTATAAAACAACATGTATCCAAACAAATAATCATTCAAATTATTATACAAAACAAGAAAAAATCATGATTAAACTAGTTTATGATGCAAAAACATATGTGTTGTATGGTGCACAACTATTTGGAAAAAATGAAACAGTTCTTCGTGCAACAGCATTTTCAACAGCTATTCATGCAGGTGTAACAACCAAAGAGCTTGGATTTGTAGACTTTGCGTATGCTCCACCATTTGCTTCAACTTGGGAAGCAATCAATGTTGCGGCGAATACAGCAAAATAAACCAATAAAAAAAGGACCTGGGACATAAAGGTTCTTAAAAAGAAAAATCACGCACAAAAATCTGAAAAATGATTTTGTGCGTGATTTTTTGTTTTGTTTTTCTTTTTGTGTTACGAATTTGAGGTTGTATTTCCTCAAATTCGTTGCCATTAATGCAAACCCGAGTTCATTTTTAACCTTCTCGGTCCCTCGAACAGACAATCGAGTGAACCCCAAAATAGCCTTCAGGTGTCCAAAGGCAGTTTCCACATCAATTTTTCTACGACTATAAATCTTTTGGGTTTCTTTTTCCTGCAATAGTTTTTTGACAACCGTTTTATACGATTCCCACGTCCAATTTTTTTGAATTCTCCGATTGACTCCATCTCGAGCTTTTGTACATAGTGAACGGACTGGACAATTTGAACAATCTTCACATTCATAATAACTAATCTGACGTTTGAATCCGTATTTGTCATTTCTAATTCCATTGTACCGGAAACTTAGTTTCCGCCCTTCTGGGCAAGTGAATTGATTGCTTAATTCATCGTAATCCCAATTACTTATTTGAAATGGATTGTTTTTGTATTTTTTCTTTTGTTCTTTTTCATACATCCCATAGGTGATTAGTGGGGTGGCTTGGAATTTTTCAAGGATAGTCATGTAATTTTCTTCGCTACCATAACCAGCATCTGCGACAATAAATTTAGGCAACGGGAAATATTCCTTTTCTAACGTGCTCAAAAAAGGAGTTAGTGTTCTCGTATCAGTCGGATTTGAAAAAATATCGTATCCAAGAATGTATTGATTATTTGTAGCAATTTGTAAATTATAGCCGGCTTTCAATTGACCATTCATCATATAATCATCTTTCATTCGCATGAATGTTGCATCGGTATCTGTTTTTGAATAGCTATTTCTTTTGCCTAAAATTTGATAGTGTTTCTCATAAGCTAGCACACGTTCTTGATGCGAAGAAAAATGCTTATAGAATAATTTCGGTATTTTTCTTTCGGAACGAAGTTCTTTACGTGCCGAACCGCATGGTTCGTCCGTCATTTTTTGATTAAATTCATCAATCGTTTGTTCTAATGAGGTTAAGATAGTTCGGATGTTTTCTTTCGATAAGTTTTCTTCAATTTCTGTATGTAATGCAGGAATAATTTTTTCTTCGACTAGTTCGTGATACGCAGCCAAAGATTTTTCTTCTAAGTTTCGATGATGTCGCTCGACAGATTTTCGCCAAACAAAGGTGAATTTATTCGCATTTGCTTCAATTTTCGTTCCATCAATAAAAATAGCTTCTTCATCAATCTCATTTTCTGTAATTAATTGCGAACGAAATTGAACAAAGCATTCTTGCAATAGCGGTTGGACAGCTTTGTCCACTCGAAAACGATTGATTGTTCGATAACTTGGTTGGTAGCCTTGGGCTAACCACATCATGCGAATGCTGTCTTGAAGGAGTGCTTCAATTTTCCGACCAGAAAAAACAGATTGTGTGTAGGCGCATAGAATAATCTTTAACATCATTCGTGGATGATAGCTCGATGCACCACGATGGTGCTTTAATAGTTCAAACGCTTCTTCTGGAATACTTTCGACTAAGTGGTGCACAGAATAAGCAATATCATTTTCGGGTAATGTTTTTTCTAAATCTAAAGGTAAAACAAGTTGATCTATGGTATAATTTTTGTACATAAGAACCTCTCCTGTACGTGTTGGATTAGTCGATTATATTGTATCAGAAGGGGTTCTTTTGTTTCAAAAGATAAGACAAAACCGGCGTAGGAAATCAAAATTTCCTACGCCGGTTTTTTAGTTAGACTTGA
>JBKEDT010000014.1:0-10859 GCA_047975565.1 Enterococcus sp. | reverse complement strand
TGGATTATCCGAGGAAAGAACAGTCAGTTGTGCCCAATGAACACCAGGAACCGTATGGACTGATGAGAGAAGCAGGTAAGACCAAAGCATCAAGAAGCGAACGAGATACTTTTTACGAAAAGTATGTATCACTTTTTGTTCCTTTGACTGCTTGACGTGGCAGCTGAACTTTAGCAGACAACGAAGACAGATCTAGGCTAAGAGATGGAATAGACAAACTAAATATGAAAGTTGTTTCTATATGAAGAATAGAAACTTAGGAGAGGTGAAGATTTTGAGCACTATTAAAATCATTCCCTTAGGTGGCGTACGTGAAAACGGAAAAAACATGTACATTGCTGAAGTAGGGGAAGAAATATTTGTATTAGACTGTGGATTAAAATATCCAGAAAATGAATTACTAGGAATAGATGTCGTCATTCCTGATTTTACGTATCTTGAAGAAAATAGTGACCGTGTAGCCGGTGTATTTTTAACACACGGACATGCAGATGCGATTGGCGCATTGCCTTATTTCTTATCAAAATTAAATGTTCCTGTTTTTGGGACAGAACTTACAATCGAGCTAGCAAAATTAAGTGTCAATCGACATGAAGATACAAAGAAATTTGATGAGTTCCATGTTGTGGACGAACATACAGAAATCGACTTTGGTGAAACTGTAGTTAGTTTCTTCCGTACAACACACACGATTCCTGATTCAGTGGGTATCTGCTTGAAGACTGATGAAGGAAGCATTGTGTATACTGGTGACTTTAAATTTGATCAAACAGCTATTCCAATGTACCAAACAGACTATGCACGTCTGACAGAAATTGGGAAGAGCGGTGTACTTGCATTACTAAGTGATTCTGCAAATGCTGAAAATCCAGCACCAGTTGCTTCTGAGCTAACGATTGCAGATGAAGTATTTGATACGATCAATTATTGGGAAGGGCGTATCATCGTGGCGTGCGTAGCTAGCAATCTACAACGTGTACAACAAGTACTGAATGCTGCCCACAAAGCAAACCGTAAAGTTGTCTTGACAGGACAAGACTTTGAACGCATCATCCGAACAGCAATGCGCTTAGAGAAACTTCAATTACCAAGTGAAGACCTACTAGTGACACTCAAAGAAATGAAAAACTACGAACCAAATGAATTGATCATTCTTGAAACAGGGCGAATGGGTGAACCCATCAAAGCTTTACAAAAAATGGCAACAGGGGTACATCGTAATATCAAAATCACAGAAGGCGATTTAGTATACATTACGACAACACCAAGTACAGCAATGGAAACATCTGTAGCCAAAACAGAAGACATCGTTTATCGTGCTGGTGGTACAGTGAAGATGATTTCTGAAAACATGCGTGTTTCTGGTCACGGGAATCCGAATGATCTACAATTGATGCTAAACTTTATGAAACCAAAATATTTTATCCCAATTCAAGGGGAATATAGAGAACTTGCTGCACATGCTGATCTTGCACATGCAATTGGCATTCCTTACAAAAACATCTATATTACTGGCCGAGGCGATATTTTAGAATATACACACAATCGAATGACATCTAGTGGTTCAACAAGTGCGGATAATATTATGATTGATGGACTTGGTGTAGGCGATATCGGAAACATTGTGTTGCGTGATCGTAAAGTCCTATCAGAAGACGGTATCTTTGTTGCGGTAGTGACAATTAGTCGTCGTGAACAAAAAATCGTTTCAAAACCACAAATTACTTCACGTGGATTTGTTTATGTCAAAGCAAGTCGTGATTTAATGAAGGAAAGTAGTACGATGATCACTGAAATCGTAGAGAAACATTTAGAGAGCAAGGACTTTGAATGGAGCAAACTAAAACAAGACATTCGTGACCAATTAAGTCGCTATTTATTTGAACAAACCAAACGTCGTCCAGTGATTTTACCAGTTATTATGGAAGCAACCTATCGTCGTGGAAAACGTTGATTTAGTGAAGAAGAGAGAACATCGATAAACGGTGTTCTCTTTTTTTATGTAATCGGATAAGGTGTGTTACTCTATAGAAAAAGAGAGGGGTTTTTGTGATGACGGAAGAAAAAACAGAAGTAGAACGTTATTTGGATGAGAAAGGTGTTTTCTATGAAGTGATCCTATTTCCTAATGTAGTTGAAGAACATATGGAGGAGCTTCCGAGCGAATTACCTGTGGCAAGAGGCATCATTGCAAAGACCTTGGTATTAAAAGGAAATAAAACAGGACCAGTAATCGCTGTATTACCACTCGATGCACGATTAGATTACAAAAAGACAGCCAAAGCTACTCAAAACCGAAAAATCGGCTTACCACCGATGGAGTTTGTACTGGAGTATACAGGCTATGTCCACGGCGCCAATACACCATTTGGTATTTCACTTCATCATCCTGAATATCCACTATTGATAGATCCGGCAATTTTATCCTTAGAGGAAGTGGTTGTGTCTAGTGGTGTGTTAGGGAGAAGTGTGAAAGTAAAAGTTGCGGATTTAATTGCATTGACTGCACCTCAAATCGTTGATTTACAAAAGATAGAGAGCTGAAACTTCTAGAGTAAACAAGCGAATCTTATTGGTGAATTCTGTATTATCTGTTACAATAAAAAAGAACTATCTGTACTAGAATTTTTTTATTTTATAACTAGCAAAAAACAAGTTATTTCCGTAAATATACGGATTGAAATCGGTACCAAGAAACAAAAACAGTCGATTTATATCTAAAGGAGGGACAAGATGATGCAGATTACGTATCACGGACATTCATGTTTATCACTTGTTGTAGCCAATGAACGAATCATGATAGATCCATTTATTACAGGAAACCCGCTTTCTGATTTAACGGTGGAGGATGTTCGTGTTGATTGGTTATTGATCACACATGGGCATGGCGATCATATTGGTGATATGATCCAACTTGCGAAGAACAATGATGCAGTGATTATTGGAAGTGCTGAGATTGCGACATATGCACAAAATCAGGGTGTACGTGCACATGGTATGAATATTGGCGGTACGTACACGTTTCCGTTTGGTAAAGTGAAGATGGTGTATGCACAGCACAGCTCAGGATACACAGTTGATGGAGTCACGCATTACATGGGGGAAGCAGCTGGATATATCTTGGAATCTGAAGGAGTTACGATATATCACGCAGGAGATACTGCTTATTATAGTGATATGCAATTGATTGGAGAGGATTTCAGTATTGATTGTGCATTCTTACCGATTGGGGACAATTATACAATGGGGATCAGCGATGCAGTGCGTGCGGTGAAAAGTATCCAAGCAAAGAAAGTAATACCCATCCATTACAATACTTTTGAAGAAATCAAACAAAATCCAGAAGACTTTACAAAGAGGTTAGCTGGTAAAGGGTATGTAATGCGCAGTGGAGAAACAATGGAAGTGTAGGTAGGAAAATGGCAACCAAACATGATTTGATATTAGAATATATTGAGAGCTTACCTGTTGGGGAACGAATCTCTGTGCGAAGCATTGCCAAAGAATTAAATGTCAGTGAAGGTACAGCTTATCGCGCAATCAAGGATGCAGAAAACATTGGGTTAGTTTCTACCATCCAACGTGTAGGAACGATTCGGATCGAACGGAAATTAAAAAAACACATTGAGCGCTTGACCTTTGGCGAAGTGGTTCGGATCATAGATGGCGACGTTCTAGGTGGAACGAATGGTCTTGATAAAGTACTGAATAAATTCGTTATCGGCGCGATGACGGAAAGTGCAATGGAACGCTACATAACACCAGGCTCTTTGATGATCGTTGGAAATCGGAGAGAAGTGCAGAAACTAGCGTTGGAAGATGGTGCAGCAGTTTTGATTACAGGTGGTTTTGAAACAACACCAGAAAATGCAGCCTTAGCAGACCAGCTAGAATTACCTATCTTACGCACAACGTATGATACCTTTACTGTTGCGACAATGATCAACCGGGCGTTAAGCGACCAATTGATCAAAAAGGATATCATGTTAGTAAGTGATATCTATATGCCGGTAGAGAAAACATATGCCTTGAATGTTCAAGATACTGTTGCAGACTATCAAAAACTTGCGGATGAAACGAAACATTCTCGTTTCCCTGTGATCAATCGAAATCAACGTTTAGTTGGGATTGTTACAGCGAAGGACATTTTAGGCAAGGCAGAAAATCAATTGATTGAACGTGTGATGACCAAGGATCCAATTGTTGTGAAGAAATCAATGAGCATTGCTTCTGTCAGTCATCAAATGATTTGGGATGGACTAGAGGTAATGCCAGTTGTTTCAGATGATTTGATTTTAGAAGGTATCATCACGCGTCAAGATGTCATGAAAGCAATGCAACTGGTGCAGCGTCAACCACAAATCTCAGATACGATTTCTGATCAAATCTCTGGAGAAATCCTGACAATAGATCAAGATCGTGATGGACATCGTTTGGAGATACCTAAGTTTACATTTACGGTAACACCTCAGATGGTCAATGGAGTAGGGACGATTTCTTTTGGTGTGTTGAGTGAGATTCTATCGGATGTTTCGCAACGAGTGATGCAAGCAAATCAGCGAAGAAATGTATTCATTGAACAAATCAATTTACATTATTTACGCTTGATCCAGTTGGAAAGTGAGTTAGATATTCGTCCACGTGTTTTAGAAATTGGACGCCGTTCTGCAAAACTAGATATTGAAGTCTTCATCGAAAATACATTGGTTGCGAAATCAATCGTTATTTGTCAAGTGATGGAGCGTTCGTAAGAAAGTAGGAGAAAAGATGGAAGTACAACAAGCGATAGTAGATAAAATAAAAGCATATGATCGAATTATTGTTCATAGACATCAACGCCCGGATCCAGATGCACTAGGCTCACAAGTTGGTTTAGCAGAGATTTTACGGGCAAGTTTTCCTGAAAAAGAAATTTATCAAGTTGGTGAAACAGTTGCTGACTTAACATTTTTAGCAGAAATGCAAGAAATTGAGGATTCTCTTTATCAGGGTGCATTAGTCATTGTAACGGACACGGCAAACTCACCACGAATCAGTGATGCACGTTATGAATTGGGAGATTATTTGATCAAAATCGATCATCATCCAAATGATGAACCTTACGGAGATTTAGTATGGGTGGATACACATGCAAGCAGTTGCAGTGAAATCATTACGGAATTTGCATTACGATTCCCAAATGACTTAAAATTAACTAAAAAAGCAGCTCGTCTGCTCTATGCAGGTATTGTTGGAGACACAGGACGCTTTTTATACCCAGCGACAACGGCACGGACATTAGAGGTTTCAGCTGTATTGATGTCTTATGGATTTGATGCAGCAGCATTGAATCGAGAATTGGATCAAGTACCAATGAAAGTGGCAAAATTATCTGGCTATGTATATCAAAATCTTGAATTAGATGATAAAGGTGCAGGTCGTGTTATTTTACCAAGTGAAGTATTGGCATCTTATGGTGTGGTTGATTCTGAAACAGCATCAATTGTTCCTTTACCAGGTAAAATCGAAGCAGTTCTTGCGTGGGGCATGTTTGTCCAACAACCAGAAGGATATTACCGTGTACGTTTACGTTCAAAAGGTCCAGCAATCAATGAGATAGCCAAGCGCCATCATGGGGGTGGACATCCACTAGCGAGTGGAGCGAATGCACGTGATTTAGCAGAAGTAGCAGAGATTTATCAAGAGTTACAAGAGTTATGTGACGCATATAGCAAATAGCCATAAGTGGTTGTGATAGTCAATATCTCAGCCACTTTTTTTGTGTTTTTTTAAGAGAAATAGTGAGTTATTCGTAGAGATTTCTTGTTCATGGTACAATGGAAAAAAATAGAGAATTCTAAAATTGGAGGCGTTTGGTATGTATGGAATGTATGCGTTATTTGATCCCACATTCATACTTGTTATCGCAGGGTTAGTGCTTTCGGGTGCTGCATCTGCTTATGTAAATAGTACTTTTCGAAAATATGATGAGGTACGTAGCAAGAACAATGTAACAGGAACAGAGGCAGCGCAATACATTTTGCGTAGTCAAAATATCACGAATGTTGGTGTGCAACCTATTTCAGGTAATTTGACAGATAATTATAATTCAGGAACAAAGATTCTTAGCTTGTCACAAGCAACTGCACAGTCTACTTCTGTAGCAGCAATTGGCGTGGCAGCGCATGAATGTGGTCATGCAGTGCAAGATGCAGTGGGGTATGCACCACTAAGGATCCGTGCAGCAATTGTCCCGATTGCCAATCTAGGTTCTTCGATTTCTTTTCCACTGATTTTGGTAGGTGTGTTGTTTAGTTGGAACCAGACCTTGATCAATATCGGGATACTTGCTTTCTCACTAGCTTTAGTGTTCCAATTGGTTACACTCCCTGTGGAATTCAATGCATCAAGACGTGCGTTGCAAATTTTAGGTGAAGGTGGACTATTGACAGAAGATGAACTACCAGAGGCAAGACGTGTTTTGACTGCTGCTGCGTTGACCTATGTCGCTGCTGCACTGTCTACCTTCTTACAACTATTAAGATTGATCATCCTCTTTGGTGGGAACAATCGGAGAGATTAACTAGTAGAATTTTCTACTAGTTTTTTTGTGTCCAACGCGGGGAGGATTGTATTTTAATTGAAACTTTTTTATAATGAATTGGGCAATTGAACGGAAAAGAGGATGAACATGGATCAAGAAGAACAATTAGCAGTGGCCATTCGACAACTATTCGACAAAATGGCTTGGCTCAATAAAGCAACAATGGAGGAACGCTTGAAAGGGTATGCAGATTCTGAAGTTCATTGTATTGAGGCGATTGGTTTGATGAAAGACCCAAACGTAACAAGAATTGCTGAATTTGTGTATATGACTCGTGGTGCAATTAGTAAATTAACCAAGCGCCTGATAAAAAAAGAACTAATTGAAAGCTATCAAAAGAAAGAGAATAAGAAAGAAATCTACTTTCGTTTAACGGAGAAAGGTCAAAGTATTTTTGCTATACATGCACAGTTACATAAAGAATTTCGTAAACGAGATAAACCTATTTTTGACCAAATCACAGATGACCAGCGTGCTGAAATCCAGGAATTCATTGCGCTGTATGGCGAACATTTAGATAAGGAAATAAAAAAGCAAGGACTTACGATAAATTAGCAGATTCATCCTGACTAATCTACGCAAGTGCTTCTAGCGTAAGGATTATTCGTAAAAGAGAGACCGGGACAGTTTTGTGTCTCGGTCTTTTTTTGTTTCAAAAAATAGTTGACAAGGAAACAAAAAGAGAGTAAATTTGTTTTTGTTTCCAAGGAAACTAAATTGAACATTTGAAAGGAGAATGAGATGACTCATTCAATAGAACCAACTAAATTACCAAAAAATATCATGGCAGCCGCATGGGCAATAGCTTTAGGCGCAATTGCACCAATGTTAGACTCGACCATGTTGACTATTGCGATTAAACAATTAACACTGGAATTTGACGCGTCACTTGATTTGATTCAATGGGGGATCACTGGCTATGTCCTTGCTCTAGCAATGGCTGTACCGGTCGCAGGATGGTTAATGAACCGATGGAATGGAAAAAAGATTTTTCTTGGTGCAGTGTTACTATTTGGAATTACTTCGATTTTGACAGGAATCAGTTGGAACAGTACTAGTTTTATTCTTTTTCGCTTTGTCCAAGGATTCAGTGCGGGGATAATCACGCCACTAATGTCAACATTGCTTGTAAAAACAGCAGGAAAAGAAAATATCGGTCGTGTCATTTCTATCGTGACAACACCGATGATTTTTGGTCCTATTCTAGGTCCTGTCTTAGGTGGTTTCATTTTACAAATCGCTTCATGGCGCTGGTTATTCTTCGTAAATGTTTTTGTTGTAGCCATTGCAGTACCACTGATGCATCGGTATATTCCAGAGTTTGAGCCATTCCAACCAGATAGTCAATTAGATGGATTTGGTATCGGAGTACTTTCTTTACTCAGTGCAAGTTTGATTTATGGAATCACTAAAGCTTCAGATCATGCAACATTTAATAATTCAGAAACAGGTAGCTATTTACTTATCGGTGGTGGATTATTTTTGTTTTATGTCTATCATAACTATCGAAAAGAAAATCAAACAGTTTTACCTTTAAACTTGTTCAAACAGAAGAATTATCTGGCATCTAGTGTGGGACTTTTTCTAGCAAACATTGCATTGATGGGACCAATGATGATTTTTCCTTTGTTCTTTCAAACAATTCGTCAATACAATGCAATGGGTGCAGCAATTGCCATGATTCCACAAGGAGTTGGGATGTTGATTACTCGCCCGTTCATCGGAAAAACGATTGATAAAATCGGAGCGAAATATGTGGTTTTGATTAGTCTGCTAGTATCACTTATCGGTTCGGTTCCGCTTATATTTGTAACGGAAAAGACGAGTGCTTTTTTGCTTGCTGTTCTTTTATTTATTCGTGGAATGAGTGTCGGGGGAATTAATCTACCCTTGACAAGTGATGCCTATACTGGTTTGTCAGATGAGCAATTACCAGAAGCTGGCGTTGGCATTACCATTATTGAAAATGTAGGGTCGAGTTTTGGTTCGGCTTTGATTGCGACTGCAGTTGCCGCCTTTTCTATAACAGGATCATCAAGCATAAGTGCTCAACTCAATGGGTATCATGCAGGATTTCTTTTGTCAACGGTTGCTTTGATTCTAATTGTCCTTCCTGCATTGTTCTTAACGAATAAACAAGGTAGCTAAACTACATTTTATGGATAGTGTTAGTCCAAAAATGTAGTTAGATTGCTTAGTACCGTTATGTTACACTTTGCTATGAAATCGAGTCGATTCTAAGAATCTGAGTAACTACAAGGGATTCTTAGTTCCTCTTTACCCACCGCACGTTCACCGCAACTACTTCTTTCCAACTACTTAATGACACAATTATTCATCACACACAACCATTCACGAGAAAGTTAGTTAGTCGTACGAGCGTTGAAGTTCGGTGGTGTAATCAAGAGGCTCTTTTTTACACCATATACTTCTCGTTTTCATTTAGGGAAGATATCCATTCAATGAGGAGAATGCAATCGTATAGGAGGTTGGAACCATGGGTCGTATGACAAATTTTACGAAAGAATATTTGTTCTACAAAGCAATGCTATTTGCAGAAGAAAAAGGCGTGCAGAATATTACAGCACGAGGATTGGCGAGGTATTGTGAATGCTCTACATATCCAATTTATGCACATTTTGATTCAATGACTAATTTGAAGGAACGAATCAAATTAGAAGTGAGTCAAAGCTTTGAACAGTACATAAAACGTCAACAAGTCAATGAACTAGAGGAATTGATTCATTTAGTTTATCAATTTTTCTTGATCAATGGACAGTTTTATCGCCTGATTCAACGTTCACATCTTGATATCTCAGAATTAATGAAGGCAAGTTTTGTTGACTATGCACAGAATGAACTAAAAATCAAAGAACAATATTTAATTGAACTTTTATGGTTGACGTCTGTTGGGTGCTGTCATTCTGAAGGGGTACACAAGGACTATATGCGAGCAATCACATTGCTTTGGGATAGGCTCTCTGAATTAGACAAAGAATTGCCTTGTCTACTGAATACGAAACACTAATGAGGTTGAGACAGAAGTCTTGCTTCAAGAATAAATAAACAGACACAAAAATAATTTTTGTGTCTGTTTATTTATTTGTATGTAGATATTTTTTAGGGAACGAGGGCAATTGATACGGCTTTTTTTAGAGATGTGCTATGATGAATGTAGGAATGAAATGGAGGTTGATAAGAGATGAAAACATCTACAAAAGTATCAATTGGACTAAGTGTTGCGGCTGCTGTTGGCGTTGCGACCACTGTTGCTGTTTCAGGAAAAGTAGTCGAACATATTCGCCATGCAACCACACGTTGTAAAGTGAAAAAATTTGTAAATGAGAAATTTGATGGAAATGAACGGTTATTAGGAATCGTTGATGATTTATCAGACAAAGAATTAGATTCATTGATGCATGTTATGACAAAAATCAAAGATGGACGTAAACGTATTTCTGTTTACGGAGATTCTCTTAAAGATTCTACGGATGATTTACGTGCACGACTAATGGATTTTGTCGATCGTATGATGTAAGATGAGTTGGACAGCCAAGTGCTGTTCAACTTTTTTGTTTTAAGTTAGAATAAATCAGTCTTTTAGAAAACTGTAAAGTAAGATAAAGGTAGGACAGCAAAAAACGTGGAAAAAACAAGTCAGTTCACACAAGAAGAAAAAGAAAAATTTATGAATGAAGCGTTGAAAGAAGCGAAAAAAGCAGAAGCGCTTGCGGAAGTACCAATTGGTGCAATTGTAGTTTCAAATGGTGAGATTATTGGCCGTGGACACAACCTTCGCGAGCATTCACAAGAGGCGACTGCCCATGCAGAGATATTTGCAATCAAAGAAGCCTGTGCAACAGTCGAAAGTTGGCGTTTAGAACACGCGCAATTATTTGTTACATTAGAACCTTGTCCAATGTGTAGTGGGGCAATGTTACTCTCACGGATCGAGGAAGTGTACTTTGGTGCGGCAGATCCAAAAGGTGGGACAGCAGGGACATTAATGAATTTACTAGAAGATCCACGGTTTAATCATGAAGCCTATGTGGAAGGTGGTATTTTAGAAGAAGCGTGTGGCACAATTTTAACAAACTTCTTTCGTGCGTTGCGTGAAAAGAAAAAAGAAGAAAAAAGACAAAAAAGACTAGCAAATAACTAAAAGATGCGTTATACTAATTAATGCCGAAAGGCTAGGACAATGGTGGGCTTACGAAGCGTGTCAGATCTGGAAGGAAGCAGCACTAAGTAGGTGCCGCCATGTGTCTGATTAAAT
>JBKEDT010000048.1:0-11736 GCA_047975565.1 Enterococcus sp. | reverse complement strand
GCTTCACCATAATGAGGGAAATACGGTTCTTCATGAATCGTTGGCCCAATTGCATGTGCCAAGAAGTCACGGACAACACTGTAGCCTTGCGCTTCCACATATTCTTGGATAGCTGCACCAATATCTCCAGTCCGTTTTCCCACTTGTGCTTGTTCGATACCAATATACAAAGCTTGCTTTGTTACCTCCATCAACCGTTTTACTTCAGGTGATGGTTCACCCACAGCATACGCCCAACAAGAATCAGAAATGGCACCATTCAAGTCAATACACATATCTACTTTAACTAAATCGCCGTTTTTTAAGACTTGTTTTTTGGGAAATCCATGACAAATTTCATCATTCACACTCACACAAGTCGCATATTCATAACCTTCAAAGCCTATTTGTGCGGCAATTCCACCATGTGATTCAATATAATTCCGGACAAAAACTTCAATATCCCAACTCGTGATGCCCGGCTTAATAAATGTACGTAATTCTTTGTGAACATCCGCCAGTAATGCTCCAGATTCTTTCATTAATCCAATTTCTCTTGCTGATTTTAAAGAAATCATACGCTCAACTCATTTCCTTTTAATTTACTATATCCTGTATAGTATTCCTAAAAGTCAATGATAGCAAGTGTTTTGGAATATGGAGACACATACCAAAAACAAGTAGATTTTTCTTTTAATAGGCATGTTTCCTACAAGATTGAAAACTTGTAGACAATGTTTGTTCAACTCCATCCGTCTGATTTATCAACGAGCTAGTAAATGACTACTGGCTAGATGATAGTAAACATGAAGAGTAAATCTTATTTTTGAGGTTACTCCATGTGACCGGAATCTGATTATTTGTTTCTTTATCTCCTATCCTTTATTCATTTTAGCTTTGAGTAATGAAACAAAAACAATAGCTAGAACAGATAAGAATGCCATCACTAGAAAGGCAATTTGAAAATTTTCCATTTCTATTGAAGTAGCTGTTTTTGTAGAAACCAACGCTGCTAAAATAGCTGTTCCTAACGTTCCATCAATATTTTCCTTTAAGTAAAGAAATCATGAATGTATTAACAGTACTCACTTCAAAATTAACTCTTTCTGCAATTCGATGATGACAAAAAAGCATTCCTTCCCCAACATAGGAAAAGAATGCTTTTTATCATATAGCTCGCTTATCTTTGAATAAGGTTTTGAAAAATTGAACACTCATCAAGAGGATAATAAAAATAAATGGGAAAGAAGATAATACAGAAACTGCTTGTAATGTTTCTAATCCTCCAGCATAAAGTAAAATGACAGCAATTGAAGATTGAATCAGCCCCCAAGTAATTTTGATCCGTTTTTTCGGGTATAGATTTCCTTCAGAACTAAACATCCCTAGAACAAACGTTGCTGAATCAGCAGAAGTAATAAAGAAGGAAGAAATCAATAGTAATGCTAAACCAGTAAGAATCATTCCAAATGTACCGTAATTTTCTAACAAGGAGAATAAGCCTACTTCCATTCCCTTTTCTTGAATCACATTAAAAATACTTGTATTGTTGAACATTTCTTGCCATATTGCAGAACCACCAAATACTGTAAACCAAATTAGAGCAAAGAGTGTAGGTACAATTAAAACACCACCAACAAATTCTTTAATTGTACGCCCTTTAGAGATTCGTGCAATAAATGTCGCAACATAAGGGGACCAAGAAATCCACCACGCCCAGTAAAAGAGTGTCCATTGATTGATCCAGTCGCGTCCATGTTGATCAAAAATTGACATGTTAAAGCTTAGCTCAGGTAATTTTTGGATATAGTCACCCAGACTTTGAACAAATAAATCCAATAGGTACGCTGTTGGTCCAAGGAAAAGAACTGCGGCCATTAGTAGTGTTGCAAAAACTACATTGGCATTACTTAGTAATTTAACCCCTTTGTCTAATCCAGTTGATGCACTTGTTAGATACATGATCGTCACCAAAACAATGACAATAAATTGCACACTGAAGTTATTGGGAATTCCTGCAAATAAGTAATTCAATCCACCAGAGATTTGTTGCGCACCTAATCCTAGGGATGTTGCCACACCAAAAATAGTTGCAATAATTGCAATAACATTAGTAATGGTTGCAATTCTCGATCGTCTTTCTTCTTTAAAAAGGTAAACAACACTTTCACTAATCAATGCTGGTCGATTGTGTCGGAACGTATTATAAGCAATCACTAATCCCAAAAAGGCATACAAAGCCCAAGGTTGTAACCCCCAATGAAAGAAAGAATATGTCATAGATGAACGCGCATTGGCAATCATGTCTGTTGAGGCTGATGCTGGCTCATGCAAATGCATGATTGGCTCAGAAACTCCCCAGAAAATCAGTCCAATTCCCATCCCTGCACTAAAGAGCATCGCAATCCAAGAAATATAGCCAAACTGTGGCTCATCCTCTTCTGTGCCCAATTTAATCTCTCCGTACTTGGAAAACATCAAGTAGACACAGACAAAAATAAACCCAACCATAAGCAACGTGTATAGCCACCCAAATCCTCCAGAGATAATCTGTTGTGCTAAAGCAGTTACATGAGTAAGTGAATACGTTCCTAGAACAGACTCTGGAATAATTCCCCATACTGTAAACGCTAAGCAAATAAAAATAGAAATAAAATATACCTTATATTGTTTAAACACTAGCACTCTCCTTAATTTTTCACTTCATCAATTAATTGATCTAACGCTTCTTTTTTTGCCTTTTCAACGAATTCTTTTGTTAATTTCTCCGTTACTTTCTCCTGTTCCGCCTTGCTCATATCTGGATTCGTTTTTATTTCTTCAGTTAATCCATTTTTTACATACGCTTGTGCGGCTTCCTTACTTTGTTTTTGCGCCTCAGGTGTTGACTGTTCTTCTTCTTTTTCCTTGACCAATTTTTCTAGTTTTTTCGCCTCATCCGTGCTTAATTGGATCCAGGAATCTGGAAGTTTGAATGTATTGGTTTGTTTCAAATATTCATGATCATTTGCATAGACTCCAAATACGAATTTGTACCACTTGTTTTTATATTCCCAATGTGTTGTTTTCGTAACTTTTTCTGCTTTTTTTGCTCCAGTTTCTACTTTATTCGTTACTGAACGATCTGCTTTTGTTGTGCTTGGTTTTTTCTGATTTGGTGAAGTTTTGTAGATATAAATAGTTTCCTCACCTTTTTTATCTAGTTCTTGGTGCAACAGTATGTCAATATCAGCATTAGCATCTCCACTTGAAACAAGTTCGGTAGTTTTTGTTGTCGTTACTTTCTCCATTCCAAAATGAAAGTCAGTATTTGCAACGGATAAGACAATTGAACCAATAAATACGAGGAACAGAACACTAGTTGCTAATTTTTGCCAAGATTTTTCTGCATAAACAAAGGAAAATAACAAGCCTAATGTACCAGTAATCAATAATACAACAATCATTCCTTCATCCCCCCTTCATTACTGAGAATAATTGCCTCTTTTTTCTTTTCTTTCAGGAAGAATGCAACAATTAATCCTACTGCGCCAAAGAATACTGCAACTATAAAGGATGCATGGTATCCTGCCATCATCGCATCTGTTGCCTGTGCTTTATATTCTAGTGGAGTTGATTTTAATAATGACTGATCAGGCAACTGGTTCGTTGTTACATTCGTTAAAACGGAGATAAGTATCGCTGTCCCTATTGAACTAGCCACTTGGCGTAATGTATTATTCGCTGCAGTTCCATGCTTGATCAAATTATCGGTCAAGCTGTTCATACCAACAGTTGTAACTGGCATCATCACCAGACCGACCCCAACCATACGGATACCATAAATAACCATAATTGACACTATTGATGTCGTCGGCGTTAAAAAGATAAAAGGAATCGTTGCGATAGTTAAGAAAAACATTCCTATGATTGCTAATCGCTTGGCTCCTTTTTTATCTACGATCAGACCAGAAATCGGCATGAATATTCCTAACATCAATGCTCCCGGCAGTAGCATCAACCCAGAATTAAATGCTGTTTCTCCATGGATATTTTGAATATATAGAGGTAACACCATTTCAGCTCCGATCATAGCCATGGTTGAAAGACTAGAAATTAGCGTAGCTAACGTAAACGTTGTTGATTTAAACACACGTAGATCAACTAGTGGATTTTCAATTCGTAGTTGCCGAAGTGTAAAGATAAGAATAAAGAGTATACCAACAATACTCTCAATAATAACTTCTGTACTTCCCCAGCCCTTATCGCCAACAGAAGATACGCCGTACAGTAATGCACCAAATCCAATTGTTGAATAGATGACAGACCAGACATCTATTCCAACTTTTTTGGTTGGTAAAACTTTTTTCATAAACAATATAGATAATACAATGACCAATATAGAAATCGGGATCAGTGGTCCAAATAGCACACGCCAACTAAAATTATCCACGATCCATCCAGAATAAGTTGGTCCAATAGCAGGTGCTAATCCGATAACGATTCCTGTCATCCCCATTGCCGCTCCACGTTTTTCAGGAGGAAAAATCGATAACATAACCGTTTGCAGCATAGGCATTGAAAAGCCTACTCCAACTGCTTGAATCAGCCGACCAAGTAATAGTATTAAAAAGCTGGGTGCACTATAACAAATAATCGTACCCATTAAAAATATACTCATCGCACTGATATAGAGCGTTTTTGTGCTAAAGCGTGTTAACATCCATGCACTGATTGGGATCATGATTCCATTAACCAACAAAAAACCTGTTGATAGCCATTGAGCTGTTGAAGCTGATATGTCAAAGGTATCCATGATCGTAGGTAAAGCGGTCGCTAGTAGTGTCTGGTTTATAACCGTAACAAATGATCCTACTAATAATACCAATACTAATAAATTACGATTATACGGTTTGCCAGAAACATCTAACGTTTGATAATTACTCATTATTTTCATCTTCTTTCTTTCATTTTTCACAGGTTCATACCAAGAACCATCTTACGTGTTCTATAGATTCTATGTTACTCAAACTGACAAGCTTAGCATTTTCTTAATGTTTATTTTTTTATAGTTAACATAGTTGTCAATTAAATTGACAAACAAAACAAATCGATGTACTTTAAAGACGGGGTTCTTGAGGAGGAATAGTTTATGGAAAATTTTATGGAGAATTTGAAAAACATACGTGAAATTTTGAAAAAAGACTATAGTTACATCAGTATAAGTACATTGTCAGAGGTAAGTGGTGTTTCTACGCGTCAATTAAGATATTGGGAACAAAAAGGGTTTATCACTACACATACAAAAAGTGAAAATAGCCATAGACAGTACTCAATGTCTATGGCCGGAAAAGTCATTCTTATAAAGGGATTTTTAGATGAAGGATTTACTCTAACAAAAGCTGCTGAAAAAGCTGCTGAACAAATGTATTTATATGATAGTACAAATTCTATGCTTTCAAATCTAGTCGATCAATTTGAATTTGTTAATAATCGCTATACAGTTGTTCATGTTGACAATCATATACAACATGGGGAACAGGCAGTCTTGATATTTGATCGCGAATTGGATAAGTTAAGCTATCTTCCAAGCAAAGCGTACGAATCACTGGATTTAGATTCTGATAGTTGATACATAGTGCTTGGTATCATCAGGCTACCCATATCAACTAAAGTAAAAAATCACGTACAAAATCATTTTTCAGATTTTTGTACGTGATTTTTTAATTTCAGGAACCTTTAATGTGCTAAGTTTATTCTTTCAAATTACTCAACATATTCAATCGTATAGTTGCCGCTATTTAGTAAGAGTTTTGACACACAACATCTGTGTTCAGCTTCTTTTACTAATACTTTTGCACGTGTTTCTTCTACACCTGGTAATCGAACTTCGGCATGGACTAAAAATTCAAAATTACCAGTACCTCCAAGTAAACCTACAGTTACCTTTACTTCTGCTGTATGTGGAAGTTTTTGCTCTTTTGCAATAGTTTCTAAAGTCGCTTCGAGACATGTACTTAAAGACAAGCTCAATAATTGTTCGGGGTTTGTTCCTGGATTTCTATTTAAGGGACTACTGGTTTTTACTACTAACCCATCTTCTATATAGGCTTCTCCATCAAGGCCCGTTTTATTATAGCCTTCTGTTTGATAAATTGTCTGGCTCCATCGTTTATCCATTTTGTCCTCCTAAGATCAATTTGCATAGCGACTCCTAAAGTTCTTTGCTGATGAATTGCCTAATATGAGAAAGAATACCTTCTTCATCAGAATAGATCTCTCCATTCAATTTAATTAGACCAACTGTATATAAATTTAAATAATGAAATTGGTTTTCTCCTGGAATCTGTAATGCTTCTAATTTCTTGGCATTGTCTCCACCTTGTTGTCTTGTATCGGTATAAAGTCCTACGATAGGAATATTTTTCGCATAGGCGACACCGATTTCAGAAGCTACACCAGGATCAATTGTTTGTCCATCTAAGATAGCTACGAGTAAATCACTTTCTAGTACTTTTTCAGTATCTGCTTTTGCAATCATTTTACTATCTGCATAGGCTTGCTTATCATTGATTTCTCCATTTTCTTGTGGAAGATAAACTTTTACCTGTGGAGAGATTTCTCGAATTTTCTTGACTAAGTAAGAATTAAATAACGTATCGCTTTGTGAAAATAAAGGTGCTGCAAAATAAATGTTCAAAGTTTTTCCTCCTCATATTTCATTTGCTATCAATAGAACAGGTTTATTATACCTAAGTATTGATTATTTAGAAAATAGGAAGGTACATCTACAAAATCAATTTATGCGACAGCATAAATCAAGTATGCACTAATGAATGATACGACACACACAACGCTCCCACCTAATAATTCAGTGGCTTTATGGCGTTTTAGTGTAAGTGAACCCCAAAAGCTGACAGCTATCATTAAAGCGCATGCTGGTAAAGTCGTTCGACCAACGAAATATCCTAAGAAGATAGCTGGAGAGATAACGCTACAAGCATGCCCACTTGCTCTTATTTTTAACACTTTGTTCGTAAAAGTCAAAAGTAAGACAGCTATAAAATAGGTTCTAAATATCAATGTTAGCTCTGAAGTCGCTCCGCTCAGTTCCCCATATAAAAAAGCTACTGTATAACCTATCAGTGTTCCAATGAATGCTAGATTTCGCTGTCCTTCGCGACCGCTCTCTTTTAAACTAGGAACAACTGCCCAAATAGGATAAACCAAGATGGGGAATAGACCTAAAAAGACTAGCGCAATAATATAGTCTAAACTATTGCGAAAAATATCTGGATTTTTCATAGCCAGAACAACAATCAGGATTGCTACTAGAATTGGCGGAACAGTTACTGCTCGAATAAGTTTTGCAAATTTTTCTTTCATCTGATAACTTTTACTCCTTTACTCTGAGAACTTGTTTATTTCGTTGAATCATTTTCTTTTAAATCTCCTTGCCTACGTGTTTTATCCCACCCACTCTCACTCTTGAAATGCCGAATTGCAGCTTGTGGATAGATTTGAGAGAGTGTGAGCAAAAATTTAGATAAAAAATACGTATCTTTAAAGACTTTTAAAATGGAAAATTTCTGTTTCTTGTTTCGATTATACAGCCAGGACCAGACAAAATTCACAAATAATATATAAAATACCATAATAAAAAAGATCAGAATGATTCGGACCATCAACTCGTTTAAACCATAAAGTAGAAACAAATCTGTAAGTAGTACAAAAGTATAAATAACAATTAGGTATTCAACCAACATTAGCCAAGGTTTAAACAATGTCATCATAAACTCAAATTTTTGTTTGTTCTCCATTGTTTTTGACCGAAGAATTGGCAAAATATATTTGATTGATTGGATATTTCCTTGTGACCATCGTACACGTTGTTTCACTAAGGCTTCCGTATCATGATCAATGCCAGACTGGGTAATGTATATATCATCCAGCTGAATGTTTCTAGTTGCAACATCTTCCAGTAAAAAAAGACGGGTAGATAAATCAAAATCTTCTACAAGACTTTTACTCCATGGCGCTTCATTTAGCTGATCTAATGTTGCTAGTTTACAGAATTGACCATTTCCACCAAAGGCAACAGTTCCCATCATTGAACGAAAAGTTTGTGTTGCATTGATGATTTCTGCAAATTCTAAATCTTGTGATGCATCTCTTGTTTGGCTGATTACACGAACTTTTGATTGTAATCCTGTAATATCCTTTCGATTGTTAAATACAAAATTTACTTTTTCGAAATATTGTTCTGGTAACAACGTATCTGCATCAATAATAGCGATAAGAACATCATCAAAGGATTTGTTTTCAGCACGGATTTCTTCTTTAATAATGTTATATACATAATTTAAAGCTTCTCCCTTTCCCTCTTGCGCATGTGGTTTCACTCGCTGAATCAACCGCACTCTAGGATCATCAAAAGCTTGTACTTTACTTGCCGTACCATCTTCGCTAGCATCGTCAATGACAATAACATTGAGATTTTTATATTCACTTTCTAAAATGCTTGATAGTGTATTTCCAATAACTAGTTCCTCATTCATACAGGGAATCATCACATACATATCGTAGTCTTTTTCCACAGCAATGGGACCTAAATCAATGACCTTTTTCCTTCTAGAATATGCAACCCAGAGAAGTGCAGTCTCGAAGGTATAGTACAAAATAACAAATAGAGAAATAATTAAAAAGATATGTTGAACAGAAAGAAGTTTATTTATGACATCTTCTGGTAATTTGGTCCAAATTTTAGACAAGTTATAGATGGTATAAATAAATACAAAACTAGGAAAGACATATAATCCTGTTTTGATTATTGGATGTGTATATTTTTTTAATCCGATATAATACCCATAAGCAGTAATTGCCAATATATAGAGTGTTTGGGCGGTAAATGTGATCATTTTCGTCGCTTCACTAATTTCAGCAAGGTCAACACTCATCAGGTACGTACTAAAAAACAGCAATGAGATGACGACCAATCCATTAAATAGTTGAATAACTACTTGTGTTTTCATTTTCCAGTTTTCTTGCATGCTTTCTAAAACCAGCACAAAAATCAAAATACTCAGCGCTGTTTGTGTCAAAGAATAAATCATTCCGACTATAGCAGCGAAAAGTTGTCCATAATTTAAAAATAAATTATCCAAAAAGTACATTGCTTCAAAATTAAACGTATTTTCAACTGGTGACGCAGATAAAGATATTAGCACCAAGATAGCAAGGAATGTTAGTCCAACTGCTAAAGATACTACGTAGTTTTTCTTAAACCTTACTAAGGCAATTTTATTTTTGAAAAAAATCAAAAAACTTAATGGTGTAATCGTAAGTAAATAAGTGACTAAATAATCTGGCGTTTGAATCAAAAAGTTCATGCCAGCTTTTCCCATATAAAAATTATAAAGTTGTACAAAACTTACATAGAGAAAAAGAAGAATTTGTAACACCATAAAAAATTTAATTGCCTGCATGATTTTAGAAAAGGATACCTTCTTGATGAGCAAATAACTGAAGAATGTAATGACTAGCCAAAGAATACTTGGCAAAAATCGCCAAAACCAAAGCTTGTACGCTCCTAACTCTTGTCCAACAATCAAAGATGTACTAATCATCAATTGCGTTATATTTTGAATTACCCAAAAAGAAGATGCAAACAAGCCCAATAATTTGATATGTTTTGGAATTTTATCTGCATCCTTAGTAATATTATAAACAACATAAATGATCGGTATAAAAAATGCTACCACGGCTAGTCCCTGCGCTACAGCATCTAGATTCGCTACTAGTACAGAGAATGGATAACTAAAAACCATTAAAAAAATCAAACCAAACATTGTCACATCATCTAAAGTATTGCGGCTGTTATTATTCATAGATATCCTTCCTCATCATTTGCTTAACTTTTGTTACAATTATCACTTTCTTATATTCCAGTGATAGCTTTTTTCTCAAATTTCCTCACCCTTCCTTTCTTGTAATGTGCCTAAAATAGCACGTGTTATTACTTTATTTTGATTTTCATCATACCACTGTTCTGAACTGTTTTTGAAAATTATTTTGCATTTCCCACGTTATTCATGCTATTCTTAAAGAAAAATTTTAAGAATTGAGGATTATTTTGAAGAAAATTTGTGTAACTTGTTTATTTTTCTGCATTTTTTTTGTATTTTCTTCTCCAAAAACAGTCTTTGCTCAAGAATCAACAAACGTAACAGTTGTCTACTCTGATTCAGATGGAGAAGAAAATACGCAAGTAAAAGTCTTAGAAACTCTTTTGGGTGAATATCCAGTGCATCCCTCCTTTGTACAAGACGAAAAATTAACACAAAGCGATCTTGATGATTGTCAAAAATTGATTTACTTCGGAATTGACAACGCTACTCTGTCGGATGCTACAAAAGAACAAATCAATTCATTTCAAGGAGATGTCTATGGTATTGGAAAAAATGTATCCCAACTTTCTAGGTTTTCTTGGATCCATTCTATCGGTGAAACAGTGATTGACACGGCTACATTAAAAGACAGTGACTATACTCTCAATGAACAAAGAATTATTGAGAATATCGCCCCAAAAGATGCGGAGATACTTCAAACTGTTTCGAACTCAAAAAATACAGATAAAAAATTCCCTTTGATTGCAAAAAAAGACAACGACTTTTATCTAGCATCTGAAGTGCTTGCAAAGCCGTTTGATTGGTTTCTCTCGGATAGTTTCGCCGATTTTCTTGATGAACCTCTTCAAAAATCAGTCAAGTATCTTCGGCTAGAAGATGTGCATCCGAAAGTCGATCCGAAAGTTTTACGTGAACAAGCTGAGTACCTAAAAGAAAAAAATATTCCCTACATGGTTGCAGTTATTCCCATTTATACGGATGGCGATGGAGAAACGACGCATCTTTCTGACTCACCAGAATTAGTCAAAACATTAAGATATATGCAAGATAATGGCGCAAGTATTGTTTTACATGGGTACCGACATCAATATCGAGCATCTGAAACGGGTGAAGGATTTGAGTTTTGGGATGTAGAAAATGATCGACCAATTTTACAACCTAGCTCAGAAAAAGCAAAAGTTCAGTCAGATTTTTCATCAGAAGAAAGCTATCAAAAATTTTATGATCAAGGGTTAACTTTTGAAAAAAAATATACTGAATCAGCTATCCAAAACGGTGTCGAAGAGTTAGTTGCAAATGGCCTGTATCCTTTGGCCTTTGAAGCACCACATTATGCAATATCAGAAGGTGGATACGACGTTTTATCAAATCATTTTTCTTCATACGTTGGCCAGTTACAGCTGTCAAATGACACTTGGGAAAGTCAGTATCAGCCACCTTATGCTACAAAACCTGCATTTTTGAATGGCATGACTGTTTATCCAGAAACTTTAGGTTATGTCGATCAAAATGATCCAGATGCACTAACTACGATACAAGAAGAAGTAGATGATTATGCGAATTTTGATCAAGTTTACTTATCTGCATTTTATCATCCCTACTTAGGAACCGAAAAATTAAAGGAACTCGTTCCGATATTAGAATCTTCCGATGCGACCTGGTTTGACCTTAAGCAAGAATCGAATAGTGTCACTGTCGACGATATCAAGATTACATCTAAAAATGGAGATGTTGAAGTAGATAAACCGTTCATCTCTAGTACCTATGAAAGAGATTTAAAATTCAAGAAATTTTTACCATACATTGTGGTTGGTATATTGATTGTCTTCATATTAGGAATAATTATTTTATAAATGTATAGAAAAATAGG
>JBKEDT010000053.1:0-2039 GCA_047975565.1 Enterococcus sp. | reverse complement strand
TTTCGTAAGCCTAAATCATAAGCTAGTTTCGTTACACGTATAGATTTCTGTGAAAGTTCATGCAGTTTATCAAGGTCAATCTTATCATGAAACGGAAAATCTTCTATTGACATGTCTTTGCTTACGTATCGTTTGAATGCATATTTTGTAAAGCGAACATGCGGTACGTCACCAATCATACTTGGAGTTACAAAGTCTTTCATTTGTTTAATCAACGCATGTTGACTTGACCCGCCACCAGCTATGTTTACAGCCTCTAATTTAACTCGATATTTGGCGTCAAACATATCGCTTTGTAACCCTAAGTTATCACAGATATTTGCGAATTGAGTAATAGGATTTCTAAAAACAGCACCTTCAACATTATCACTGTACCGTTGTTCAAATGTGTTGCGGTCACGTTTTACACCGTCGTCAAACATCGTTGGATCATAATCTTCTGCGACCAATTTCAAAAGTATAGGTAAGTTTGCATATTCCAAGCCAAGAGTTACTAGCTTCATATCTTCAGAAGTAATAAATGTATTTGTGAAATCAGTAATGACCATACGACGATGAAACGCCATGTCATCTGATGATATTGAACCTAGTTTTGCATAGTTTGTAGCAGCATAAAGAGTTGCTCTGTTAGCCATAGTTCTACCGTTTTTACCCAAAACACGTACATTTTCACTACCACCATCAGCCAAACCTTTATAATATCGATTGAAAATTGTCTCGTTGAACTCTTCCTCTTCTTCAAATAAACCAACTTTAGCAGGTAGTAGTCGAGATAAATTTGCTTCTTTAGTAGTCACACTAGCTTTATATAATTCACTCAGCGCTTTAGTTGTATATGAATGACTACCATAGAGCCGTCCCATTAATTGTAAGAACAAGCCTTTACCGTTACCACCTTTACCAACAAGCAGAAACATTTTTTCAAGATTTTTCTTGGTATATGGATGTGTCATCATTTGTAGCATGCGATTATAGGTTACTGGGTTATAATCTGCTATAAACAATAGTAAATTACGAACATGCATCAACGCTAGCTTGTCGATGTCCTTATAATTTATTTGCACCTGAGTCATGTATAATTCATCACCAGTAAGTGCAAGTACTGTTTGTTTTTCTAAGTCGAAAATACAATCGCTAAATTTTAACCAGTTAGCGTTGAATGATGAGGGAATCGTTGGGTTATATTGTGCACCAGTTTTAAGATTGCTTGTGGTACGTAAACCTTCAAGAATACTTAATGTTTCAAACAATCGTTCACGCTCTTTACGTTCAATCGCAAACTCACTTGAAATCCACTCTTCACAACGAGGATCCTCTAAACGTAATGCACCTGCTTCAAACATAATATGTAGCGCACCATCATGAATGATGATACGTCTACGTTCTAATAAATATAAAATTGAACCAACGTTGAATTTTTTAGTTTTTCCGCTTAGATCGTATATCGTTTGGCGACAGTAATGTTCTACGTCATCACTTGAATAATACTCAATCATAACATCTAACTGACGTGTCAATTCAGAAGACTCAATAGACTGGTATACAAGTCTATCGTAAAATGATTTCAAATACTCACAAATGACAACAGCTTTATCTTTAATAGTCGTTTTTACAACTTCAATTGGTAATTCGCTATTTTTTGAATCAGTCATATATACTTTTCTCCATTTCATTTTCTTAATATGTACTATTATCGTATACTATATGTTGTATAATGTCCACTATTATTGAAAAAAAGTATATCCTTATGACGAATCACAAGGATATAACTTCGAAGTATAATTACAAATACCTCTAGATAGTGTTATTGTTCAAATGTTTTTGCAACTCTTTTACAACGCTAGAAATAGGACTGATGATTCCGTCAACTGTTGTACCATAGCGTTTTTGCAATGCTTTGATTGTAGAGTCACCAAACAATCCGTCTTGTTCAAGTCCTAATGTTGCTTGCAATTTACGAACAACGTTAGAGCCAATCAATGTGTCGTTAAACTCTGCTGCGTAAATGTATTGGTTGCATTCTTGCTTATACTGATTAC
>JBKEDT010000081.1:0-10167 GCA_047975565.1 Enterococcus sp. | reverse complement strand
GCTCCGGTGGAAATAGAAGCGTACGACTTGCATGTATTAGGCACGCCGCCAGCGTTCGTCCTGAGCCAGGATCAAACTCTCATAATAAAAGTTAGAACAATCATAAAGATTGTTAAGCTCAATTTGTTTGCTAGCATATTGCTTGCTGTTTTAAAAATGTTTGTTGTCTTGAATCAATCAAGACGCCCTACACATTTGGTTTGTCTTTGCTTTGTTCAGTTTTCAAAGGTCTAACTTGTCGCGTTAGCAACTTTTAAAGTATATCAGGTTTATTTCTTAAAGTCAATAACTTTCTTTGAAATAATTTTTGATTTCTTTTTCCGTTTGCTCAAGCAACTCATTTATCTTACTACTTGATTTGTTATTTGTCAACAACTTTTTTAAAAGTTTTTGTTGTCTTCACAACGATTGATTGCCGTCACATCTCAAGCAACTTAGTTATCTTAACATGTCACTTTTAACATGTCAACATTTATTTTCACGAAAGATTCAATGAAATTCTCTCGCTTCAACGTTTATTAATTTAGCATGTTCAGTACTCCTGGTCAAGCGTTATTCTCTTATTTTTTTAGGTAGGCCAAACATCGTTTTTCGTCATTTTTTAGCTATCGTTCGGAGTTTTTTTGTTTTATTTTTGTTTTTCTATACTATCTGTCATTCAGAAACTAAAACACGGACATTTCATTCTTTTCATTTCGATTTAATTAACAAAAAAACTTGGCAAAAGCCAAGTTTTTTTAGAAAAACGGAACTCCAGCAACTTCATACGTTCCTAAAACTGTACGCATTTTGTCTGGGCCTTCCCAATAGTAATCATTTGCTAAATCTTTTACTTGTGTCATTTGATCAGTCTCAAAAACAAATAGTGGAACATTTTCTTGATCAATATGTGTATTGGTCAATTCCAATAAACGAATACTGTTTACATCGATATGCACAGTTTCTTTTAAAAAGTTTAGTATATTGGCTAAACCAGTTCTTCCATCTGTAAAATTGGCTAACGTAAATTCTAGAGAATCTCCAACTGAGTGGACGAGAAATTTCTTCGATCCATCTTCTAAATGCAACATAATTGTACCAGCGACTCTTTTGCTTTCCAAAATTTCCACCTCGATCAACTTGTTCTGTTCCTTTTGCTACTTCTTCGAAATTTTAGCACATTTTCAGAAAAAATACACTTTTATTTTCTTAATTTCCATTTTTTCCTAATTCATGTAGTGCTTCCTTGATCCAAATAGGTAGTTGTTTCTCGATTGTTTGGAAGCCAATTTTTTTATTTTTGTTTGTAAAGTATCGTTTTCTTCGTGAAGGTACAAGTATATTTTTCTTTTCAAGTGTTCGTAATGACAAACTAATTTTTTGGGAAAATTCATCAATGTCGATCACTTGCACTGTGACTGGCTGACCAATTGTCAAAATGGTATGAATATTCTTTGTATACCCTGACTGTACTTCAGATACATGGATAAGGCCTTGCGTTTGTTCGTCTAATGAAACGAATGCACCATATGGTTGAATACCAGTTATTGTTCCTTCAATGATTTGTCCAATTCTATAATTCATCTACTTCCCTCTCTTCGCACATTTCATTATACTGTAAATAGAACAAAAAAAGAAGTTTCGCCTATAACTCTTAAGGAGGATTAACAAATAATGAATTTTGACAAACAACCTTCTCGTTACAATACAGATAGCGTAAAGTGGGACAGTTTAACTACAGATTATAAAGAAGAAGGTCTTCTTCCTTTCTGGGTCGCTGATATGGATTTTCTGGCTCCACAAGAAGTAAGAGAGGCACTCGCAGCGTCTATCAAACATGGTATCTTCGGCTACACTCAAACAACCGACCTTTTGTATCAAGCAATTATCAATTGGCAAAACATCCATCATCACGTGTCACTAAAAAAAGAAGAAATTATTTTTTCAACTAGTGTACTTGCTAGCTTGGCTGTTGCCATCCAGACATTCACTGAACCAAATGATACGATTTTGATTCACGATCCTGTTTATCCACCATTTGCAAAAACCGTACTTGAAAATTCTAGAAAGTTGCTCCGTAGTACCTTAATAGAAGAAAACGGACATTTTGTCATGGATTTTGCAGATATCGAAGAAAAAATGCGTACACAAAAAGTTAAAGCAATGATTTTATGTAATCCAAATAACCCTGGCGGACGCATCTGGGGAAAAGATGAATTGATTACGCTAGGAAGACTTTGCGAAAAGTATCATGTCTTACTATTTGCAGATGAAATCCATCAAGACTTAGAATTATTTGGCCATTCCTTCACTTCAATGTTCCATACTTTGCCAGCCTTTGAGAAATTCACACTTGTCTTTACTGCACCAACTAAAACTTTTAACTTAGCAGGAATCAAATGTTCCATGGCGTTTATCAAAAATCCGACTTTACGTCAACAATTCGAAGATACGCTTTCTCGAAATAATCAAACAGAAATCAATACATTCGGATTGATTGGTACACAAGTAGCTTACGAACATGGTGCAGATTGGCTCAGCCAACTCATTTCCTATCTTGAGAATAATGTAAAGACTGCTGAACAATTCTTTGCAAAAGAACTACCAAATGTAAACGTAATGCGCCCAGAAGGAACCTACTTAATGTGGCTTGATTTCAGCAACTATATCGATGACGATGAAGAATTGATGCACCAACTCGTTCATAAAGGAAAAGTTGTGTTAAATCCAGGTATCAGTTTTGGTGCTGCAGGACATGCGCATATGCGTTTCAATATTGCCTGTTCCCACGATACTTTACTTGAAGGACTTCACCGAATTGCTCATACCTTCAAAGATTAGCTGATTTTTTGATAAAAATAGACGAGAACAAAACGAAGTAGTGTTTTGTTCTCGTCTATTTACTTATCTTTCATTCGTTACCAATTATTCAGAGATAGTAATTGTTTCGATCACTACATCATGCACTGGGCGATCTTGAGGACCACGTTGTACATTGGCAATTTCATCGACGACATCCATACCTTCAGTCACGTGACCGAATACTGTATGGCGGAAATCTAACCATGGTGTACCGCCGCCTTTATATGCTTCAATCACTTCTGCTGGGAAACCAGCACCTTCAAGTTGACCTAGCATGTTTGCAGGTACGTTTTCGTTATTCACGATAAAGAATTGACTACCATTTGTATTTGGTCCAGCATTTGCCATTGATAAAGCACCACGTAAATTGAACAATTCGCGACTGAATTCGTCTTCGAATGCTTCGCCGTAGATACTTTCCCCACCCATACCAGTTCCTGTTGGGTCGCCACCTTGAATCATAAAATCAGGAATAACACGGTGGAAAATAATACCGTCGTAATACCCTTTTTGTGCTAGTTCAACGAAGTTCTTTACTGTTTTTGGTGCTAATTCTGGGAATAACTGCACTGTAATGTCCCCACGGTTCGTTTTGATGAGCGCTTTAGGCCCTTTTGCATTTTCTAAATCTAATTGTGGAAATGTCATAATAAGTTCCTCCTTGATAAGTTTCTTCTCCATTATAATAACGAAAGAACGGCAAAAATGCCACGTTTCTTTACTATGTATCAGAAAATACTAGTGTATCATTTTTTTTAAGAAAGTCGAATGAAAAGTAATTAAGTTAAAATTTCTATCAAAATTTGCTATAGTAACAAGTGTATAGGAGGAATGATTCATGGAAATCTACGATATTACCATTGTGGGCGCTGGTCCAGTGGGGATGTTCGCTGCATTTTATGCAGGCATGCGTCAGGTAAAAACAAAAATAATCGATAGTTTGCCACAACTTGGTGGTCAACTCTCTGCCCTGTATCCAGAAAAAACAATTTATGATATTCCTGGGTATCCATCAATCAAAGCAAACGATTTGATTGAAAATCTTGAAAAACAATTAACTACCTTTAATCATACATTTTGTCTCGAAGAAGAAGTCCTTTCATTAAAAACAATGGAAGATGGTGTCATCGAAATCACTACTTCAAAAGACACACATTACAGCAAAGCAGTGATTCTTGCATTAGGTAATGGCTCCTTTCAACCACGTCGTTTGACAATTGATTCTGCGGATACTTTTGAAAATCATGGAATTGATTATTATGTCAAAGACGTCATGAAATACGCTGGAAAGAAAGTTGCTATTGCTGGTGGTGGAGATTCTGCTATTGATTGGGCACTGATGCTTGAACCAATTGCCAGTGAAGTCTCGTTGATCCATCGTCGCGCAGAATTCCGTGGGCATGAGCATAGTGTCTCACGCTTAAAAAATTCATCCGTGCAAATTATGACACCGTACATTATCGAGTCATTAAGTGGTGAAGATGATTGGATTTCTGGTGTAAAACTAAAGAAGGTCAAATCAGATGAAATCGTTGATTTGTCGATTGATTCTTTGATTGTCAATTATGGCTTTTCATCCAACCTTGAACAACTACGTCAATGGGGGTTGACTGGTAGTCGAAATTCGATCCAAGTACATTCAGATATGTCGACTTCTCTACCCGGTGTCTATGCTGTAGGGGATATTTGTACGTATGATGGCAAAGTCAAATTGATTGCTACAGGACTTGGTGAAGCACCAACTGCCGTCAATAATGCGATTCATTATATCAATCCCAAACAACGTACCCAGCCAGCGCATAGTACAAGTCTATTCAAATAGACAAATTCATTTTTATAGTCATATACCCCTGACTGCGTTACGATGAAGAGAGTGAAACTTAGGAGGAATGGAAATGGTTATTCAGGCAAATGATTTAGAAAGGACCGCACGTAATTTACTAAAAGAACGTGGCGTTACACTAAAAGATATTGCAGAGTTAGTTTTATTTCTACAAAAGGATTATATTACAGACTTATCGTTAGAAGATTGTATTGAAAGTGTCAATAGTGTGCTAACCAAACGGGAAGTACACAATACGATCATTACCGGTGTCCAATTAGATATCCTAGCCGAAAAAAATCAACTGATGTCCCCTCTTCAAGAAATCATCGCTCAAGATGAAGGGTTATACGGAATCGATGAAATTCTCGCATTATCCATCGTGAACGTCTATGGCTCGATTGGCTTTACAAATTATGGCTACATCGATAAAGTGAAACCTGGTATTTTAAAACAATTAAATGCCCATGACGGTACACACGTGCATACATTCTTGGATGATATCGTTGGCGCGATTGCAGCATCCGCTGCAAGTCGTCTTGCACATACTGAACCTGAAAAAAGAAGTCAGTTAACGCAATAAAAAAGAAACGAGAACATGATTTTATGTTCCCGTTTCTTTTTTTGGTCTCAAAGACCATTTTCCTAATAAGACCATTCCAAAAAACAACGCTTCAATCAAAACAAAAAACAGAATGAAGCTATGCATAAAGAATGCTTCTGGTAAAACATTGATGATTGGATCCGTTCGCGGATCAAACATCCAATCCGAATTCGTAAAGAATGTTTCATGGAACGTAATAAAAAATTGATCAAATCCCATCAACATGAAAAAGCCAAAAACTACAGGTACGCCCATAGCGATTTGAAACGGACGAACAAGTTTCCAAAAACGTGCTGTTCGATTTAAATGGCGTAGGTAATACACACTCGGAATAATCGTAAGCAAAAGCACCGCATAATCAAGTAAAAATAGATGTTTTACATCGATAAAATGTTGGATTCCACTTGCTGACATTGGAAAGTCAGGTAACGAAAGCGTCTGTGCAAATGGATTATTCAAAAATTGCATCAATTGATCAAAATTTTCTAGAAGAGCCTTGTCTCCTAGTGTTGTGTAATCCAAAATATTCAATGCGTGGATATCCCACACATACAAAGGACGAAAATTTATCGCAAACATCGTTGCAAAACTGATCAACGTGAGAAATAAACTGATCAGTCCTAGCCATTCAAACTTTTTCCATTGTTTTTCTATCATTTGTTAAAATTCCCAGTCATCTAAACTATCGATTACAAATGTTGGTGCAATCGGTAATGTCGCTACTTGGTTCTTTTGTGTAAATCCAGTTAAAACAAGTAATGTATCAATGCCATTTTTGATACCGGCTTGAATATCAGTTTCGTAGTTATCCCCAACCATGATCAACTGATCTTTCTCAATACCCAAGATAGCTGCGGCTTTATCCATAATGATTGCTTCTGGTTTTCCGATATATATCGGCGGTGTCTGTGTCGCACGTTCAACCATCGCGATCACTGCACCAGCACCCGGAAGTAGCCCGCGTTCTGTTGGAATGTTTTTGTCGGGATTCGTTCCGATAAATACAGCACCTTTTTGAATAGCAAGTGTTGCTGTCACAAATTTTTCGTAGGTTACCTCACTATCTAGCCCTACAATGACATAGTCAGGTGTTTCTTCATCCCAAGTAAATCCTGCTGCAAGAATCAAATCGATCAAACCAGATTCTCCAACAACAAAGACTTTCTTTCCTCGGCCATCTTCAATCATATAATCAATTGTTGCAAGTGTTGCTGTATAAACATGGTCACCTGATACATGTATATCGAATTCATTCGCTAAACGTTTCGCAACTGTGTCTGGTGTTTTTGTTGTATTGTTTGTTACAAATAAAAAGGGTAAATTACGCTTTTGTAATTCATCAACAAATCGTTTTCCGGCAGGAATCGGCTCTGTTCCCTTATAAATCGTTCCATCTAAGTCAATCAAATATCCTTTATACGTCATTTATCTACTCTTCTCTTTGTCGTATGACAAAATTGTTTTTTTGTGCATTTGTATCATTTGGTTTGTTTTCTATATGTTTCTTATTACTTGTTGTTTGTTTGGTTGTTTCTTGATGCTTTCTGATTACAGGACGTACTTTGGTTGTTGTAGATTTTTTCTTTTCATCCACATGCGCTTGTTGTGTCGGGCGTTTGCGTTTACGTCTTTGATTATGACGTTCTTTCTTTGCACCAGTGCGCTCGATAACAAAATAAGCACAGCCAAAATTACAGTATTCATATAAATAATCTTCAAGTGCATCGATTCGTTGGTCTGGATGTGCACGGCGATTGTCTGCACGGAAAAAGCCTTTTAGACGAAGTTGTTCATAGCCCCAGTCACCCACGATATAATCATAGCGGGACAAGACATCACTGTATCTTTCACCTAGTCTGTCCGCATCGAATCCTTCCCGGTGGTTCACTACCAAGCGATAAGGACGTTCACCAACCATCAGATTACTCTCGTCGATCATGGTCACTTGTTCTCCCTTTTTCTTCGCAGCAGGAGGTTGTTCTTCCACGATTTCTTCAAGAACTGCAGTTAATTCATCGGTCATTTCGTTTGAGTCTTCTTTTGCTTTTTTAGAATTTTTTTTGTTTTTTTCATCAGTTATTGGTTGCTGTTTGTTGGACATCTCTTCACCACCTGTTGTTTATTATACCTTGTTTTTATTTAATTGGATAGTACGCTTCCAAGTAGTTTCCTACAACGCTTCGAATGAATTCAGGAAATAAAAACTCATGTTTCCCAGCGATTTCGATGGTAGGGAAAAACGGAACAAACATGAAGTGGTCTACTGTTGTAAAGGTATATTCTTTCGCTTCCTCAATTGGTTTGTTCAACCACAAGACGTCATGGTTTACTTCATCAAATGTAAGCCCACTATACACGATTTCTCCAAAGATTTTTCCTCGAAAACCCATCCCTATCATTGGGAAGTTACGCAAAAAATTACGGTTTTTTTCCATTTCTAGCACCATTCGAATCACTTCTTTCCCTGTAAGTGTGACATTCAATAAATGCATGGGATGTGGAAGTGCTGTATGCAACTGGTCTTGATTGACAATACCTTCTGGAATATCTGTTAAGAACAACCCACTATTCAAAATTGCAACATCTGTATTCCCACGTCGTTTTAATGCTTCTAAAGCAACATGCGTAAATGAGTGTTCTGCATAAATATCTGTGGATAAAGAAAATGGGATGTCTGCTACCTTCTTCGCTTGCAAAAGCGCGTGACCACGAGTTAAGTACCCAGAAATTTCCTCTTCATCCTCCGGAAAAACAGTCAGTGTCTCTGTTGGAATCGCACGAGCAGAAGTTTCTACGATTCGCTTTTCTTCATCAATTGTGAGATGCACTTCACCGATATAGCGTCCATACTTTCCAGCGGCAGCTAACTGGACACCATTGACTACACGACCATTTTCAAATAAATGATGCGTATGTGAGCCTAAAATCACATCGATTTCTGGTAAATCTTGTGCGATCAATAAATCATCTGTGATACCTAAATGACTCATTAAAACAAGTACATCGACTTTTGGTCGTAGCTCGAGAACAAGCTCAGGTAAGATGTCATACGGGTCACGAATATCCCAACCGTTTGGACTATATGTCAAGGGGAAAGGTGCTGTAAAGGCAATGAAACCGACTTTTGTTTTTTGTTTTGTCTCAATAATTTTGTATGGTATCGTCCAGTCTGGCATCTGTAACGTTGTTTTATCAAACAAATTATCTAATAAAATAGGAAAATTTGCAGCATCGTATAAATGATTCAAGTCCTCCTTCGAATTTCCGACCCCTTCATTATTGCCAATTGTTGCTGCAGCATACCCAACTTCATTCATCAATGCAACATTTGCTTGTCCATTCGTTGCTTCAGTCAATGGATGTGAGCGATCAACAAAATCTCCTAAGTCTACTGCTAGAACTGTTTCATCACGTTTTTGACCTTCTACTTTTCTCTGTTCAATAAATCGTCTCATTTTAGGCCAATTTTCTAAATGTGAATGCAGATCATTGGTATGTAAAAGAATGAGTTTTTCCATTCAAATCGCCTCTATTTCTGTTTATTCAATAGCCTCATCATACCACATCTTGAAAAAAGGCAATAAGGATGAGGAACTACTTTCTCCAGCATACTTTTCTGTACAAAAAAAGGTTGAGACACTTGACGTCCCAACCGCACACATTATTCTTTAGTGGTAACTTCTTTCTTTGCTTCAAATTTTTCTTTATACATCGTTGTCGTCAAAACATCCTCCACATGCATTTTAAAAGAAACCACATCTAAACCGGTCATGTATTTCACTGCATCACAAACTCTCTGTGTTGCCATATCAAAAGTCTTCGAAAGATCCTTGCCATATTCTCCAATGACTGTTAATTCAATTGTTGCCTGCTTCGTCCCCACTTCAACGCTGATTCCTTTTGTTGCATCCTCTTGATTACGGAAACGATCTGCAAGATTTGTAACAACATTCCCACTGAGTCCCAATACACCAGAAACTTCTTGTACAGTAATTCCTGCAATTTTCTTTACGACTAAATCATCAATTGTCAGTGTTTTCTTCAACTCTTCCATTTTGGACCACCTTCCTGATTTGGTTTCATCATCGCTCAATCATTAAACGAATTTGTTCCATTACTGTTTCTAGATCCATGTGGTGGTCTCGAACATAACCAATTGAAAATCCTACGACTACCAGGCTGGCAATCAACATCGTTTTCCAAAATCCAATTGTTAAAAATAAAATTGCCAGAAAAAGAAATAAGAATGACCATAGGATTCGTTGCGTATACGGAACAAGTTTTGTCCGCCATTCTGTTGTGCGTTTCTCCATTATCGATTCCTCCTAAAGAACACGTCTTTTCTTTTGCAACGTACCATTTCTGCGTTTTACTTCTTTGAGTTCAACAGTTACTAGGAATGTCTCTGCAGGTACACACTTTCCCAATGCGTCATTTACTGCTGCTTCCAAATCATTGGCGACACTTTCGAAACGACGAACATTTTGGACGTAAAACCGAATTTTAACGGAAAAATTGTTTTTTCGCTTAATTTTCACGCGTATCTTCAATTTATTCGCATCCATAACTTTCCAACAAGCGTTCTTTACAAGTACGTCTAAAGTTTCTTTTGATGTTTTCACTGTGCCTTTCTTTGTTTTGTGGACCAGATTTTGCCTTTCTGACGGTACAAATAGCAAAAAAATAAAAAGTGCGGCAAGCAAGATCGTCAAGATAATGAACTGATTTAAAAAGATATTGTGAACAAAGGGAATTCGTTGTAACAAAATACGGAAAAGAGGCGTAAATCCTTTGAGCCAATAAATTTGAAAGAACAGTGCACCTGTCCCAACCAATCCAAGAAACAAACAAAGAGCACAAAGCCATTTAAGTATCCGCTGCATCTCTTGTCCTCCTCAGG
>JBKEDT010000087.1:0-3993 GCA_047975565.1 Enterococcus sp. | reverse complement strand
TTTTAATTTTTTAATTTAAAAAGATAGGAAGAAGTTACTAAAAATGCTAAACAAACAATTACAGATATGTATTCTAGTCTGCTCATAGATACTATCGTAATACCAATTAAGTCAATTATTTTAAGAGGAAAATAATATAAAAAGATAAGGATGATCAGCCTTTTGAATCTGATTTTTTCTCTTTTGCCAATTAGAGTAGATAAGTACGGTAGTCCAAATGATAATCCTAATAAGTTCGAATTTATGGACACTCTATTTGTGTTTATTATTAATAACTCACTTGCTCCTTTTGCTAACATAACTAGTAGTAGAACAAAACTAAAGTTAAATATATAAACCATTACTTTATTCATCAATTTCTTCCTTTACTTGGATTAAGATTCTAGTTTGTTTTATGTTGTACACCAATAAAGCCAACGTTACCAGAAGCTTTATATACGTTGCGTTTATGTAATCCAATCCATCCATTTCCATTTGTATCAAGAACTTTCGCAAGTGCTGTACCTGTAGGAAGACCTTTAGCACCCATATATTCAAGTAAAAAATCAGCCTCCGCAGTACCAATTCCAAATACACCAGCTGTGAAGCTTACCACTGCTGATACCCCAAGATTAGTTAGAGAAGCAAATAAATTACGACCTACAGCTAAATTTGTATACGTCCCAGCAGAGTAATAAACACGTTGTAGATCATCTTTTGAGTTATTATCTAAACTGGCTACATCTCTAACCTGAAGTAGCTTATAACTTTCAACAGCAATGTCATATCCGCCATTAATACTCTTTACTGCTTTTTCAACAATTACATCTGTGTTAGTTCGTGTCACTGTTGTTTTTTCATCAGTGTCTAAATTAGTAATTTCTGTAGCTAAAACATTTTTGTCAGAATCTAACAATTCTTTAATAAATGAACCATCAGAGTTGTACTGATTTAATGAAGTATTACGACTATCATTTGCTTTCAATGCGTTAGAAAATAGGATAGCTTCTGTAGCTTTTTTAATTGTAACATTTTCATTCGTATTTGTAGATGATGCTTGTGTACTAATTTCATCTGCGTTTACGCTAAACACACCTAATACTGGGCTAGCTGAAAAAGCTCCTAGTGTTAAAGTCAATGCTACTAAGCTGGCAATTTTTCCCTATTTCATATGTAAAACCTCCATAAACAAATTTGTGAACGGTAACGTCCATAGATTTACTTTACTTTAATAACAAAGTAATGAAACGTCAAAATAATATTTTTTTTGTATTTTTTGACTACAATTCAAAAGAAAATCCAGTCCTAATTATTTTAAAAAATAGACTAGTCTTATATCTTCTAATTCTACTTTCTCATTGACTATAAGTATAAAAATACCGACAGCTAAGAGCTAGATTGTTACTCCAACTTTTGGCTATCGGTTCAGATAAAACACCGTTCTTCTATTTGTCTATTCGCCTACTACTTTTTATCTGGTTCTGAAACAATGCCCAAATCAATCATTGATTGTGCAGTAGCAATAATTGATTCTTTTGCAGAACGTGGCTGCCAATTTAGCATTGTTACAGCTTTTTCATTACTTGTTTCTGCATACTCACCAACTAATAATGCCACCATACGAAGCATTGGATCTGCCACAGCAGCTGCTTTTACTACAAAATCAGGAATAACTTTTGTCGGTAATTTCTTCGCAAAAGCTGGAAATGCCTCGCGTAAAATATTCGCAACTTCAAGCATAGAATACGTTTCACCAGTTGTTGCTAAAAACCGTTCTCCCGCAGCTTGAGGTTCTGTCATTGCTAGAAGATGTAAACTTGCAACATCACGAACATCCACATATCCTGAATCTACATTGGGAACGGCTTTCGTTTTCCCAGTAAGTAAATCATGCACCTGGATATTCGAATGCGAATAATCTGCGGATAAAACAGGGCCCATCACACCAACTGGGTTGACTGTAGCAAATTCTAGTCCATTCCCTTCTTTTTCAATAAATTCCCATGCAGCTTTCTCAGATAGTGTTTTTGATTTTTGATAAGGATGAACATTTTTGACAGATAAATCTGACCAATCTTCTTCTGTATACGGTGTCTTACGATTTTTATGCCCTGCAAAGATTGCCCCATAAGCTGAAGTCATTACTACTCTCTTCACTCCCGCATCTCTTGAGGCTCTTAACACACGAAGTACGCCGTCGATAGCTGGACGAATCATTTCATCTTCATTTTTGAAATTTAAAGTAGGCGTCGGAGAGGCAACATGAATGACATAATCTGCCCCACGAATTGCTTCATTCCAATGGTCATCTGTTCCTAAATCAGCCTCAATGAACGTAAGATTCGTTAAATCCTTTATACCACCATTTTTCATATTTTCTTGAATTGTTTCGATTTTTTTTAATGAGCGGACTGTTGTACGTACTTGATAACCTTGTTGTAAAAGTTGCAAAATAATATGGCTTGCGATAAAACCACTCCCACCAGTAACAACAACAAATCCTTTTGAACTATTTTCTAACATATCTATTTCCTTCTTTCGTTTATCGTTACACTTGTAACATCAGTAAAGTTATAGTACGCTGATAATTGAAAAGTATCAATAGAAAAACAGTCATCTGTGACAGTTAGGAGAATTTGTTATGTCAGCTACCAACCATGCTCAAGAAATCAAAAATGATTCAAAGGAATATCTAACAACTGCTCTATTCCAACTACTAAATACAAAAAATTTAGAAGAAATTAAAGTAACCGAATTAGCCAAACGTGCTGGATTAAGCAGAATGGCCTTTTATCGCAATTATGAATCAGTCGAAGATGTCCTGTATAACTATTTTGAACCTGAAATCGCAAGTCTTTTTGACACCGTTATCTATCAAAATAGTTCTGAGCAAAAAATAACTCAATTAGAAAGTTTTTTTCATACATTTGATGCCCCATTGAAATCAGCAATCAAAAGAAACTACGAACACATTATTCGAAAAATATTCACCGAGAATATGATTCGTTTCTATGAAACTTTCGCTCAAATAAATAATTTATCCACGCAACAAAAAAACTATTGGACGAAATTTATGAGCGCAGGTGTTTACGCAATTTGGCGTGAATGGATCTTACATCCTGATACCGCAACACTCGATGAGATCCATCAGCTCATCGGTGGCTTTCAAAATGCTACATTTGCTTCATTGCTTGTAGATGAAAACTAAACACAAGAAAGATTTTTTGCTCCTAAATAAAAAGAAGAATTGACTTTTCACTCGTCAATTCTAGATATTTGATAGATTATCGAAAGGAGCCCCCCACACAATGAAAACAAAAACGTATTCTTTGTTGATGCTCACAATTTTAATTATAGGTCTATTGCTCCTACTATTCAGTAAAATCAACTGGATCACTTACTTCTTATTGGTTCTAGTAATCAGCACTTCAATCAAGCTGAAACAAAAGAAGGATAACTCTCACTAACGTTACCTATCCTATGTAAAGATTTGAGACAACAACATGTCTCAAATCCTTTTTTTAAATAAACAATACACTATAGTCTGTACGTTGATTAATAGGTTCCTTCTTCACCCTGAGATGTCAGAAGAACCGGGCCCTCTTTTGTAATGGCCAAACTGTGCTCGTATTGGCAACTTAAACTACCATCACGTGTTCGTGCTTCCCAACCATTATCAGCTAGTGTCATCTGCCAATCACCTACATTCACCATCGGTTCAATTGTTATTGTCATGCCTTCTCTTAAACGTACGCCTGTTCCCGCTTCACCATAATGAGGGAAATACGGTTCTTCATGAATCGTTGGCCCAATTGCATGTGCCAAGAAGTCACGGACAACACTGTAGCCTTGCGCTTCCACATATTCTTGGATAGCTGCACCAATATCTCCAGTCCGTTTTCCCACTTGTGCTTGTTCGATACCAATATACAAAGCTTGCTTTGTTACCTCCATCAACCGTTTTACTTCAGGTGATGGTTCACCCACAGCATACGCCCAACAAGAATCAGAAAT
>JBKEDT010000074.1:0-8119 GCA_047975565.1 Enterococcus sp. | reverse complement strand
TAACTGACAAATTTGACTGCCTCAATGTCTGGGTACTCTGTGGTGTCGACATAATTTGATAGTTGGGCATCGAGATCACTCGTTGATGCATTCAGCCCAACGGATTGTGTTCGTGGCGTCAATTGATTGAACTGTAGTGCTTTATAGCCGGAGCTAGTGACTTCGTAGTAGACAGCATTTTTGCCTTGTGTCTCGTCTACTGGACTTTCATCAATATAATGCCAGTTCTTCGTGGCCTCTGCGACCCATGAACGAACGACATCTCCAGCATGAACGACTTGTGTACCCCATTCACCTGTAATATCGCGCCGCTTTTCATCCCCGTTGGCGTCAACATGTTTTGTTCCTTCTTTGTCATCTGTCATCTCGATTTCTGTTATCTGAGATAAATCGAACCAATCAAATGTAGCGTATTTTTTGCCAGCGAAATAGGAATGAACGACTCCCATATCTTCGCTATCTCCTAAGGTTCCCACGATTTTCAAATCGCCTTCGTTGACTAAACTATAACTGTTACTCACACGGTCTTGACCGTAGAACCCACCTGCAGCGAGGGTATCTCCCCAGTTGACCTTGATAGGAACAGAAACGTCTACCTTACAGCTTGTATTTGCTTTCAGCGTTACTGTGATTTTTGCTGTTCGATTCAGTGCTGTATCGGTATAAATCAAGTCCGTATTAGTGATCTCCGCTGTATATTTGTCACTTGTTAGAACATCTCCATCCAACGATACTTCTTTAAGTAATTTAGTTACATCTATCTTGGCTGGATCTGAGCCCAAGACAACCTCATACTTGTCCACAGTCTGTGCTTCTAATTGGCCCGTTACTGAGAAAGGAACGTCATATTCATAGGTTACTTTTTTGCCAGTACTTAGTGTCTCCGATACTTGGATCGTGCCTGTCGTATCTCCCGGTTGGGATGTATCTGGATAGCTGACGAATTTCTCTACTGTCACGCCTGAGTATCCTTTGGTGTCAAGATATGATTGAACAGCCGCATCAAGTGCATCATGTGTCATTCCATATTGGATCTCTTGTTTGGATGTTGAGAGTTTGTTCAGATTCAATGCGCGGAACCCATTGTTGATGATCTCGTAGTATACCGAATTGAAGCCATCTGTGTAGCTCTTTTGTGCTTCATTCTCGTAGACATAGTTCTTGTCTTCCAATGTCCAAACACGGACAACATCGCCCAGATTGACCGAGCGACTTCCCCATTCATTGATAGCACTTCTTCGATAGCTATCTCCGTTTGCTTGTACATGGTCGGTTCCATTGGTCTCTTCACTCACAGAGGTTTCATTAACTGCAGTCATATCAAATCGGTCTAAAGAGTAATACTTTTGACCAGAAAAAGAACTATGGGCTACGCCAAAATCATCGGAATCTGCTACTCCTGCAACTAACTTTAACCCACCATCATCTACTAGTGAGTAACTAGCAGTTAAGCGAGAGCCTGTAGCAACAGTATATCCACCGACTGCAAGCGTATGTCCCCATTTTAGCTTTATAGGGATAGTGATTTCTTGGTATACATTTGTGTTTTTGTTCCAAGTGGCACGTACGGTCACATTTTCTGTATCGATCATATCGGTATAAATAGAGGCTTTATTGGTTACCGTGAAGGTCAAATCACTTTTATAAATACTTGAATTCCCAATTTTTAACGGAATGCTTGAGTCAATACCCGCGGTCACAAATTGTGCTACATCATAATTATCCGGATTCTCTCCAATTGAGGGTCTCCAACCACTTGTACTTGCTGTAAGTCCAGTCAACGGTGCGAGCGCTGGGATTTTATATGTAACTGCGCGAGTATCGGGTGTGTTCGTAATAACACCATTAAAATTGGTAACTAATGGCTTCACCTCATATTCAACGGGTCCAGCGTGAACGACAGACCACAGATTGAAGCTGCTCAGACGATAATGAAATGTTATCGTGATATTGACATCTCTTTCAGTAGTTGCTGCAGGTTTACGTGAGATGCTATATTCATTTGCATTTTTGGTGATACTCGCATAATCTGTGGAGTCCGCATTCAATGTAACACTATCGATAACAAGCTCTATGTTTCCAGTCATGCGGTAAGTCACTCCAGCATAATCAAAGTCCTTTTTTTCAAAGTTTTCATTTGAGCCAGCTGTTCCTATAGCAAGTGATGAGAGATCATTGCTCAAGAACCTACCTGTTTGGAATAACGGGAAGCTAGTGAGTGAAAAGGAAGTTTTATTGAGAGCATAGTCGTGAATTGCATTTACTGCATTGTCTGTATCGGCTCCACGAGCAGTACGATTTGTAGTATCTTCTGCGGTCAAAGCCTGCTCAAGTGTGCTCGGTGTTTGCGTATCCGTTGTTGTTTCTTGGGTTGTTTGTTTCGCAATTTCTTCGTTGAGTTTTGTTGTACTTGCTTCTGTAGTATCTAGCAATTCGGTCTGTATATCGACAGATTGCATGGAGGCAGACGTTGTTTCATCTGATTCTTTTGCGACTTGCGCGGCGGTTTTTGCTTCATTTGCTGTTGCATATTCCATTTGTGAAAGACAGCCTATCAGTAATAAACAGGCACCTAACAAAACAAGCGATTTCTTCATTTCCTTCACTCCTTATTCGGTTACTTACTGATTCGCTTCTTCACTCATGGTCTCAGTTGATGATGTTGTTGTCGTCTCAGTAGTACTTGTATTCGTTGTTGTCGTGGTCGTGGTTTGCTCGGTCTTCTCAGTCACCTTTAGTGTTCCACTGACCGCTGTTTGTCCGATAGCTTCCTTTGCCTTCGCCGTCTTATAGAAGATGACTTCACTTGTGGTCTTGTATTCACCAACAGCAAGTGATTTCTTCAATTGTCCGCTACCTACGTATTCCCCTGGCTCGATGCGGCCAGATTCATAAATCAATGTATTCCCATTGACGAGGTACGTTTTGACATTTATCGTGTAATTATTTGTTGGTGAGTTGACGATTGCTACTTGTCCGAGCTTCTCTCCTTTGACAAAGTACATATCTGTATTGATACGTAGGTGATAGTAGCTATCGTCTGCTTTTTCTTGCATATACTTCTTTAGTTCAGCATCCGACATTTTCTTGACCAGATCATCAGAGTTCGCAATAACGGTCACTGGTTTCTTGTAGAATATCTGAAAACCTGCATATCCACCGGCTGCTAAAAGAAGGAGGATGACTCCTAAAAAGATATAGATTTTTTTGTTGTTTTTCTTTCTTCTTGTACGTCTTCGTGACATCTTGACTCCCCTATTCTTTCCTTCTTATCTGATCCTTGTTTCGCTACTAGAAGGATCAATCAATAGGGTTATTTTATTCTTTGTTTGTTCCTTTATATAGGCAGAATTCATGGATTGCTTTGTACAAAAATTGTGTAAAAAAAGACCAAGACACGAATTGTCTTGGTCTTTAACTAGTCTATATTTTGGGTTGAAGCACAACTTATGCTTCAGGGATCGTTTCTAGTGTTGTCCCTTTTTTGTTTTCACGACGTGCGATTGCTGGCAAGATCATACCTAATAAGATAAAGACGATCGGTGTCACAATATTTGAAATCAATTGGAACCACCATGCTTGTGGATCTGCTGCATATTCGATTTTTGGAACCATTCCTAGGATACACGCAAAGGCTGTGAAGGCAAAACACCATGCACCGAAGAAGAAGCCTAGTTTTGGATTTTTCATGAATTTGTATTCTGAGTTAAATTTCTTGTACGCTTTGTTCAACATCATGTATGCGAAGAATACCCATAGGTAACGTAGTGGCATCACGACTGAGTTCAAGTTCGTCAACCATTTAACAAGTTCATTCATATTTTGGATACCAAAAATCGGTAACAAGATAATGATGCTTACTAAGATACCAGTTAATACATACCCATTGATCAGTGTTCCTTTTGGTGTGCGTTTACGTAACCAATTTGGTACAAACTCTGGATCAGCATCAGCAAGAAGGATCTTCAATGGCGCATCGATCGAGAATGCTAAGGCAGAGATTTGCCCAACTGTATTTGTTAACGCATAGATGATCATCAATGAATCACCGATATGGTAATAATTTCCTAGAATCTGGAAGGCGCTGTAGGCACCATTTGCCATCAAATCATCTGGAATGTTGTCACTTGCAAACAATAGTCCCATTGCGACCGAACCTAACACGGCACAAATACCGACCATGGCTGCTAAGAAAATCATTCCTTTTGGAAATTCTTTGGCTGGATTACGTGTTGAGTTTACATATGGCGAGATTTTCTCTGCACCACCAACTGCAAAGACTAACATCGATACAGTAGTAAAGTAACTAAAGTCAAATTTAGGGATGTAGGTTTCTACTTTGTCTAAATTCGCTGTAGCAATCTCCATTGATGAATTCATGAATGGTGCTGTGATTGCTAATAAAATAAAGAGTAAAGACATGACAAACATTGCTGTACCGGCTAGACCACCGATGACTTTCAGAGTTGAAAGACCTTTTGTCGATAAATATAAAAAGGCTAAGAAAATCACTAAAGAAAGAATAGCTACTAATTGAACGGACATCGTATTGACAAGATTTCCGTTTCCTTGGACTGCCCAACCTGCAGCAATCAAGATTGCTTGTGGTTTTTGTGCAAGGTATGGGATATGAACGACCCAATACGTCCAAGCTGCATAATAAGCAAGGCGTTTATTTGATGACGTGTTTTCTACCCAAGAACTTACGCCACCTTTGCTGTCTTTAAATGTTGATCCTAGTTGTCCTACGATCAGTGCATATGGAATAAAATAAATTGCTAAAATAAGTAACCAAGATGTTACTACTGAAATTCCCTGTTGTGCATAATTGTTCACAACATTCCCCATGCCCCAAACCATATTGAATGCGATCAGAGCTACGGTAAACCACCGTAATTGTTTACTATTCATTTGTTCTCTCCTTTATGTTGGTAGTACTTTTCATTTTTGCTTAATTTGTAATATATCAGTTTTTTCTGTTATTTCAATAACTTGTTATAAAAATTGTGTGTTCTTTTATTTATTTCACATTTATTTGTTATTTTTTTGCCATTACTTTTCGTGCTTTATGATAATACCCCCTCTGAAATCGCTTAAAAAGATATTTTAACCGTTTAATTTTCTGAATAATTCGCAACTTCAAATAAATAAACGGCTAGAAATTAAAAATCACAAATTTAAGCAAACAAAAAAAACGAAGACGTCCACGTTGTTTTTACGTGTTCCTCTTCGTTCTTTTATTCTTTATTTATTGATACGTAATGCACGCATTGCATTTAAAACAGCTAGGACAGTTACTCCGACATCTGCGAAAACTGCAGCGCCCATTGTTGCAAATCCAAGTGCTCCCAAGAGTAAAACAATGACTTTGACGCCAATGGCAAAGACAATATTTTGTTTTACAATGCGAATCGTTCGTTTGGCTAAGCGGATAGCTGCTGGGATTTTCTTTGGTGCATCATCCATGATAACGATATCTGCTGCTTCAATTGCGGCATCACTACCAAGTCCGCCCATAGCGATTCCCAGATCCGCACGGGCAAGTACTGGTGCATCGTTCATTCCATCACCAACAAAGGCAGTTTTCCCATCGGTTGTCTGCATGATGTTTTCTAACTCACTTACCTTTTCTTGCGGCAATAACTGACTGTGTACTTCTGTGATGCCGAGTTCTTTCCCTACGGCTTGCGCTACGCGATCAACATCACCGGTCAGCATGACTCGACGTTCCACACCTTCTCTTGCTAATTGTTTCATTGCTTGCTCGGCATCTTCTTTGAGCGCATCCGCGATAACAAGGTAACCAACATACGTACCATCAATTGCTAAATAAATAATGGTTCCTTCTGCGCTTGCAGCAGGCGTTGCTTCGATTGCTTCTTTCTTCATTAAATTATAGTTTCCGATCAAGACGTGCTGATTCTTGATGATTGCTTGTATCCCATAGCCTGCAATTTCATTGACTTCTTTTACTGGAAGTAATGCTGCTTGGTTTGCAGCTAAAATTGATTTAGCGATTGGATGAGAAGAATATTGTTCGCCACTTGCGACGTATTGAAGAAATTCTTGTGTATCCATCGTTGTCACTATTTCTTGGACGTCAAAGACACCTTGCGTCAAGGTACCTGTCTTATCAAAAACCATCGTATCGACTTGTGCCAATAATTCTAAATAGTTTCCACCTTTGATGAGTACCCCCATCCGACTTGCACCGCCAATACCGCCAAAGAAACTAAGTGGTACCGAGATGACTAGTGCACATGGACATGAGATAACTAAGAACGTCAATGCTCGATAGATCCATTCAGATGAAGAAGTATCGGTAAAAATAAATGGTGGAATCACGGCAAGTGCTACGGCTAGAGCAACGACGATTGGCGTATAATATCTAGCAAATCGAGTAATGAATTGTTCTGCTGGTGCTTTCTGGCTACTTGCATTTTCAACTAGTTCTAGAATTTTACTGATGGTTGATTCGCCATAGTTTTTTGTCACTTTAACAGTCAAATTACTTTTGGTATTGATGTACCCACTTAATACTTGTTCTCCAACAATGACTTTTCTTGGGACTGCTTCCCCAGTCAATGCTGATGTATCTACATAGGAGATTCCTGCCGTGATGACACCGTCTAATGGTATCTTCTCTCCTGGCTGAATCAATACTTCTTGCCCAATCGTAATTTCTTCAGGTGCTACCAAAAGCGTCTTATCTCCACTGATGACTCGTGCTTGATCTGGACGTACATCCATCAATCCTCTAATTGAACGTCTTGATTGATCGACCGCGTATCCTTGAAAATATTCTCCTACTTGATAAAAGAGCATCACTGCTACGGCTTCTGGATATTCCCCAATGACCATGGCACCTAATGTTGCGAGTGCCATCAAGAAGTTTTCATCGAATACCTTCCCGTGCAAAATATTTTTTCCTGCTTGTTTTAAGACATCAAATCCAATAAATAAATAAATTGCTACATACCCAATCATTCGTAGTGTTTCTGTTGGTTGAAGAATCATCAATCCGAGCAAGCCAATAAACGTTACTAAAATCCGTACGACTGTCTTACGGCTATTTGAATGTCCATGGTCGTGCTCATCTTGAGGTTTCTTGCTGGTGGCAACAGTTACTTCTGGTTCAACTTGATGAATAGTCTTTTCTGTGAGTGCATTTAATTCCTCACTTGAATAAAGTGCATCGTCTGCTACAACCGTTAAATTTCCTTGAATGAAGTCTAGATTTGCCGATTTGATTCCGTTTATTTTGCAAATCGACGCTTCGATTTTTGCAGCACAGTTCGCACAATCTATACCTTCTAAATGATACTTCTGTTTCATTTTTACCCCTCCCAACATATGAATCATCTTTCATATCTAAATTATATATGAACGAGCATTCATACGTCAAGTAAAACCTTTTCAAAAAAAGTGTATTTTTCTATCAATAAATAGAAAAATACACTTTTATTCGACGATAATCGATTTATTTTGTCAACATTTATTCTAAATAGTAGGTCCCTGAAGGAACGATTTTTGCACCAAAAGGCATCAGTGCTAACTTCGCCAACTTAAATGATTGCATCCCAAACGGAATCCCGATAATCGTAATGCACAAGATTATCCCGCTTGCTACATGTGCCAGTGCGAGCGGAATCCCTGATATCAGTAACCAAATGATATTGACGATTATTGAGAAGGTACTCCCTCCGTAAATCACTTCTTTCCCAAATGGTGCGAAAGAAAGTCCAGCAAATTTAAAACATTGTACACCAATCGGGATACCAATAATCGTAATGCACCATAAAATTCCTGCTAAAATCCAGCCTAGACCACCAATCAACCCACCAAAAATAAACCAAAGAATATTTCCTAAACAACTCATTGTCCTCGCCTCCTTTTATTCATACTCAATCAAAAATGTATCTAGATGTGCGCGTTTTGCCTCACGTAACAAATAAGGTGTACACACTTGTTGAACCTTTTGTACATTGTTAGGTTCGGCAAGCAAGCGGTGTACAAGTAGCTTGCCTGTTCGTTGTTCCTTTCCCGGTAAGATCTCCGCTTGAACGTAGCCACAAATCTGAGTGGCTTCACTGGCAACAACGGCAATTGTTCGTTCATC
>JBKEDT010000061.1:0-16972 GCA_047975565.1 Enterococcus sp. | reverse complement strand
ATTCTGAAAATCTGCACACTGTCCCCCATAACATGGGTAAAACAATCTCAATGCAGCTTCTAAAAATTGACTTAGTTTTTCAATCTACGGATCCCTCTTCTCGGTTTATTTGATTAAAGAATAGCACGATAAATGAAACTTTGTCAACTTGATGACTCTAAATTTCTTTTAAAAATGTTTTCTATTCTTTTTTTTCAAATAAATACAAGCTGAAAATATTTTTACATGTTGCCTGAATATTCAGCAACGTTTGTTCCTTTTCCATCGCTTCTTGCAGGGTTACTGGCCCGTTCTGAATACAAAAGTTAGCGGTTAGCACTTGTGAAAGCTCCCCCAATTCCGTTTCACAACTTCCGCAAACTGCAACTACCGGTTTATGATATTTTTGCGCTAGTCTAGCTACTCCGTAGGGAACTTTTCCTTGTAAGGTTTGTCTATCTAATCGACCTTCACCAGTAATAACCAAGTCGGATTGTTGAATATTCTCCTCCAGATTTGTTAATTTACTGACAAGAGAAAATCCTGGTTGCATTTTTGCGCCTAGCAACATCAAGGCCCCACCAAGACCTCCAGCAGCACCTGCACCTGCAGTTGTTGCAAGATCCAGTCCAGACTGTTGTTTTAGTTGTTTCGAGATTTTTTTTGCTTGTTGTTCAAATAACTTAATCGTAGAATCACTTGCACCTTTTTGTCGCCCAAACAAATGAAAAGCGCCTTTTTCTCCGATATACGGGCTAGTAACATCTGCGGCAACGATCAATTGGACATCCTTAGGTTTATGAATCAAATGACTATCAATTGAATGCACTGATAGCAATGGATTTCCTTCTTCACTGCCTTCTAGTTTCGCACCAAATGATTGCAACAATCCTAGTCCACCATCCGACGAGCCACTTCCACCAAGTGTTACTATAATGATTTGTGCAGATTGACCAAGTGCATCTTTGATTACTTCACCTAAGCCAAAACTTGATGCTTTTCGTACTGTAGATTCATTAGGTTCTTCTAGTAAATCAAGACCAATGATTTTTGCTGATTCAATGACCGCTATGCGCTGAGATTCCCACTGCGTAAGTAAGTAGCTTACCTCACATTTTCTAAAAAGAAGATCTGGCACTTCGATTGTTCGATAGCTTCCTCCTATTGCCGCATGGATAGCTTCCATTGAGCCCTCACCACCATCTGCTATAGGAGCGTTTATAGCTGTGCACCCCTGTTTTTGTGCCTGATCAACAACTGCTTGATTGAGTTCTTCCGACGTTGCACTTCCTTTGAAGGAATCAATTGCTGCAACTATTCTCATTTCGATAGCCTCCTTTTCTTTTAGTAAGACATTCTTTTTTTATTTTATCAAACAAAATCATCCTCATTTTACCTTTTTTTCTATATACTAAATAAGAAACAATAGAACAAAGGAGAGATGTTTGATGAAAGTTGCAATTGCTGGCGCAGGTGCCATGGGGAGCCGTATCGGTTTGATGTTACATGAAAGTGGAAATGATGTCGTACTGATCGACCGTTGGCCTGCTCATATTGATGCAATTCGAAAAAATGGATTGATTGCAGATTTTAACGGAAAAGAAATCATAGCAGATATTCCTATTTATTATCCGGAAGAAATCATTGAAAGCGGGCAAAAAGTTGATTTGATCGTTGCATTGACGAAAGCCAATCAGTTAGATGCGATGTTCAACGACATCCAATCAATGATTACAGAAAAAACCCATGTGCTTTGTTTACTAAACGGGTTAGGCCATGAAGATGTTCTAGAAAAATATGTACCAAAAACAAATATTTTATTTGGTATTACTATGTGGACTGCTGGTTTAGAAGGCCCTGGTCATGCCAAATTACTAGGAAGCGGCGAAATCGAATTAGAAAACTTAGAACCTCAAGGCAAAGATTTTGCACTTCAAGTTGTGGAGGTATTTAAAGAAGCTGGATTAAATCCAACATATAGTACAAACGTGCGCTACTCTATTTGGCGTAAGGCATGTGTAAACGGAACGTTAAATGGATTATGTACCATTCTTGACTGTAATATTGCTGAATTCGGTGCACAACCAGTAGCAAATAATTTAGTGCAAACGATTGTTGCTGAATTTGCCGCTGTTGCCAAAGAAGAAGGCATTACATTAGACCAGCAAGAAGTGAACGCACATATCCAAGCAACCTATGACCCAAATGACATCGGCTTGCATTATCCATCAATGTACCAAGATTTAATCAAAAATCACCGCGTAACTGAAATTGATTATATCAACGGTGCCGTTTGGGCAAAAGGGCAAAAATATGGAATCGCGACACCTTATTGTTCATTTTTAACACAGTTAGTCCATGCAAAAGAAGGACTACTACAAGCAAAATAATTTTAGTACCTAAACAGACTGGACATTTATTTGTTCCAGTCTGTTTTTTTCGGAGATAACCACTTTTGAAAAGCAATTTTCGTTGCGCCTTCTTTATTTCTCCACTCTCGTTGATTGCTTTGAAACAACCTTTTTTTCGGTGTTTCAAAGGCAGCTCCTTCAGTAATAAATCTGGCACATACTAAAATTTGAAAAGCAATTTTCGTTGCGCCTTCTTTATTTCTCGGAGCTGATCGCCTTTGAAACAACCTTTACTTATTCTTAATTTCACAAGCAAATAAGTACCGATTTTATTTTGAAGAGTCTATCATTAGAAAAAATTAGTTAAAGGTGGGATGGATCATGACAAATCGACATGAAATACTTTTAGTTGCTAAGGATAAGGCACTTTATTTTTTCCCTTCAATTACTGATATCGATGTGATATCCGGTTATGAGTTACTGCACCCAGAATTTTATCTAGCAAATCGGCTACGCTTGAAGAACTATCAGTTGATCATTTTTTTAGACAATGGATTTCAACCAGCGATGGCTGCACGCATTCGTCCCTATACTAAAGCTAAGATTGTCTTATTCTTTTGGAATCATTTTCGCGAACCGAAGCATTTTGCCATGCTTTCTGCTGCAAAAAATGAAGTTGCCTTAGATGAGATTGCACATTTTGACGCGATTGAAGCAAAAACACTTCGCTTAACACATAACAGCTCGTTCTATTCAAAAAATATGGTTATTCATGACACACCTATTTCCTATGACATCTTTTTTGGTGCAACAAATAATGGGCGAAAGGAAAAGGCAATGGAATTAAAGAAAAAATTTCAGGAGCTCGGTCTCCGCGCCTACTACCATATCCTGATGGCACGAGGAAACGAACAACCTGGCTATCTTCCGTATAACGAGTATGTAGAGATTGTTGCTCAAACAAGAGGAATTTTGGAATTACTCAGAGAAGGACAGCAAGGCGTTACATTACGTACCTTTGAATCCCTTTTCTTTCAAAAAAAATTGATTACAGCAAACGAAGCCTTGCTTCATTATCGCTTTTACGACCCTAAAAATATCTTTTTGATCCAAGAACATACATTAGATGAATTACCTGAATTTCTGAATCAACCGGTACAGGAGACCCCAAGTGATGTCCTCGAATTCTTTGATGTGGCAAGTTGGGCAAGACGTTTTGTTGAAAGCCGTCCTGGACTTTTTGAAGAATACGAATACTACCCTAGCCTCCTTGAGAAAGTTACTGTAACGGATGAAGAATGGTTAGTGAATTAGAACAAAAATTTTAGGTTGAGACATGCACATGTCTTAGCCTCTTTTTTTGTCTTTTTCTTTGGCAAAATAATTGTGAGTCTGTTATAGTATGAAAATTGATGAATGAAAAAATCTTTTTTACTTTCATCAAAAAAAGTTTTAGAAAAAGTAGGTGTTCTACATGTCGTTACTTATTGTCTTATTTGCTGCGTTAATGATTCCTTTATTGATGGCCCGCTTCAAAGTCACTACTGTTCCTACAGCAATTGTAGAGATCGTGGTCGGTATTTTACTCGGTCAAACAGGGCTTCAAGTCATTAAAGTAACTGAAGATCTGAGCTACCTGTCCAGTCTAGGAGTTATTTTGCTTATCTTTCTCTCAGGGATGGAAATCGACTTTGATTTATTTAATAGAAAAAAACAGGCACATACGGAGCAAACCATTCAGCCAGTCAAACTAGCAACCGTTGGCTTTGGAACGGTCTTACTTGCTTCTACAGTACTTGCCTATCTTGTAAAGGTCACGGGGTTATTTACGAATATTCCGTTAGCAATCATCCTCTTTTCAACTGTTGCATTGGGTGTTGTGATTGCAGCATTAAAAGAAAAAGAATTACTTAGTCAACCAATTGGGCAGACAATTCTCTTGACAGCAGTCTTTGGTGAAGTCTTCCCACTGATTGCTTTGTCAGTCTATGCCTCTCTAAATGGTGGACACGCTGGCAGAATTTGGCTGATCTTATTGATTTTCTTAGCAGCCATCTTCTTACTCTTTCGCTTTCGCGTTATTTATCAATTTTTTGACCGAATCAACAAAACCACAACACAACTAGATATCCGCTTAGCATTTTTCCTTGTTTTTGCACTCGTCACTGTTGCAGAAAGCGTTGGCGCTGAGAATATCTTAGGTGCATTTTTAGCAGGAATCGTTATGAAATTATTACGACCAAATGAATCAACACAAGAAAAACTGACTTCAATTGGCTATGGTTTCTTTATTCCAATATTCTTTATCATGACTGGAGTAAAACTTGATTTACGAAGTCTTTTGACAAATCCACAAATTCTCGTTTTGATTCCATTGTTGTTCGCTTCATTCTTATTAGCAAAATCACTTTTGTTTTTCGTCTTTAGACGTGCATTCCCAACAAAAAATGCGCTAGCTGGTAGTTTTCTTTCGGCGACAACGATTACCTTAGTTTTGCCAACACTTGAAGTTGCTAAACAGTTAAATCAAATAACAGAGCAGCAAGCAGGGGCATTTACCTTAGCTGCCGTATTGAGTTGTATCGTGTCACCAATTCTCTTCAATAAGCTCTACCAGCCAGATGAGAAAGAATTACGCAAGACACGCGTCCATTTTGTTGGAACGAATATGCTGACGATCCCAGTTGCGCAACAATTAAGCAAAGGTTGGTATGACATCCATATGTTCACAGATTTACCCGATAATTATCGAACGTATAACAGTGAAGTCCATGATGTACAGCTATTACCTGACCTAACCAAACAGACACTCGAAGAAAATCATGTCTTTGATACAGATATTCTTGTGATTGGGTATCATGATCACAGTTTAAACTTTGAAATTGCGCAGCTGGCTATGCAGCACACGATCCGGCGTGTGATTGTTCGCTTCGAGTCACATGATATTACAAATGAGCGCTACGATATCTTGAAAGAACAAGGAATCGAACTGTTCAATACCTTTGATGTCAATATCACTTTGCTTCGTGAGATGATTGAATCTCCTTCCACTTTGAAAATGTTAAAAGACACGCAGTCTGGTTTATTTGAAGTAACCGTCCTTAATCGACGCTACACAGGTATCCCTCTACAACAGATGCCATTGATTGATGAAATTACTATCAGTCAAATTTATCGCAAGGGCACGTTTATCTCTCCTCGTGGCGACACGATCATCGAACAAGGCGACCATTTGATTTTTACCGGGAACAAACAATCAGTCAAAGAACTTAGAAATAAACTTAATATTCCAAATTAATAAAAAACAGCAAGATAACGAAAACTACGATTATCTTGCTGTTTTTTTGTCTAAAAATAAGAAACGAATGAATTTTCTCTGAAAGTTCAAAAAAAATTTTACAGAATAGTTGAAATTGTCTGAAAATTCAGTGTATTATAGACGAAAGTTTTACTTACATACTTTTTATCCTATCAATAAAGAAATGAGGCTTTCTATGGAAAATAAAAAATTACAAAAGAAAATGAGTTCTCGCCACATTACAATGCTTGCACTGGGTGGTGCGATTGGTGCTGGTTTATTCAAAGGAAGTGGTGAAGCAATCGGTATTGCTGGACCCGCTGTACTACTTGCTTTTTTGATTGGCGGTATTGTTTTATTCATCGTAATGAATGGATTAGGTAAATTAGTTTTAGATAGTGACAATCCCAAAGGACTCTCTGGTCTTATCCAACCCTATTTAGGTGATCACGCTGCTGACTTTGCTGATTGGGTCTATTGGTCACTTTGGATGGTGAACATTATTGCTGAAGCAGTGGCCGCAGCGAGTTTCTTGCAATTATGGTTTCCAGACACACCAGCTTGGGTATTCGTATTTATTTTAGCCATTTTAACTACTGCAATCAATTTGTACTCTGTACGTTTATTCGCAGAGACAGAGTATTGGTTGGCGTTTGCTAAAATCACAGTTATTATTCTATTGATTATTTTCAGCGTATATCTTGTTGGTCAGCAAGTACTTGCTTCAGGTTTCTTACCAACATTCCAACAAATGTCTGGTCATGGCGGATTTGCACCCCACGGTATCAGTGGTATTGTCAGCTCATTACTTGTGGTCATCTATTCCTATGGTGGTTCTGAATTGATCGCAATTACCGTTAGTGAAACAGAAGATCCAAAACGAGCAATTCCGAAAGCAATCCGAGGTGTGATGGGTCGAATCATTTCCTTTTATATCGTTCCAATGTTTCTTCTTTTGATCATCTATCCTTGGAATACACTTGCGAGCTCATCTGTTAGTCCATTTGTAATGGTTTTTGAAAAAATGCACATTCCATTTGCCGCAGATATCGTCAACTTTGTTATCGTTCTTGCACTGTTCTCATCAATTAATTCGGGTGTCTATGCATCTTCACGTACGCTGTACTTCCGTTTAAGAAAATCAACAGGCATTGGTGGAAAACTAGCAAAATTGAACAAACATCAAGTCCCACAACGTGCTGTTCTATTTTGTACAGGTACACTTTATCTAGGCGTGATCCTTTCTTACTTCTTAGGCGATCAATTATTCAGCTTCTTAGTTGGCTCTCTTTCATATACTATTTTAGTTACTTGGCTATTGATTAGTTTTGCTGCCTTCTTACTGATTATGAAAAAAGGGAAAGCATATGAGAAATTCTTTAGTGGTTCCGTCATTTTGATTTTACTTGCGATTTTTGTTGGTATCTTATTTACAAATCCATTAGGAGTAACCATCTTAACAGGGATTTTATACCTTGTGATTTTCTTCAGTTATAAGAAAAAAACAGTCCCTGAATCTTTAGCAATGACTGAATAATAAAAGGAACCTGGGACATAACTCTCAAGTCTAACTAAAAAACTGGCGTAGGAAATTGAAATTTCCTACGTCAGTTTTGTCTTATTAAGAACCTGTATGTCCCAAGTCCCTTTTTGTTAACTATTTGACGCCTCTACTTCGAATACTTCTTCATTTTCGTTTGTCACTTTCGTAATACCTAACCCTGTAACTGCACTCACCATTGAGAAGACTGGTGACAATAAGCTAAAGAATACAAATGGAAGGTAGCTAAGCGTTGGGACGCCAAAGGTTCCTGCAACAAAACTTCCTGCGATTCCCCAAGGAACTAAGTAGTTGATTACAGTTCCCCCATCTTCCAAAGTACGTCCTAAAACAGTTGGATCAAATCCGGCCTTCTTGTACGTTTCTTTAAATGCGTTTCCTGGTAGAATAACTGATAAGAATTGTTCTCCAATAAAGAGATTTACACCAATACTTGTCAATAATGTCGTGAAAATAAGTTTTGGCGTACTGGTCATTTTCTGTGAAACAACTGTCATCACTGTTGAGATCAACTGAAATTCAATCAGTAAGCCCCCAAGCGATAACGTCAAAATAATCAATGAAACAGTTGGCATCATACTTTCAATCCCACCACGGCTAAGCAATAAGTCAATTTGTTGATTTCCTGTTTCTGACACAAAGCCCGATTCAATCACAGTTGCTAAACTGGTTAATTTAATCTGTGGATTCTGTAGGATAACCATGCCGATTGCAACAGCCACATTTAGTAAAATCGTTAAAATCGCTGGTAGCTTTTTCCATGCACAAAGCAACATTAACGCTAACGGCAGTAACGACCATAAAGAAATCGTAAAGTTATTTTCTAATACTGTTGTTACCTCTTGGATCGATGACAAACTAGCAGTTGAGTTACTATGACCTAAAAATGCAAATAAAACCAGTGAAACAAGAAATGCTGGAATGGTTGACCATATCAAATGTTTGATATGTTTAAAAAGATCCGCTTCAACAATTGCAGCTGCTAGATTGGTTGACTCAGAAAGTGGTGACATTTTATCTCCAAAAACAGCGCCAGAAACAATTGCACCAACAACTAATTCGGGATTCAGACCTAATGTCGTTCCAATTCCAAAAAAGGCAATCCCAATTGTTGACATAACAGTAAATGCACTACCCACAGCACTTCCAACAATTGCACAGACAATAAAAACAGATGGGACAAACCATTTCACACTGATTAGCTTGAAGCCCACAACCATTAATGTTGGAATAATTCCTGCTTGAATCCACGCAGCAATAAGTGCACCAACCAAAATAAAGATAAAGATGGGAATAATTCCAGGCTTGATCCCGTTAATAATTCCTTCATGCATTGCATCAAAAGGTTGTTTTTTGATAATTCCATACACCATGACAATCCCAATAGCAGCTAAAATAGCAATATTAGGTGAAATCTTTAGACCAATCACTCCAACTGCAATACTTACAACAACGATAAATAAGACAATACTTGCTTCAACAAAACTCGGTTTTTTAATTGTATTTTTTTCCATTTTTTCCTACTCCTCTTATATGTTTAATCTAGCATATTTAGAAGAGAAGATAACGAATAACTCCGCCACAATTCATCGACGTTCCCCCTTAGTTAAAAATAAACAAAAAGATCCGTTTTAACTAAGGACGAATCGCTCCGCGGTACCACCTTAATTAAAAACAGATCTGTTTTTCACTCAAATTGATTTATTTAGTTGTATCCTAATTCGTGTAATTCGTCAAATAGGCTCGATCGGATTCTCAGCTACCTCCGACTTTCTGGACTAAGGTTCTATTTGCTACTGTGCGAATGGATTAATTTCTCTGAAGTTTACAGTGTATCGTTTTATTTGTCAACTAAAAAAATTTCTAAAAAATATTTTTTTGACAATCCATAGGGAAAGCAAAGTGATCAATTGAACCGTTTGTTATTTTATTCATTCTCATGAACTATACTTTTTTCATTTTTTTCATTCTCTGTTATGCTTGATAGGAGGAAAGAATTTCCTTCATGCTATCCAATTTAGGAGGAGTCATTATGGCGAATAAATTTGCATTTTGTTTATGGAACAATGGAAAAACTCAAGAAATGGCTGACTTTTATCTAGACATATTTGAACAGGCACAACAAACGCAAATAAGTCATGTCCTAAGCGATCTTCATGGAACTCCAGGCGACATTCTTACCATCACCTTAGAATTAGCAGGCTCTGAGTTTCTCTTGCTAAATGGTGGTTCAGAATTCACGCCAACTCCAGCTGTGTCTTACATCATTCAATGTCCAGATGAAACACAAACACGAGAAGTTTGGCACAAATTAAGCACTAATGGTGAACAACTGATGCCCTTAGAGAATACGGAAGAACTTGGATTATTCGGTTGGACAAATGATCAGTTTGGCATCTCTTGGCAAGTTGTCTACAAACCTGAACTCTCTGAGCAAAGTATTCTACCTTGTCTCTTGTTTGCCAATGAGCTCGCAGGTAAAGTTGAGTACGCAGTTGACACATGGATACAGATTTTTACGCATGGAGAAGTTCTTCAAAAAGAAGTACACGAAGATGGTAGTTTGAACATGCTTCTTTTCAAACTATATGACCAAGAATTTTTAATCATTGACAGCAAAATACCACATGAATTTTCTTTCTCACTTGCAAATTCTTTTTATGTATATTGTGAAGGACAACCAGAGATTGATCGGTTATTTTATGCACTCGAAAGAAAGGGCACTCCACTCCCTTGTGGATGGATAACTGATGAATTTGGTGTCGCTTGGCAACTAGTTACTCGAACAATTGATCAACTTTTTGATGATCGTCATCCAGAAAAATCTTATCAAGCAACTTTAGCATTATTCGAAATGACTAAAATAGACATCGGTAAACTTCAACGTGTCTATGATCAAGGTTAAAAAATTTGAAGTGCCCGCCAACGTTTGCATAAAACGTTGGCGGGCACTTTTACAAATTTTAATTTTTTAGCTTTTCAGTAAGCGTTTGGCTTCAGTCATCACTGTCTGCAAATCTTTTCCTTCAGCTAATAAATCTAAGTCTTGTTTCTCTTCATCTGAATAATTTCGATCAAAACTCGCATCTGGAATCAAAATGACTTTCATTTCTGCTCGAGAAGCAGCCGTTGCGCCAACAATAGAATCTTCAACAGCAAAAGCTTCGTTAGGTAATAACCCATTTTTTTCTAAAGCATTCTGATATGGAATTGGTGAAGGTTTATTTTCTGATACTTCATCACCAAATGTGAACGTATCAAAATAATCAAGTAACTCTAATTGAACAAGGATATCCGTTGCACGCTTAGTCACAGTTGTTGTAGCGATTCCCAATTTTAAGTCTTGTTTCTTTAGATATTCCAGTGTTTCAATTGCGTATGGCTTCACCTGAATCGTTCCATTACGTAGCTGTTCATAGAAATATTCTTCTCGTTTTGCACGCACTTCTTGGACCTTTTCGGGGGAACCTGCGGCCTGTACCAGAAGGTCAAAGGATTGTTTCCAATTTTTACCACTCCACGCATCAACTACTTCTTTAGAGATTGTTAGTCCTAACTGATCAAATCCCCATAGCCAGCCATCGCGATAAAATCTTTCTGTATCTACAAGTAATCCATCTAAATCAAATATAACACCTTTTAACATCCTGTCGCTCCTTCAATTAATTAATAGCCCTAGTGTACCATGAAATGCTGAAAAAGAGTATTTTGCTTAAAAAACAAAAAAGAAGCTAGAATGCTGTATTCTAGCTTCAAAAAAAATAATTAGTTCTTTTCATAAGGAGTGTTCTGATTTAGTTTTTTGAGAAACTAATCATTCTTTTTGGCACGTTCTTCTTCGCGACGTTCTTGCTCCCGAGCGTCACGTTTTTCTTCTTTTTCTGCCTTTTTTTCTGCTACTTTATCGCGATTTTTATCAATTGTTGCTTCAAATACTTCTTTATTTTTTGCTTCTTTAAAAGCTTCGCGATTTTCTGTTAATCCGTCTCGTTCTGTTGCCATTCTAACTCGCCTCTATTTTTTTAGTTCAGCTAAAACTTCTTCTAGGACTTCAACTTGCGCCATTAAGCGTTGGATTTGGAGTTCATTTTCAACATAATTGATTGAGTTACCTAAATCTTCAGTACGACGATTTTCTAAACGGTCAATTTCTTTTTTTGCTGTAGAAATTTTTTCATCAATAAATTTTTCCATTATTTCCATCCCCTATTCTTATTTACATATTTACCTTAGTCCTTCTATTAGAAACTTGCAAAAAAAACGCCTTACTTCCTCATTATTTTCTTTTTTTATTCTTTCAAATAAAAAATTACATAAAAATTGCGAAAGTACTTTTATTCGTCACTTTGTAGGAATCTTCTACTTTTTTTCAGTTAAATCACTTATAATAAAAGTAATTAAATGAAGGAGTGTGATAGATTCATGGAAAAAACCCTAGTTATTATCAAACCAGATGGCGTTAGACGTCACTTAGTTGGTAAAGTCATCCAACGCTTTGAAGAAAAAGGTCTTACTATTGCAGCAATGAATTATGGAATCATGTCAAAAGAACTTGCAAAAGAGCATTATAGTCATCTTGTTGGTAGAAGTTTTTTCAATGAATTGATTGATTACATGACTTCTGGTCCTGTTGTATACCTTGTCTTAGAAGGAGAAGACGTTATCGACATCATTCGTAAGATGGTTGGCGCAACAAAAGCAGTCGATGCCCAACCTGGAACGATTCGTGGTGACTATGCTTTTCCTGGAACAGAAAATGTCATTCATGCCTCTGACTCAAGAGATGCTGCTAAAATTGAGATTGCTCGCTTCTTCCCATCAAAAGAAATACCTAAAAAAGAAGTAACTGAATAAATCTTACTATCACTATCTATGATAGAGGCTGGGACAGAGGTTCCAACCTCTATTTATTTTGTATGTACATTTTTAGTGTTTGATACTCCTGCTCCATTTGATTCTTTTGATTATGACCAAGAGTATAATCAATCACTGAGAACAACTCAATAAGATTTTCTTCTTTGACTTGTTCTCTCAGGGCAAACTTCAATAAGTAATGATAAAATTTGGTTTGTAATTGTTCATAGATAACTGCCTTCGTGTCTTGCTCTCTTAGCAAAGAATGCATGTCTTGATTGATTGCTCGTGCTTTTTTGTATCGTCTTTTGGCGATGTATTGACGAATCAAATTCAATTGAAAGATAAATACATATCGTTCGTAGCTTCTTAATCCACCAAACTGGTTCATTTTCTTTTTGATACGTGCATAATTGCTCTCAATATACGTATCACTAAATAAAAACGGCCATTTTGCTATGATTTCTAATTCAAAATGACCAAACTCTCGTAGCTCATTAAAATATTCTTCGATACAATCTGATTCATATCTCAACATATCCAATTGCATTTCTTTAAATTGATGATGCCCCACTTGCCATAAAATCCCAATATTTAAGACAAGATAATAAATATCGTCTGTTTGACGATACTTCTTTCGATTGTTGGCGATTGCTTTGTATACATCAAATTCTGCCTCAAACACTCGACTCATTGCTTGTCGCTGAAGTCGTTCTTTCTCTGGCTCGTCGAGTAGATTACGTAACCATTCGTATTCAGCCAACGTGATATTTAAGCGATTCAAAAATAACTTAAGAGTCAAAAATGAAATCTTCTTCACTGTCCCATTTTCCATACCAACTAAGGCAGTTTTGGAACAGATCCCCATTGCCAACTGTGATTGCGTAAGTTTCCTGCCCATACGTAAATTCCGAATAAGTTCTCCATCATGCATCTAGTTTCCTCCTCACTTGATTTTGTATCTCCGACTAGTTCAAAATATAATACGCCGCCAATCATTTATTTTTTCTCCTTTCTCCAAATTCAAAAAATAAGCCTGAGACGATTCATTGTCTCAGACTTATTTTTTTTGTAACTTATTTATCAAAAATACAATTGATTCATGCTTTTATTTTTTCAAAATACGATTGATTTCACTAAGTTCATCTTCTGTAAATGTCAGATTTTGCAATGCTTTTACATTGTCTTGTAGCTGTGTTAGACGGCTTGCACCAACTAAGACACTCGTAACAGTTTTTTGTTGTAAGTTCCAAGCAAGCGACATTTCAGCAAGTGTTTGGCCACGGTTTTCAGCTACTTCATTCAAGGAACGAACGGTACTGATCGTTTCATCTACTCTATCTTCTGATAGGAATGGACTATCTGAACGGTGGGCACGCGAATCTTCTGGAATACCATTAAGATAACGATTCGTCAACAAGCCTTGTGCTAGTGGACTGAATGTAATTGCCCCAATTCCTTCTTCTTCTAACACATCGGTCAATCCATCTTCGATCCAACGATCAAACATATTGTAACGTGGTTGGTGGATAATAAATGGTGTCCCTAATTTTTTGAAAATCTGGCTGATTTCATGCGTACGTTGTGCATCATAATTTGAAACACCGATATATAAAGCTTTCCCTTGGCGAACAAGCAAATCAAGTGCATACGCAGTTTCTTCTAGCGGTGTGTCATAATCTGGACGATGGTGATAAAAGATATCAAAATAATCGACACCAACACGACGTAAACTTTGATCACAACTTGCTACGATATTTTTCTTTGAGCCCCATTCTCCATAAGGTCCAGGCCACATGTAATAACCAGCTTTTGAAGAAATAATCAATTCATCACGGTAAGAAGATAGCTCTTCACGTAAAATACGCCCAAAATTCTTTTCTGCTGAGCCAGCTGGAGGGCCATAGTTATTCGCGATATCGATATGCGTGATCCCCATATCAAAAGCACCTGTAATAATTTCTTTTTGATTTTCTAAACGATCGACATCTCCAAAATTGTGCCACAAGCCTAAGGATACAGCCGGAAGTTTTAATCCTGATTTCCCTACTCGACGATAAGGCATCTCTTCGTATCTATGTGTATCTGCTACGTACATCTTGCTTCCTCCAGTCAAACAGAGTAACTCTTTGAATCACTCTCAATTTATAAAAACGTTTTCCTAATGCTATAATACCACTTTTTGATTTAGAAAAAAGAAAAAGATGAACAGAAATCCTGTTCACCTTTTTCTTCTTATTGCCCATATTGCGTCAAATCGGCGCCCATTGGTTCAGATGATTGTGTAGAATCTGTTGTTCCACTTGTTGTCTCATCCGTAGAACTTCCAGTACTACTGCCTGATTCATTTGCTTTCTTCCACTCATCCAAACGCTTCTCAACAAGTTTCTTATCTACCTTTTCTGAATAAGATTCTACTACCTTACCGTTCACCAGCTTAGCTAGCTTGTTTTTCTCATGATCAAGAAGATAAACGCGTAAATCTTTATTGCCAAAGCGATATTGACGAATCGCTACCGCTCCGATCACATCATTCAGATTTTTAAATTCTTGTCCTTCACTGCTAGATTTTGGTAAGTAGATATTCACTTCTCCTTTGTCATAATCGGCAGAGACTGTATAGTCCTTCCACCAATATGTTGAGAATTCTTCTTTAAATTTATCAATTGTTTTTTTGCTTACTACCTTTTCTTCTTGGTTATTTGTCGCATTTGGTATTGAATATACTGGATCCTTGCCACCAATCAATGCTCCGCATAAAAGTACCACAAAGAAACCAAACAATAAGAAAATGAGCTTGTTTCGCTTTTTCCTCATCAACTTCCACGCTCCTGAAATAAGTCATCCTTTTCCATTATAAACATATTTACTTTTAAAAAAAGAGTGTATTAAAAATAAAACCGATTTATTTTTTTTAGAATGCTAAAATTACGAGCAAAATACTTCATTCTTCTTTAAAAAACTGAAAAAAAATAGATTCCTACTTACATTCATTTCTATTTCTGTTATATTAACATGTGAAGTTAAAAAAGAGAGGCGTTTAATTTATGTTTAACACAACTGAAAACTGTACATGTACAGGCGTTCAAAATATCCATACTGAAATCAGTGACTCTGGAACAATTAGTATTTGCGATACTTGTCACAAACCAATTGAAGATTCATTTAAAGCATTTACACAATATGTAGTAACAACAAATGTTCCAAAAGAAACTGTTTAAATTTTTTTTAAGAAATTATCCATACTACGAAAACAAGTACCTGTTTTCTTGATTGCACGACCAATTCGCTTTTTACAAGTCAAGAGTAAATATTAGTGATTTTATTTCGTTTGTGTGTCAAATCGACAAAAATACTTGTCTTGTTCCTTCTCAATGGTATACTTTTTATATTCCTATTCTTATTTGGAGGCTTTATTTTGAAAAAAACAGCTACTTTCCTATTTTTACTGCTAGGAATTTTTGTCCTTACTGGTTGCTCACATTCAACTGAAGATGCAGAAGTCAACACGAACACTGTCGATTCCAAACCATTAGAAGCTGAAAAAGACGACCTCTCAGATAGCATGTATACGCTAAATTCCAGAGAAGAAACCGACTTAGTCAGTGCGTCGATCACATTTAAAGACAACACGATGGAATGGACACGCACCTACGATGATAGCTTAGGCAGAGAAGAAGACGAATTGAAACAAACGGTTACCCTGAAAGACATCACGGTCACAACTAAAGACGCGACCTATTCAATCAAGGGGAAACAAGGAAACGAAGAAAAAATTATTGAATTTACAAAAGTTGGAAATTATCGATTATCTGATGGTTTGGGTAATCTATATAGTATTTGATTTTATGTACGATTCTTTTTAAGCTGAGACATTTCGATGTCTCGGTTTTTTTATTCTTCGTGAACTTTCCCAGACATCTGTTATACTTATGTTATCTATATTGGTTGGTGTAAGGGAGTTATTCAATGAAAAAACATCTAAAACTTAGTTTACTTATAGTTGCCGTTCTCCTGGCTGTAATTTTTATTTTTTTGATTTACAAAAATTTCAAAGTAGACTTCAAACAATTCTTCAGCCCAGAGATTCCACGAGAACTTTTTGAAAAAACAATTCGTAGTCATGGCTATACCTCTGCACTTCTACTAGTAATCACGGGTGCCTTATTTTATATGATTCCTGGATTATCTAATTCAGTCATTTGTATTTTTATTGGCGTTTGTTACGGCCCAATGATTGGTATCTTGATGAATATCTGTGCAAATATGCTCGGAAATATTGGTCTATATTTTACATTAAAACACGTGACACTTTCTGAACGTTTCAAAAAGGCCACAACGTTTCTTGATAAAATCGAACATATGAAGCATCCAAGTATTGGTCTGACCCTTGGGTACATGATTCCTTTTATTCCAGCAATTTTTGTTAACTTTGTATCCGGAAGACTTCCCTTAAAATTCCCACTAGTCTTAAGCAGTATGTTTATCGGCACGCTGCCAGTTGCAACATTATATGCTTTTGGGGGCGATGCGCTTTTCAAAGGAAATCATAAACAAGCACTTCTCTTGATTTTAGCTGTGTTATTATTAACGATTTTTATTCTCTTCTTTAGGAAAGAAGATGAAAAGAAAAAGCTTTCCCACTCATGAAAATAACAAAAAAGTCTGTGAAATCATCTTTCACAGACTTTTTTATTGGTTTATTTTGCTGTATTCGCCGCAACATTGATTGCTTCCCAAGTTGAAGCAAATGGTGGAGCATACGCAAAGTCTACAAATCCAAGCTCTTTGGTTGTTACACCTGCATGAATAGCTGTTGAAAATGCTGTTGCACGAAGAACTGTTTCATTTTTTCCAAATAGTTGTGCACCATACAACACATATGTTTTTGCATCATAAACTAGTTTAATCATGATTTTTTCTTGTTTT
>JBKEDT010000045.1:0-38574 GCA_047975565.1 Enterococcus sp. | reverse complement strand
GTTTTTGACCCCCATTGACGGAAGCTCTTCAAATCATCGATCGTTACTTGGTATCCAGATAAGTGAAGCAAGCTGTAAAGCATTGCTGAACCATGTCCGGCAGAAAGCACGAACCGATCGCGGTCTACCCAATTTCTTGATGTACTAGGATTTACTTTTAAGTGTTTTGTCCATAGTGCATATGCCATTGGTGCTGCGCCCATTGGTAATCCAGGATGGCCAGAATTAGCCTTTTGTACTGCTTCAATACTCAAAGTACGGATTGTGTTTACTCCAAGTTGGTCAATTTTATCAAACATGTCTTTCCTCCAATTAGAAAAACGGAGAAACAAGCGTTTCTCCGCTTAAATTTTAAGATACTACTTTTCCAGTAACTTCTTCGTAATCACATATCATTTGATTCCATGCTTCTTCAATGTTATCAGATAGTCCAAATAGTCCACTTCTACCAATAATGTAGATATCCGGATCTGCTTCATCAATTTGTTTAAACGATTTTCTATTTGATGAACCGTCCATCTCGATAACATATCCATACCCATGTTCTTCACGAAGTTCTCTTAATTCAACGATTTTATTCAAAGAGCTTGCAATAAATCGTTGCCCTGCAAATCCAGGATCAACAGTCATAATTGTCACTTTATCAAGTAGATCAATATACGGTAAAATTACATCAATTGGTGTTTCAGGATTCAATACGATCCCTGCTTTTAATCCCGCATCATGAATCTGGTCAATCAAGCGAAAAGCTAAGCCATCTAATACTTCAGCATGCATACAAATCCATTCACAATTGATTTCAATTAATTGTTTCACCCAGAAATCTGGTTTTGTTACCATTAGATGCGCAGACATCGGTAAATTACTGATCTTTCTGATTTCCTGAATAAACCAAGGAGAAAGTGTGATATTTGGAACATAATGCCCATCCATAATATCAATATGATAAGAATCAGCATGATCGTTTAAAAAAGTAATTTGTTCTTTAAATCTATCTAAGTCCATCGTCATTAAAGATGGTGAAAATTCAGCTTTTTTCATTTACTTTACTCTCCTTATTGTTCTTTTTTGAAGCTCTCCCAGTCTTTCATAAATTGAGAAATCCCCTTATCAGTTAGTGGATGACTCCATAAATTAGGAAAAATTGAGGCAGGAATCGTAGCAATATGTGCGCCAACTAGGCTCGCATTCTCGACATGATTGATTGTTCTCACACTTGCTGCAATAATCTCACTTTGTAACCCGTAAGTGTCTAATACTTCTCTTAATTGTGCAATCAGTTCGATTCCATCTATCCCGATATCATCAAGTCTTCCTACAAATGGAGAGATATACGTAGCTCCAGCTTTTGCAGCTAGTAATCCTTGAGCTACAGAGAAAATCAAGGTTACATTTGTTTTGATTCCGCGTTTACTTAATTCATTTGTTGCTTTTAGCCCTTCTTCTGTCATTGGGATTTTTACAACTACATTTTCTGCCCATTTCGAGATGATTTCTGCCTCTTCAACCATTCCCGTTGCTTCTAGACTAGTTACTTCCGCAGAGACTGGTCCATCAATAATTGAACAAATTTCTTTAATTACTGTTTCAAAATCTCGCCCTTCTTTTGCAATAATTGTCGGATTTGTGGTAACACCGTCAACTAATCCTAACGCATTGATTTTTTTTATATCGTCTACATTTGCAGTATCTAAAAAGAATTTCATTTATTTTCCCCTATCCCAAGTTAATTTTCTAAAAAATTTGAATGTCCTCTAAGCTAATTTCTTCTTCTTGAATCTCAAATTCTCTATCCATTGCTTCTTGTGGAACATCTTTTTTGATTACAGCAAGAACTACACCAGTTACCAGAATATTGGCAAGTAAGGCGATGATCCCTGCCATCGGTTTAGACATTGTTGGAATCATTAGTAATCCACCAAATGGAACCGTTGCATCTGCACCTAAAACCATTGTGATTGCTCCGCCTACTGCTCCCCCAATTGCTGTAGCAATAACACTTCGAACAATATCATTCATAACCAATGGAATAACACCTTCAACAATATTTACTGCCCCCATCGGAACTGCAGATTTTAATGTTTCAACTTCAAGTTTTGTATAGATATTTTTTTTCAACAATTTTGCAATAAAGAAAGCTAGTCCAAATCCAATTGGTGTAGCTGTATTTACTAACTGTAATGCCGTAATAGGTCCATTTAATCCTTCTGCTTGCATCGTTAATACAAAAGCAAATACTGTTTTATTGATTGGACCGCCATAATCAACCCCACTCAAAATACCGACAACTGCACCAAATACTATCAGTGAAGAAGATCCAAGTCCGTTTAAGAAATTCGTTAGTAAATTTGTAAACATAGCAATTGGAATACCTACTATATAAACCATTACTAATCCACCAATCAGTGATGCTAAAAATGGAATAATCAACGTAGGCAATAAACCTTTTGCCCAAGCGGGTACTTTAAGATATCTCAATATTGCAAGTACTAAATAACCTGCAAGATACCCACCAATCAATCCACCAATAAAGCCTGCGCCAATTGCATTTGCGGTCAACCCAATGATAAACCCTGGTGCAATACCAGGTTTAGCTGCAATTGCATAGGCAATTCCTGTAGAGATCACTACAGGCAATAACCCTAGACCAGCGCCACCCATCGTGGCCAACGCATCCCAAAATGAAAATTCACCTTGAACTAAAGTCGTTTGACTTGTCCCTCCAAAAGCCATTCCAATAGCAATTAAAAATCCAGCACCACAAACTATCGGAATTAAATAAGAAATTGCAGTTAATAAGTGCCCTTTTAAATTTAATCGTTTGATTGCGTTCATTTTTATCCTCCTATACTTTCCCTAGGCTTTTTCCATAATAACTTCAGCAGCTTTTTCAATCAGTTTCGTTGGTGACTTGACAGCAATTTCTGTAGGAACTTGGATTACGCGCTTCCCATCAAATCGTTCTCTTCCAGAAATTTTTACATCAATTGCTAAAATAACTACATCGGCTTCTTGAATTTGAGATTCCGTTAATTCATTCTCAATTCCTATTGTTCCTTGTGTTTCTACATGGATCTCATATCCTAATTTTTTTGCTGTATTTTCCAATTTTTCTTGTGCAATATATGTGTGTGCGATTCCTACTGTGCATGCGCAAACTCCTACGATTTTCATATTAATTTCCTCCTAAATTTTTTCGTTTAATTTTCAAATGCTGCGATTACTTCTCCACTATTTTTTGCTTGTAATAGATTTTCAGTTACTTCGTCATTGCCTAATTTTCTTGCGAATAATGATAATAATTTCAAATGTTGCTGTGCGCTTTCCGTATCATCACCTACGGCAAAGAGTATGATACCTTTCACTCCTTTCCCATCTAATGTTTCCCATTGAATTTCATTTTCTAATATACCAATCGCAACTCCTACTTCTTTCACATAGGCACTTTTCCCATGAGGAATTGCAATATAGTTCCCGATTCCCGTCATTCCTTCTGCTTCACGCTTATAAATATCTTCAATAAAACCATCAATTTCCGTAATATATTTTTCTTGATACAATAGTTCAGCTAAACCTTTTAATGCTTCATCTTTAGTGGTTGCAGGTAAGCCTGTGCGAATAATCTTAGGATCCATAATTGTTTTTACTTTCATCTTTACTCCACCTCTTCGTCAATAAAATAACTTTCTACTTGTTCTTTCGTTCCAAATTTTAATACGTCGATTGTTTCGTCATAGGCTAGTTTTTGAATTTGTTTTTTTATCTTCTTCATCGTTTTTCGTCCTTCTTTAGGACGAATCAAAACAAATAGCAGTGTATCTACTGGATAATTTTCTGACCAATTCTGTATCGGTGTCTTCATTCTTACAAGAAAAACCATTGACTCAATAATGCTTGCATCCTCAACATGTGGTACAGAAAAATTTTCTTCAATCAGTGTACTTCCTACTCTTTCTCGTTCTTGAATGGCTAGTAAAAATAAGTTTTTAGAAGTAATTTTTTTGTTATCCCTTAGATACTCTGAAATAAATCCCAAAAATTCGTCTTTTGAATAAGCGCCATCTACTTCAATGAAATAATTATTATTTTCCATTACGAATACCTTCTACTGCAGCATGCAATCTTTCTTGATCATCTACGGTCAGCATCGCACTGATTGTCACTGTAGGAAGTGACACAAGATTATCCAAATGAATGGTTGTAATCAGCAAGTCTAAATCAGGATGTTTTTTTATTGTCAAATCAATATTTCTTGTAGAAATCACTTCTACTATCTCAATATCTGACATTTTTTTGCTTATTTTTACTTTCAATAATTCCGACGTGCCAATACCTGTTGTACACATAATCACTGCTTTTACTTTCTCTTTGCTTTCTTCTAATGCTTGTGCAAAGTACAAAGTAAGAAAACCAATCTCATCTTCATTTATTAGAGGTATTCTTTTGTTTACTACTAGCTGATCAACTACCTCCGCAACAGTTGAAAATACTTGTGCATATTCAAATTTTATTTGTTCTAATAAATTATTTTTTACGTATATTTCATGCTCTAATCGATTTAACAATGGTTTGATATGTTGTTCTAAATTTTTTACAAGTTGTTTATTGGATAATTTAATAGCTAGTTTTGATTCTACGTTCTCAATCAAATAGTACGTGATTTCATATACTTCCGCTGAAAAAGGCTTATTTTCTTCTTTTTCACCTTGCATTCTTGAAGAAATCAAATACTGAAAAAGAAAATAACTTTCGATTTCAGGAAGCGCTACACATAAATACTTTTCAACATTCTGAACAATCAGTTTAGACATATCCTTTAATTCAGGCTCACCTTCCATCAGTTCAACTTCCTTATCCGTTAGCTTCATATTATAGTTAAAGGAATGTTTGCCAGCTTTTCGAAATCTGCTGATCATAATATAAATATGTGAAAATAAATTGATGTTATACGGATGTGGTAAGACGATAGTTAATTTTTTTTCAATTTCTTTTAATTGCTGTAAAACAAATTCTGCATCAAATTTATTGAAGGCTTCGTTTTGTCTATTTTCTAATTGTGATAGATCAATCATTTTAGTTTCTTGAATCAATTCCTGTATAACTTTTCGAATCTCCGACTCCCTACCTTCGATTCGAAGTGCCCGATTTTTTTTTACTAGAGTTAAAGAATATTTTTTTAAAATTTCTGCTATGATTTTTTCATCTGAAGCCCTTACATTTTCACTAACATAAAATTGCTCAAAAAGCTTTTCTATATCTCGTTCATAAGGAGCAGAAAATAAAAGTTCTTCCATAATTTTATTTCTTCTTTCAATCGGTGTTATTGTACTGACTGATTTAGAAGGACTGATTGAATTATTTTTGATTCTCTTTAATTTGAATCCCCTTCCTTTTTCTGAATAAATCATAACATCGTCTTTTGTATTTTCATTGATTTGTTTAATCAATCGATAAATACTTTTCGTAGAAATATTTAAAACATCCGCTAATTCATTCGCTGTAACAAAATCTCTATGGTTTGAAAGAGTATAAACCAAGGCGTTCTTTCGCATTTCCATTTGATTCATAAGCGTTCATCCTTTCCACAAATTCATAATATCACGCCTAAAAGAAAGCGCTTCTATTTTATTGTCCATTGCAATGGACATTTTCTATAACAAGTTCTACCATCTAATTCTCACATTCCACTTGTTGTTGATTTTATCATTTATTCTTTGATTTTTTTATAAAAAGAACAATATTCGCGTTTTACAAGTTATTTATTTCTCTAACAAACAATAATTAGCACAAACTTTCATTTTTGTTCGTTCAAATAATGAACAATCGATTTAACAAATCAGGTTCTTTTGATACACTATTTCCAATAAAGAAAGGAGAGAAATTATGAAAAAAATAGCTTTGATTGCAACACTAGTCGTACTAGCTGTTGTTGGCTTTACCGGATACAAGTATTATGAAAGTACATATCAAGATACGAGTGCTTATGCGCAGGTTCCTACAACTACTCCCGAGAAGAAACAAACTGTAGATGATTCTGGCAAGCAAGTAGACGGCATGTTTTCTTATACATATACACTAAATTTTGTGAAAGAAGATGGCACTACCCAAAAGATGGAGTATGTGCTAAGTGGAGAAAATCCTGAACCTCTGGCTCCTGGTTCCTATGTCCAAGCAAAAATCAGCTCTAAAAGAATCACAGAGAGTCCAAAATCAATAAATAAAAATGAGATTCCAAAGAATATTGTAGAAAAAATCGATAAATAAAAAAATCGACAGCTGAAGGTGAGAAATTTTCACTACCTTCTGGCTGTCGATCTTTTATTTTTAATTTTCGTTTCTAATTAGTTTAGTTCGCTAAATGTGATGATTTTACTGTTTGTTTGTTCAAACCACACTTTACATTTTTCCGCACTTAGCGTCTCTAAATCTTTACACCTTGGATATGTCAATGTGCTGTGATCTAGTAAGTATTGATCAATATATGCTGGATGAAAATGAAGTTCGATAATCGTTTGATTGTCTACTTCTTTGTATCCAAAACTATCTTCAACAAAATCTTCCAATTCAGTCCCACGATTTAAAACTGTCATCAACTTTTTAAAGTCAGGTATCACCGCTTCTCTATAAGGTAATTGTTTCTCTGGTATATAGCCATAAAAAAGATTTGCATGAATTTGATATTTTTTCGCTAAGTCATACAATGCTTTACCAACTGAACTATCTCCTACAGAATGTGTTTCCATATGAGGCGGAAAGCATCCCATACTATCGTAATATGCTCTGATTTGGTTTTCCATTTCAATATAGACTTCTTGATAGTCAAATTTTTTCTGTCCACCATTCTTATAATGACTTGATGTCAGAAAGTTTCCTTCTTCATCAACTAAAGTAGCAATCTTCTCTAATTCTTTCGTCACAGGTTTTCCTAAAGTAAAATTCAAATGTAGATTTATTTCAAAGTTCCCATCTAACTCCTGAATCAACTGGATACCATTGCGTGCTTCAGGCATATTTATCATAACAGAAGTGCTTTTTACGATACCTTCTCGCATACTTTTTTGAATTCCTAAATTTACGCCTTCCGACAGGCCTAAATCATCTGCATTAATAATAAATGTATACATCTCTCTACTCCCCAATCGTAGCAATCAAGTGATTTTCCAAACCAAAATCCACAGTTACCTTTTCATAATTGAACGTATTCGTCAAAATTACCATAGTGGTGGTATCGTATCCTGCTAGCTCATCTAAATTTACAGTTCCAATAGGTTGCCCTAATTGAACTGTCTGTCCTTCCTCAACAAACCAATCAAAACCTTTACCATCTAATTCAACTGTATTCAGTCCGATATGAATAAGAATTTGTTTTTGATCTTCTGAAGTAAAACCAATCGCATGTTTCGTCTGCGCGATAAACTCAATCTTTCCAGTTACTGGTGCATAAATCATTCCATCTGTTGGCTTTACAGCAAAGCCTTCTCCCATACTCTTTGAAGAAAAAACTGGATCATTTACTTTATCCAATGAGAGAAGCTCTCCTTCCATTGGTTGTACCACCGCACCTAATTCATTAGATACAGTTAGTGCACTTCTTGATTTTGAACTAGCTAAATTGCTTTTTTTAACATAATGTTTTGTCCAAAAAGCTGTGCCGATCAACGCAACAAAAAATGAAACGGCATTTGCAACTAGTTGAATTTGAAAATTATTTGGTTCTCCAATATACATTGGCAGTGTAAAAATATTCGCAACTGGTGTAAATGAGTACGCTTCTGTATGGAAGAAGCCACTGATTGCTCCCCCTATCGCTGCAGCTACCGAACCAATAATAAATGGCATTTTGTATTTTAAAGTAATCCCATAAATTGCAGGTTCTGTAATACCAAATAGTCCAGATAAAGAAGAAGATGCAGCGATTTCTTTATCCTTTCCTTTATTTAAAAACAACCACGTACCTACGACTGCTCCAAATTGACCAAACACACCATTTGACCCAATCGGTAAAATAGTATCTACGCCTGTAGTTTGAATATTTATCAACGCAATCGGCAAAATTCCCCAGTGAAGACCTACCATCACTAATAATTGAAAGAGACCTGCCAAAGTAGCTCCTGCAAGTACAGAATTAAATTCATATAACATGAAATATCCTTGACCAATCATGTTCGCCAATCCATTGCCAAAAGGTCCTATAAGAAGAAAAACGGCAATGCCTGTAATCAATAGTGTAAAGAAAGGCACAAATACTGTATGTGTTACTTTAGGTAAGACTCGTTTGACAGCCCGTTCAACATAGGATTGTCCCCAGATTGCTAATATTGTTGGTACAACTGCGCCTCCGTAAGTTTTAAACGCGATACTTAATCCTAAAAATTGACTTACATCAGGTAGTGTTCCATCCGTCAATGGATAAATCATCGCCGCAGCGACTGCAATAGCTATAAACCGATTTGTCTTAAAATGTTCAGCAGCAGTAACTGCGATAAATAATGGAAGCAATGTAAATACACCAGACGAGAGTATCATCAAAATCATATAGAGGGTTGAGTCTGATGGCAAAAGATTGCTCATTGATAACGGCATCAGTAACCCTTTTAAAATCCCAGCAGCCGCTAACACGCCAATATAGGGTGTAAAAATAGCTGAAATAGTGGAAAAGAGTAGATCATACCATTTTTTATTCTCTGTTTTTTCATTTTTTCTTTCTACGTTTAACGAAGGGACTAATTTTTCTATTTCATCATACACATCAACAACTTCACTACCAATAACTACTTGGTCTTGTCCGCCATATTGAATAAATTGCAAGACACCAGGTATATTTTCTAAGTTTTCTTTCTTTGTTTTATTGCTATCTTTCAAATAGAAGCGTAGTCGTGTGGCACAATGTGTATATGAGTCGATATTTTCACTCCCACCAATATTTTTTAGTATCTCCTCTGCTGTTTGCTTATAATTCATACCCAATTCCTCCTTACTCCAAATAAAAAACCAAAAAACGCATCAAAATAAATAGTTCTTTTGATCACATTTTTTGGTTATGCCTGGTCGAACCAGTTACACTCAATTTTCAGTAATTTTTTTTATATGCAACAATAGATACAATAAATCTTCTTCATCTAATTCCCAATCATATGTTTGCTTCAAATAATTAGAAATTTTCAGTACGCAAGCCGCTTCTTCTGGAAATTGTTGCGCAAGATTTTTATAAATATCGCTTTTTCTGTATTTTTGTAATTCACCATTTAATTTTCTACCAATAAAAAATTTTAGATGTGTAACAAATCTTAGATAACTAAATGATTCTTCGTCAAATTCTTTTTGAAAATGATACTTCACGATTTTGATTATACTTTGAATAATACGAATGTATGGATCGACTTTTCTCGTCTCATCAAAATTTGCTTGCGCATTGATTAGATGTAAAGAATACGCGCTCGCTTCTTGTGGCGGAATAATCAATTTTGTTTCAAAGGCTAGGTAATCAATGATCCATAGCCCTAGATTATATTCTTTTGGGAAAAATTTTTTTATTTCCAATTGAAAGGGGCCAGATAAAGAAATATCTTGTTCCAATCGTTTTAACATATAATTTGTATGATCAGCTATAGTTAAAAATAAGAGATCAGAAACTGATATATCTAAAGATTTTTCCACTTCTTTGATAATTTCATGTGTATAATTAAAAATTTCTGGTGAAACTAGCGTAAAATCAAATGCTCGTTCTGAACTTTCACTTAAGTGATAGATTTTTTCAGCAGAATCTTCATCAAGAAATTTGGGAAACTTTCCAAATCCAATTCCCTTCTGTGCAACAACTACCTCCTCTTCGTCTATTCGAGCTAAGGCAAAATTATTATTGATTCCTTTATAGACTTCCAACCCCACAGCCTCCTTTTAGTGCAAAAAAATAACCAACTAAAACAGACCGAACTATCGGTGTGCTTATGGTTGGTTTATGCCTAGTCGAACTAGTAACACGCCTATCTACAAAGAAATGATAACGGATACACGTTTGTTTGTCAAGCACTTTTAAAAATACTCACCAGCTAGAGCCAGTGAGTATTCTTTTTGATTCTGACATTCACTAATTTATTTCTCCAACAAAACTTTCACTTGATACGGTTCAAGGTACACTTCTACTGAATAAGCTTCAGTTGTTTCTAAATCAATACATGTTTTTTTCAATCGTACTTGCTGTTTTTTTGTTGAGAAGTTCATCAAAAAATGATAGGTATCCTTTCCGTCTGTCCGGCTTTGAATAGATACTTCTTCTACTGATTCTTGAATCAAAGGATTCGCAAGCTGAAGTTCTTCAATTATTTCTTTGTAAAAAATACGTAAAAAGTCCACTTCAGTGCGTGCTGCCAAATAGTATGCTTGTCCTTGTCCTAAAGAATTTTTAGTAACTGCAGGTGTGCCTGCATAAAAGTCTTCTAGGTATTCCCCACTTACTTCTGCCGTACTGCATTCAATAATGCCACAGTAGTCTTTGATTAAATACTCCTCTCCAGCGTAAAGCAATTGATTCGTTTCATCTGGATAAAGCATGTCTACTTCTTTAGGTACTACACCAAATACTTCTTGTAGTGTTTTCGGCCATTCACCTGAATGGATCACATCATTTTCATTCACTACACCTGTGAAATAACTGGATATCAAATGTCCGCCATTTTCTACATATGTTTGAAGATGTGCCATTGTTTCTTGTGTCATAAGATACAGCATGGGCGCAAGAACTAAGTCATATTCAGATAAATCATCTTGTGGATCAAGTATATCCACTGCAATATCTTGTTCCCAAAACACTTGATAATGTTCTTGCAAGGTTTGCGGATATCTTCTTGATGGTCTCCCGAATCCTCCACCACGTTTTAACGCCCAATTACTTTCCCAATCAAATAAAATCGCAACTTTTGCTTTTTTGTCGGTACCTTTGATAGGTGCTAACGCATGTAGCCGATTTCCATATCTAGCAACCTCTTGATAAACACGGTTTTCACGAGAATTATCGTGTCCAACCACTGCACCATGGAATTTCTCCGAATTTGCCAAAGATTGTCGCCATTGGAAGTATAATGTGCTATCTGAACCATGTGCAAGTTGTTGCATTGAACTAAGTATATGGACACCTGGGCGTTTGGATTTATTATACTGATGCCAGTTTACTACACTTGGCGTTGATTCCATGATTAAGAACGGTTGCTTCTTCAATGAGCGAAACTGATCATGTACATAAGCAGATTTCATTGCAGTTTGGGCAATCGTTTCATAATTATTGTTCCAGTCTGGATAACTATCCCAACTAACAATATCAACAACATCCGCAAACTTTTTGTAATCTAACCCTTCTAGTGGAATAAAATCATGTTGATCGTGTCCTTCTGCCATAAAATTCGTTGTTACAGGAATATTCGGTGTAAGCTCTCTGATTGGTTCAATTTCCGCTAAAAAGAAATCCATGGTTCTTTGTGTAACAAATCGTTTCCAATCAAGGTCCATACCATGAACTTTTGTCTCTCCTAATGGGGATGGAGGTACCACTTGTGTCCAGCTCGAATAATTATTACTCCAAAAGGTCATCCACCACGCACGGTTGATTGCATCTAAAGTCTGGTATTTTTCTTTCAACCAGTCACGCCACGCTTGCGCACACAACTCACAGAAACACTCACCAGAATATTCATTACTGATATGCCACAAGATCAACGACGGACGTTTTCCATAACGTTGTGCAAGAAGTCGATTGATTTTTTGTACCTTTTCCCGATAGACTGGTGACGTATAACAATGATTGTGACGGAAGCCATGATGGTGTTTTTGCCCATAGGCATTGGTTCGATTGACTTCTGGATACTTCTCACTTAACCATTGCGGACGTCCACCGCTAGGCGTTGCAAGAATGACATTTCCATCCATTTTTTCCATTTGCTCAAATACATGATCTAACCACTCAAAGTTATATTCTCCTTCTCTTGGTTCTAAAACGCTCCAAGAAAAGATTCCCACGGTTACTGTATTGATTTTTGCTTCTTTCATCAGTTCGATATCTTTTGCTAAGATTTCAGGATGTGCCAACCATTGCTCTGGATTATAATCTCCGCCATGTAGAATTTCTGTTCCTGCTACAATTTGTTTCATCCTTCTTCTCCTTCAATCGCTTTGATATGATAAATCGTTGATTGAAAATCTCCACCCACTTGGTAAGTAGCCTGATTGGCTCCATTAAATGCATATGCTTTCCGTAAACCGATATTTTCTAAGAGACGCCCACTGAGCTGGTCTTCTCCGACTTGATATAGCAAGTCAGGATTTAGATACTCAATTTTTTGAAACTCTTGTGCACTCGGGTTCGCCTGTGCTAGCTTTTGATAGCAACCAATAATTGCCTCAGTTTTTTCGTCATTCATTACACCCCAACAAACCGTATTTTGAACTGGATATGTAGGCACAAATTGAACAAACTTACCAAAAGTCAACAGTTGGCGATGTTGCTTATAAAATTGAACCGTTGTTTTGATTTGCTCTTTTTCATCTTCTGTTAACTGATTCAAATCCAATTCGTACCCCAGTGGACCAAAGATAGCGACTTCTTGTCTAAACTTTAAGGACGTATCACGTAAAACTTGATGATTTGGACTTGCAGAAACATGATTACTGAAGCTGGATAGTGGATAGCCTAATAATGTTCCACTTTGAATGCTTAGACGTTCAACTGCATCACTGTCATCACTTGGCCAAATTTGTGGGCTATAAAATAAAATACCTAGATCATAGCGGCCACCCCCACCTGCACATCCTTCTATCAAAATGTTGGGAAAATCTGTCAAGATCTTCTCGTACAAAGCATAAACACCTAAAATATACCGGTGGAAAAATTCACCTTGATTCCGTTGCTCAGCAGCCAGATACGTAGAATAAGCTTCGGTAATATTACGGTTCATATCCCATTTGATATAATCCAGATTTGTTGCTTGGATAATAGCTTTCATTTGTTGATATATCGAATCCACAACTGTCGGATTGGCAAAATCTAGTACGTATTGCCCACGCCCCATTGAAAAACGTTCATAAGGATGTTTGACGACCCATTCAGGATGTTCTTTATATAACTGACTATCTGGAGAAATCATTTCTGGTTCAAACCAAATGCCTAGTTGTAACTCCATCTGATGGATTTTTTTTGCAAAAGCATCGATGCCACTTGGAAATTTTCGCTCATCAACTGACCAATCACCTAGTGACGAGCGATCGCTATTTCTTTTACCAAACCACCCATCATCGATGACAAAGCATTCCATTCCTAAATTTTTTCCCTCAGTAGCTAGTTCAAGCAATGTTTCTTCATTAAAATCAAAATACGTTGCTTCCCAGTTATTAAACACGATTGGGCGAATGGTATTTTTCCATTTTTGATCAATTAAATGGTCTTCCAAAAATCCACTCATTGCGCTACTCAATCCATTCGTTCCTTGGTTGGAGTACATCACTACTGCTTCTGGTGTAACAAAGTGCTCGTTTTTAGCTAGATTCCAACTAAAATGCGTTGGATGGATACCTAGCATTGCTCGTGTATTTGCCCATTCGTCTACCTCTGCTTGTGCTAGGAAATTACCTGAATACACAAAATTCATGGCATAGACATCTCCTGTATCACGTGTTGCTTGTTCATGGATAAAAGCAACGAATGGATTATGCTGATGACTACTAGCACCTTTTAAAGAACCAATTGAGACAGTTCCTTGTTCTAATTTTCGCCGTTTTTCATGACGTTCCTTGAGCCATGCACCAGATAAATGCGTGAATTCATACGCTGCATCAGGTAAATGCAAAATACCTGAAAGCATTTTTTCGATGGTAATCGTTTCTTCACCCTGATTGATCAGTTCTTGATTTTGGACGATTGCCGGACTTCCTGCAAATATTGTATAGTTTAAAATCAATTTTAGCTGTCTTGGCTGATCCATCATTGTCAATTGAAGTGTGTGTGCATCCTCTCCGTAAGTTGCTGGTACGGCCAGATTTCTCGTTTTATTGGTCACTACTTTACTAGAATCAAAACGAAAATCCGTATAAAGTGGATTCCCCTGATTTTTTAGTTCAAGTGCGCCTTCTTTAAAGTCCGTTGATCCATATACAGGATACGCTTGGTAATGATCAGTTAATGTAAAATCAGACCCATTATCAAAAAACTTTACTGTTCCAGCAGATTTATTTTCTCTCCTAACTAAATAATCAAGCTCAGCTTCAGTTAATTTTCCTAATGTATGTCCATAATATAGTTGTTCTAATTGTCCGTTGTCCATTACATGGAGAATGTAGCTGATTCGTTCATTTCGTAGATGAAAAAATCGATTAGCCAATTGTTCAATCATTTGTCACCAACACCCTTGCTATTCATTAATTATTTTGTGCGATCCTTTCAAGATACTGCATTCTTCTTTTTGTGTTTTTGTTATAAATCAATTTGTAGATTGGTAATGTAAAGAGTAAGCTAAGTTGATTGCGCATCTGCATCAGCTCATTTGTTTCAGAATATTTGATTCGTTGCTGTCCTTTACTTGTTTGAATCAATTCATACGTTTGATAAATTTTCCCGTGTGTATGATGTGTAATCAATTCTAATTTTTCATTTGGGATGATTTCACCAACTTCAATGGTACTATCTGCCACTTGCTTGTTCATTTTTGTTTGTAAATAGGAATGAACCTGAATACCTGGAACGATTTTTTTGATTGTTCGATCTTTCGATTGAAAGTAACGCAATTGTTCTTTCATTAAGGCTGCAAAAAAATCTGCAGCCTTACATTCTAAGGTTCTTTGGTAACTTAACGTGTCTACTCGTAACATTTTTTCACCTACTTTACTCTGCTGTTACTGTTTCATCAGAATCATCTGGATGGATACCTTTACTTAGTTCCATGTCGTTCATTTCTTTTTCTTCACGTAGATATTCATTATCCATAGCTAATAAGAATGGAATCCAGATAGCTGTCATCACTACAACAGTTACGATTTGTAAAATGGCACCGGCAATTGAGCCTGTCCCTAACCAACCAGACAAGATGATTGGTGTTGTCCATACTACAGTAGCACCTGTTGGTCGTGGAACTAATCCAACGTAAATCGCAAAATATGAAATCGTTGTTGAAACCATTGGTGCTAATATCCATGGAATGAAAGCTAATGGGTTCATTACAACTGGTAAACCAAATGTCATTGGTTCTGAAACGTTGAAAATAGCTGGAGCAATAATCGTCTTCATTGTTTTCTTCATTCGAATCGATTTTGCAATGAAGAATGCCATCGCAATCGAAACACCTAATTGCATCCCTTGATTGACAAATACACCCATAAATGTTGTGTTAATGATGTGTGGAAGTTGTTCTGCTCCAGATTTATATGCTTCATAGTTCTCAATTGCTAACGCACTCATGATTGGGTCAATAACTGCATTAACAACTAATGTTCCATGAATCCCGAACCACCAGAAGAATTGCGTAAAGAACACTGCAACCAATACAGCTGGTAACGTACCACCTAAGCCCATTAATGGTTGTTGTAGGATTTGATACACAAAGTCAACCGCGTTGCCCCAAGTAGTAAAGGTAAACAAGTAACGAATCAAGTTAAATAAGAACAATGGCGCTGCACCAGGAATAATCGCAACAAATGATTCTGCAATCATCGGCGGTACTGAATCTGGCATTTTGATTGTAAAACCTGAACGACTGATTCTTGAATAAATCTCTGTAGCAACAATTGCTGTGATGATTCCTACGAACATACCTTCAGCACCAAGTTTTGAAACGGGGATAAATAATCCTGCTGTTTCATCTGAGCCGAATGGTAATAACATAATAAAACTAGATAAAGAGATAGCACCCGCAAACACTTGTGGCTGCTTGTAGTGTCCTGCCAACTGATAACCAATACCATAAACAATAAATACTGCTGAAATACTCATTGTTGCATTACCAACTGGACCAAAAAAGTCATTTAGAAATGTATTGAATCCTTCAGGTAAATATTGTGCAAAGCCGAATGTCGTTGGGATATTTTGAATAATAATCATGATTGAAGCAAACATCGTGGCTGGAAAAGCCATCATAAACCCATCGCGCAAACTAAGTAGATACTTATTATTTGCGATCAACGTTGCAGCTGGTACCATTTTCTCCGCTAACTTATCAACAAACTTCATTTTGAAACCCCTTCTCTTCTTTTTATTTGAAAACGTTTACTAAATGCAGTATATCTGTTTAGTTAACGTTTACACAAGTCTAAAATAAAAAAAGATTCAAAAAAATGAATCTTTTTTTATTTCAAGTATTTTCATTAAAGAGAATCACGTAGAATCAATTCACTGCTGCAAACCACTCGAACAGTCATCGAGCGCTCCCCTAACATTCTTTCTTTCGCTAATCGAACAGCATATTTTCCCATTTCTTCTGGATTTGCCTTGATGCTCGATAAACTAGGTGTCATAAACTTAGCCATTTCGATATCGTCAAAACTAGCTACCGATATATCGTCAGGTATCGTCAAATTCGCTTCGTTGATTGCTTTGTATAGCCCAAGCGCCATCGGGTCACTTGCCACAATAACTGCGGTGGGTAGACTCTTCTCACTAAGCATCTTTTTTCCTAACTCTAAACCATCTTCTGGTCGCCAATTTCCTTGATACACAGAACAATAGTCCTCTAAACCTTTTAACTGCATCCATGTTTTATACGCCGTTGCTCGCACTTCATCCGTACTATAAAGTACTTCTCCAGCACTATCTACTTTCGTACTATGACCACCTATAAACGAAATTTTCCGATGCCCTTTCTCGTAAAGAGTATCAAGTAGTGTTGCTGTTTTTTGTGCAAAATCCGTCTGGATACAATCATATCTTTCACCATTTGAATAATTATCAACCAAAATCAGATTTTTATTAAATTGTGCAACCTTGTTCGTCGCTTCTTCGGTCATCTCACCAATCGCAATTACTGCTCCATAGTTGCTAAGCTGTTCCCAGTCTTTCTCTTTGTCCCGCATGTAAAATGCTTTTATCGTTCGAAACCGCCATTTTGCAGCTTCTCTTTCGATTCCTGTACGAATTTGCCAAAAATAAGGATCATCTTGTTCCGCAGATTCTTGATGACGAACAATCAGTGCTATCGTTAGCTGGTCCCCTCTATCTCGGCTTCCCTTCTTATTTTTTTCTGGTGAATAATCAAGCTTGTTGGCTATCTCTAATACACGTGTTCGCGTATTTTCATTGATGCTGAATGTAGCATCTTTATTTAAGATTCTGGATACACTAGCAGCTGAAACGCCAGCTAATTTTGCAATATCACGTATTGAAGTCATTTAGATACACCCGCCTTTTATGTATTGTTTAGTAAACAGTTTAACACAAAAACGGTTACAGTCAAAAAAGACTTGGAACATGCTTCTTTCCCAAGTCTTGAATAATTTTTGATTCTATAGAATTCAGCTAAAGAAACATCCAGCTACTTTAGGGCCATAGATATCCGCATACTTTGCAACGACCTTCCCTGAAGCTTCTTGGATATTGTCAATATCGATTCCTGCAAAGTCCTCAACACACAAAACTACACAATTATTCAATTTTTGAACTACTTCTCCCGTTACGCGGCGTTTCAACCCTACTGCTTGGCATTCATAACTATTCCCTAACACAACTGTTTCTTTATTCAATTTAATCACCCTTTAATTATTTTTTAATGTTGTAAATTGATAATAGCATGCCTTTACGGATAAAAAAACTGATAACTTATGTTGTTTATTAAAAAATCAAAGGATAGTTTGTCACGCAGCTTTTAAGCGCACAAAACCCAGAACATCTTGCATGTTCTGGGTTTGTGTTCAAACAAATCAGTTATTTATTTTTGCTGTTTCTTGAAGTAAAAGTGTTACATAGCGCTCTAAATACTGTTGATCGATCTCGTTATAGCCATTGATATGTCCACAGTCCAAATCCAGCACACCTAGTAATTTTCCATCTCGAACCATTGGGACAACAATCTCAGATTGCGCAGCTGAATCACAAGAAATATAGTTTTCATGTTCTTTGACATTGTCGACGATCACTGTTTGTCGTCGTGCTGCCGATTCCCCGCAAACGCCTTTTCCGAGTTGGATCCTTGTACAAGATACTCTTCCTTGGAATGGACCAAGGATAAGTTCTTCTCCATCAAAAATATAATAACCTGAAAAAACCGTATCAGGAAGTGTCTCGTTGAGTAGTGCAGAAGAATTTGCTAATGTTGCAAGCCAGTCGTTTTCGGCTTCTAAAAGTCCTTTTTGTTGCAAGAGCATCAATTCATAAGCTTCTTGTTTCTTTGTATCTGTCCACATAGTTTCTCACTCCTTTGTTCGTGATTATAACGCATACTTATTCCTGCTGTCATCTTATTTTTACTTTTTTCGCTAGATAATAAACCGATAGCCTCGCCCATGAACAGTTTGGATATGTAAAGGTTCCGTTGGTACATACTCGATTTTCTTTCGGAGATTTTTGATATGTGTATCGATAACTCGATGCATCCCACGATCATTCCCAATCAGTACAAGTAATTCATCACGTGAATACACTCTTAAAGGATGTGTAATAAACTGTTTGAGCAAACGAAATTCAGAATCAGTGAGCAAAAGTTCTTTGTTGTTCATATATATCAGTTCATTTTTCAAGAAAAATTTAGTGTTCGGCGGTACTTCTCGACAGGAAAGAAGTGCGTAGATTCTCCCCAACTTCATTACTAATTGCTGCGGTCGAATCGGCCAAGGTAAAAAGAAATCAAATTCTTTGTTGAGTGATTCATGAAAATGAGACACACAGGCGATCCTCATTGACTGCTGTGTCCCATTGTTTGATACATGAACAACTACTTCCATTCCTACTGTAAGATTGGTCAATTCGGTGACTTGGATAGTTACTTGTTCCGGCCATGTTCGCTTTAACTCATTGATAAATGATTGCGTTGCTGGTCCATTCATTGATACAAATTCAATCTGCACATGCGCTCCTCCATTCTGACTTTATAGCATCTACACTCTTTTCCATACTATAAATATACGTCTTATCAAGTAACGTTTCTGTCCAATTTTTTCACCTCTTGTGGAATTTTTGAAATCTTCACATTTTCCACACAATCTCTTTTTACAATTAAGAAGATTGAATTATTCATAATGAGAAGTGAGGGATCCTATGCAATTAGTAAAGACAACCGCGCTCATCGCCTTATCTAGCGTGATACTCTGTGGCTCAATCACGACCTATGCGGAGACAGTCGACGAGCAACTCAAAGAAAACCAGGAGCAAATTACCTCTATCAAGGAGGACCAAGCATCTGCCAAGACTGAACTAAAAGCTCTCAAAGAAAAGATCAGTACCGCAGAGCAAGAGGTCAAGACACTGTTAAAGAAAAAGACAACGGAAGAACAAGAAGTCGCACAACTCGTTCAGCAAAGTAAAGAATTAGAAACTACGATTGCCGATCGTGAGGAACAACTAGAACAACAAGCACGTGATATCCAAACCAATCAGCAAGCAAATGCGCTTGTCGATATGATCCTCTCCTCTGACACGGTCAATGATGCCATGCAACGAACACTTGCACGAACAACATTGATCAAAGCAAACGAGGAAAGCATGCGTCAACAAGAAAAAGACCAACAAGAGCTAGCAACGATTCAAGAAGAAGCACAGAAAAGCTTGACCACTATCACCGAAGAAACCACTCTACTTCAAGAAAAGCAAGATACGCTGACCAAAGACAAGCTTGCACAAGAAGTAACCGTCAAAGAACTTGAACTGAAACTTGCAACAGAAGAGAAAGAGAAACAAACACTCGAAAAAGAAAAAATAGCCGCTGAAAAAAAAGAAAAAGAACAGCTTCAAGCACTAGCTAAACAAAAAGAACGTGAAGAAACCGCAAGAAAACAAGTAGAAAAAGAAACCAAAGAAAGCTCTACACCCCAAAAGAATGAGCAACCAAACGAAACGACACAAACAAAGACTGTCGTTTCAACGGAGACACTCATCGATACTCCCTCAACCGATGAAAAAAACACCCAACCGGTCACCTCAACAGGTTGGCAAGCTCCCCTTACATCACTAGTGATCACTAGTCCTTTTGGTAGCCGCGAAGATCCCACTGGCGCTTCTGGCACAACACATAATGGTATTGATTTTGCTGGTACATCTGGTACACCTGTCTTTGCAGCAAAATCTGGTACAGTAGTCGAAGCTGGGTATCATTGGTCTGCGGGCAACCATGTTGTTCTTAAACATTCAGATGGTCATTATTCGTACTATATGCATCTAAGTAGTTGTACAGTTACCTTGAATCAAGAAGTCACTGTTGGCACTGTTTTAGGCGGTATGGGCACAACTGGTAATTCCACCGGAGTCCATCTACATTTTGGTGTTTCAACAAGTCTTTGGGATGATTTTGTCGACCCAGGACCATTATTAAATCTCTCATAATCAAAAAAGCTGAGACATTTTTGTCCCAGCTTTTTTGATTTACTCTCTTTATTTAAAAGAAGCCTTAATTTTCTGCTGCTTCAATTTCTGCAGCCAAATCTGCATAATCAATTCTACTTTCAGTGAATGTTGGCTCATCTATTGGAAAATGTTGGATCAATGATTCGATACGGCTCACTTCTAACATACCTTCTTCTAATTCAAACGCAAGGATATGTCCACCAAATGTATGTGCATCATCAACAAAATGAAGATGGTATCCACCTGCTGCCACACCTTGGAACAATTCTGGTGTAAAGAAGCCAACAACAGTCCCTTGAATCATTTCTTCTTCAAATTCTGGTTGTTCCTTTGATACCTCTACTAACCGTTTGTAGGGTGCTTCTTGTTTAGGCATGATACGAATACGCATTTTTTTAAATGTTCCCGTCAATTTGACAGCTAAAAATAAATTTTCACTTGCGCCTACTTCTTGGATTTTTTCTTTTACCTGAACATCTGTCATTGAGTGAAGCTCTGTGTGTGCAGTTGCTTGAAAATTTGTCACTGCTGCATAAGGAGTCATTTCTGAACCAGTCAGTGTATGCAATACACCATCTGAACTACCTTGATAAGCTTGGCCATCAACAATGATGACTTCACCATCTAATCCATGAAGTGTTCCTAGTCCAAGATTGCCATGTTCGAGCACTTGACGAATGGATGTTGTCCCAGCCATCAAACCTGCCATCAATGCACCTAACGTCCCGTGTTGATAAAGTTGATTTTCCATTTTGTCTTCTTCCCTCTTTATTAATAGAATTGATCTGGTAAAATTGTTTTGCCTAATTCTTTATTGTCGCTATAGTCAATTGGAATATCAATAATTACTGGACCATCTGTTGCAAATCCTTCTTCCAAAGCTTTCGCTAATTCATCTGGATTCGTTGCTCGTAACCCTTTTGCGCCAAATGCTTCTGCATACTTCACAAAATCTACAGGTCCAAAATCAACACCTGAAGAACGATTGTATTTCATTTCTTCTTGGAATTCTACCATATTATAATGTCCATCATTCCAAATCAAATGTACAATATTCAAGTTTTTGCGTACAGCAGTTTCTAAATCTTGTGCAGAGAACAAGAAACCTCCATCACCAGATACAGAGATGATTTGAGTATTTGGTCGTACCAACGCTGCAGAGATTGCCCAAGGTAAAGCGACACCTAGTGTTTGCATCCCATTACTGAAAAGTAAGTGGCGTGGTTCATAGCTACGGAAATGACGTGCCATCCAAATGTAGTGACTACCCACATCGACAGTCACAGTCATTTCGTCTGTTACATGTTCTTGTAATGTATTGATGACTTCTAACGGATGCAATACCCCATCTTCTTCTTTAGGCGTAGCGACATCACGTGCAGCAAGTTTTTCTTGCATTGTTGCTAAATAGCCTTCTGCTCCTTCAGCTACTTGGTTCGGTTCTAATGCTTCACTCAACAAATCTAATGTTGCGGCGATATTCCCGATCAATTCACGTTCAGGTTGCATAAATGGATCAATTTCTGCAGGCGTTTCATCAATGACGATAACACGCGCATCTTTTTCAGCGTTCCAGTTTCGTGCTTCATATTCAATTGGATCATACCCAATTGCAATAACTAAATCACTACGTTTTAAAAGCATATCCCCTGGTTGATTTCTAAATAGACCTACGCGACCAAAGAAATGTGCTTCCAATTCTCTCGAAATAACTCCAGCAGCTTGGAATGTTTCCACAACAGGAAGATTTGTTTTTTCAACTAGTTGACGAATTGCTTTTGTTTCTGCTTCACTAGAACCACGCATCCCAACAAGTAACACAGGTAGTTGCGCTGCTTCAATACGTTCTGCCAAGTAACGAATATCTTCTTTTGAAGCTGAACCTAGTTTTGGATCACTTAAAGGATGAATTGCTTCAGTTACTACAGGTGCATCAACAACATCTTGAGGAATACTGATGAAACTTGCTCCTTTTTTCGAGCTATTCGCTTTGCGGTATGCATTTGCGATGACTTCAGACAATGTTTCTGGGTCTTGGACTTCTGCACTATATTTTGTAATTGGTTCAAATAATGCTGCATTATCCATACTTTGGTGTGTCAATTTCAATAAATCACTCCGTTTTACTTGTCCAGCTAAAGCAAGTACAGGGTCACCTTCCGCTGTTGCAGTAACCAAACCTGTAGCTAAGTTACTTGCTCCGGGACCACTTGTTGCAATTACCACACCAGGTTTCCCAGTGATACGGCCGATTCCTTGTGCCATAAATGCGGCATTTTGTTCATGACGTGTCACGATCAGCTCTGGACCGCCGTCTTCTAATGAATTAAAAACCCCATCGATTTTTGCGCCAGGGATACCAAAAATATAATCTACTCCATGATTTTTTAAACTTTCAACAATAATATCCGCGCCTTGTTTCATGTTTTCTCTCACTTGTATTACTCCCTTTATCCCTTTATTTAAAAAGCAAAAAACAAATTATATAATTATAGCACCTAAAATACTGATACAGTTTTACAACCTGTTTCATTTATAGAGTATAGCACGGAATCATTTATTTGTTTAGTATTTTTATTTATAAATAAAAAAGATTGGAACAATTTGTCCCAATCTTTTATTTTATGTACCTATTTTACTTTTTAGCTATCGAGTCAACTAGCTCTCGTTCTTTAGTTGCTACGGTGTTGTGTGCAGCATGTCCCTTTTTGTAACTTAGATAATAGAAGCCTGAAACAAAAATCGATCCACCAATCACATTCCCAAGATACACAAACACAAAATTGCGTAAGAAGTCGCTCCAATTGCCTGCTCCTTCAAAAATTGCTGCTGGAATAATAAAGCTATTTGCGACACTATGCTGAAAACCGATTGCTACAAAGGCCATTACAGGGAACCAGATACCGATGATTTTGCCTGCTGCATCCTTCGCTCCGTAAGATAGCCATAACGCTAACCCAACAAACCAGTTACACCCAATACCAGAAATAATTGCTTGTTGCCATGTTGTCGCTACTTTATGATGTGCTAAATCAACCACTTGGTCTAAATAAACACCACTAGCAGTCAACCCAACAACATGCCCAAAGAAGTACGCAACAAAAAGTGCGCCTAGAATATTAAAGAACGTTATCGTGAATAAATTAACAATAAAATCTAAAAAAGAGATTTTTTTGGAATAAAAGGCTGCTGCAACCGCCATCATATTTCCGGTCACTAACTCTCCACCTGCAAGTAAAATAATAATCAAGCCAATTGGAAAAATACTTGCACCAACAAGCGCTTGGATACTTGCTAAATCTGCAGGAATCGAAGCAGACACACGTACATACGCAAGATAACCTAATGCGATCATTGCTCCACCAACAAATCCTAAGATTGCTTTTGCGGCGAATGTTTTTTCAATTTTTTTTACACCATTATCAATGGTAATGTCCATAATTTCATATGGGGTATGCATAAATTCATCTCCTTAATTTTATAGTCCTTCTATTACTTTACTTTTTTTTGATTAGAAAGCAAGAACTTTGTGAATTTTTTCATTATTTTGTAAATAAAAAAACTTTTCAGCCAACTGACAAAGAACGTGCTTCATCATTTGACCAAAAAGATTCCGTTGCTTAATATTCCTGCACAGCTTTATTTCCTTCATTTGTTTCGACTACGGGTACACGTTTTTCTTTTGCTTTCAAGCGTAAGACAATGACTAAGGAAATCAAAAGTAAGAAAACAGCAATCAGCATAATTTGATGAATACCACTGAATAAAATGTGACGCATTTCCGGTAATCGTTCTTTCGGAAGTTCACCAACGGTTTGGGCGTTACTCAATTTATTCATCATGTTCATCGTGATTGACCCATTTGAACCAGCAACTCCTTGTGCTAAGGCATGCGTTAAGACTACGCCATAGACCGCTGACATCAATGTTTGACTAAGAATCCGTAAAAGGTATCCAAATGATGTCGCAATGGAAATATCACGCTCTTCTGCATCTTGTTGCACACTGATTTGTAAGACATTAAAGCAAAGACCTAAGCCAAACCCTTCAAAAGCTCCCATCACGAGCATAAGCCAAAACGGTGTGTGGATTTGCGCCACAGCCATGCCAATGAATGAAACCAAAAAGGCTAAATTACCATAAAGAATCACTTGATATTTCCCTTGTTTCGTTTGTAAATTCGGTCCAAGTTGGGAACCAATAAAATTGGTGATTGACCCTGGGATTTGCGTTAATCCACCAAGTAAAGCAGATAGGCCCAATAGCCCTTGTGCCCACATTGGTACATAGATATTGAATGCAATGAACGCACCCCATAACAATGAAAACAAAAGAAAATCAATCACTAACTCATGGTTGGAAAATAAACGATTGGGAATAATCGGATCTTCTGCACGATTTTCCACAAGAAAAAGTAGAATCAAAAGTACAATTCCTAAGAGAATTAGTCCACCAACAAAAAATACAGAACCTGTACTCAAAAATTGAATGCCTGTCAAAAGTGAAACCAAGCCTAATACCATTAAGCTTGCACCCAGGTAGTCGACTTTCTTTTGAACAACTTCTTTCGCAGGTGCTTCAAAAAAGAATTGAACAATCAAGATAGATACAAGTGCAATTGGCACATTGATATAAAATACCCAATGCCAACTTAGTGAATCAACGATCCAACCACCAATCAATGGGCCAACAATGGAAGCCGCACTGTAACTTGCTGTAGCATAACCAATGACCTGTCCACGTTTTTTTAAATCTGGGAATAAATCAGCATAAATAATGAATGGCATCGTGTTCATACCACCCGCGCCAATCCCCATTAACGCACGTGCGGCTAAAAATACATAAATATTTCCAGACAACGCTTGTAAAATCGCGCCAATCGCAAAGAGCGACGTAGCAAATTGATAGGCTTTTTTATTACTTAGTCGGTCGCCTACTTTACTCCATAAAGGTGTCGCAACGGCCATTCCTAATAAAAATACCGCAACGATCCATCCCATAAATTCAATAGCATGCAAATCACTGATAATTGCTGATAATGCTGTGTTAATGATTGTTCCATCTAGTCCTGCCATTGCATTTGATAACAGTAACGCTAGTGTCACAATCGTTATTTGTTTCTTTGACAAATTTATCACCCATCCTTATATTCTTTAAACCCTTTATGTATAGTTTCGGAAAATTTTCTTCCTTGCTTATACTACTACTTGAAGTTCACTCTAAGTCAATAGTTTCACTGTTGCTTTTTACTCATTTTTTTCAAATTTTTTCTTTTTTTGAAAGATAACCAACAAAGTAGTTGATTACTCTGTTGGCTCTTCTTCTCTTCTTTTGTATAGTTCCATGCCTTTTACCAAACGATTTACGCCTTCAACAAGTGTTTGTTTAGGACAAGCATAATTTAAACGGATAAATTGTTTTCCATTTCCGCCAAAAATATCTCCATCCGAAAGATACACACCAGTTGTTTTTCGAAGAAATTCGCATAATTTCGTTGTATCATCCGTAATCTCTGAACAGTCGATCCAAGCAAGATATGTTGCCTCAGAATCAATCATTCTTACCTCTGGTAACGCAGCATTAAGCTTCTTTTTTAGATACTTCCGATTCGTTGCTAGGTAGTGCTTTAACGCAACTAACCAAGGCGCTCCTTGTTCAAATGCAGCAGTTGTCGCTTGGATCGCAAATGTGTTTGGTTCTGCCACTTCATCCGTATTGATGCCTCGATTGACTTGTTTACGAATGGTCGCATTAGGAATAATAATTGCAGATGTCTGTAATCCAGCCAGGTTGAATGCCTTGGTTGCGGCAACACAAGTAATTGTCTGTTGTGCGATTTCTTCTGAGATAGATGCAAACGGTGTGTAGGCGTACCCTTCATGTGCTAAGTCACAATGAATTTCATCACTAAGAATGAAAACATTGTATTTTAAGCACAACTCGCCAACACGTCGCAAGATATCTTTTGTCCAAACTTTCCCAGTCGGATTATGCGGATTACAAAAAATCATCATTTTGGTTTCTTCTTTGGCTAATTTTTCTTCTAAATCAGTAAAATCAATGGTGTAGTTTCCATTTTCATACCTTAATTCAGATGGCAAAACTTGCCGATGATTATTCAAAATTGAATTGAAAAAAATATTATATACCGGTGTCAAAAGCACAATAGCATCTTCTTCTGTTGTCATCTTTCGCACAATAGAAGAAATTGCCGGAACAACGCCCGTACAAAACAAAATCCATTCTGATTGAATCGTAAACTGGTGCTGTGTCTGCCACCAATGGATGATACTCTGATTAAATTCTTCCGTCACAATGTTATATCCAAAAACACCCTCATCTAAACGTTTTTGAAGCGTTGCTGTAACTTCAGGAGCTGTACGAAAATCCATATCCGCCACCCATAGAGGTAGTTCATCTTCGGCAATCGCCCATTTATATGAGTTTGTCTTTCTACGATTTATTTGTTCATCAAAATCATACATTTTATCTATGCACTTCCTTAAATAGTTACTTCATGTTTTGATAAGTGGGACGTAATTTCTGTATTTTCAGCTTGAATATCTGGATCATCGAAAATAACTTCATCAACTGCTTGTGCAGTAATGGTTCCACTAATTGGATTTTTGATACTTTCAATAGTGCTTGAACTTGTTACGTCAACAGTGGAATATTCAAAAGCTAAATCTGTATGGATGATCTTGCAATCAATCATTTGCAAATTTTCCATATAACACATCCCTTGTTCACTTTCAATCGTACAGTTTATCAAGGTAACATTTTTTGAATTCCAGCCGAAATATTCACCAATAATCGTCGAATCCTTTACGACTACATTTTCACAATTCCAAAACGCATCTTTAGAAAGGAGTTTTGCATTCGTAACAGTAATATTTTTTGCTCCATCAAAAGCATAATTTCCTGAAAGTGTAAACTGATCTATTGTGATTCCTTCACTATTCATGCCAAAATAATCCCCAGTTGCCGTGACATCTGTTAAATAAATATCCTTACAATTCCAAAATGTTTCTTGTGCATTGGGTAAGTCAACATGTGCTAAGTGAACATCTGATGCACGACGAAAGGTCTTCGGTGCTTGAATCAAGCTATCATTGATATATAAATGATTCGTATACCAAATGCCTGAGCGTGCTGTATCTACTAGAGTAATATTGGTTGCGTGGATATCTTCGCTATACCATAAAGGATATTTCCAACGAAAAGTATCGTTTGCCAACTGAATGTGCTTGCTTTCTTTTAATGGCGATTCACCGTCCTCAAAGACTGTATCCTCAATCACTAAATTCGTTCCTTTAAATAACGCTCTTTCCCCGGTCAACACTGCTTGTTTTATCTTGTCCATTTTGTCTCCTCTTTACTATAAAAAACTAGGTATCCTTTTCACTATTTTTAGTATAGTCCTGCTAGTAGTCATTGACTAATACCTATATATCATACCCAACTATGCCTTTTAGCTATGGTAAAGAGTGACGCCATGAAAAAGAGGTCAAACATTTCTGCCTGACCTCCATTGCTCTATAATGTTACTCCGGTTTTGAAAATCGCTAGTTCACGGAATTCATTGACTTCATTTTTAGCTGGTTCCCCACTTGCTACAGCAATGATTTTTTCAACGAAATCATCAAATACGTCATTTTGGTCTTCACTTAACAAACGACCTGCATTAAAATCCATCCAATGTTTTTTTCTATTATATAGCGTATCGTTTGTTGCAACTTTTAGTGTTGGTACGTATGAGCCAAACGGCGTTCCCCGACCAGTTGTAAACAAGACTAACTGGCAATCACTCGATGCAAGATTACTTGCCGCAACTAAATCATTTCCAGGCCCTTCAAGTAGGCTCAAACCAGGCTTACGAATTTTATCTCCATATCGCAACACATCGACGACTGCAGAAGTCCCAGATTTTTGTGTGCACCCTAATGATTTATCTTCTAGAGTAGTGATTCCACCGGCTTTATTCCCCGGTGAAGGATTTTCATAGACTGGTTCCCCGTAACTTAAGAAGTATTCTTTGAAACGATTGATCAAAGAGACAACTTCTTCAAAGACTTCTTCATTTTCGGCACGTGCCATGAGTAGATGCTCTGCACCAAACATTTCAGGGACTTCCGTTAAAACAGTACTCCCTCCTTGAGCAACGACAAAATCAGAGAATCTTCCTAATAATGGATTCGCTGTGATTCCGGAAAATCCATCGGATCCACCACATTTCAGACCGATTTTTAATTCAGATAGTGGAATTTCTTCACGATGATCCCCTTGTGCCGCTTCATAAATTTCTTCCAATAATGCAACTCCTGCAGAAATCTCATCCTCTTCTTCTTGTGCAATCAGGAATTTTACTCGAGCTGTATCTACTTCACCCAGAAGTTTTTTAAATTCAGCCATTGTATTGTTTTCACAGCCAAGACCAAAGACTAAAACACCGCCCGCATTCGGATGTTTGACCGCATCTGCTAACACTTGACGTGTATTCTCGTGATCTTGTCCTAATTGTGAACACCCATATGCATGTTTTAAAATCGTAATATTATCAAAAGGCTCGAATGTTTCATGCCCTTCTTTAAATTCTTTCACGATCAATTCTGCAATTCCATTGATGCACCCTACTGTAGGAACAATCAGCAAATCATTACGAATACCAACTTTATTATTCGCACGGCGATACCCTTGAAAAGTTCGTGTACTCTTCGGTTGCTCAACGGGGGCAAGATTCGGTTGGAAAGAATATTCTAGTGCATCATGTAGATTTGTTTTCACATTATGCGTATGCAGCCATTGCCCACGTGTGATTTCTTCTGTTGCGTGTCCAATTGGTGCACCATACTTGATAATATCTTCCGTGGCAGTTAAATCCGTTAACGCAATCTTGTGCCCTTGCGGAATATCTTCGCTAATAATTAATGGTTGTACATGTTCGATTTCGATTGTTTCCCCTTTTTCAATCGGACATAAAGCCACCACTACATTGTCTTCTGGATGGAGTTGCATTATTTTCTTCATTTGTGTTGCTCCTTTTTTACTTATTCTTCATTACTTTGACCGATGATGCCTTTTTCCCATTTTCCGTTTGATAAATCGTCTGCAATTTGACGGTACTTATCATCTGATAATCCATAAAGGAAGAAGATGATGATTGCTGCCATAACCAAAGCGAACGCTGGATATAAAGTTAACGCACCTTTGATTCCTAAAAGTGTTGTTTCTGATTGGTGTCCGTTAGCAACATACCCTGTAAGTCCTAAAATTCCTGCAGAAATAATTGCTGCTAGCGATTGCGCAATCTTACGTGAGAAATTAAAAGCTGCATAGGTAATTCCTTCTTTACGAATCCCCGTATGCCATTCCCCATAGTCAATGACATCTGTTACGAATGCCCAAGTAATTCCATTTGGGATAGCTAAAGCAACATACCCAATCGTTACTAAAATAATAAAAGTGACTGTATTCGTTGGCAAAGCAAAGTTCAAGCCATTTGCGATGGCGCCAATAATAAATGAAACAACTGCGGTTTGTTTTTTTCCAAATTTCTTCACAAGTGTTGGGATCAATAAAATTGCGACCACAGAAGAGCCAATCATGATACCGTTAACAATCGGTTGTAGTGAAACATTTCCTAAATTGTATTGGCAGAAATAAATCATCATGGTGTTGTTTGTATTCATTGCTGAAATCGTGAATAAAGTTAACAGAATCATTGCACCTAGGGGCTTATTCGTGAAGACTACTTTCATGTACTCTTTCATTCCCGTACGTTCCTCAACACCCTGACGATTGACTTGAACGTGTTCACGTGTGCCTAAATAACAAACAACAAACCCTAAAACACCCGCAAGCGCCATTACTAAAGCAGCAATTGTATAGCCGTGTGCGCTCAAATTATTCCCTGAATGAGAGAACAACATAACAATTGGGATAAATGCGACACCTGTAACCAGTTGCGCTCCCAAAGAACCTGCTTGTCGTGTGGTTGCTAAATGCGCACGATCTTCAACATCTCGTGTCATTACAGAGGCTAATGAACCATAAGGAATATTTGTAAAACTATAAACAACGCCCCATGCCATATATGTAAGAAATGCGTAAATGACTTTAGTCTTTGTCGATACATCTGGCATAGTGAATGTAATTACCGTAAGAATAGCTAAGATACATGCCGAGACCATCATGACTGGACGGAATTTCCCTCTAGGACCAATATTTTTTCGACTATCTATGTAAGAACCAGCTAGAGGATCCATGAATGCATCAAATATTTTTGTTACTGCAAAGATTGTCCCAACCATTGCTGGTGAAATCATTGCTATATCTGTAAAGAATTTTGTTAAATACGCTTGACCTAAGTCAAACATAAACCCATTTCCAAAATCGCCAAATCCATAAGCAATCTTTTCTCGCCATTTTAGTTTACTCGGTGCAGCTACTTTGGGAGTGATTTTGACGCCTTGATCTACTTTCGTTTCCATTTCATTCGCCTCATCTTTCATGTCATAAAATCGCTGTTTTTATCTATGTAAAAAGACTATTCGTTAGGGGATTTATCAATGAAATCCCCTAACAGTTTTACAAATTAAAATCTAAAATAGTCCTCTGCATTGTTGTAGCAGACATTTTGAACAAGCTGTCCTAAACGTTTTTCATCATTTGGAATTTGTCCTCGTTCAATCATTTCTCCTAACAATTCACATAAGACACGACGGAAGTACTCATGTCTTGGGTAGCTTAAGAAACTACGAGAGTCTGTTAACATACCGATGAAGTTTCCTAATAAGCTTTGTTCCATCAACATTTCTAATTGTTTACGCATCCCTGTACGTGTATCGTTGAACCACCAAGCTGTCCCAAATTGGATTTTTTGCTTCATGCCACCTTGGAAGCAGCCCATAATGGTTAATAAGTGCATCCAATCATTCTGGTTCAATGAGTAAAGAATCGTACGTGGCAATTCATTTTGTTTTGCACAAGCATTTAGTAATTGGGCTAATGACTGCGCTAATGCACCATCATTGATTGCATCAAACCCTGTATCTGGTCCCATTTGTTGAAACATTTGTTCATTTAAGTTTCTTGATGCATGGATATGGAATTGAACTGTCCAATCGTGTTTGCCATACAGAGTGACTAATTCAACAAGTAAAGCTGTTTTATATTGTGCGATTTCTTTATCTGTGATTGATTCGTTTGCACGTGCTTTTGCAACGATAGCATCTAATTCTTCACGACTTGCTTCCTCATAAGTCAATGTATCTAATGCATGGTCACAGATATTTCCACCATGTGCTTCAAAATAAGCAATTCGGCTGTCTAAAGCAGTCACAATATCCGCAAATCCTTGAATAGTTGTTCCACTAGTCTTTTCTAATTGCTCTACATACCCTACATAAGTCGGTGCCTGGATCGCCAAGATTTTATCTGGACGGAAACCAGGAATAACTTTAAATCCATTAGCTTGTTCTTCTTTTTTAAGTAATTCATGGTAGTGCAAATCATCAATTGGGTCATCTGTAGTCGATAAGGCACGGACGTCCATTCGACGAATAAATTGGCGACGTGAAAACTCTTTTGTTTGTAATTTTTTGTTTGCTTCTTCCCAAATTTTTGGCGCTGTTTCAGTCGTTAAGACGTCTTCGATACCAAAGAAGCGACGTAATTCTAAATGACACCATTCAAAAATCGGATTGCCATATGCGTTTTCTAAAACACCTGCAAAAGCTAAGAATTTTTCGTAAGGATCGCCATCTCCTGTGATCAAAGATTCTGGCACACCATTTGCACGCATCAAACGCCATTTGTAGTGGTCACCAAAATTATTTCCTTCAGTTAACCATGCTTCAGTTAAGTTATTAAATGATTGATCTTCATAGATTTCTTTTGGATTTAAGTGGCAGTGATAATCAATAATCGGCATATCCTTTGCGTACTCATTAAATAATTTTTTGGCATTATCTGTTGTTAATAAAAAATCTTGATCTAAAAACATTTTCTTCACCTAGCTTTCTTTTTGTTATAAAACAGTTTGTTTGCTCATTTCTTTTGCAACTTCACGAACACCTTTGGTCAAAATCATGTCTACATCTACTTGGACTTGGTTTACTAATTCTGGATAGCTTGTTAGATCCTCACCCCAAAGTGTTGTATCTTGTAAAATTGTTTGAATGTAGTTATCTTGTTTGCGTGCACGTCTAAATGTTTCGATCACTTCATCTGTATCAATAGGTGCTACAGTGATACCATCATATTCACCATAGATAACAAATAATGAAGCAAGCGCCAACGTGATACGTTGTGGAACTTGGTTTGTTGTTTCTAAATTTTGTAAAAGACTTGGTAACAAGCGTGACTTGAATTTGGAGATACTATTTAATGAGATTGCAGATAACGCATGTTCAACAAATGGATTTGCAAATCGTTCTTTGATTGCTTCGATATAAGACGATAATTCTTCTCTTGGTAATTGAATCATCGGTGCAATTTCTTTTTCCATCACATCTGCAATAAATGGTGCAAAATCAGCATCCTTCATCATTTCGCCCACTGTTTCAACCCCAGCTAATAAGCCGATTGGTGTCATTGTGGTATGTGGTCCATTCAATAGACGTACTTTTCGTTCACGGTAGGGCGTGATATCCTCTGTTAAAATGACATTCAAACCAACTTTTGCAAATGGCAATTGTTCTGCTAATTGTGGATTGCCTTCGATTACAAAGAGTAAAAATGGTTCTGCTTTGACTAATAACGGATCACTGTACCCAATACGTTCGAAGACTTCTTCCTTAGTATCATGAGGAAACCCTGGTACGATCCGATCGACTAGCGTTGAATAAAATTCATTGTCTAACTGGATCCATTCACTAAATGCTGGTTCAAGTTCCCAAAGTGCTGCATATTGCAAAACAGTTTCTTTTAATTTGTCGCCATTATGTTCGATCAATTCGCATGGAATGATCGAGAATCCCTTCAAACCATTTTTAAATCGGCGGTACAATAATTGTGTTAGTTTGCCTGGATATGTATGTGCAGGTTGTGCATCAAATCGATCAGTCGGATCAAATGCGATACCAGCTTCTGTTGTATTTGAGAAAATGACTTCAATTGTTTCACAGTCGGCTAATTCAAGATAGCGTTCAAACTCTTTATAAGGATCAACAGTTGTATTAATGCAAGTGATACATTCATCACTTTGAATGACCTGCCCTTCTAATAGACCTTCCAAAACAACTGTGTAGCGGTTATTTTGCGCTTCTAGATTCTGGATCATCCCTTGTGGAAGTGGTTGGACAATTGCTACACCACCTTCAAATAATCCATGATTGTTTACTTGTTGTATCTGCCAATCAACAAACGCTCTGAGAAAATTTCCTTCACCAAACTGAATGACTTTTGTTGGGAATTTAGTGTCTGGTACAACGATATCTGTAATTTCTTTCACAATACCCCTCCTAGATAATTTAATGAACAATCGACACCTTTAAATAATCAAACGCATTTTCATGAAAATATGTTTGTTATCAACGGATGTTATCGTTAACATTTACAAGCAAATACTAGCACCATTCTATTGTGAAATCAATAACATTAATTAGGCACTGTTCAAAAAAAAGTAACACAGAAAAATTTTTCTGTGTTACTTTTTAGTAGTTATTGAACCGTTTTCTTGTTTAACATTGAATAAAACAGTTTCATTATTTTTAGAACATTCTGTACTAATTTGTAGCAATAATCAAAAATAAGAATTTTTTCATTTTACTGAATTGCGAATAATCAAGGTACTTGGAAAACAATAGGTGTGTTGGCTTGGTTGTTGTGCATCAATTAACTGCTTTAAAATAGTCATTGCCTGTTTTGCCATTGTTTTGTAGGGTTTATCAATCGTTGTCAGCGCTGGCGTACTATAGCGTGCATACGTTGTATTATCAAAACCGACAATCGATACATCTCTGGGTACTTCGATTTTATTATTGTAGCAAGCTTTGATTGCACCAAATGCCATGTCATCATTTCCACAAAAAATAACTTCCGGTAATTCATCTGTGTTCTCAAGAATCTTTTGCATGGCCTGATAGCCACTATCTAATGTATATTCGCCTATCTCGATTGCATCAGGTAAGAGATTGATTCCTTCTTCCTGACACCTTTCTAAAAACTTATTGAACCGATATTCCGTTGAATAAAACCCTGGAATCCCTTTGATACTGCCGGCTGTCTTTATCGAACGTTCTGCTAGATGTGTGACCAACTCATCGATTCCTTGTCGTTCATCCGAATACACATTGTATAACTCTTCGGAGGTTAGTTTTCGGTTCATGACCACTAGAGGAATATTCAACGCCGCTACCCACTCAATGAATGGATCATCTGCTTCTGATTGTGTCGCAATAATGATGCCGTCAAATCGTCCTAATAATGACTGCAAATGTTGGCGTGCTTCTTCTTGTTGGAATTGGTCAATACTATTGACAGAAAGCAAATAATTTTTTGGTAATAGTTGGTAGACTTCATTCACCAAGTCACCCAAGAAAACCTTCGAAGTCCCGATCATCGAAGAAAAGAATAGCCCAACTGAAAATTGTTGGTTCATTACAAGTCCTTTTGCATTGTAATTTGGTAAGTAATTCATTTGTTTTGCAATGGATAAAATTCGTTCACGTGTTTCTGGTTTGATACTACTATCTTCTTTAAATGCACGTGAGACGGTCATGTTGGAAACATTTGCTGCCTTTGCTACATCTTTGATTGTTACCATAGTTATGCCTCATTTTCCTCTTAAATTATCAAATGATTATTCGTCCATTATACTCGAATACGTTCTTTCATGTAAATAACAAAGAAACCGTTTTTTCCATTCATAAAAAAGACTTGGGGCATAGTTCCCCCAAGTCTTACTGGTCTAGCTTAATGGGCCATCATTTCTTGTGCAATCTCTTCATCTGACAACTCACTTGGATAATACGTCGGCCAGTTATCTACCTCTTCGTATAAAGCTTCTTGACTTTCACCGCCAAAATAAATATGGAAGTGTGCAGAATCTGTTGGTGCAATCTCATGGTCACTAAATTGTACATATTTAAAGTTTCCTGCATCTGGATCATCCGTTTCAAAAGTAAAGCGGACACCACGGTTCCCTTTTTCATATGTTAAGATTTCATACCCACTTGATTTGTACGTGTACTTGCTCTGTTTACCATCTACAACAAACTCGATCGTATCTTCATCAATAGTGATATCTGTAACATCTGTTTTATAGCCGACAGTATAATAGTCTTTATATTCTGCTGCTGTCATATCTTTGTTCAACTTCGCTTTATAGTCAAATACTTGGTCTAATTCCCCAGATTCAAGAAGCGGATAAACAGAGCGCCATGTTCCTGCGTAGTCCGAAAGCGTACGATCTGCTACTTGACTGTCTTCAAAGTAGCCCTCTGCAACTGTTTTTTCTGTCGCTTCTTCTTCCTCAGGGTGTACTTCTTTACTTGCTACTCCGGTTGTCTTTTCAAGTGCTTGAAGGTTTTCTTCCATTACTGAGATGTAATCCTCTCCAGCTTCCATCTGCTCGGTCGTTAATCCTTCTAAAGGATTTAAAACTTCTAGTTCAACATTTGCTTCATTTGCCAGAGTAGTCGCAATTTTATCACTCGCATTTTCTTCAAAATAAATATAGTTGATTTCATTGTCCGCAACATATGTTTTTAGCTCGGCTATACGTTTGGCAGATGGTTCTTCATCTGGTGTCAGTCCAGCTATGGAAACTTGCGTCAATCCATAATCCAATGCTAAGTAGCCGAATGCGGCATGTTGTGTCACAAAGCTTGTTTGTTTTGCATTTGCTAAACTATTTGTATACTCTTCATCAAGAGTAGTTAATTTTTTTAAATATTTCTCTGCATTTGTTTCGAATTGTTCTGCTTTTTCAGGGTACAATTCTACTAGTTGTTCTGTAATCGACTCAACCTCTTGAATCGCACGATTTGGCGAAACCCATGTGTGTGGATCTAATTCATGTGTATGGCCTTCTTCTGAATGGTCATGGTCATGTGTATGCCCCTCGTCATCTCCAGGTAGCAGGATCATTCCTTCCGTTCCTTGAACAATGTTCGGCTCACCTTCACTCCATGATTTCTCAGCTGAGGGTACCCATGTCTCCATATTCTCATTATGGTAAACAAAAACATCCGCATCATGAATTTTTGCCATGTCTTTTGCTGAAGGTTCATAATCATGTGATTCCGTTCCAGCAGGAATCAACAACTCCACGTCGGCTGTATCCCCAACAATATTTTTTGTAAAATCATACATTGGATAAAACGTCGTTACAATCGACAGTTTTTCTTCTTTTGTTTCCGCCTCTGTGCTTCCCTCAGAACAAGCACTCAACGTTGCTAATGCCAGAATACTGGTCATTCCTACCCAAAACTTCCCTTTTCTCTTCATCTCTTTTCTCTCTCTTTCGATTTATGTCTTACAAAACGTAAAGATTACGTTTTAACGAAAACAATATATCAATCCAGAATGTACTTGTCAACAAAAAATAACATGAAATATCATTCAGATGAATGACAGTTCATGTTATATAGATAACTATCTTGTTTAAAATAACTATTTTCAGTTAGTTTACTTTACTTTTTCTTGTACTTGGTACAATCAGCCCCGCTACTGCTAAAAATGCAATGAACAATAATCCTGCTGCGAGTAACATCGCAACCTGATAGGAACGAATTTCGCCAGCGAATTGTTCAGAAATCGCAACTACAAATGACATGCCGACAGAACCACCAATTTGATGGACCATGTTCACTACACCAGAGGCAGCCCCTGAATCTTCAGGTCGTGTATTCGCAATTCCTGCTACTGTCAACGGACTTAATGTAAGACCTTGACCAAAGCCCATAAAGAGCATTGGTAGTGCCACGCCTAGCCAGTAACCTAATTGAGGAGTAAAGAAACTCATAATGATCAATCCAATCATCGTTGTTCCAATACCAACTAGGAGTAATTTCGTATTGCCATATTTTGCAGTCAAGCGCGCAACTTGTAAGGCCACAATAAAGTTTACGATTGTTAATGGGAAAAATCCGATTCCTGCTTGAAGCGGTGTGAAGCCTAATTGCGTTTGCATGATTTGTGGTGTCAAAAACCACATACTTAACATCGCTCCAAGAAATAAAAATCTGGCAATGTATGCCCCTAATCGTTCTTTATCTGCATATAATCGTAAAGGCATCATTGGTTGTTTGACACGAGCTTCTTGGAAAATAAATAACCCAATAAAGAGAACAGCAAGAACGAATGACACTAGTTGATAGCTTTCTCCAACCAAACTATACACTAACGCAACCATCCCGATGATCGATGTCACCGCACCAATGACGTCTAGCTTTCCGCCTTGATGACTTGTGTTGTCTTTGATATATTTTGCTGAAAGAAGCAACATCAAAAGTGCAATTGGTACATTGATAAAGAACCCATCTCGCCAGGATAATGCACTTGCAAAAATCCCCCCAATAACAAGTCCAATACTTGCACCAATACCAGCAGTTGCACCATACGCAGCAACTGCACGTGTTCTTGCTTCCCCTTCATATGTGTCCATCAGCAATGCTAACGTCGTCGGTGCTAGAACGGCCGAACCGATTCCTTGGAATGCACGTGCAACGATAATCGACAACCCATTCGTAGCTAACCCTACAAACAGTGAACCTAATCCAAATATAACTAACCCGATTGAAAAGACTTTCTTACGTCCAAAAATATCGCCAATTCTCCCACCAAGTAACAGAAAGCCACCAAATGTTAGTGAGTACGCATTACTTACCCAAGACAATTCCAATTTATTCAATCCAAGATCTTCTGCAATTTTGACAGTTCCAGTAAATACGATAGAATTATCAAGCAAAATCATAAAATAGCTTAACAAAATAATGCCTAATACAATATCAAATTTTTTCTTTCTCATTTCATAACTCCTCCGTTTCATTCTTATACACTTTAAACCTTGAAGTAAACTTCAAGGCAAGTATAAATTCAACTTTTTT
>JBKEDT010000054.1:0-17974 GCA_047975565.1 Enterococcus sp. | reverse complement strand
CAAAAAGCAAAAAATACTTGAAGTGATTGTGCTATGCTAAAATGAATGTATCGCAAAAAAAGCAGTCAGTGAGGTGAGTAAATGGCAGTAGACTATACAAAACTTGTAGGTACTTGGTTTATCAAGGGTACAAACTTCCCAATGTGGCTAACCAATCAACGCCAAGTACCACCAATTACGTATCAATGGATTGGAGAAAATCCAATACAAGTATCTGATTTGGTAGAATATGAAACACGTGGAAAGACGAAAAGAATTAAGGGCATCGACACGTTAAATGAGGGGCAATTTGTTTGGCGAGGTAAAGGAATAGTAAACGTATTAAGTAGTCGTTGGTGTATTGTTGGTATTAAAGATGATATCTTAGTGATTCGGTTCGAAAAATCTTTGGTTACACCAGCCGGAGTAGATGTTTTGCTACGAGAGGGTGCAGATGATTCACAGCTAAAGCAACATATTTTTGAAAATTATGGCCAATTTGGATTAACGAAAGATGAGTTATTGTCATTGATGTGGCTTTAAGAAAACTGAAACACGATGAATAAAACTAAAAAACCATAGAGAACTCAGGAGAATAGTCGCCTGAATCGTCTATGGTTTTTCATATTTTGATTTTTAAAATTTATTTATCCGAACTTAATTTGATGACAGCAGATAGTACGAGGGGAAGTAAGAATACTAAGAGTACTAAGCCGATGATCACAGTTAATGCAACTTGAATCAACGTAGTTACACCAGAAGGAATCAATGCGGCAAAGGTTCCACCAAGGATAACCGCTGCGGATAATACAACTGCACCGATAACGGTAGATGCTTCAATGATACCTTGAACAGGAGGGACACCTTCATTCTTACGGCTATCTCGATAGCGCATCATTAAAAAGATACTATAATCGACGCCCAATGCTACAAGCATAATAAAGCTAAAGAATGGGGTGTTCCATGTAAGCAAGTCTTTACCAATCAATACACTGGAAAGTAATTTTGTAATACCTAAGGAACTGATATAGGCAATTCCTAAAGTTAAAATAATCGCTAACGGTTGAATGACTGAGTGTGTAACAAAGATCAAAGCAATTCCGATACCAATCAACATAATGCATACTGTTCGGTTGAAATCTGAATTTGCAAGAGTTTCTAAATCATTTGTTTGAGAAGATTGACCCCCAAATGCGATTTTTGCATTTTCTAGAGAAGTTCCTTTGATTTTTGCTTTTGTATCCTGTGTCAATTGTTCGATTGTTTGTGCAGACTTCAATGTACTTGGGTCATTTTTTAATACAAGAGTGATTTTTGCTATTTTGCGATTGTCAGATAAATACATATCGTAACTTGGTTGGAGTTCAGAAGCATTTAAACTATCTTTTGGAATATAAAATTCATCACCAACATAGGATTCTCCCATCTCGTTTAGATAACTTTTGATTGAAGCGAGTCCATCTTTCGCTTGTTCTAAACCAGTAGTTGCATTCGTTAATCCGCTAGATAGCTGTGTAGACTGGGTGCTGACACTTTGCAACTGTTCGTTGACTTGTTGGACACCAGCGTTTACTTGCGCAGCCCCACTTGCCACTTGTTGCGCAGAGGTTGTCAATTGTGTAGAAGAGCTTGTCAACGCTTGGGCGCTTGTTCCAAGCTGACTACCCAATGTATCGACACCTTGTGTATATTGATTGATACCACTGGCAAGTTGTTCACTACCTGTTTGAAGTGAAGCTGCACCATCTGTTAGTTCTTGAATACTTGCTGTTTGTTGTTCTGTATTTGATGATTGCAACTGGGTTCCAGCTTGGTTTAATCCGTCTTCAATAGTATTTAAACCATCGGAGACTTTTGTTAAATTGTCCGTGATAGTTGCTAATTGTTGATCTAAATAAAACGCATCGATTTTATCCCCACTAGGACGTGTGACCGAAGTGACTGTTTTTACGTTATCTTCTGCAGCGAGATAGTCAGTCAGTTGATCGATAGTGGCTAAATCTTCTTGATTTACCAAACTACTATCACTTTCAATGTATAGTGTTGTAGGTGCGGTCATTCCTTTTGAAAAATGATCCTGAATCGTTAAGTAGCCACTTTTCGCTGAGTTGGAATCTGGAATCTCATCGGCATTATTATAGTTTAATGTTTGGTTGTAATTTAATGCAAAAGGAACTGTAAACAATGCAATCAAAGCGAGTGTGATGGCTGGTTTATTGACTGCAAATTTGGCTAGTCCATGCCACAATTTACTTGAACTGCTTCCGTTAAAGTTCTTGGATGGCCAAAACATTTTTTTGCCCAAATTACGCATGAAAAATGGATTTAAAGTCAATAAGTTGAGTAATAGAACGGCTACTCCAATTGCTACCCCAACAGCAGATTGGTAAAATTGGAATTTTGCTAATGCTAATACTACAAATCCAATCAATACCGCACTACCACTGTAAAGGATTGTACGACCAGCTTTATTTCGTGCATTTTTGACTGCTGAATCTATAGCTAAGTCACGACTTAGTTCTTCTTTAAAGTGATCATACAGTAAAATATTGTAATCTGTTCCTATTCCAAACAAGACAACTACTAAGAAAACTTGAGTAAAGTTAGAAATTGGAAAATCAACGTATTTTGCTAAGTTCATAATGATATTTAATGAAACGACTAGAGAAATACCCACCGTGGATAGGGATAAAACTGGAACAATCGGTGAACGAAAGACGAGAATCAAGACAACAAAAATAAATAGTGCAGCAATAATTTCAGTCTTTTTAATTCCTTCTTCAGTTGTTTTAGAAAATTCATCATTTAAGACATCGGAGCCTGTGATGGATACATCTAAATCAGAAATAGCCAATTCTTTCTGTATTTTTGCCACTTGCGATTCGAGGCTCGTTTTATCTTTTAATGTAATCAAGGCTAATTGTGTAGTCTTATCTTTAGAAACAACTTGTTCTTTGGTTTCTGTATTATCTTGTGCACTGGTAATTGAATCAATCTTATATGTGTCCTGATTTTCTTTAAGATCAGTTATTTTTTGATTGATTTGCTTGTTTTCTTTATCAGTCAATTTATCATCTGAGTGAAAGACAGCGATGATTTCTGTTCCGTTTTTGCTATTTGTCATTTTTTGGTTGATTGTCGTAGCAACTTGGCTTTGTACATCATCAGGTAAAGTGATTTGTCCTTTTTCACGAACAAGTGATGAAATATTTGGCATGGTAACTAATGAAATTGCAAGCAAAGCAATCCAAAAAACAAATGCTAAGACAAAACGAGAATGTTTTTTCTTCATAATTCATTTCTTCCTTCTTTATATAGACTACTGTACTAATTTAGACAGTTGTAAAACTTCTTTAGTAGACTAATACAGAAAAAAGAGCAGAACAAGTGACAATAGTAGGCGTTCGCAAATATTTAGACAGAAAGAATAAATTGCAAAAATCAAATCAAATCAATATTTGTTAATAAGCAATCTAAATACGTTTGTGCTTCTTTTTTGGTTGTTTCGTTCCTTTCAAAAAAGACCCATTCAAAGACTAATAAAATTGTATTTGTGTAATGATCGGCCAATAATTTCATAGGTAGAACGGCATGCTGTAAATTTGTATCTTGGTTTAAGCAAGCTAAAAAGATCACCCGCATTTGTTTTCGCAAAAAAGCAATAAAACTTGTGATTGCAGTGCTATTTTGGTTATTATGCTTTAGAATTTTAAAAATAAAATCTTTTTTTGGATCCATCAATTCATAGCATCTGTCAAAATAGGTATGTAAGAGTTCTTTGGGTTTGATTTCTTTAAATTCATCTAGTTTGATTTCTTTTGCTAATAGATAAAAACAATAATTTAAAAGATCAAATTTATCATCAAAATAATTATAAAAAGTAGCACGAGGGTAATTGCTACGTTCACATAGTTGTTGGATACTGACTTCTTCAAATGGTTTTTCCGCTATTAAGGTAAATAATGTAGTTGAAAAGGCATCTAATGTTCGTTGTGCACCACGTGTCGGTTTTTTAGTCAAATCGTATTTCATTATCTAGTATCCCCTCCAAAAGTTTCTGTAGTAAGTATGCTCAATGTAGCACCACTAAGTGAATTTTGCAATCTGTAAATCGATGCGAGCGGTAACCGAATACAGTAAATAGAAAATAAAGCATATTTTTTTACAGAAATACATATAGGATGCTACGGTAAAAAGAAGAAGTGTTTTTGCTTGTTCAAATTCCTGTAGTTATCATGAATAGAAAGAACACATGAGGAGGAAGAAAATGAAACGACTTGTATTACTTAGTGCAGTGTTGTTTATCGGAAGTAGTTGTGCCTCGGAATCAGAAAATATGTCTACGGAAGATTCATCTGGAGAACTAACCCAAACAACTGAAGTTACGGATAGTTCATCTTCTAGAGGAGAAGATGAGGATGTCCTTGCAGAAAATCTTCAGGTACCTTGGTCAATTGAAAAACATGGTAGCACCTTTTACATCACTGAGCGTGCTGGAACAATTGCAAAAGTTGAAGATGAAACGGTAACGCGTCAATCTATAGTGTTGGATAAGGAATTATCTTCTGCATCTGAGGCAGGATTATTGGGATTTGTGTTAAGTAAAAATTTTGAAGATTCCGCAATGGCTTATATCTATTACACGTATGAGGATGAAGGTGAGCAGTATAATCGGATTGCACAAGTTGTTTTAGAAAATAATCAATGGAACGAAGAACGGATTTTAGTAGATGCAATTCCTAGTGGAACAGTTCACCATGGAGGAAGATTGAAAATAGGTCCGGATGAGAAATTGTATGCAACAACAGGTGATGCACAAGAACCGGATAATGCACAAAAAAAAGATAATTTAGCTGGGAAAATACTACGTATCAATCTGGATGGACATGTACCGGAAGACAATCCAATAGCAGATTCTTTTATCTATTCTTATGGTCATCGTAATCCTCAAGGTCTTGCTTGGTCTGAGGTGGGGCAATTATATGCAAGCGAGCATGGTTCGAGTGCAAATGATGAAATCAATCAAATTGAGGCAGGAAAAAACTATGGTTGGCCAATCATTCAAGGTGAGGCATCCAACTCAGACATGGAAACACCTTTAGTTACTTCAGGTAGTGAAACTACTTGGGCACCTTCGGGAATGGCGTATCATGAAGACAAGTTGTACGTTGGAACGTTACGTGGTACAGCATTGCTGCAAGTTGACTTAAAGGATAAGTCAATCACGGAATTGGTAACGACAGAAGGCCGAATTCGAGATGTGATGATTGAAGGGAATTCGCTCTACTATATAACAAATAATACAGATGGTCGTGGTACACCTAGACAGCAAGATGATCGACTGGTAAAAATCAATTTAACGGAGTAGTGTATGGTAATTGACGCACAGCGAGGTCAGTGTTTTCTATGTTAGAAGCCTAACTGTTAGGCGAATGATTTTTTATTGACAAAAGAGAAGTCTCGCAGTATAGTATTGATTGTTATCGAACAGTTAGATTTCTAACTATTTAAGAGGTGAGTAGATGGATGATCGAATAGTTTCGTATTTGATGCTGACGGTGCTTAATAAATCACGCCGATCAGTTGAGGAACGAATGAGAAAATTAAATATTAATCAACAGCAAGCAGGGATGATTGCTTACATTGCAGAGCATGAAGAGCAGGGACTTATTCAAAAAGACTTAGCCGAAGCTTTTCATCGTCGAAGCGCAAGCATTACAAGTATGCTACAGGGGTTAGAGAAAAAAGGCTATATCGAAAGGTATATCCCAGCAGAGAACGAACGACAAAAAAGAATCGTTGCATTATCAAAAGGAAAAGAATTAGTTGAAGAAATCAATCGTATTTTTCGTGAAGCAGAGGAGAATCTCGTTCAAGGATTAGAAAAATCTGAACAAGAGGAATTGATTCGGCTATTACGAAAAATGGCGGACGCTATGTAACGAAGATACAGCAAGCGGAACTGCTTGTACGCAAATAGTTAGAAATCTAACTGTATGTAATCTAAATAAAAAAGAATAAATGAGGGAAACATAATGGTGGAAACAAAAACAAATGATTCAACAATTTATTATTTAAAGGATAGTCCTATTCGAAAAGCAATTGCTCATTTATCCATACCGATGATGATTGGTATCTCAGCTACGACGGTTTACAATTTAATCAATGCTTATTTCATTGGCTTGATCCATGATACAACGATGATGAGCGCCATCACATTAGGAATGCCGATTACAATTATTTTGATGGCTATCGGAGATGTATTCGGCGTTGGTGGGAGCACGTTTATTTCTCGCTTACTTGGTTCGGGGAATAAAGAAAAGGGAAAATCTATTGCCGGCTACAGTTTTTATAGCAGTATTCTATTCGGCTTACTGATTGGGATTATTGCACTGTTTTTTTTACAGCCAATTGTGCATTTACTTGGTGCGGATGAAACAACGATGATGTATACCAAGCAATATGCAGGGGTACTACTTGTTGGTGGATTTCCTATCATCACTAATTTTGTTTTAGAACAGCTTGTACGCTCAGAAGGCGCATCGAAAGAATCGATGTATGGGATGTTTATCAGTGTAGCTGTTAGCATCGTGTTAGATATTGTCTTTATCTTGATTTTAAATTTTCATGTATTTGGAGCAGGGCTTTCAATGGTACTTGCAAATATCGTTTCGAGTGCTTATTATATTTGGTTCTTAGAAACAAAGAGTGAATCTTTACAAGGATTTTTGAAGCATATGCGTTTATCTGTCAAAGATCAATTTGAAATCTATAAAATCGGAATAGCAGAATTATTTAAATCTGCCTTTATGATTATTACAACATTATTATTGAACAATTTTGCAATTGAATATGGCGATAATGTTATTGCGAGCTTCGGTATTGCTGTACGCATCACACAACTCCCTGAATTTCTAACGATGGGGCTATTTTTAGGGGCAATTCCTCTATTTGCATATAGTTTCTCTGCGCACAATACCACGAGATTAAAAGATGCATTACGTGAACTAACCTTATGGATTGGAGGAATCTCGATTGTCTTTGCACTTGTCGTCTATCTTTTCAGAGTGCCAGTGTTGCATCTCTTTACAAGTAATCCTGAAGTTATTCGGGTAGGCAAAATGATCTTGGTAGCGCAATTGATTTCTTCAGTTTTTAATGGCTTTTCTGGATTGTTTACAGGAGTATTTCAGGCGTCAGGATTAGGACTACAAACGGGTATCATGTCGACGATTCAAGGAACTTTCTTTATTCCAGTTGTATTGATTTTACATCACTTCTGGGGATTAGATGGATTGATTTGGTCAATGACCTTAACAGAAGGTATTGCGTTTTTTGCAGGTATTGTGATGATTATTCCTTACTTAAAAAAACTTTCATCCGGAAAGTTAATGGATGAAGTAACCGCCGAATCGGTGGTATGCGTATAGTGAAAATATAAAAATAAGCGTAAAAATGGACCCTGTGTGAGAGGGCCCATTTTTTATACATAATCTTGAATCATTGTTTTACTTTGGACAGATTGTGCAAAGTCAGTAAAAATTCGTTGAGTGATATCGATTCCCTTACTTCTAGAGATGAACCAGCATAAAACTTGGAATGGAACAATCAATAGTAATGGGCATTTATTTTCATCGGAGCAAGAAGCTAAAATCAAATGTTTTGAGTCATCTATCAGCGTAGGTGTATTTTCATTTTCGATAGAGACAACAAAGGTATATGGAGTTACTTTTTGCTCATACTCACGTAAAAGCTGTGCTTTTTGTTGAATCAATGGATTCGCAGGTGTATCTAAGAAGAATAAACGATAACTTTCATTCATTTCAAGATAAGGGCCATGCATGAATGCTTCTAGATCAATTCCTTGAGAAGGTACACGAATTGTCTCAGAAAATTTTGTTTCCATTTCTTTTGCTGTACCGAATGAAGGACCATATCCGATACTCATAAAACGATTGCTTTCTCGTAAGATATCTTCATTTTTATCAAAAAATACTTTTGTTTTCTCGATACTGTTGTCAATATTACTAATGAGTTGTGCAAATTCAGCTAATTCATTTTTCTCTTCTTCTTGTGTAAATCGTCCTAATTTGACCCCTAAACGTAAACCGAAAAGCATTAGAGAAAGGACGGTTGCACTAAATCCCAGCGTTACATAGCCGACACGTTCTTTCCCAGATTGGATATCTAAAACAGCATCAGTAGCGTGAGCAATCTCACTTGTAGGGTTACTTGTCACGCCAATACGATGAGAGTTATCGAGCGTTAATAATGCATCAATAGTAGACGTACTTTGACCGCTTTGTGAGATGCCAAGAACGAGCTGTGATGTTGTGCGTTTTAATCCATAATGTTGAAAGTTAAACGGTTCTTCAATTATTACTGGTTTTCCAGTTGTCTTTTCAAGATAGTAACGTGCACTCAATGCTGCATTGATACTTGAACCAGTACCTAGAATAAGTAATTCATCAAAATTTGGACAATTTAAAAGTGCACGATCAGCTGCGGATGGATAGGATGTTAACATTGCTTGTAAAGTATTTTGCTCTTCATTGATATAGGTCCACATTGTTGGATTATTCATATGTATAGCTCCTTGTCATTGTTAAAGTAGTTTTCTAAAAAGTAACTGATTCCAGACTCTTTATTGGAACGTGTAGTGAAACGTGCATGTGCCTTTACTTCACTGGGAGCATTATCCATTGCTACGCTGATTCCAGAAACAGCAAACATTTCTAAGTCATTCTTTCCATCACCAAAAGCGATCGTTTGTTCTTTGGAAATTTGGAAGCGCTGTTGTAATTGTTCTATCGCACAAGCCTTTGTTATACCATCAGGAGTTAACTCAATATTATTGATATGTGAAGAAGATAGTTCTAACGTATCAATAGGTTGGAGGTCTGCTTTTATTTTTTCCAGTAGCTCTATGTTTTCTTCAGAAATAATAATACCATTGACGATATCGCTGATGTGTGTGTTTATTTTTTGTAATGTATCCGCAAGAATGAGTTGTGAATCTTGACCACTTTTGACACGTGCACAATCTTCTTTTGAAAAGTACGTGGGCAGATGATTGGTATAGAATGTTTTCTCTAATCCAAAGAAGAAGAGTGCAGCATCATGCCGCTTAGCAACTTGAAAAATGGTATGCACTGTTTTTTGTTCAATACCGGATACATGAAGTTCATCGCCAAACTCATAGACGCAGCCATTTGATGCAACCACGTGTACATTTTGATGTAATTGCTGACTGATTTCTTTCGCTGCTTGATATTTTCTACCGGTAGCGACATAAACAATATGTCCAGCATCAATCAAACGTTCAATTGTATGTTTATTTTGTTCAGAGATGCAAAGGTCACGATCGACTAGTGTTCCATCAATATCCATAAAAATCAAATGTTGATTCATAAATTAAATTTCTCCTTTTTGTAAAATTCCACAAGATTCACGAATAATCAATTTTGGTATGTGTTCCTTAGGTATTGGTAGAGAAGCCCCCTCGCTTATTTGTTGTAAGAGCGTAGTAACAGCACACTGTGCTAGCATTGGGTTATTTTGATCTACAGTTGTCAGGCGTGGGACTGTATATTCACTTCCCGCAAATGCATCACAACTCACGATTTTCATATCTTTTGGACAAGCGAGCCCATGATCAACAAGCGAACGAATTGCACCAATCGCAACATTGTCATTTATCGCAAGAATTGCAGTAGGTTGGTCTTTTTTAGCCAGTAATGAGTCCATGCTACTATAGCCATCCTTAGTATAAAAGTCACTTAAGTAGACAAATGATTCATTAAATTCACTGTATAAGTTCATTGATTGCTTGAATGCATCCAAGCGTTGTGTTGTGATCTTTACACCAGGTTCACCACCTAAAAAACCAATTTTCTTATGACCTAATGCTAATAGATGCGAAACAGCAGTTGTTGTTCCTTGTTCTAAATTTCGTTCAATAAACGGAATATCTAGAGAAGCTTCCTTCTGACCAATCACGACCACGGGTATTTGTTTTTGTAGATGGTTTAATGCATCCAGATATTGAGTATCCGGTGTATCTTTATCGATCTCCCCACCTAGGATCAAGACGCCATCAATACTTTTTTCGATAATCGTTTGAAACACAGTCTGTTCGCTATTTTCTGTCTGACCATTTTTTTTCGTACCGGCTACCATAGTATTAAATAAAAGCAATGAGTATCCGAAAGAATAGCTAGCTACTTCAATTTGTGAGATTAGGTCAGTAAAGTAGGGATTATTGATATCTGGAACAACTATAGCAAGATTCCTTGTTTTACTAGATACCATCCCACGTGCAAGCATACTCGGTTGAAATGACTCTTGATCAATGATTTCTTGGATAAGCTTTCGTTTATCTTCCTTGACGGAGGGATGGTTATTGATAACGCGTGAAACGGTGGATACGGATACTCCAGCCTGTTGCGCAATTTCTTTAATTGTGATTTTCTTTTTCAAAGAATAACCTCCTTTTCGACTTAACTATAAAAGAAAATCAGAAGGATTGCAAATGTTTTTGACAACGTTACCAAACTTTATTTTTCAGTATTGACATACGCTTTCATTTTAGGTATCTTTGTTTTTGTAAACAGCTAACGTTAATATTTTTTGGCAACGTTACCAAAAAAGGAAATGGGGTGTAGAGATGCAGCAAACAGTTTTAGCTATTGATTTGGGTGGAACAAAGCTATTGATTGGTGAAATTGACCAAAATGGACAGATTTTGTCTCAAAAGAGTTTCACATCCAACACATCATCGCAACAAGCAGCGTATCAACAAATTATTGCAGCTATCCAAGAATTTTTAGCAACGGTCCCGCAAAAAGGGGAACTAGTAGGTATCAGTTTAGCGGTTGTAGGCCGTGTAAGTGAAGAAAAAGGCATATGGTTTGAAATTCATCCTGAGAATGCGGAGCCGATTGAATTGGCAAAAGTATTATCGAATATATTTGATTTGCCCTGTATCATCAATAATGATGTAACCAGTGCAACCTATGCAGAACAATACCTTGGTATTGGTAGGGATACTAACGATTTTATTTATTTGAATATTGGTACCGGAATTGCTGCGCGCATAGTCACAGGTGGACATATAGTAAGTGGAACATCTTTCAATGCCGGAGAAATTGGACATTTAGTTATTGATATGACTATGGAACGTTCCTGTGTTTGTGGACGAAAAGGATGTGTTGAAACATTTGCATCTGGATTAGGGATGAGCAATCAGGCAATCGAATGGTTACCACAGCATCCGGAATCACATTTAAATCAACTTTATGATTCACGTGAGAAAAATAGATTATCAGCACAATCGATTTTCTCATCAGCAGTGTCTGGAGATAAGTTGGCTCAAAGGGTTATGGAAAAAGCAAGTAGAGGAATCAGTGAATTAATCATGAATCTTGTACGTGTTTCTGATACAGATGCGGTTATCCTTGGCGGAGGTGTCATGAATAATGACCTATTTTTTCATTTAGTTACGCAACAATTAAATCAAAAAACAATACGTTTTGTGCGTAATGGCATTCATAGAACAACTGTTGATATGAATAAGATTACTCTGATTGGCGCTGGTCTAAGAGGGTTTAAGAAATTAAGAAAGGAAGAGGAAGCTAATGGAGCAGTATGTACTTGAAAGTCAAATCATCCATAGACCTATACAAATAGATACATCAAATACATTTGAAAAAAAGATGGCGGCACAAGAAAAAATCACAAAACAGGAAGCGTTAAATGGGAGATGGATCCTTCAAGGACGTGGTCATATAGCAAACACAAAATCAGGTGTTCAAATGATGGCGGAGACACGTTATGAAAATTGGCCAAAGGAATACCCACAGGATGGAGACTATGTAAACTTTGGGTATACAAAAGCCGTTTTAAGAGATATATGTGCAGACTGGACAAAATTTACACAACTCAAAATGACGATTACAAATCACTGCAAAAATATCGTCAGTGCCGCACTGACGGTTAGCTTAAAAAACGATGGAACAATCAAAATTCCAGATAGATATGATCGAGAAGGGTACCACGTAATTAATTTAAGTTCGGGAACCAATGAGTATCTATTAGATTTTAGTAGTTTGCCACGAGACTATATCACTGAAATAGCCTTTTCTATTGGCTCGAATGGCTCATACCTAAATCTTCCAGGAAAGCTAGATGTGACAGTAGAAAATATTACGTTGCAAACAAATATGCATGCAGCGTCTGCTAAAGGTTGGCAAATGGATAAAAATCAACTTGTTTATTCTCATATAGGTTATACGCTAATGCAACACAAGGAAGCAATAATCAGTCCGGATTTTGTAGGTAGTTCATTCACTCTTCTTGATAGTACGACAAAGAGAACTTGCTATGAAGCAAAAGTAGCTTTAGTAGAAAATGAAATTGGAAAATTTGGTATTTTAGATTTTAGCTCAGTGACAATTCCAGGAACCTATCAAATTCAGGTGGGTACTTTAGAAAGTAATATGTTTCCAATCGGAACGGTTGACGAATTGACAGAAGATTCTATTTGGAAAAGTTTAAATTTTATTTTTTGTGAACGATGTGGATGCCCTGTTCCAGGAATTCATGGGACATGCCATCAAGATGTAACTGCGATGTTCGATGAAGAAAGAATTCTTTTTAATGGCGGTTGGCATGATGCGGGAGATCTATCTCAACAATTGGTACAAACAACAGAAGTGACACTTTCTTTATTTTTAGCTGCTAAGGAGGAACAAGATTCCTTGCTTGCTGAGCGTTTAAGAGAAGAAGGTGCGTGGGGGATAGACTTTATTTTAAAGACCAGACTAAGAGATGGCTTTCGAGTAACAAGTGCTGGTGTAACACGTTGGACAGATAATCGCATAGGAAATATGGATGATGCCTCAGCGCGGGTACATAATAGTCCATATGATAATTTTTTGATTACTGGCTGTTTAGCGAAAATTTTGGTAACGTTGCCAAACGGCCATTATTTAATCCCTATCCTACTTTCAGTAGTAGAAGAGGACTATCTAAATGCCAAAATAGGCTTCTTGAAAAATCCTTTTGTACATGAACCGATTTTTTGGGAGCATACGTATAATACATCCAAAAGTTTGTATTTAGCAACGATTATTTGGACTGCTAGTCTAATGATGCAGATTACTGAAGAGGAAATGTATTTAGAGGATATTCATGAGTTTTTACCTCAGTTACTCGAGTGCCAAGAACAAAAGGGTATCATGTTATCTACGGGGGATGTATTAAAAGGATTTTTCTATCGTGATGAGCAGAAGAACGTTATCCAGCACTTTAATCATCAATCACGGGAACATCTTTACGCGCAGGCATTAGCGGAAGCTTCTGTAGTATTGAAGGGGAAGCAATCTGAGGATGTACATCAAGCAGCTGAGTTTTATGGGAGTTACTTCAAATATTTAGCAGCCGCGTGCAGTCCCTACCCGATGTTGGCAAGTGGCATCTATCATAGAGAAGAATGGATGGATGAAGAATCATTCAATCGTCAGCATTTATTAGTAGGTCCGTCAGCAAAACAAGAATATTTAGCACAGATTGAATCAGGAAAGCAAATTTCGGATGAGTATTATTTGAAAAAATTTCCTGTTTGGTTTTCTTTCCGAGGAAATAATGCAATCGTTCTATCTATGGGGGAAAGTGCAGCGACACTTGGGCTGCTTCTTAAAGATGAAGAACTTCGAGATATAGGGTTCAAACAATTGCAATGGATCATAGGGAAGAATCCTTTTGGGCAATCCATGATGTATGGAGTCGGGTATGATTATCCACAAATGTATACGGTTTCTTCCGGGGAGATGGTTGGAGAAATGCCTGTTGGAATACAAACATTTGAAAACGAAGACGCACCTTATTGGCCTCAATTTAATAATGCAACATATAAAGAAGTTTGGGTTGGCGTAGCAGGCAAATGGCTGTCACTTATCGCAATGCTGAAAAAGAATAAAGGGGACGAATCACTATGAAAAACTCAGTATTCAATAAAGAACGTGTCGGAGAAAAAATCGCTATTTATGCAAATAAGGTTTCTACAAATCGCTATATTGGAGCTATTCGAGATGCATTTGCGAGTACGATTCCAATAACGATCGCTGCTGCATTTTTTGTTCTAGTCAACAATGTATTGTTACCGGAAGAAACTGGGTTGTTACGTAATATTCCGGGCAGAGCCTTCCTTTCCGAAGTTTGTGTTCAGGGATATAATGGCACACTTGGAATTCTTGGACTAATGGTTACCTTTTTAATTGGTTATCGATTAGCCAAATCTTATGGAAGTGAAGGTGCGTTAGAAGGAATAGTTGCTTTAGCTTGCTACATTGCATTGGTGCCAAATACACTTTCTGTTACTGCAAACAATGGTGATGTGGTTGAAGCAAGTGGAACGTTGACGCAAACCTACACAAGTGCTTCCACGATGTTGCTAGGTATTTTAGCTGCTTTGATAGGAATCACACTATTATGTAAAATGTCTGCAAATCCAAGACTACGAATTAAAATGCCAGATAGTGTACCACCAGCAATTGCGAAATCATTTAATCTTTTGATTCCTGCATTGTTAACAATTTCACTATTTTCATTTTTAGAGGTAGCCATCCGAACAATCACACATGTAACTGTTCCTGAATTAGTTGTAGAAGTACTTCAAGCACCACTCGTTGGAGGTTTTCAATCCCTTTCTGGAATTTTACTATATGTATTCTTATCTACTTTTGTATTTATATTCGGGATTCATGGATCATTTGTTTTTGGAGCAATCTCAGGACCAATTCTTTTAACTTCTTTACAGCAAAATATTGAAGCAATCAATGCAGGTCAAGTTGCACCAAATATTGTGACACAATCATTTTTAGATGCATATGTCTATATGGGTGGCGGAGGAACGATGATTTGTTTGGTTATTGCGGTACTGATTTTTTCAAAACGTAAAGATGAAAAAATGATTGCTAAGATTGGTGGAGTTTCTAGCCTATTTAATATTAGTGAACCGATGATGTTTGGCTTACCTATTGTATTCAATCCGATTTATGCTATCCCGTTTTGTATAACACCGATGGTCGCTACTTTGTTGGCCTATATTGCTACAAGTCTTCAATGGGTAAATCCAACTTATATTTCTATTCCATGGGTTACACCACCTGTTCTATCTGGTTATTTGGCAACGGCTGGAGATGTTCGTGCATCAATTTTACAACTTGTCATCCTTTTTGCTGGCATATGCATTTATGCTCCATTTGTATTACTTTCAAATAAAGCAGTGAAGGAAGAGGAGACACAAGAGCAAGAAGAACAATTTTCTTCACCAGTTTTAACAAAATAAGTGTATCTAGAGCTTGGGGCATTCATGTGTTCCAGGCTTTTTTTAATAAAAATATCTATGTTCTTTTTCTCTCATATGGGAATGACTTTATTCCAAAAAACTTAACACGTTCAGAAGCAGAATCAATTATTGCTAAAGGTATGTCAATCATTCCAATTTACCAGGACAATAATCCAGAAGTTGCCTATTACACTTTAGCACAAGGAATTTCAGATGCAAAATCAGCAGTGAAAGCAGCTACAAAATTAGGTATTCCAGATGGAACGACGATTTATTTTGCTGTTGATGTAGATGCGTTAGATTCGGATATAACAACGAATATACTTCCTTATTTTAATGGAGTTGCTTCAGCTATTAGTAGTGGCAAACTAGGAAATGAATATACTATGGGAGTATACGGTACTCGAAATGTCTGTACACGTGTTGGAGATGAAGCCGGTACGGTAGCAAGTTATATGTCAAATATGTCTACGGGTTGGTCAGGAAATTTAGGCTTTTCACAACCTATAAACTGGACATTTGACCAATTTTCCGAACCTTCTGGTGGAATCAATGGTATTTCTGTTGATAAAGTTGCAGTAGCTCATACAGATTTGGGTGTGACATCTTTAGAAATGAGTGATAATGAGGCAGAGAAAGCACTGTTGAAATCACTTGGGTGGGAAATATTAAACAAAAAATTGATTGACAGCTCATTTGAGTTTGATAAAGAGTTATTACTTGCTGACTATGGAAATATTACTGTATACGGTACTTCATCTACAACAATTTCAGATCCAGATGAGTCCATGCTTACTATCAATTATGTGAACGGTGAACCTGAAACAGATGTTGATTTAGAATCTCTATTAGGTTCAACTGTTGCTGCAACAGTAATTGCTTCAGCAGGAAGTGTGGGAGAAGAAATATCAAAAGGGAGGATTAGTTTAGGGGGGACTTTTAGTGCGGATGAGATCATTTTCGACCTTTCAGCAGTCGTTGAAGATGATTCAACAAGTACGGAAGAAATTCAAGTGAGTCAAGGAATTTCGATTCATATTGATATCAGTAAAATTGGTGGATATCTTCATACTTTGTGGGTAAAAACATATGAAGTTTTAAAGGAAAATCCTTTGACTGTAGCGGCAGTATCAGTTGTAGTTTTTTTAACAATTGTTGGAGCAATATACGTTGCTGAAGTAATTACATTTTCAACTATTTTGGCAAGTTTAGCATTGACTTTTAAAACAATGCTTCAAACTAGTACTTAAAAATCATAGGTACATTATAAAGAATGCAATAAATAATAATCCCAATAATTGCTAGTATCCAACTTAGTTTTGTGATATTAAATCCAAGTAATACCCGCTCTATATTTTTAATATGGTGACTAAAAAAATCAATATTTTTTCTCAAAAATAAGTAGTTTAGATGAAAACTAAGTATTATGATAAAAAAAGGAGAGTAGATGAAAAAATTAGTAAGAAATAAAAAAAGGGTATACACTATCGAAGGAATAAAATTATTTATACATAATGCAATTATAAAAAAAAGAACTCCAACAATTGAAAATATAAAAAATAGGATATAAAAAAAGATAGTTGAAGCATATAGTTTTAGTCCTTTTAGATAAACAACTTCATTAGTTGTTTTATTGATTAATTTAAACAAAGAGTTTAATTTATCAGTAGTTATTTCATCTTCTAAATCTATTTGCCATGTTTTAATAAAAATTAAAAATGGTCGGAGCTTTTTTAGACTATAAAAAGTTGGAAAAATCACTATGAAAAAAATCATGTACAGAACAACAAGAGTAATGATGATAATATCTCCTTTCAATAAAAATATGGAATAAGCCTTAGCGTAGCTATCTTATCAGCAATAGTTAGAATAGTAACAGCAGTCATTTCCGTTGCAGCTGTTTAATATTAAAAAAACATATGTATGTTATATACCTTTGAATAAATGAATAATAATAGGAGAACTATCAACCAATCAACCATTGTAACTCGTAACAAAAAAATAACTCTATCTAATTTCGGAATATAGTTCTTAAATACATCATAATTCTTTTGAAATAGATTGTATGCAAGACTGGAAATTTCACGAATGGTCGAAGGCGAATAATGGTATCTGCAGTAGGAGTCAAGACCATTATGAGGAATAGAAGTGCGATAGTAGTTGTAGCCATGTAAGTCGCTCTTTATATGATTTTAGTGAGAGCACCTAAAGAAACTGAAAGAACAGCTAAAATGATAATAGAAAAAAATAAAAAAGAACTTTTTTATGAAGGCCTAATAGTTTTTCTTTTTCGTTAATGTCCTTAAACATATATAAATAATACTCTTTTTTATTACCTAAAATTAATTCATTATTGCGAATTACTAATATAAGATAGCGCCATTTTTTAGAAGTAAATAGTGCAATAAGTATTTCTGCAGTAAAGAATAATGATACGATAATAAAATTGCTTGAAACTAAAAAATAGAATCCACCAAAACAACATAATAATGCAACAAAACAACATAATAATGCAACAAAAATAAGAAAATCCGTTTTGGCTGTAAGAGAGTTGTACTCTGCTAACCTATCAAATGACATTGATTTTAAGTGTGACGTTGTGGATAGAATCCTATTTTCATTTTTAGAGTCATTAAGTATCTTTCT
>JBKEDT010000002.1:0-13976 GCA_047975565.1 Enterococcus sp. | reverse complement strand
GTTTTTGACCCCCATTGACGGAAGCTCTTCAAATCATCGATCGTTACTTGGTATCCAGATAAGTGAAGCAAGCTGTAAAGCATTGCTGAACCATGTCCGGCAGAAAGCACGAACCGATCGCGGTCTACCCAATTTCTTGATGTACTAGGATTTACTTTTAAGTGTTTTGTCCATAGTGCATATGCCATTGGTGCTGCGCCCATTGGTAATCCAGGATGGCCAGAATTAGCCTTTTGTACTGCTTCAATACTTAAAGTACGGATTGTGTTTACTCCAAGTTGGTCAATTTTATCAAACAAAAAAACCCCTCCAATTTAGGTTTAAATTACCTATATTATCTACAAATAGAATTGTAATCAATTCTATGCTGAAAATCAATGCTTTTTAAGTATTTTTTACTTAAATTTGTTTTACCGTCCATGTAAGCCTTTTTCTTTTTGGATTTTCTTCAGCTTATCTGGAGTAACATCCTTACCTTCTGGATCAACAATTTTCATTCCTTCGATATGATGTTTCATTCCTGAACGAAACGCTTTGATATATTCTTCACGCAATACCTTTTGTTCTGCTTCTTCCGTTGCAGACAGCCCTTGTTCTTTTTTCTTTTTCGCAAGGTCATTGATTCGTTGAAGTTTCTCTGCTGATAACATATTTTTCACTCCCTTGACTTTCTTCCTAATAATATAAAAAAAACGTTGAAAAAACAACCGGTTACCACAAATAAAGTACGAACATTTGTTTGATTCCACTAATTTTATATGATAAACTGTGTACATTAAGCGAAAGAAGGTGATTACGTGGCCAGACAAACTGAAACAAGACAGCTTGAGGTACTACGGTTCATCTATGAACAAGTAAACGAAAAAGGATATCCTCCTACAGTACGTGAAATCGGTGAAGCAGTTCATCTTTCTTCTACCTCTACTGTTCACGGTCATTTAGCTAGACTAGAAAAAAAAGGATTGATCCAACGAGACCCAACTAAACCACGTGCAATCGAATTGACTGCGCTTGGACTGGACAAAATCGATGTACGTCCAACAACAATTCCGATTCTTGGTGTTGTTACAGCAGGCGAACCGATCTTAGCCGTTGAGGACGCATCAGACTTCTTCCCCATCCCACCAAACCTTTCATCCGAAGAAGGTTCACTCTTTATGCTCACGATTCGTGGCGAAAGTATGATCAACGTGGGAATTCTAGACGGTGATCATGTCATTGTACGAAAACAAGAATCTGCAGCCAATGGAGATATCGTTATTGCTATGACTTCTGAAGATGAAGCAACTTGTAAAAGATTCTACAAAGAAGACGGATTTTTCCGGTTACAACCAGAAAATGACACACTTGATCCAATAATTCTAGATCAAGTATCGATTTTAGGCTTAGTAGTCGGACTTTATCGTAGCCACATTTCTTGATTCAACTGTGAATGATTGTTTCAAATAAGAACGAGACAATCATTCACTAAAACAACGAAAAAATTTGGTATATCCGTATAGAAATACCTTTTCTAAAATAAGCGAACGATTTCATTTTTTTTGGAATCGTTCGCTTATTTTTGTAAAGATATTCTCCTATCAACTGTATTATGTAAAAGGCAAAAAAACTTGGAACATTTTACTGTCCCAAGTTTTTGATTAATAATCCATTAATGTAATTACATCGTATCCTTCAATCTTATCACGTCCATGAAGATCCATAAGTTCAATTAGGAACGCACAACCCACAACAACTCCACCTAATTCTTCAACAAGATCGATCGTTGCTTTGATTGTTCCACCAGTAGCTAATAAGTCATCACAAATCAATACACGTTGACCTGGTTTGATTGCATCTTTGTGTAATGTCAATGTATCTGTACCATATTCTAAATCGTACGTCACTTCGATTGTTTCGCGTGGTAATTTGCCTTTTTTACGTACTGGAGCAAAACCTACACCCAATTCATAAGCAACTGGGCACCCTACAATAAACCCACGAGCTTCTGGCCCTACAACCATATCAATTTGTTTTTCTTGTGCATATTCAACGATTTGCTTTGTTGCTTCACGATAGGCTTCACCATCAGCCATCAAAGGTGAAATATCTCGGAAAACGACACCTTCTGTTGGGTAATTAGGGATGCTTGCAACATAATCTCTTAAATCCACTGTTTGTTCCTCCTAAATAGCCAGCCATGTTTTTATGGCAGGAATATCACTTAATAGTAAAAATTCTTCGCTTTTTATTTTGTCTTTTCGTTGTTGATACAAGTTACTGTCCGTCAACGGATGATTTTGCGGATTTGGTACCTTCCTCAAAACGCCATTTTCTATTGTAACAAATTTCAAGTCAAAAAACACCTTAATCATAAAAATTAATAATTTTTCTGGAATTTTAATATATTGTGCCACTGCTGGTAACTTGTAACGAATATCTACTTGATCTTGCGTTTGAATAAATTTGAATAACCGTGCGTACTGTTCACGTGTACCTAGTCCATCGATATAGGCTTCATCAGGCGAAATGCCCAATAAATAAATTCTAGAGAAATCTCCCGCTTGGATGATTGCTTTTAGCTGTTCTAATTCAAGTGGGCTATCTCCTACCACTAATGAATCGTAATGTACTTGGTTCATTTGGTCTACTATTTGCTCAACTGTTTGAAACACAATTGTCTTTTCTTTTAACGAGTCATTTAAGTAGGCTAATGCATCTGGATTGAATACAATCGATAACATCGCCTTATCTTTGATTTCCTCTGTCCAATAGCGTTTTGCGCGCCTATCAAATATTTGAACAGTTAAGACAGAAAAATCTTTCACTGACAGTTGCGGATTTCTTCGTCCATTCCACTCATTGATTGACAGTTGGCCAACAACGTCAATCGGGTCGCTTCCTAATTCACCTGCTTCTGCTCCTAAACCAAATGCAATGGAATCAACAAGTTGATCTCCCTGTACAATCGAGAATTTCAGATGGTTCTTTTGTGCACCAATCTGTTTTACATTTTGTACAGTTACTTGTTTAAATAAGAATTGAGGCAGTGGGTTACTTGTTCCAAAAGGAGCCAATCGTTTAAAGTCTTGGATAAAATCGATTGTTACATCTTTAGGTGTCAAGATTTCATCAATAAGCAATTTTGAACCTTTCGTCAAATCAATTTGATTCATCGCAATATATTGATTCATCTGATCTTGAAGAATCGATAAATTTTCTGCTGGCAAAGTTAATCCGACTGCCGCATGATGTCCACCAAAATGAGTAAACAAATCACGCATTTGATCAAGCATTTCATAGATATTCAGAGCATCCACACTTCTACCAGAACCTTTTGCAGAGCCATCTTCTTTTAATGTCAGCAAAATAGCGGGTTTTCCTGTTTCTTCCAAAATTCTTCCAGCAACGATTCCTAGCACACCTTCATGCCATCCTTGATGTGCAATTAAATGAACTTGGTTTTTAGGATCTACCATTGCCAATGCTTCATCCGTAATATCCGCAACGATTTGTTTCCGTTCATCATTGATAGTGTCTAGTTCTTGTGCTAATTGTTGTGCTTCTTCTTCATCAAACGTAGAAAGAAGTGTCACAGCTGGGTTAGGGTCTCCTAAGCGTCCAATTGCATTTAGCCTTGGTGCAATCGTAAAGCCAATTGTTCCCTCATTTACTTCTTCAAGTTTTTGTCCACTTTGAGCAAACAATGCATGTAGGCCAATTCTCTCTGTCTGCTTTATCGCTTGCAATCCCATTGCAACTAATGAACGGTTCTCCCCTTGGAGTGAAACTAAATCAGCAATTGTTCCGATTGCCGCTAGATCCAAAAGTTCTTCTGGTACTTCTTCAAGTAAAGCCGTAGCAACTTTAAATGCAACGCCTGCACCTGCTAAATCTCCAAATGGATACTTTCCTTCCGGATGCCTTGGATGAATAATGGCAAATGCACTAGGTAAAACGGTTGGTAATTCATGATGATCCGTTACAATGACATCTACACCAGCCTGTTGTGCTGCTTCAATCGCTTCATGTCCGGCAACCCCATTATCGACCGTTATAATCAATTGGATGCCTTCTTGGATTTTTTGTTCATAGAGTTCTTTATTGGGTCCATATCCTTGCTTAAACCGGTTTGGTAGAAAAGCTTCCACGTCTGCGCCTAAGAGTTCAAGTGTTTCTTTCATGATTGTCGTACTCGTTATTCCGTCTGCGTCATAATCTCCATAAACTAAAATGCGCTCACCTGTAACTATCGCATGTTGTATCCTTTCCGTTGCTTTTTCCATATCATGCAATAAAAAGGGATCGTGCAGTTGGTCCATCCCAGGATGAAAGAATGCTTGAATCTCTTCTCTTGTTTGTATTCCACGTTTCCATAAGAGTTTTCCTAACAAAATAGATAAATGCTGTTCAGTTAAGATTTGTTGAAACTCTTCTGGAATCTGCACCTCATTGATTTGCCAGTCATAATTTGCTTTTCTCACGTGCTCACTCCTAACTTGATTATTATAGCAAATAAAGCAGTTAAACCAAAACAACTACATTCTAATAATTTTTTACCTCTGACCAAAATACAGTGACCCCCAAAAGTTAGACATGTACTAACTCTTGGGGGTCATCCTAGCGGAAATCGTTGATTTTAATCGAAATAATCTAATTTATTCGAATGTTGTCCTTTATCTCCAATACTAGTAGCGTTTTCTTGATTCGTTTCTTCAGAATGGATGGATGCTTGTAGTTCTGCTTGTTGGTTGCGCATTTCGCGTTTTTCTTTATCCAGTGCTTCAGCTACTTTTTGTTCCAATTCATTTTGGTACGTACTAAGTTGTTTTTTTAATTCTTTTATTTCTTTTTTTTGTTGCCATAAACTAGTTGATGTTGTTAAAAATGCAATCAATGCGCCAATAATCACTGAGATGATAATAACCAAAATCAATGGTGCTGAAAATGATGTGAAGCCTAGACTAACTGGTACATCTGCTATATTTAAGACGGCTAATAAAATAACAATAAATACTAATATGAATCCTAGAATAACTTTTCCTTGTTTTTTCATAAAAACACTCCTACTTATTTCTTATTAAAAATACCTCCAGCTAAGAAATCTCCTAACACTGGAAATAGTGTATAAAAGCGTTGAGCCACTTCAAAAACAACTGGACGATTAATTTCTCGTCGTGGATGTTCCATTGTACGCACAATCGTTTTTGCCAATTTTTTAGAATCCAAGACAATCATTCCTAAACGTTCTAAATAATTTCCACTTGGATCTGCCTTATCAAAGAAATCTGTTTCGATAGGTCCAGGGTTCACGGTTGTTACAGCAATACCTAATGGTTTTAATTCTAAGCGTAGTGCATTTGAAAAACCTAGGACAGCAAATTTTGTTGCTGAATAGATGGTTGACTTTGCTGTTGCCATTTTCCCAGCCATTGAAGCTACATTGATGATATGCCCTGATTTTTGTTCAGCCATATCAATTGCAAATTTTTGTGTAATCATCATCATACCTAAAACATTCACGTTGAACATTTGGTACGCTTTATCCATGTCTACTGTTAGAAAATCTTCGAATAATCCAAACCCTGCATTGTTGACTAGTATATCTACCGTACCAATTTTTTTCACTTGTTGATACAGTTCTTCAACACTCTCTGGTTCGCTGATATCCAAAGTATAGCCATATGCTGGTTGACCACTCAATTGCTGACAAATGGCCGCTACTTTATTTACTTGCTCCGTGCGACGCGCACAAACAATTACTGTAGCACCATTTTTTGCTGCTTCATAACAAATTTGCTCCCCTAATCCGCCTGAACCACCTGTTACCAAAACTGTTTTCCCGATTAAAGACATTTTGCTCCTCCTTATGAAAAAGGTACTTCTATTACATCAAAGTCCTTCATGATTCTTGTATTTTGGAAAGTCTCACGTGCTTCTTCTTCTAATAGTTTGACATCTCTTCCTAAATAACGTGCGCTGATATGTGTCAATAATAATTCTTTTACTCCAGCTTGTTGGGCAACTTCTGCAGCTTGCTTTGTTGTTGAGTGGAAATACGCGCGCGCCATCTTTGCCTCATCCTTTTTAAAGGTGCTTTCATGCACAAGTACATCACTGTCCTTTGCTAAAGCGACTGCTGCAGGTGTTTGTCTTGTATCCCCAAGAATTGTTACGATCCTACCTTTTTTATCTTCTCCAACAAAGTCTTTCCCATTGATTTTACGTCCGTCTTCCAACTCAACGATTTCTCCACGTTTTAAACGTCCATAAATCGGTCCCGAAGGAATATTCATTTCTTTTAGCTTATCTGCTTGTAACTCACCCTGATGGTCATGTTCCACAACACGATAACCAAAACTATCAATTCCATGATCTAATTTTTGTGCGTAAACTGAGAATTCATTGTCTTTGAAAATAGGTGTTTGCGGATCAATATCTTTTTCTGTAAATTCAATAAACTTAAGAGGATAGCTCAATTTGGTTTGTGATACTGCTAATGACGTTTTTACAAACTGCGCAACTCCTTTTGGTCCATAAACTTCTAATTGCGTGTCTCCGCCTTGAAACGAACGGCTACTGATCAAACCAGGCAATCCGAATAAATGATCCCCGTGCAAATGGGTAATAAAGATTTTTTCTATTTTTCGTGGGCGGATATTCGTTCGAAGAATTTGCATTTGCGTGCCTTCCCCACAATCAAATAACCAGATTGCATTTCGTTCATCTAATAACTTCAATGCTATACTACTGACATTCCGATGTTTTGCCGGTACGCCGGCTCCAGTTCCTAAAAATTGTAATTCCATATTCTACCTGACTTTCTTTCGCTCTTCTTTGTAATTTTATGAGAAATTTATGCGATAAGCAACCCACTAATACATTTTTTCCACTTTTATTTCCCGTAACCGTTTTATAAAATGCAATAAAATTCGTTTATTTCTACTATAATTATTCAAAAAATAGGCTTGGAACAAACAATGTTCCAAGCCCATTTTTTATTTATCAGTAGACGATTCTGTTGTGTCCTCTGTCGTGGTTGTTGTATCTTCAGTTTTTTCTTTCCAATTTTCTTTGACATCTTTTTCTGTTTTTTTCTCAATCTCACTCGCATTTTCAAGATCTTTTTCCACTTGATCATAATCTAAGCGTGTAATCTCGCCACCAATTTCCGTCATGATGATTTGGTTTAGCAAACGGTTGTCTTCTTCATTTGCGATTAAAATAACTCCAGTTTGTCCTTCAGCAATTTTGCTTGTTACAAACTCGAAGGTATTCTGGGCATCTTTGATTTCTTTCGCATCTCTTGTTGCACCAAACATACTTCCAGCAAACCAACCTAAAAACACACCTAGAGGTCCGCCTAAAATGCCGACAAGCATTCCAATAATACTTCCTTTAGCTGTTTTGTTGTTTCCGGTAAAGTCAATAAAATCGTCAATTTTAAAATCATGCTTTCTATGTGATTCGCTTGTAGTATGTGTTACAACGGCCATTTGTTCACCTTGAAGCAACCGTTTTGCATATAGATTTTTAATCTCTGAAAAGGCTTGAAAAGCTTCACTTTTTACATCGAAAGTCATAATAATTACTCGTTTTGGCATACTGACCACTCCTTATATTTAGTTACACCTTTAGTCTATCCTTTTTCTGATTATCGGTAAAGAAATATACGTTTTTGCTACTACTTAAGAGTAAGAGATAAAAAAGGACTTGAGACATATCAAAATGTCCCAAGCCCTTTTTATTTAATAACAAATTTAGTCAACAAATTCAAATTCAAACTCGCCGATACGAACAATATCACCATCTTTGGCGCCACGTGCTCTAAGAGCTTCATCTACACCCATACCACGTAATTGACGAGCAAAACGCATGACTGTTTCATCATGATCAAAGTTCGTCATATCGAATAATTTTTCGATTTTTTCTCCACTAAGAACCCAAGTTGCATCAGGTTCACGGTCGATTTGGAATTCTGGTCCTTCTGCCTGGAATCCATAATGTACAACATCTTCCACTTCTTCATCTTCGTAAAGTAAGAATTCTGGTGTAACTTCTAATAAATCTGCTGTTGCATTTAGTAATGCGTCAATCCCTTTTCTCGTTACTCCAGAAATTGGGAAGATTGGTAGATCATCTGCAAATTCATCTTCTTTTTCTTTGGCTAATTCTTCTTTGAATTTCTTCAAGTTTTCTTCAGATTCAGGCATATCCATTTTGTTTGCCACAATAATCTGAGGACGTTCTAACAAACGCAAATTATGAGAAGCAAGCTCTTTATTGATTGCTACGTAATCTTCATATGGATCGCGTCCTTCCATGCCACTCATGTCGATAACATGTAAGATAACACGAGTACGTTCAATATGGCGAAGAAATTGTGTCCCTAAACCGACTCCTTGTGATGCACCTTCAATTAACCCTGGTAAGTCGGCAGCAGCAAAACTTCTACCATCAGATGTTTCTACCATTCCTAAATTAGGTACTAAAGTCGTAAAATGATAGGCACCAATTTTAGGACGAGCAGAAGAGATAACAGATAACAATGTTGATTTACCTACTGAAGGGAAACCGACTAAACCTACATCTGCAAGAACTTTTAATTCTAGTTCGATCTTTCTTTCTTGTCCTGGCTCACCATTTTCCGCAATTTCAGGAGCTGGATTTTTAGGTGTAGCAAAACGTGTATTTCCTCGACCACCACGTCCACCTTTGGCTACAACTAAAGTTTGTCCGTGCTCAACTAAGTCACCAAGTAAAGCGCCTGTTTCAGCATCACGAACAGTTGTACCTTCTGGGACCTTGACATATGTATCATCTGATCCTCGTCCGTGCATGCCTTTACTCATTCCGTTTTCACCTGGTTGTGCTTTAAAATGACGATTGTAACGAAAATCCATCAACGTACGTAATCCTTCATCAACAATTAAAATGACATCTCCACCGTGGCCACCATCTCCACCTGCAGGTCCACCATCGGGAACATATTTTTCTCTACGAAAAGCAACCATTCCGTCTCCACCTTTACCAGCTTTGACATCAATTGTTACTTGATCTAAAAACATGGACATAAATTCTCGTCCTCCTATTCTTCTCTTCGTTTTTTATTTTGACTACATGAATCTCCACAATAAACAAAAGTCTTACTTATTTTATAGGGGAATCGCTTATTTGTCTATCCCTACGCTAGTAATTATCGCTTATTTTTAAGGAGTTTTTTCTTTCTTTTCTTTTTTATTATAGATATGTCTAAATCATTTTTTCTTTCCAGTTATTTCATTTGATTTATTTGTAGAAAAGCAAACCAGAAAGATTTTTTGTCAAATAATAGCAAAAATATATTTCGTTAACCGCTTCCTTTTCCTAAAAATTAGTTTTTTTTGCTTGTTTGAACAAACTGAGGATATATTTTTTGACAAAAATTTAATTGCGTAGCAAACTAAGAATGTATTAAAAAGTTGTCACTATTTACAAGTTACATTTGGCAACTTTAAAATAAAGGAGGAACTTTTGACATGACAGTAAAAGTAGGTATTAACGGATTTGGACGTATTGGACGTTTAGCTTTCCGCCGTATCAAAGAAGTATCAGATGATATTGAAGTAGTAGCAATCAATGATTTAACTAGCCCAACAATGTTGGCACAATTATTACAATTTGATTCTACTCACGGAACTTACCCTGGTACAGTTACTGCAACAGAAGACTCAATCGTTGTTGATGGTGAAGCAACTCGCGTTTACGCTGAACCTGATGCAAGCAAAATCCCTTGGGTTAAAGAAAATGGCGTAGATATCGTATTAGAATGTACTGGTTTCTATACTTCAGAAGAAAAAGCACAAGCTCATTTAAACGCTGGTGTTAAACGTGTTGTTATCTCAGCTCCAGCTGGCGCAATGAAAACAATCGTTTATAACGTAAATGATGATACATTAGATGCAGATGACAAAATCATCTCTGCTGGATCATGTACTACTAACTGTTTAGCTCCAATGGCTTACTTCTTAAACAATGAATTTGGTATTGAAGTTGGTACTATGACTACAGTTCATGCCTACACTTCAACACAAATGTTATTAGATGGACCAGTTCGCGGAGGAAACTTACGTGCTGCTCGTTCAGCTGCTGACAATACTATTCCTCATTCAACTGGTGCTGCTAAAGCTATCGGCTTAGTAATCCCAGAATTGAACGGTAAATTACAAGGACATGCTCAACGTGTACCAGTTGTTGACGGTTCATTAACTGAATTAGTAACTATCTTAGACAAAAAAGTTACTGCTGACGAAATCAACGAAGCAATCAAAAAACACACAATCGATAACCCTTCATTCGGTTACGATGGCCGTGAAATTGTTTCTGGTGATGTTATCGGAACTACATTCGGTTCAATCTTTGACCCAACACAAACTGAAGTAACTTCTGCTGGTGACCACCAATTAGTTAAAACAGTTGCTTGGTATGATAACGAATATGGTTTTACTTGCCAAATGATTCGTTTATTAGAAAAATTTGCTAACATGTAATTTTTCTTTACCACTTTAAAAAGAAGAGGATTTCGTATCCTCTTCTTTTTTTGTACTTTGTTTCGTTGTTTAGACTGAATCGATACGTATATATTGTCCCTTCTTCGTTTCATCTAACTGATTAAATACATCTTCATCAAATAATACGTACAGAGTTTCTTCCTCTTTATTTTGTACGATTACATACGTCTTATCTAAACCAAATTGGTCTTTCTGTATTTGTGCAATACGATAAAGTGACTTGACATCCACATCAGAAGCAACTTCATTTCCTCGATTAAAAAAGATACTTTCCAAGATGCTCATCCTTTCTAAAAAACGTTTTCTTTCTTCATTTTACCTTGTAAACAGTCATTCAGCCAATCATACGAAAAGAGGAACTGATCTACTGTCAGTTCCTCTTTTCTCTAACTTTTCTTATTTTATATCGTCGGAATTTTTGTTGCAGGTAAAATATATTCCATGAGTGTATATATTTTTTCATTATGCACTCTGATTTCTAAAGCATTCAATTTTGTCAATTTGCGTACTTGTTGATAGAACATTTTTGCTGACATTGTAGAAAAGCTCCCCATATTGACAACATCCACTAGAATATTTGCATTTATTTCTGACATGATCGTTGGCAAGTCTTTTTGAAGGAAATAATCTACATAGACTTGATCTTCAATAGCCAAATCAGCAAGTACAGCTTTATATGCCTCATCTTCTAAATCAATCGTATACAATTGGATGTCCACAGTGTCTTTCAAAAACGTTTGACTTTTTTTCGCTAACGTAGACATGATAAAACGTCCCGGAGAGTTCTTCTCTGTTAATAAAATAATTTTTGAGTTACCCATTTTCCCCCATCACCTTTTCGTTCTCTTCTTTTGATTACTATACAACCGTAAATGATTGTTTTCAATTTGTTTTCACTAAGTTTTCATAACTTAACAAATTCGCAAGCTTTGCTTTTTAAGCAAAAACAAGAACATCTGTTTGATTTATCTCTTTTATCATGCTACAGTATTACCAAGAAAGTACTGAATTGGAGGGGTTTTATGGATCGCAAAACACAAAAAAACATTCAGGAAAAATTGACCTTACGAGTGAACAATCTTCCACCAATATTCCAAAAATTTCTTGAGGAAAAACGCCCACATTTATCTTTATCTTCTCGATTTGAATATTCAAAAGACTTTACTCTTTTTATTGATTATCTACAAAAATATTATCCTTCTGAAACAATCGATGATTCATTTATTTTTGACCTAGATAAACAAATCTACGTCAATTTTTTAAAAGAGGTCTCGCATCATACCCGTTCTTTTCAAACGACAGCTGCACATGTCACAGAACAAAAATTTGAAAACAGCTACTCTGGCATCTCACGTAAGCAGTATGCATTAAATCATTTTTTACGTTATCTTGATGAAAACCGTTTGATTAAACAACCCATCTCATTGCTTGGTACAAACAGCCAAGAAGAGACGCGAGAAATCGTTTCTGCATTTCTTCCAGCAGAGTTATTTCAACAATTAGACCTACTTTTTATTCCTAAAAATGGATTTAAAACTTCACGTGAGGCAACATTTGAGAAAAAAAATCGTGCACGAAATTGTGCTATTCTTTCTTTATTTCTCTATTGTGGGTTAAAAGTACACGAAATCGTTGAATTAAAACAAAAAGATCTTCAACTAGATTCTCAAAGTCTCGCGTTACATCGGAAAAAAAATCGTTTGAATACCGTACCTATTCCGGATGAAGCAATGCTTCTCTTACAACATTATTTAGCGACTCAAGCAAATTCTCCGGATTCTTTTTTCTTTCGTTCTTCTCATGATCAGCAAATCTCACCTCGAACGATTCGACAAATTTTGAGTAAAGTTGTCGTTTACCCAGATCTTTCTCCAGAACTGTTACGAAAAACTTACCAACATTATGTCACTTTGTTTTTAGGTGATCCAGATTGTGTCAATTATCTCAGTGGAAAACGATATCGTTACGCGCATGATGCTCGGACTATTGCACACAAAATGTATCAGTTTTCTTATAAAAATTTTAGTTGATTTTCTTATATGTAGCTACCTTTTCAATTTTCGGAATAATTAATAAATAAACTGTTTTTTTCGTTAGTTAAGCATCGAAGAAAGCTGTTTTATTTATTTTTTTATGCTATTATACCAATGAAGATTGTTCATCATTGAGCATTCTTCGTTGATACTGATTAGTCAAAGGAGTGCTATAAATGAAAGAAACAGACTATACACCTTTAAATCTTTACTCAAATTATCGCTATTCTGCAGAAAAATTTCCAGATACACCACTTATTTTCGATGAACTTTTACCTGCTTTTCCTGAACTTGGTTATGAAAGCACATACAAAGAAAGTCACCAAGTAATTCTCACTCGTGCCTATCAACTCGCTCAATCCGGTATTGTTGCAGGAGATAAGGTTATTTTATTTAAAAGCCCAAAATTCGATACATACCTTCTTGCAGTGGCTGCTTCTTACCTTGGTGCAGTGCCAATTATGATTTCTTATCACTTTCCTGTAGAAACAATGGAAGTTTTTGTCGATCGTCTAGAAGATCCTTATATTGTATTTGATGAGGTAACTGAAAAGCGTGTGGCTAAAATAAAAAATAGTCGCGCATCCAGACAAGTATCTGTTCGCGAACTTGTTCAAAAAGAAGCAGTTGTTGTCCCTCAAACAGAGCTTCCTAAAGATCAAATTGCCTATATGACGCACACATCTGGCACAACAGGTATTCCTAAGTTGATTTGCCATTCTGCCGATTCAATGGGTTGGCGAACAACTTGGCAACGCATTATTTTTGATAAAATCACCCCACGGGGACTAATGGCATTCCATATCTCTCCTGTTCACTCACGCTTCAATATCGGCATTGCTTCTGCAATGGCTATGGGTTTTCCATTAATGCCGATTGCAAATGCTGACAGTACACACGTGATTTCTATGCTAAAAAAATATCCACCTATTGCTTTGGAAACACATCCGAACAATTTTGTTCAATGGCGCTTCGTAGCTGAAAACCATCCGGAAGCATTCGAGAGTATCCGTTATTACCACTCAACATTTGATGCAATCAATAACCGAACAATGCGTGCCTTCTTGCATGCATCAGAAAAACAACACCCCGTTTTCTTACAAGTGTATGGACAAAGTGAATGTGGTCCGATGATTCTAAAAGCACATACACTAGAAACAATTGATTCTGATAATGCACGCGATATGGGCGTCGGTCTCCTTAACTTGACACAAGCTCGAATCGCTGACAAGGAGGGGGTTATTCTACCACCGAATACAGATGGACATATCCACTTCCTCTCTAAAGGTCGTGCGCTTACTTACTACAAAGAAGACAATCGTTTCGATGAGTGCGTGTATGATGAATGGTGGGACAGCGGTGATTATGGGATGATTACTGAAAATGGCCATCTTCATCTGAAAGACCGCCAAGT
>JBKEDT010000035.1:0-7089 GCA_047975565.1 Enterococcus sp. | reverse complement strand
ATTCATGTCTGTTACCACATACTTAACAGCTAGGCGTGCTTGTTGATCAATTTGCATAAAATTATGAACAAGGTAGTCTTTTTTACGACTAGGTTAAAAATCAAATAGTTTGCCTGTATTTCCATCCATTCAAGAAAAGGAAATCTTATCTGTTTGTGTTTTTAATGACCGAAATTCATCCATTAATAGACATTCCGGTAACCAATTTTTCTTCACTTTCGTCATAGAAGCTAAAGAACTTAAGGTTCTTTGAACTGTTGACCAAGAAACACCAACTTGTTTCGCTACTCGTTTCCCAGATAAGCGGTCTGTCAGGCCTTCCAAAATCTGTAAGTGAACATTCTTAGAGATGTGACAAAAGCGATCAATGATGGGCGAATTGGCAGTAAAGTAAGTCTGACAGTTTCGACAGTGATACCGCTGCTTTTTTAGTTTCAAGTACTTCGCATGGCTACTACTTTTAGGTAAGTGAATCAGAGACACTTTGGTTCCATTTTTGACAATTGTTCCTTGATTTTTTTGATGACAATTCGGACATCGCTTGATGTCCTTAGACAAGGTAGCGTAAGCTACTGAACAGTGCTGATTGTTGATGTATTTTGTAGCAAATTTAGTGATTTTGATATTTTTATCTTTGATTTCTAGTAATTGTTTGATACCATGAAGTTCAGACATACAGGATTTCCTCCTTTGAATTTGTTTTGGTCGACTTAATTCTAACGGAGATTCTGTATGTTTTGTTATTTCACGCACAAAATCGGACCGATAGATTTTTTCTATCAGTCCGATTTATTATAGAGTCCGAAAAACATCCATCATTTGGATGTTTTTTTTTGTTTTTTGACCAAAAAAATTGTGGGTAATCTTTTTTTAAAATAACGGTATTTAATGCTATATATCAAAAAAACGTTGGTTTAACAACTGTTTATAAAATTAAATAACTTTTGTCAGTTACTTGGTTTTGTTCATGAATTTGAATCGTCAAAAATAATATCTTTTTTTTATTATTTGGATATTATTTAAATGAAATGAAAAAACTATGGAAAAACTGTTGTTGAAAATGAAAAATAATCCAATATGATTAAGAGTAGTCATTCTTAAATTTGATAAAAATTTAAGAATGACTATGTAAGTAGAACAAATTACTTTGTCTTTGTTCTGCTTACGGCAATTATAGCTAAGTTATTTAGCTAAATATTTATCAAAGGAGGTCCAAAGAATGAAAAAAGTTGTTGGAGTAATTTTTGCGTTAGTAGCAATGTTTGTGGTAGCTAACCCAGTACATGCAGATAGTGCAGTAACACAAGATGAACAACGTATTTTAACTGAGTTAGCAGAAGGCGTAACGATTGGTGGAAAGACTTTCAACATCGCTACAACTGACCAAGTACAAGCAGAAAACTATTTAAAACAACATGATGTATCAAGTGAACAAGTAAACATTGTTGTTTCAAATATCCAAGCTGCACGTACATTGGCTGCTGCTCAAAACGTTGATGTAACAAACATCAATAGTTTGACTGACTTGATCAAAGCATTCCCAACAGACGTAGTTGCTCAATTGAAAGACTACGTGTTAGCTGTTGCGAATACTTTAGGTTTGAAAGTAACTTTCGCACCTGGTCAAGTAACAGTTGTTGACCCAAGTGCGTCAACAAGTGCCGTTGGTGGTAGCAATGTTGTCTACACATCAGGAGACACAATCAAACAAACTGGGGCAACAAACGTAGCAAGCTTTGTAGCATTCGGAGCTCTACTCGTAGCTGCAGCAGGTGCATTTGTAGTAAGCAAAAAACAAACGCGTCTTGCATAAGCAACGAAAATTGATGAAGAGGATAGGGGCAATTATTTTTGCCCCTATTGTCTTTTTGATTATTGGGTATTCACTGATTTATGTTATTGGCCAACCTGTCATTCAATTTGTTACGTCATCTTTGGATTTGTTCCTATTAAATGATGCCCCAAAATTTGATGAAACGTCGGAAACTGCTTTTGCAGCCGTGAAAGACGAAGATGTCAAAACCGATGCAGATAATGAACTTCCTTCAAGTGAAATCAATTATCCACGTGGTGGCGAAAAATACGGAAAAATTGTTATCGATGACTTGAAAATTGATGAGCCATTGTATTTTGGAGATACACAAGCAATCTTGCGTTATGGCGCAGGGCAATATATGGGGTCTGTTTACCCAGGGGAACTTGGAACAACTTTAGTTGGCGGACATAATACCGCAAGCTTTGGCAAACTTCTAGGAATTGAAACAGGAACAACAGTCAAAGTCCAAACAACGTATGCCAACTATACGTATAAAGTTGTCTCACGAGAAATCAAATACAAAACAGATCAAGACATTCAAGCACAAATCGTGCAACAAAAGAAACGTCATCTGATTCTTTACACATGCTATCCATTAAATAGCTTAGGTATGTCAGATAGACGTGTGTTTGTAACGTGTGAATTTGTGGATGGTCCGATTATCAATGATGCGAAGTAGAGGGAAGAAAAGATGAAAAAAAATAAACTCCTTCGTAAACTTCCACAAGCAATTTTAGCATTTATTTGTTCCTTACTTTTATTTGCTATTCTTGCCTTAGGGTGCTTAAAACTGACCCTATTCAATCAAAACTTTATGATTCGACAAACACATGAAGTGCAGTATGCACAACTTGTGACGAAAGAAATCAATACAACGATCCAAGATTATGGAATGGGGAGCAACATCCCTGCCAAAGTTTTGAAGAATGTTGTCTCGAAAAAACTCGTACAAGAAAATGTGGATAGTTATATTCGTGGTATCTATACAGATGTACCTTTCCAATTAACTGGTGAAGATCAAGTCAAAAATCAGATTCAAACCGTTAGTGAAGCCTATGCAAAAGAAAAAGGGTATACCATGGATGCAGAAACACAAAAGAACCTCGATACGTTAAAAGAAACTGGGGTAACCACCTTAGATAAATACGTAGAATTACCTTACTTATTAACCTTTGGACAACAAATCATGCAGTTCAATAAAACCTTGACGTTGATGATCGGCGTGATTGGTGCTGTTTTCTTACTTGTTTTCTTTGGCATGATGTATGTATCTGGCCGTTGGTGGCATAGGAAAGTTCGATACATGGCATACATCATGGGTGGCGCAGGATTGATGCTTAGCGTACTACCTGCAATTATCTATTTCAAGGGGACAGTAAATCGTATCGCTATCACATCGAAAGCAATGTATGAATTTATGACAACGTATCTGAATGCTTTTACGCTCACATTTGTTTGGGTAGGTGTTGTGGGGATTCTTTTGGCAGTGATTTTATGGGGAGTTAGTGAAGCCTTACGTCGACGAGTCGCACGTTCTGGCAGTTAGTATAAAGAGAAAGTGGAGAGTTTATGGAAGAAACAATCAGTTTAGAAGAGATTTTTGGTATTTTGAAAAAGCGTCTAATGATGATTCTTGTTAGTTTGCTTGTGGGAATCGTAGTTGCTGGTGGAGTAACGTTCTTCTTACTTACCCCCCAATATAGTTCTTCTGCACAAATGATTGTGCAAAATGAACAAACACAAACAGGCAATGCAAACTTACAAGCAGATATCAATGGGAATGTCCTTTTGATCAACACATATAAAGACATGATCATGGGCGATGTGGTTATCAATGATGTGCAAAAACGTTTAGCCGATGAAAAAAACTATAATTTGAGTAATGCTGAGTTGAAAGCAATGGTTGCCGTAGAACAATCACAGAATTCACAAATGTTCCAGATTCAAGCAACTTCAGATAATCCAGATGAAGCAGCAGCTATCGCAAATATGACAGCGACTGTCTTTAAGGAAAAAGCAAGTGAAGTCTTAAATGTCAGCAAGGTAACGATTACCTCTGATGCCATCGTGCCAACAAGCCCAGTCTCACCAAATAACAAATTGAATCTTGCAATTGGTGCAGTACTTGGATTAATGGTCGGAATTGGCTTGGCTTTTGTCTTGGAATTCTTAGATAAAACAGTCAAAGACCAAAAATTTGTTTCCGATGAATTAGGCTTGCCATTAATGGGTGTTATCACTGAATTTAATTCAAAAGAATTGACTGCTGGTCTGACAGTGAATTTACAAAATACGATTGATCCAGAAAGTGCGGATGAGCAAGACAAGCAACCACCAAAACAATCTGGGCGTCGTCGCACTAGAAATCGCGTATAGGAGGGACACATATGGCAAGAAAAAAACAAAAAGGTACTGCGCCAGTCGCTCTTGTGACGGTTGCGGATATCAATTCGACCGCAGTTGAACAATACCGGACGATTCGTTCGAATATCAGCTTTAGTTCGATTGATAAAGACATCAAAACAGTAGTCATCACTTCATCAGGTCCAAGCGAAGGCAAGTCAACAACAGCCGCAAACTTAGCAGTGGTCTTTGCCAACAGTGGAAAGAAAGTCTTATTAGTAGATGCAGATCTACGCAAACCAACTGTTGCCTTGACGTTCAAAGTACCCAATGCAGATGGTCTAAGTACATTATTAGGTAGCCGCTATACAACGACTGCTTCTTGTTTACAAGAAAGTGGCATCGAGAACTTGACGATTCTACCAAGTGGACCAAAACCACCAAACCCGTCAGAAATGCTTGGCTCCAATCGAATGGTGGAATTGATGCATGAATTAGAACGAGAATTTGATTTGATCCTCTTCGATATGCCACCAGTCGCAACAGTGACCGATGCACAAATTTTGGCAGCACGCACCGATGGAACAATTCTAGTTGTTCGTGAACGTCAAACAAAGAAACAAGCAGTCTTACGTGCAAAATCATTACTTGATATTGCACAAGCAAATATCATTGGTGTTATCTATAATGGCGCAAATAAAACAGATGATAGCAATTATTACTACTACGGCTAAGAAAGGAATGTGTTGATTATGATGGATCTTCATTGCCATATTTTACCAGGCATCGATGATGGGGCAAAGAACCTGAACGAGTCATTGGCAATGGCAAAAAAAGCAGTGGATCAAGGAATCACGCATATCTTGTGTACCCCACATCATAATCAGCGATTCCAAAATCCTAAAGCAGACGTGTTAGAGGCTGTTCCTAAACTGCAAGCAGAATTAGACCAGCGGAAGATTCCTTTAACACTTTTTGAAGGACAAGAAGTGCGCATCCATAGTGACTTACTTCGGGAAATCGCTGCAGACCGTATCTTATTTACTGATGTAGAAGATACATATCTATTGATTGAATTTCCAACCAGAGAGATTCCAGTTTATGCCGAGCAATTATTGTACCAACTGCGTAAACAAGGAAAGGTGCCAATCATTGTTCATCCAGAACGAAATTTTGGCTTCCAAGAATCACCAAATCGATTGTTGAGCTTTTTGAATATGGGTTGTCTTGCACAACTTACTGCACCAAGTGTTGTTGGTATCTATGGTAAAACAACCCAGAAGCTGAGCCATCAGATGTTGGCAAATGGGATGGTTCAAATGATTGCGTCAGATGCACATGCACGCAACAAGCGAGACTTCTATCTTAAAGAAGCCTATGCCTATGTACGCAAGCATTTTGGAGAAGAAAAACTGACCGAGATGGATACTATCTGTCGGGCAGTAATCAATGGGGATAGGGTACAAGCACCACAATATATACCACTATAGTAGGAGGGACGAAGGTGTTAGATAGGCGAGAAAGTGTTGTATCAAAAGATGCGTTGGTACTGGATAAAGCGATTCATTTAAATCGAACAGAAATAAAAAGTAGATATCTGTACCACTTTATCAAACGAATCATTGATATTGTCGGGAGTGCATTAGGGTTATTGTTTCTATCACCTTTATTCTTATGTGTGGCACTCGCAATGAAACGAGAAGAAAAAGACGGACCAATCTTCTTTTCACAAACACGCATCGGACATGATGGAAAAAAATTCGAAATTTACAAATTCCGTTCAATGTGTGTTGATGCGGAAGAAAAATTAGCTGCATTGATGGAATTAAATGAAGTCGAAGGTGCAATGTTCAAAATGAAGGATGATCCACGGATCACAAAAGTTGGGCAATTTATTCGTAAAACAAGTATTGATGAATTGCCGCAACTATGGAATGTTTTACGTGGAGACATGAGTTTAGTTGGCCCACGTCCACCACTTCCACGAGAAGTTGTAGAATATACCGATTATGATATGCAACGACTTTTTGCCAAACCAGGCTGTACCGGTCTTTGGCAAGTCAGTGGTCGGAATGATGTCCAATTCAAAGATATGGTTCAACTTGATTTGAACTATATCCAAAATCAAAGTACAGGAAACGATATCAAAATAATAATCAAAACCGTTGGTGTGATGTTGAAGCCGAACGGTGCGTATTAGTGAGGCGATAAAGAAAATGAAAGTCTGTTTAGTTGGTTCAAGTGGAGGTCACTTGACACATTTGCATATGTTAAAACCTTTTTGGGAAAAAGAAGAGAGATTTTGGGTGACTTTCGATAAACCTGACGCACGAAGTATTCTAAAAGAAGAAAAAGTATATCCTTGCTATTTTCCAACAAATCGTAATTTAAAAAATTTGGTAAAAAATACATGGTTAGCTTTTAAAGTACTAAGAAAGGAACGCCCTGATGTTATTATCTCCTCAGGTGCTGCAGTTGCTGTGCCATTTTTTTATTTAGGAAAATTATTTGGTGCAAAAACAGTTTATATAGAAGTTTTTGATCGTATTGATGCACCAACAATGACTGGAAAAATGGTTTATCCAGTAACAGATAAATTTATTGTTCAATGGGAAGAAATGAAAAAGGTTTACCCTAAAGCAATTAACTTGGGAGGAATCTTTTAAATGATTTTTGTTACTGTAGGAACGCATGAGCAACAATTTAACCGATTAGTAAAAGAAGTAGATGAACTAAAGAGAGATGGTGTAATTACAGAAGATGTATTTATCCAGACGGGGTATTCTGATTATGAACCACAGTATTGTGAATGGTCTAAGTTTCTTGGATATGACGAAATGGAAAAATATATAGATAATGCACGAATTGTGATTACACATGGAGGCCCTGCAAGTTTTATGAGTGTACTAAGCAAAGGAAAAGTACCGATT
>JBKEDT010000010.1:0-5898 GCA_047975565.1 Enterococcus sp. | reverse complement strand
ATCCCATAAGTGTTCATTGTGCACAAGTTTGCTGTACACAGTCGAGCTTGTTGCATACAAACAGCGTACGCTTTTACCACGTCTTTCAAATGTCACAAAATCCATTGCACCAACCTGTATACCACCAGTACTTGCTGTTTGCTTCATCTCTTTCATAAATAGTAGTACGTCCGAACGTGTCCCGAAAAAATGTTTCTTTGCTTCAACTGTGTTAGTCATAATAATTATACCGTCCTTTTTTTAGTTTGATTTGATTTATTGTTTACTTTATTGCTTGCGTATCTCTCTTACCTATATTACTGTATAATATTTTTTATCACTTGTAAATAGTTGTTTATTATTTTTAAATTAATTTGCGTTAGTTGTTTCATATTGATAATCAATCATATCTTCAAGTACACCTTTTTGCAGTTTCAAGTCTTGTATTTCTTCTTGCTGCACTTGATTCATATGAGTCACAACAGCGTTATGATGATTAGCTTTGATAATTGAAACGCCAAAACAGATATTCAAAGCTAGTAGCACAAGTGCTATAACTACTGTAGTAAGTAACATGCCTTGTGTTTTTATTAATTTTGGTTCAGTTTCATTGTTCTTGATGTTTCCAATAATTTCTTTTTGTGTGTTAGTCATAATATTTGTACCGTCCTTTTAAGTTTAATTTGATTTACTATTTCCTGTATCTCTCTTACATGTATTACTATATAATATTTTTTATCACTTGTAAAGAGTTTTTATCATTTATTTTTAGTTTTTATTTTTGTTTATCAAATTACTTCTATTTAGTAGTAGGAGTTGGTAAAAATATCAAAATAAAAATACATTTGATAATAACTGTGCTATAATTGTATGTATAAGGGAACTCGCTGAGTGCATCTACGGATCCTCAGCTTTTTTTGTGTGCTTTTGATTGTACATTACGAACTTACGAAAAGTATAATACGAATTGATACAGTGGTATATGTGTCAACAATGCAAATATAGCTACTTTTGTGTATTGCTGCGAAGTAGTTGTATCAATGAAACAGCATATATCTAAAAAGACACAATACGAAGTCTTATCGTACTGTGTCTTTTTAGATTGTTGCTAATGATACTTAATAATAAAACGGTGAATTGGGAGTTAACTTAAGAAGAAAACGTCTATATATGACCTGAGTTCGAAAAGTTGCGAATCTTTTCATAAGCCTTGTGTAGCTTACCAATAACTACACAACTCAATCAATGACGATTTCTTTACAACCGTTGATACAAGGGATCAGTTTGTATCAGTATTGATTGAGTTCTATAGCTATGTGTCCAACAAGTAACTTATACATATATTATACGATTATTTGTCTGAAAAGTAAAGCCCTTTTTTACCTTTATTTATTCGAATAGTAGTCACAGAGGATATCTGCCCCCTACGATATGTCACAGAGGGCGTTACCCATAGATGCTACTTACGTTTTCGAATAGAGTCAACATATTCTTTTCTAGACCTGATACCTTCAGGTCTTACAATCTCAGGCTTCACCCTAATAGTACTTGGGTCATTATCCATCTCTTCAAATCGTTTCTCTAACAAGTCAGCTAACGCATTTAAATCCTCTGGGTTGACTCGTTGATTAATGAATCGTCTAGCACTTGTTATATCGTTCTGATACTTTGCTCTAGCAGAATTAGCATTACGATATCTTTTTTGATATTCGACAGAACCAGGATCTGCTTTTTTTACCTCTTTTGTTTCATTATCCAAATGTTTCACTTCCTATCAATGTGACTTGTAACTTAGCTTTATTATACAATATATATACTCAAGTTTCAATGACTTAATTTGATGTTTTGGTTCATCAACTGGGTTCAACTGGGTTCAACAAATAGTACCAAACTACACCACCTCTCTGGTGTTGTTTTTATTTTTTTATTTATCTCGAGAATTTCACAGACACATAAAAAGAAAAAAAAATGCACTTTTTCTTTTTTTCTTTTTTTTTATATAAACTCCGACGTTTTCACAATCTCGAAATACAAGCTTGGTAAATTAACATTCTCAAAATAGTTTCACAAACTTTTTTAAATTATTACACTCACAAAAGGTTAGGCGACTAACTAAAAACTCAACATTGGTGTAACAATTTTTTCAAACATTGTGAAACTATTTTAATTATGAGAAAACTCTAATCGTTAATATGTTATTTTATTCTGCCTAAAATTACCCTAAATTACCCTAGTTTATCCTGAAACCATGTTGAAACCTAAAACTGTATCTTGATTTGGCATTATAATGGTAGAAAAAAAATATTTAACAAAATATGATAAAAAGTATTTACAAAGGATATAGCGTATGATATATTATATTCATCGAGTTGATACAACTTATTAAAGAATCGAGGAGAATGATTATGTCAAAAGAAGAATCAACAAAGATTACGCAACACGTTAACGAGCTTTTACATGAATATCGCAGAAGGGATGCTCGAATGAATGACGTTGTCGTTGGTAGACGCCTTGGAGTTAGTCAATCTGTTATAGGAAATATCAAACGTGAAACTACACGCTTTTCAGTAAGTCGTCGTTTGGATTATATGAGTAAACTTGAATCTGACTTATCTAATATTAGAGACTTATCCGAATTCACAGGTGACTGGCTATGTACTCGAATTGACGAGTACATTGCGTCACGTAACCTTACTTCAGAACACAAATACACACGTACTACCTTATCAAAAGAACTAGGCAAGAATGCATCATATATTAAACAGGTATTATCAGAACGACCACGTGCGTGCTTATTAGCTGTTTGTGAAACGCTTGGCTTCATTGAACCACAACCATTAAGCAAATACGCACTAATTACCAAACATAGTGGTTCTACATTAATTAATGAAGCACAGTACGTAACAGAGGCATTGACTGATGTTGATACACTTCATCAAGTATACGAATTTTTACAGGAGCGTGCAAAATGATAACTATACTGTCAGTAACTTTAATATTTAGTAATGTTTTAACATGTGCTTGCTGGTACTTTATTGGCAAAAACTTAGCAGAGCTTAATCACCTGAAACAAGAAAGAGAAGCTTACGAGGAATTCATGAACGATTTAGAACACGCTGGTTGGATTGTCGAGCTAGAAAAGGAAAAGGAGGCTGAGGTTGATGAAGAGTTACAATGTCAAGATAGTTGCTGTTGAGATTATTGACTTTCAGGAGGGCGAAAGATGAAAACAAACGAATTTGTTTCAGAGGCTATGGAACTTGGCTTTAAGTGCAGTATTCGTACGAGCGCTGATGATAGTCATTATGTCTACTTAACTGATACCGAAACTGGAATTAATCATGCTGCAGTGAGTGAGTACGCCTATTCTCTTACTATATTTGATTATCCTAATTACTACAAACTGGATAACGTTAGGAGAGAGAGCCTTGCATGCTTATTACTCAAATACGTCGGTACACCAGTTGAGTACCGTGAAAATGACGTGCCTAGATATTATGTGAAACTGCTTGATAATGACTTGGGTTATCTAGCTTCGTGTGACGGCAACCTTATTGTGTCACATAGAGAAGACTCACTAGAACATAAAACACAATTTACTGAGGCAGAAATTACAGCCATGTCCTTTGGTGGACTATATTGGGAGTTTGCACGAGACATATCTGAGGAGGAAGATTAGATGGGAAAGAACGATTTGACAGGTGAAAGACATGGTCGGTTAACTGTGTTACACAAAACTAATGAGGTTAGAAAAGGTCGCATCTTATATGCTGTTCAATGTGATTGTGGCGTAATTAAGAAAATGGATTGCGTTAATTTCAGAACAATTCTGTCATGTGGCTGCTTAAAAGCAGAACGTAATCAAGTAGTTAAGGAGCATGGCTTGATTCAAAAAGACATGAAACCCTCAACAGCGCATTTCGATTATGAAGTACTATATTCATTTACGTATTCTGAGTGCAGTGGTAGCTTAGTCGGAAGACTTATTAATGAATATAGAAATACTGCTTGCTTTGAGGTTACCGAGCTTGAGGACCAGTCTGACTTTGATGTTATAAGTAAACTGCATAACCGAGTAATTGTTAGAAAAGAGGATGCTTTTATCTACGATACAGGAGGTGACACGAATGACTACGATAAATGATTTAGTGTCTGAGATATGCGAAGTTCGTGACATTTCAAAGACTGAATTAGCTGACTCGATATGTATTAGTTACACAACTTTGCAGAGCTGGTGCGCTGAGAGATCACTACCTAGTGAATACCAAGGACATATGTTTCATCATGTGTGGGGAGTACCTTTAGATGTGGTCGGTTGTTCTGAATACAGTAATACATGGTGTGATAAGATTTTAGAATACCGTGTCGTTAATCGAATGAGTAGACGAGACTTTATCAGATTGGTTGGCACATCTCCTAGTGTTGTTTCCAGTTGGGAAACAGGAACACATGGACCTAGTTATAGACACAAGAACATACTTAAAAAGTTAGGTATAACGCTTGATAAACCAAAAGGAGAAAAGTTGTCATGGGAACAGATATGAATTTTGTTAATGAGTTACGGAATGCAAGAACGGAATATATGTGTAATAGAAAGCGTGACGCATACGATTATGTTGTCATAAACATCGAGCTCATTAAGCAACATTTGCTAGATGAGGCATCCAAAGGTTATTTGGTTACGTTTTGGTCTGATTCGTTATTTGATTTTAGGCACAATGCTGATGTACATTCTACAATTGACATAGACTTAGTTATTGAAGTGTTGAAAGCTACTAATGAATTCACTGGTATTGCGATTACTACCGTGCCTGTTCTGACGTGTAAGCAAATACGTTTTGATTGGTCGGAATCAATGTGAAAGGAGTGATGTAGCTTGACTGAGGAAGAACGCAATATGTGGATTGAGATATGCAAAATACCTGCTAAGCGAGAGTTTATTGAAGCTTGGCTTACGCTTAAGCAACTGGAGGAAGAAGGGTTACCTGACTCTTGTACTAAGCAAATGGGGGAAGAGGATAATGAAACATAATCCACTACTTCGCTTCATTATTACGACATTTACTTTATTACTACCCGTACTTATAGGCGTGAGTGGTGCTATTTTCTTTGGGTGGGATGGAAAACATACCTTTCTCAATTGTATATTAGCATATATCGTAGCACTTGTATTTTCCGCTCTGATTATGATTGTTTGGTCTGCATTCTTTGCTGATGACTACTATCTTTGGAAAAAAGAACAAGTAGACCACCAATCAGAACGGTTAAACGATGATTATTGTAAAAGAACCACACGTAATTGGGATGATTCACATACTTGGGATGACTTTTAAGGAGGAAACAAAATGAACACACAAAAATTTGAAAATAGCTTATTTCAACTAGAGGTAAGAAGCGAAAACGGTGAATATTTGTTCAATGCAGAAACTGTAGCAAGAAGTTTAGGTTTTGTTCAAACGAAAAATGGAAAAGAATATGTTCGTTGGGAAACAGTAAATGGATATCTGAAAAAATATCTTTCCCAACAAGTTGGGAAAACTGATTATATCAGCGAACCGATGGTCTATAAATTAGCCTTCAAAGCAAACAACGCTTTAGCTGAAAAATTTCAAGACTGGTTAGCTGTTGAAGTCCTACCGCAAATCAGAAAACACGGCATGTACGCAACGGATGAACTACTAGACAATCCAGACTTATTGATTGAGTTAGCTACTAAATACAAAGAGGAACGTATGCTTCGATTGGTTGCAGAACAAAAAGTATCTGAATACGAACCGAAGATTAGTTACCTAGACAATATCTTGTCTTCTACTGATTCAGTAACGACTAGTCAAATTGCAGCGGACTACGGTATGTCAGCAAGAAGATTAAATAAAATGCTACGCGATTTTAGAGTACAACACAAAGTTGGTGAACAGT
>JBKEDT010000078.1:0-66851 GCA_047975565.1 Enterococcus sp. | reverse complement strand
TCTTTTTGTCGAAAGACTTTTCCTTGTAGGTGCAGTCCCTCTTGGCTTTGAACTGTCCAAACAGTTCCTAGTTTCCAAAAAAATGCTTCTGCTTCTAATTCATTGGTTTCAATTGATTGCGTGAAGATGTCAGGATCCATCAAGCGATGTCCTTTCTTTTGATACCAATTATTTTGTCTATCTAATCCTGCATGAATCAGTTTTTTTGCCATTCTTCTTGAATAGTGGATATAAAAAAATACCAATCCACAGATAATCAAACAAAACACGAGTAAGAAGATCATATGAAATCACCCCATTTTCTATAATTAATTGTATCATTTATTCTCAAAAAAATACGAATCCACGTCAGTAAGAATAAATGACTCTTCTATCTCCCAGCTCATTTTCTATTATATTGGGTAGTGTTGTAAATAATATACGGTTCTTTTTAAATAAGTTATAATAGAAGAAAATTGATTGGAGGATTCTGATGAACTATACACTATCAACAAGTAGCGTGTTTCCATTAGTTGAAGTTACTTTAAATAAAGGGGAAGACATTCGTTTAGAAGCTGGGGCGATGGTCTACCATGCTGGTGGTATCAAATTACAAGGAAAAATGAATAGCAATGGGCATAAAGGTATCGGTGGTGCAATGCGTGCATTAGGGCGAGCAGTTACAAGTGGTGAAAGTTTCTTCATTACAACCGCTCATGGTGAAGCAGATGGTGCACAGATTGCACTAGCACCTTCTACCCCGGGTGCTATCAAGGAACTCACGGTAGGTGCTGAACATTGGCGCTTGAACACAGGCGCATTCTTAGCTTGTGAAGAATCTGTTTCCTATAATATGGTTCGTCAAAATCTTAGTGGTGCATTATTTGGTGGCACTGGTGGATTGTACGTCATGGAGACATCTGGAACTGGGGCACTTTTGATTAGCGCATTTGGCGATCTCAAGAAAATCGAGCTTGATGGTTCTACACCGTTTACAGTAGATAATCAGCATGTAGTTGCTTGGTCTTCTTCTTTAGATTATAAAATCAAAGTCGCATCCGGTACTTTTGGCTTCAAGACCGGCGAAGGACTGGTCAATGAATTTACCGGAAGTGGAACAATTTACATCCAAAGTCGGAATTTAGAAGCTTTAGCACACGACTTGACCCCTTTTATTGATTTTCCATCGCAAAGTTAAACAAAAAGAACTAAGACAGATATGTGTCTTAGTTCTTTTATTTATTCCTCTGAAGTTGTTGAGCTTCCTGTAACATCCGAAAGATCAAGTGCATCAACAGATGAAGTATCTAGATATTTTTTGGATAAAACTGTCCAATCCGTTGTTTTCTTCCCTGTAGCCTCATCATACTTGGCAACGGCCAGTTCTCCATTTTCATTGACTTTGAATAAGTCTGTCTCTGTTGTGTTCCCAGTGGGTAAAATAATTTTTGCGTAGCTTTTCCCAGCTTCGTCAATTACTTCTACTCTATAGTCAACAGTATCTGTTAGCTCACTACTTCGCTTGTCGACTACAGCACGCACCCATTTTTCTAGCTGTGTATCTGTCAATGCAGTCTCATCGACATCACTTGTGTCTGTATCTTTATCTTCATCTGCATCTTTACTAGTACTTGTATCGGTCGTCTCATCTTTGACCGTTCCAGCAAAAGAAAAACTATCTGAGGTAGTCGCTGTATCCGATGTCTTTGTTACAGCCTTATCAGCTGCTACCTGTGTAGAAATTTCTCTAAATTGGTGGAATTTAAAAACAAAAAACAAGCATGATCCGATAATTATCATTGACAAAATACTTGCTGCTACTGCAAAACGGATATTCCCTAGCTTAACAAGTTCACTATCCGTTAAATGTTTTCTTCCTCTTCTCTTTTCACGTCTTTTTCTCACGCCATCCCGCCTTTTAGCTTTATAAGCATTATCATACCAAATTATTTAAGAAAAAACTTTTGATTATTTAAAGATTTTCTTCGATTTGTGACAAGAACTCTATTCTTTCACATCATAATTTCAAATTAACCAGAATGATTTTAGCCTTTTTTGTGAGAAAAGTAAATTATTTATGTACTTATTTAAAGAAACTTCTAACTCCTGTTCCCTTATTCTTCAAAGTGTTCGAAATGAATATACTGATTTTCACGATCTTTCATGATGAATTCCTTTGGCGTCATTTTAAATTCACGCTTGAAAGCTTTCAAGAAGTGTGTGTAAGAAGTAAAGCCACACTTTTCATAGACCGCATTTGCGCTTTGATATTCTTTTAAAAGTTGTTTTGCATAAAAAAGCTTACGCTTCATTACGTATTGATGAAAGGTAAACCCTGTATGTTTTTTGAATTCACGAGTAATGTAATATTTACTTACAAAAAAATTCTTTTCCATTTCTTCTAGTGTTAATGGATTTGCAACATGTTTGGCCACATAGTCCATCATCTGCTTCACACGACTATTTTGGACAGCCTTTGTTGCCTTCACTTCATGTTCTTCTTGTGTTAAACGATTCAAGAAAATAAAATAATTCAAGAGTTGTTGCTCATATTGGATATCTTCTCCATACATCAGTGGGTCAGGTTTATCATCCGCAAAAGCTAATAGTTGTGCTAATTTTTCTGGTTCTATTTTTAAGACTTTGCTTCGTAAATTTCCTACTAGATTAAAGCATGCTGTCAGATTGGACCATTTCGTTGAGTGCTCTTCTAAAAATGCTGGCGTGACAAATATGTAGATTCGTTCAAATACAGTCGTTGTTTGCGTCATGATTCGATGCACATCTTTTGGATGGATCAACAAAATCGTTCCCGGTTCAATACTGAATTCTTTGCCTTCTAAATAAAAGGTTGCCTTTCCTTGTAATGTCGCATGGATTTCATAATGTTCATGATAATGATATTGTGTCTTTTGTTGACTAACGACATCTTTTACATGATAAATCTCATACTCATCTGAAATCATCGTATCTACATAATCAACGCTACTTTCATCAATTACAGGTTTTTTTCCTGGATTGTTCAATTGTTTCACACGCATTGGGCTATTCACCTCTATTCCCTCAATGCCCATAGCTAAATTATACTCTACTTTGTTTTTTTTCTCACAAAAGATGACAAAAAAAATAAACAAAACTACAGTTATCTGCAATAAAAGATAGTTTTATTGCAAGAATAGCTATTTCATCTCAATTTGTAGTTGCTTATAATAAGTACAGTTATTTGAAAGCGCTATTATTTTTTTAGGAGGGATTTATTATGACAAAAAAAGTGAAATGGTATAATTATTTGGCTTATGGTTTAGTGGACTTTCTTGGGGCAGGTTCAAGTGCCTTGACTGGTGCATGGTTACTCTTCTTTTATACAACGTTTTGTGGACTTACCGCAACACAAGGTGCAGTGATTTTCGCATCTGCTCGTGTTGTAGATGCAGTTGTCAGCCCATTGATGGGAATTATCAGTGACAACTTCCATAAAACAGCTTTAGGTAAAAAATTCGGTAGACGCAAATTCTTCATCTTATTAGGTATTCCACTTGTCCTATCTTACAATCTATTCTGGCTTAGTGGACAAACTTTCTTATACTATCTTGTGACATACATCACATTCGATATTGTCTATACAATGGTCTTGGTTCCTTATGAAACACTTGCTACTGAGATGACACAAGATTATAAAAAACGCGTTATTTTCTCAGGATCACGTTTGTTCTGTGGACAAGTTGCTGCTTTCTTTGCCGCATTTATCCCTGGACGATTAATCGCTTGGTTAGGTCAATCAAATGCGTCATCATTCAGTATCGCAGCTTTTATCTTCTCGATTATTTTTGTTTTGATTTTGATTGGGTTGTATTTGTTCTCTTGGGAACGTCCAACAATCGAAGAAAAAGAAACTGTACATCCTAAAGAAAAAACAAAAAAATCAGTTGTAACAGCATTCAAATTTATTTATACTGATTTGTTTTCTACATTCCAAATTCGTGCATTCCGTGTACATATCATCATGTATCTTGGTTGCTATATCTCACAAGATATTTTTGCGCAAGTATTTACATATTTTGTCGTTTTCGCACTTGCCTACTCTGCGGTTACCGCATCAAACATTTTAAGTGTTATCACACTATTTTGTATTGTCGGTGTTGCTTTATGTATCTACACGATTACAAAAATCAATCCAGCTAGGATCTATCAGATTTCTTCTTTATTTTTCTTATTTAGTACACTAGGTTTTCTTGCAGCTTATTTTGTTCCTTCATTACATACGATTCCGTTCTTATTCGTAGTCGGCGCATTTTGTGGTGTTGGCCGTGGCGCACTTGCGTACATTCCTTGGAATATCTATAGCTTTATTCCAGACGTTGACGAATTAGTTACAGGGCGTCGTCGTGAAGGAGCATTCGCTGGTGTGATGACATTTACACGTAAAGCCACTCAAGCATTAGCAGTCTTCGTAGTTGGACTTCTACTCGATCACTTTGGTTTTATCTCAAAAGCGACAACACAACATCCAACAGCAATCAATACGATTTTAGCTGTAATGGGGATTGGTGTCATCGTCTTCTTAGCAATGGGAATTATTGCTTCTTTCCAATTTAAATTAACGGAAGAATCACATACAGTTTTATTAAATCAAATCACACAGTATAAAGAAAATCCAAACTATGTGATGGATGACCAAACGGCAAAACAAATGAAAGCTCTTACTGGATGGGATAAAGAATTCTATTGGGGCAACAACAACGTAGGAAAAGTATCTACGCATGACTCACACGAAGAAGCACATCCTGTATAAGTATCTTTATCAAAAAAGGACTTGAGACATAAAGGTTCTTAAAATAAGACAAAACCGGCGTAGGAAATCAAAATTTCCTACGCCGGTTTTTTAGTTAGACTTGAGATTTATGTCCCAGGTCCTTTTTTCATGCACTAGTTTGCGAAACTTTTGCTTACTCTTCGTTGGTATTTTCAAACTGTGAGTTATAAAGTGCTGCATAATAGCCATCTTTTGCAAGTAACTCTTCATGTGTTCCTTGTTCTTTGATGTCACCATCTTGCATATACAAAATTTTATCTGCATCTTTGATTGTTGACAAACGATGCGCAATAACAAAGGATGTTCTACCTTCCATCAAGTTATTCATCGCATTTTGGATAAGTGACTCTGTCCGTGTATCTACAGAAGATGTCGCTTCATCCAAGATCAAGATTGGTTTATCTGCTAGGATAGCACGGGCAATCGTCAACAATTGTTTTTGTCCTTGTGAAATATTTGAAGATTCTTCATTCAATTCCATGTTATAGCCACCAGGTAATGTTTCAATGAAATGATGTGCATGCGCTGCTTTTGCTGCTGCATAAACTTCTTCATCTGTTGCTTCTAGATTACCATAGCGTAAGTTATCCATGATCGTTCCTTTGAATAACCATGTATCTTGCAGAACCATTCCGATATTTTCACGTAAATCAGCACGATTAAAATCTTTGATATTGTGTCCATCGATTTTGATTGCACCAGAATTCACATCGTAAAAACGCATCAATAGTTTCACCATCGTTGTTTTACCTGCACCAGTTGGCCCTACAATAGCAACCATTTGTCCGGGATCAACGTGACTACTAAAGTCATTGATAATGATTTTATCCGGTGTATAGCCAAAGTGAACATCTTCAAAGTCAACCATGCCTTTTGCTTTTCCGATTTTCACAGGATTTTCAGCCAATTGTGGTTCTTCATCTTCCGCTAAGAATTCAAAGACACGTTCAGCAGCTGCTGCCATTGATTGCAACATATTCGATACTTGAGCAAGTTGCGCAATTGGTTGTGTCAAATTACGGACATATTGGATAAATGCTTGGATATCCCCAACAGTAATTGTTCCGTTGAAAGCCAAGACTCCTCCGATAATCGCTACAGCTACATAACCTAAGTTCCCTACAAAATTCATGATTGGTTGCATCAATCCTGATAGAAATTGAGATTTCCATGCAGATTTGAATAAGATATCATTTTGTTTTTCAAATTCATTTAATGCATTTTCTTCATCGTTGAATAGATGAACGATGTTGTAGCCACCAACAGTTTCTTCCACTTGCCCATTGATAACACCTAAATATTTTTGTTGGGTAGCAAAGTGTTTTTGTGAAAATTTTACTACAAACATAATCAGAAGAAATGAGATTGGTACGATCAAAATCGAAATACCTGTCATTTGAACTGAAATAGAGAGCATCATGATAATGACCCCAACAATTGTGAAAATTGAAGTAATCAATTGTGTAATAGATTGGTTCAACGATTGCCCCAATGTATCTACATCATTTGTAATACGTGATAGCACTTCACCAGTTGTCCGACTTTCAAAATAATTCATCGGCATCCGATTGATTTTTTCTGAAATTTCTTTACGCATACGGTACGTGATTTTTTGTGTGATGGTCGACATGATCCATCCTTGTAAAATACCAAATAGCGCAGCGATTAAATAAATACTCAACAAGAATACTAAGATTCCACCGATTTTTTCAAAATCGATACCACCTGTACCTTGATATTTTTCCATTAATCCATTAAATAATTCTGTAATGGCTTTTGACAAAATCTTTGGTCCCCAAATATTAAAGACTGTCGAAGCTGCCGCAAAAATCATTACAAAAAAGAGTGCAATTTTGTAATTTGCCATGTAAGAAATTAATTTCTTGATGGTTCCTTTGAAATCTTTTGCTTTTTCTCCAGTTCCTCTACCGCGTCCCATTGGACCATGGCTACGGTTTTGTTGTTTTTCTTCTGCCATTTTCTGCGCCTCCTATTCTGCTTCTAAGCCTAATTCTTGATTACTTAATTGTGACGAAGCGATTTCTTGGTACACTGGTGATGTCTTCATTAATTCATCGTGTGTTCCTTGAGCCACAATTTTTCCTTGATCTAATACAATGATTTTTTCTGCATGTAAAATCGTAGAAATCTTTTGAGCAACAATAATTTGTGTGATGCCTTTAACATTTTCAGCTAAAGATTTTCGCAATGCGACATCTGTTTTATTATCTAGTGCTGAAAGAGAATCATCGAAAATCAAGATTTTCGGTTTTTTGGCCAAAGCTCTCGCAATAGAAAGACGTTGTTTTTGTCCACCTGAAACATTTGTACCACCTTGTGAAATTGGACGTTCAAATCCTTTTTCATTTGAATCAATAAATTCGAGTGATTGAGAAATTTCGGCAGCTTTTTTCATTTGTTCATCGCTGATTCCTTCCGCATCACCAAACTTGATATTTGATTCAATATCTCCTGAGAATAACACACCTTTTTGTGGAACAAATCCAATCAAATCATGTAACTTGTGTAAACTCATTTGACGAATATCCACACCGTCGATCGTGATACTTCCGGTAGTTGTATCAAATAAACGGGGAATCAAGTTGACCACTGTTGATTTACCCGAACCTGTCGAACCAATCAAAGCTGTTGTTTCACCTGGTTTTGCAGTAAAGCTGATTGCATCCAAAACATTTTCATCTGCATCTGGATAACGGAAACTTACATCTTCAAATACTACTTGACCATCAAAATCATGATCATCTTGTGGTTGTTCTGGATCTGTAATAGATGGTTTGATATCTAATACTTCGTTCACACGTCCAGCTGAAACGTTCGCACGTGGTAAAATGATTGAAACCATTGATAACATCATAAATGCCATAACGATTTGAATAGTATATGTGATAAATGCCATCATATCCCCAACTTGTAGTTGGCCACTTTCCATGTTGTGTCCACCGACCCAAACAATCAATACAGTGATTCCGTTCATCAACAACATCATGATTGGCATCATAAGTGACATTGCTCGGTTAACAAACATTTGTGTTTTCATCAAATCTGTATTTGCAGTATCAAAACGTTTTTCTTCGTATCTTTCACGAGAAAAGGCACGAATAACTGGTAACCCAGTGATGATTTCACGAGAAACTAAGTTTACGCGGTCAATCAATTTTTGTAAGCTCTTGAATTTTGGCATTGTAAGACCTAATAAAATCAATACAAGCAATAGAACTAACCCTACAGCAACTGCAATGATCCATTCCATATTCGCCCCTGTTTTATACACTTGATAAATTCCACCAAGTCCTAAAATAGGTGCATATAGAACCATACGAATAGTCATGACAAGACCCATTTGGATTTGTTGAATATCATTCGTACTTCTTGTGATTAATGATGCTGGAGAGAATTTTTCCATTTCAGGATTTGAGAAACGTAAAATTTGTTTGAACTGACCAGTACGTAAGTTTTTACCTACATCAGAAGAAACTAATGAAGCAATCAACCCTACAAGAATTGCAGCTACAGCTGAAATCAAGGTTAAGACCACCATTTTTGTTCCTTGTTTGATCATGTAGTCCATCTGGATTTGTTTTGTATCTTTATCTAATGCTTTATACTCTGCACTTGTTAATTGGATAGCTACAGTCTTCATTGAATCTTCACCTAAATCGCCAAGACTATCTTTAACTTCTTTACGTGCATCCGTTAGCTTATCTGGCATCGCATCTTGTTCTTTTGAAATATCGTCAGCGATACTTTGTGCTTCACTACCTTTTTCTTTTGCTTCATCCGCAAGTTTTGTTGCTTCTGCTGATTTTGTTTGTGCTGTTTCTGTGTCTCCACTTGCTGCGGCAGTTGCTGCAGCAGTTCCAGCTTCTTTTGCTTGATTTCCTAAATCAGTCGCTTCTTCTCCAAGTTTTTTCGCTTTTTCCCCATCTGTTTGCATTTCTTGGTACTCATTTAAAAGATCTTTCGATGGATTGGCTTTTTTTGAATCCTTTGCTTGAGAAGAGGCCAACATCATCATTGGCAAATCAAAAATCTTATCTAGTTTGTCTTTTGTCATACCATCTTGCATATCTAATACGTAGGTATCCACTTCTTTACCGTCCACTTTTCTTGTATCGGCATGATAGTTTTTCTCAATGGTTTCTTTTTCACTATCTGTCATAAATAATTCAAGGGCTGATAAAGTAGATTTACGGATTTCATCAGGAGTAGAATTTTCGATTCCTCCTTGTTGAATCCCAACGTCAACGATATCTGACGTGATGCTAGGCAAAGTCAAATCGCTATGTGCTTGAATCACTAATAAAATTAGCGCTGCAAGAATAGCATACCAATATTTGCCCAAGTATTTGAATAGTTTCATCTTTGTATCCTTCCTTAGCTAATAGATTTTGTTTGTCCTTCAGTGATAGCAACACCATTTTTTATCCAGTTCAGTTTGATCGAGAAGTCCTTGGTTACCTGATCCATTGCATAATTTTCATCTTTTGATAATTGCCGATAGCCCTCAGCAACAGTAGAAAACACTTGATGCATCAGCATTTTAAGTAGCATTTCAAATTCTTCCTTACTTGTGATCTTCAATACAGAAAGATCAATACTGTTATAAAATTCTTGAAGGTACTCCTTATGATCATGTTCATGACGATGTACATGCTGAGACTTTTTATTAAAATACGGAAGTAACTTATGAAAAGAGCCATAATCCAAATTCATAAATAAAGTCTTATAGAACGTTGCATTTTCTCCATATAAAATTTCATCCACCATTTTAGAGAAATAAATTTGAAATCCATCAAATAGATTTCCTGAAGCCTCTTGTATAGAAAGAACCAATTCCTTTTGAACATCACGATGTAAACTCTTGATACAATAGAAGTAAAGATCTTCTTTATCTTCAAAATATTGATAGAAACTTCCACGAGGAATTTCAGCATCTTTGATGATTTGTGCAATTGAAGCATCATTTAATGGTACTCGAGCAAATTCTTTTTTTGCAGCTTTCATAATCCGTTTCCGCTTTTCCTCAGATAAATGTAAAAAAGTTTTCTTTGGCATTCGCCTTCCTCCTAACTTAAAAATTTCGTCTCAAAAAAATGACACCGCGTCATGTGACACTGTGTCATTATACTCCTTTGCAACATAATTTCAAGAATTTTATTTTATTTTTTCATTCTTTTTCTGTTACTTTCTGAAAAAGAGTTTTTGATACGTCAATATTTTGTATGCAAAAAAACATCTTGAAAACTTTTGAATACTCAAAGTCTTCAAGATGCTAGTTATTCTTAGGCTTTCAGCAAGTCTGCTTCTTGAATGTGCTGAATACCTTTTGTGATTTTTTCATCTTTCGTTTCTTCCAATACAACAAATGAATATGGACGATAACGCTCAATCAAAGTAGTCAAAGCATCATACTCGATTAACCCTTCACCAAGTGCAACTGGACAAATGACACCCTCTTCGTTGACGATAAAGTCTTTTAAGTGGAATCCGACGATTTTCTCGCCAAATTTTTCAAAAGCTTCTCGTGTCATCGCTACCTGATTTGCATACGTATCTTTGGTAATCAAATTCGTTGGATCTAAAATGATTCCAAGATACTCTGAATCAATCTCTTGAATCAAACGTTCTACTTTTTCAAGTGAGTGTAGCGGATGATTCAAGCCTGGCTCAATACCGATGATGACACCATGGCGTTCTCCTGCTTCAACCAATCGCTTGATTACTGCGACCATCTCATAAAATGCTTCTTCCGTAAAGTTATCTTCTGTATAGCGAATTTCTGGAAGCACATTTCCCGTCTCACTTGCAACGATTGATGCACCAAACGTCCCTGCCATTGCAACATAACGCTCAAATTTGTGAAGTAACTCCTCACGAATCACTAAGTCTGGATGGATCATATTGATATAGCAGCTTAAAATGCCTACTGAAATATTTTTTTTTGCTAATTCTTTTTTAAAATAGTTTCCCATTCCTGGATTTATTGCTTCTCCTGAAACAGGCAACTCTGGAAATGAGATACCTAATGCCAACTGAAGGGTATCCACACCAATTTGATTGGCTTTTTCCGCCAATTCTTGCACGGAGGAAACATTTGTAAGATCGTGTCCTCTAGCAGTGATCGTTAATTTTTTCATTTTATTTCTTTGCTCCTTTGCTTATTACTCAAGCATATTTGGTAACCACATCACGAGTTGTGGGAAGTACGTAATTAATAAAAGAATCAATAGGATGACACCATAAAATGGTAAGAGGGGTTTCAACATCTTCTCTGCCTTCACGTCCCCCACACTTGCTCCCACATATAGTCCTGTACCTACAGGTGGTGTAATTGAACCCACACATAGATTCATAATCGAGAACAAGCCATAATGAACTGGGTCGACCCCAACGCTTGTTACGATTGGTAAGAAAATTGGTGTAAAGATCAAAATAGCTGGTGCTACATCCATAAACATTCCGACAAGTAACAAGACGATATTTACAAGAAGTAAGATAACGAATTTGTTATCTGTTACACCCATGATCAACGAACTGATTGCTTGTGGGATTCCTGTAAATGCCATGGCAAAGGACATCATAGATGATGTTGCCAATAAGAACATAATTGTACCAGACATAGTTACCGCTTGCACGAGCATCGCTGGAATATCTGCTACTTTTACTGTTTTATAGTAGAACAATGAAATCAGCAAGGCATAGATAACCGCAATTGCTGAAGCTTCTACTGCAGTAAAGATTCCTGTTAAAATACCACCAATGATGATAACAATTAATAATAAACTAGGAATTGCTTCTTTTAAAACTGTTCCTACAGCGCCCATATTTTCTTTGCTTACAGTTGGGTATTTATTCTTTTTCGCGACAACAAATGCTACCGCCATAATGCCAAGTACCCACAAAGCGCCTACTAAGTACCCACCCATAAATAGTGCAGAAATCGATGCGCCACCAGCAACTAATGAATACATAATAAATGCTGTACTCGGTGGAATCACCATTCCTGTTGGTGCAGATGCAATATTGACTGCAGTTGCAAATTTACGGTCGTACCCTTCTTCAACCTGCTGCGGAATCAAAACACCACCGATTGCAGTTGAAGCAGCAATTGCTGAACTCGAAATCGAACCAAAAAGTGCATTTCCTAAAACATTTGTATGTGCCAATGCACCAGGGACTCTACCAACAAAAAGTAGTGCAAAATCTACTAACTTTTTGGCTATCCCACCATGGTTCATGATTATCCCCGACAAAACAAAAAATGGAATTGCAATCAATGAAAAACTATTGATACTTCCCATCATTTTTTGAGCTGAACTAAATGCTGCTACATCAAACGGAATCACTAATAATAACGTCATCATTGAAGAAAATGCAATACTAATAGCAATTGGCATCCCCACAACAAGTAAGACGACAAATGAAAAGAATAAAATTAATCCTGCTTCTAATGCCATTGTTCTCCTCCTTTAATTCCCCACTGGTTTAGTTAAACTATCTTTTAAATTCATCAAGCTGTAAAAAATAATCAAAATGCCCGAAACTGGAATTGAAAGATACACATATCCCATTGGTATTGCTAAAGATGGCGAAATTTGTCCCATTGTTAGATTTACCGCATTAAAGCCACCGTATACCATAATGATTGAGGCAAAAACAATGAAAAGTAATTGTACAATGACTTCTAGAATAGCATTATTTTTATCCGATAACTTCTCACTTAAAATCGTTACCGCCAAATGCGCTTTTTGACCAACTACATATGCAGAAGAAATCATCGCAAACCAAATCAATAAGAAGCGAACCAGCTCTTCTGTAATCGTATTGGGATTATTTAACACGGCACGTGCAAAGACTTGCCATAAAACAATCAATACCATGACTGCTAACAAAACAGCAGCCACGCTTTTTAAGAGAGTATCTAGGAGTTTACGCATTATTCTTCTCCTCCTTTTGCTTGAATCGCTTGATACAATTCATGATATTCAGGGTTTGAATCAAACTCCTCATGTAAAGGTTGAACTAATTCACGGAATGCCGTGTTATCTACAGTGTTATATACAACACCATGCTTTTCTTCCGCTAATTGTTTTTCCTCTTCAACAGCTTCTTTAAAAATCTGAATTTCATATTCTGTAGACTCTGCAGCAGCTTCTTCAATTGCGACTTCTTGCTCATCAGATAATTGCTCACGAATTGCATCATTCATAATCACGATATCTGGTACGCGAGTATGTTCGTCATAAGAATAGTATTTTGCTACCCCACCATGGCCAGCTGTATACAAAACAAATTCATTGTTTTCAGACCCATTGATCAAATTTGATTGCATGGATGTGTATACCTCATCGCTTCCCATTGGTACTGCCGAACCGCCTAATAGTTCCACCATCTTGATAGCGGTTTCGCTTTGCATAACACGAATTTTCTTTCCTTGTAAGTCTTCTGGTGAATTGATTGGACCATCTACCATGTAAAAACTGCGTTGCCCAGAATCATAGTACGTAATCCCTGAGAATCCAAGTTCCGAGGTAGAGGCATAGATTGGCGCCATGATTTCCTCACTATTCATTGTATTAAAAAAGTGTTCTTCATCTAAAAATAGATATGGAACAGAAAAAATGGAGTAATCTTTTGAGAAGCTCTCTAATGCTGAAGCACTAACTTTTGTAAAATCAATAGCTCCAGATTGTGTTAGTTCGATTAGTTCTCGTTCTCCTCCTAGTTGTCCGTCAGGAAAATACTCGATTTTTACTGATCCGTCTGTTTTCTCTTCAACTAGTTCTCCAAATTTCTTCATTGAATCAATTACAGGCTGGCTATTACTGGCATATGCATAGCGCAAGGTAATGGTTTCATTACTTTGCACTTGTTGATTTGAATCTGCATTACCGGTTGTGGTACTCTCTCCACAACCGGCAATTAGGAATCCTGTAGCACTTAAAGAAACAATTGTTACCATTTTTGTTACACGAATTGATGTCATCAAATCTCCTCCTATACCCTTAGACTAGCAATAAGAAATCAGCAATTCAGTTAAGCACAAGACAGTTAATGATTGTCCGTAAGGCATTGCTGTTTTGTCAATGTTACGGTAGAAATCTAAACTATCTCCCATTCCTGTACCTACTGATACATTTTGAACTTCTCCTGTTTCATCAATTTGTTCAATCAATCCTTCTACTGCACGATACGCAACGTCCATATATTCTTTTGACAAATAATTTTTGTGAACGGCTTTTAAAATACCATAAGCAAATCCTGCTGTTGCAGAAGATTCAACATATGAAGAAGGATCGTCGATCAATGTATGCCATAATCCACTTTCATCTTGATAACGTGCTAATGATTTTACTTGTGCTTCAAGAGTTTGTAATAACAATTCTCTTAATGCATCCCCTTTTTTAAGGTCTAAGATTTCAATGATTTCTGGAATAGCAATTGTCAACCAGCAGTTGCCACGTGCCCAGAATGCTTCTGCATAGTTGTGGTTGCCTTCAAATGTCCAGCCATGATACCAAAGGCCAGTATGTCGATCCATCAAGTATTTGATATGGATCATAAATTGATAACGTGCTTCTTCAAGATACTCTGGACGGTCAAATAATTTACCGATTTTCGCTAATGGTAAAACAGTCATCATCAATGTATCGTCCCACAATTGATTGGTATTTGCAGGGCCATATGTAGCGTGTTGCAGGCCATTTTCATTCGTTCTTGGCATTTCTTCCATGACCCATTCTGCCCATTGTTCTAAATAAGGCACGTAACGTGTATCTTTTGTTTCTTCATATAAATAAGCCATTGTAAGCAATGGAGCCATTGTATTGACATTTTTCGGTGGCGCACCTTCCTTCATGCGTGCTTCAAACCATTCATTAACTACTGCATACGCACGAGGATTCTTAGTGATTTGGTAGTTTTTATAGATGCCATACAACCCCACACCTTGTGGCCAGTTCCAAATTGTCCAGCTTTTGTCATCTACTTTTAAGCCATCAAAATCAAGCAAAAATTCACCAGTATTGTCTTTGATTGTTGTTAGATTTTCAATCAATAAATCAATTTTTTCTTCCACAATTTCTTTTTCGATAAAAATCTTTTCTTTAATAATCATTGTTATTCCGCCTTTCTAAACGCTTACATTTTTATATAACTAACTATACCAATTCTTTAAAAAACAAGGAATGCCTATTTTTGAACAAAAACTGCCTATTTTTGCACTCTGTTCATTTTTGTACATAATCATTGCTTATTTAGAAATCTACGACAAAAAAAGCTACGAGAATTGATTTCTCGTAGCTTCATGCCGTTTGTTTCTTGCTTATTTTTATCTATGCTGGATTCATTGTATCTAGTTTGAATTGCTCATTTACATAACGTGCATACGTTTGATGTGATTGAACAAGTTCTTCATGATTCCCTGCGCCAGTAATTTCGCCTTTTTCAACAAAATAGATTTTGTCACTATCGACAATCGTTGCTAAACGATGTGCAATCACTAAAGTTGTCCGGTTCTTCATCAAATTGGTCAATGCATCTTGTACTTTCATTTCGGATTCAGAATCCAAACTTGCTGTTGCTTCATCTAACATCAAAATTTTGGGGTCACGTAAAAATGCACGCGCAATCGCCAACCGCTGACGTTGTCCACCAGAGATTTTCACACCACGTTCCCCAACTTCAGTGTTCAATTGATCTGGCATATCCTCTACAAAATTTCGAGCAAAAGCTAAATCTAAAACAGACCATAATTGTTCATCCGTAAATTTTTCTTCTAGTCCATAAGTTAAATTGTCTCGAATAGTTCCAGCCATAATCGCAGAATCTTGCGAAACAAATCCAATTTGTTTACGATAATTCATCAGATTGATTTCATTGATAGGTGTATCACCAATTTTGATAACACCACTTGTCGGTTCATAAAAGCGTTCTAATAAACTAAAAATGGTAGATTTTCCTCCACCTGAAGGTCCTGCAAATGCAATAATTTGATTTGGTTTTGCTTCAAAGGATACATTTTTTAAAATTTGATCATCTGGTGCATCACTATAAGCAAAATCTAAATGTTCTACAGTCAACGATTGATTCGTTACATCAACTATCTTCCCAGTTGTAAAATCTTCTCCAGGTTCATCAAGTAATTCTTGCACTCGTTTTGTTGAACCAGCAGCTTTTGCTACTTCAGAAAATAATGTCGCAATAATAGGCATTGCACCAATCAAATTAAACAAGTACATCAAGAAACTCATCAATGTGCCAATTGCCATCGCACCAATTGCAATACGATGCATCCCATACGCAAGTAGTCCAAAGACCATACTCATAAATACCATCATCATGATGGGCTGCATTGTCGCATCAAAAATTGCTTCTTTTTTCCCAATTTTGAATAAGCGATCGACTTCTTTATCTGCTGAATTTTGCGCTTGTTGTTCTGCATTTGATGTTTTTACTAACCGTATTTCGCCAAGCGTTTCATTTGCTATCCCACTAAATGATGCAAGTGCATCTTGACGGATATGACCAACCTTCATTCCAAATCTCATCAAAGGAACCATGAACAAAATAACGACTGGTACTGCAATTACCATGGCTAACGTCATTTGCCAATCCATTCGTACCATCATATAGACTGTTCCTATAACTGTAATGATACTTGCTAACGTCTGGGGAAATGTTCCAGCTAATAACTGTTTGACTTGATTCGTGTCATTCACAAGACGACTCGAGATTTCTCCTGCTTTTACCGTATCAAAGTAACTGACTTTCAAGGTAGTTAACTTTCCCCACAAATTTTTTCTTAGATTTTGAATGACATTTTCACCAAAAATCCCCAAAATCGTTCCACCGATTGCTGATATGACTGCTGAAGCAATAAACAGCAAGACAACTTTTGTCAGTAGAGGATAATCTACCCCTTTAGAAAAATTATCGACCAATGAAGCGGCTAATTTAGGCACATACACTTGAACCAATGAACTGATTGCCAGCAAGATGACTCCAACAATCAGCGCTAGGTACTTGGGCTTTGCTGTTTTGATCAACGCAACAAAATCACCTAAATTGAATTTTGTTTGATCTTTTCGAATAGATAGTTCACTCATATTTTCTCTTTCCACTGCTATTTACGACCTTTCCATCCAGAAAATCTATCATCAAATGGATGATCAAACCGCTCTCCTCTACGTCTCGGATCACGAGTGCGGTCACGTCCTCGTGGATGACCAAATCCACCAAATCTACCTTGTTCCATCATTTGATTTAACATTTGTTCTCTTGATCTTTCAAAATGTGGACTCATCTTTCCAAAACGTGCCCATCGTGCATCATTACTGAACACGTCTTTTAGTTTTTCTTGAAATTCTTTACTTGAAATATTTTCTAACATAATTTCAAGTGAATGATTTAATTGCTCTAGCTCTTCATCTGATAATCGATCAAATAAAACATCCTTCATTGTTACATTGATTGCACGATGTTCTTCTAGCGTTTCTTGTCCTTTATCGGTGATTTTTACAAAAGTTACACGAGAATCTTTTTCTGATTTTTCGCGAATTGCTGTTCCTGCTTCTTCTAATTTTTTGATGATTTGCGTAACACTTGAAGGCTTGATATCAAGTACTTCAGCAATTCTGCCAGCAGTTACTTCCTCTTCAGTTGCTAATAATTTCAACGTTTCAAAAGTATTATCCGTTTTTTCTTCTAAGTTATTGGCAAAAACCAAGAATGGTTGGTGTGTGATTTCAGTCAATTGTTCTAAAATTTCATTTTTATTCATCATTATTTTACTCCTTCTATTTGTTTAGTTTTATTTCCTGTCGACAAAATAAATAATACATCTTTTTATTTTGTTCGTCAATAGTTAAACTAAATAAATATAAACCTGTAAGAATTTCTTCTCACAGGTTTTAGTCGCGTAAAATTATTTTGTTAGTCGGTTTTTTCCCATACAAATAACGCAAGAAAAATCAACATTACTCCGCTCGGAGCTATCATCCATTGAATCGTCACCACATCAGCTAGCGGACCAAACAAGAGCATTCCTAAAGGCATGATCGCATTATATATCATGCCAAATACACCAAAGATTCTCCCCTGTTTATTTAATGGAACCGATTCTTGAAGTCCTGTTGTTACAACTGATTGAATTACTGGTATCGAGCAGCTGAGAAAAAACATTAGAGTAGCAAATAACCAAAACACAGTTGTAAAACTAAGAAAAAAAGATAATAAACCATAGCTTACTAATCCAATCACAAGCGTAGTTTTCCGTCTCTTGAACCCTCCCCATACTCCAAGCAATAGTCCTCCCAAAACCATTCCGGCAAAACCAAGCATTTCATTTACTGTTAGATAAAAATAATTTTCTCCAAAGGTACGCTGAATCAATAAAACACTCAAAAATCCAGAAGGTACACTAAAAAAAATAAAGCCAGCAAAAGTTAGCAAGAGATTGCGAACATTTTTTGTCTTTTTAGCAAAAACAATTCCAGACTTAATCGATTTTATTACCGATTCTTCTTGATTAGATTCTGTAGTTCTCTGCTTTATATTTACAAAAGAAAGAAAAAATACACCAATTAAAGCAGTAATGACATCAATCAACAAAATCCATTGAAATTGACCGATGAAGAGCATCGAACCAGCAATTGCTGGTGCAACAAACTGAATCGTTGCCATCAAGCTACTAGTGATACTATTGTACTGAAGTAAATATTTTTCCGGTACAATCAGCGGAATCACTGCATGAACAGTCGGTGTTTGAATTCCAGAAGCAATCGAACGAATAGCCGAAACGATAAGTAAAACAGGTAATAAGTAAGTTGTTTTCTCAACAAGTAACAAAATGACTAAGAGAAGAGTAACTAGCGCAATTCCTAAATCTGCTAAAATAATTATTTTTTTCTTAGAATAGCGATCAGCGTAAGCTCCACCAATTACAGATACAATTGCTTGAGGAATCATCGCACTTAAAGTCAACAATGTCACCCATAATCCTGAGGAAGTTGTTACTGTCACTTGCCAGATAATTGCCATTTGGACAACGGATGACCCAAGCAATGTAATTGCTTGACTAAGAATAAATAGAAAAGTATTTTTCTTCCAATGAATCTCTGCAATTTTCTTCTCTACTTCCACTTTCTTCAGCTCCTCTCCCATGCATAAATAAATCAGTCTTAAAACAAACGTTTGCTACATTCATCTAGCTTTCGTCACCTCCACTTGTAGTTTAACAAGCTTGAAAAAGGTGGTGGTATAGTGTAGGGTTGTTTTAAATACTTTCATTTAAGGAGGCAATACCTATAAAAACTTTCTATACTTCAGAAGTAGCTAAATTAGTCGGACTACATCCTAACACCGTCAGAAAATATGAAGAATGGGGATTAATTCCAAAACCAAAGCGTGCGTCAAATAATTATCGTATATACACCAACTTCCATATTGATATAATTATGCTCGCACGGACAGCTTTTCAAATTGAATTGATTCATTCAAATTTACGCCGAACAATGGTTGCAATGATTCAATCAGCAGCTAAACAAAATTTTATAGAAGCTCATAAATACTTAGAATTATACCAACAAACAATAGATGCTGAACTTATCAAAGCTAAAAATGCTGCATACATTAGCGAAAAACTCCTTCTTCCCCAAAGAGAACTACCTTCGACGAAAGAATATTCTCGTCAATCCGTCGCTACCTCGCTTGGAATAACCGTAGATTCCCTAAGAAATTGGGAATTAAACGGGCTAGTACACTCAAAACGTAAATCAAATGGGCATCGCTACTATACAAAGCACGATCTAAGAATCATCCAAATTATTCAAGTATTAAGAGAAGCAAAATATTCCTTGGAAGCAATTCTTCATTTACTAAATGAGTTTTCTATTAATCCAAAAATTAATATCACTACTACACTCGATCAACCAAATATGGAATCAGAAATAATTTCAGTTTGTGACCAACTCATTACCTCACTGAAACAAGGAAAGAAAAATGCAAACGAACTAAAAACTATGCTCATAGAATTAGAAACACATCATTATAGCCAATTAAACGACTAACCTCCTACAAGAAAAAAATCTCGCAGGAGGTTAGTTTGTTTGATTGATTTGCTCCACTTCTTCAAGTTAATAGGAATTAAAATTGGTTATTTAAATAAAATGGTAAATTGTAATCCAATGTTGGAAATACATACAAGATTTTTTCCATATCTGATAAAGTCAATTTATTTTGAATGATTGAAGTTAAACTATTGATTACCTCTGGTGCTTCGTTACTATAATTCGTTGCACCTACTACAACTCCATCTTTGTCAAAGATTAATTTCATCTCTGCATTCTTTTCATTCATCCCTTTGTAATCCCAATTTTGGGATAAATCAATGGTTTTCACTTTATACTTTTCACTATCTGCTTTCGCTTCTTGTGTTGTTATTCCCACTTGTGCAATACGAGGCATTGTAAAAGCAGCAGTTGCTATTAGTGGATACTCAATTGCTTCTTGTGTCTGACCAACAAACAGTTTTGTTAGGTAACGTGCTTCAAAAGCAGCAGTTGGTGTTAATTTTGGTACGGTCTTACTGATAACATCTCCACTAGCAAAAATGTTTTTTTGTGCAGTTTCTAAGTGATCGTTCACAAAGATTCCTGATTTATCGTATGCTACACCTGCTTTATCTAGTCCAACATGTTCTACATTTGGAATACGTCCAGTTGCATCTACCACATAATCACTCAAAACTTCGGTTCCTTTATCTGTTTTAATCATCAACGATTCATCGGATTGCTTTTCAACACTTGATACACCTTGATTAAAGAAAAACTCTACTCCATCCGCTTCCATTTTTTTGACTAATTTATCCGCAAATTCTGAATCAAATCCATTCAAGCTTGTTGGAGCAAATTCAATAATTGTTACTTTTGAACCAGCAGCTACAGCAATTGAAGCAAGTTCCATCGATACATAGCCGGCACCAATAAATGTCATTCGTTCAGGTAAATGTGGTAAATCTAAGAAATCTGTACTATTTTTTAAATATTCTTTTCCTGGAATATTCAATCGTGCAGGACGTTGGCCAGTAGCTACAACAAATTTGTCTGCTGTATATGTTTGAGTACCTACTTGAACAGTCTGTCCATCTATAAATTCCCCATGTCCAAAAATAAATTGCACACCAACCTTCTCAAGCATACCTTGTAGCTGACCAGAAAGTGGATCAATAATTGAATGTTTATGTTGCATTAATTTTTCCCAATCAATTTTTGTTTCTACTTTTGTTAAACTTACTTCTTCATATTGTTTTAGTATTTCTAAAGCTTTAATTGGTCCATCAAGTACACCTTTTGCATCACAGCCGAAGTTTGTACATACACCAGCTACTTTATTTTCCTCAACAATACCTACTTTTTTCCCACTCATAGCTAACGGAAGTGCTGCATTCCATGCTGCTTGTCCACTACCAATAAATAAAATATCAAAATCTTTCATGTCGATTCCTTCTTTCGATTTTATATCGTGCACGATTTAATTACTAAAAATGAAACACCACAATTAAGTGATGTTTAGTCATTCAAGACTTGTTCTAGCCCACTATTTATTTTTAAAACAGTTGCTAAAGCCTCTTGATACCCTTTAATATCAGGTTCTAATTGATGTCCAATACATTCAGAAATAGCTGTATGAATTGCCTCTTCCTGATTCTTTGCCTTTGCTGTTAAAACAATTTCCAGTTGGCGTTTATCTACACTCGGCCGATTTCTTTCTATCCACCCGTGTTCTTCCAATCTTTTTAACAATGGCGTTAATGTATTGCTCTTCAAATGTAATTGTTCAGATAGATCCTTCAATGATTGTCGATCTTGTTCCCAAAGAGACAAGAGAACAATATATTGTGGGTAAGTTAGCTCGAAAGACTTTAATGCTTTTTGATAAAACTTTGTAAACAACCGATTCGAATCATAGATTGCAAAACATAATTGATTCGCTAAATTTAATTCATCTTGTTCATTTTTCATTTTATAATAGCTCCTAAAATAATTATATCGTGTGCGATATAATTATTTTATATTTTTTATTTTCTAGTGTCAATTAATTAAGCTTAAAATACCTTCATGTACTCCCCTTCTACTTACGATAGGTTTTACCTCTATATTTAAACTCAGGGTCTAACTTTATTTCTGAACCTTTAGGTAAAACAAGTTTATTTACTCGTTCTTTATTAGTTTTGGTTCTCACTGCGTAAAGCATAAATGAAGACGAACTACTTTGTGCAGAAAAATAAACTCTACGTACTTTCTGCCAATTATTTTTTTCAATAAAATTAGGTGGAAATCGCAGAGCCAGTTTTTCTTTTTTCCCCTTTTTACTAATATCAATTACTTTGATAGTCTCCATATCAATTCCTCCATTCTATATCTATACTAGATATGCTAAGGGAAAAAATGAAATTCGTCCATAAATACAAAAAAACACTCCCTAGTCACCTAGAGAGTGTTACGCTTGATCAAGAGATAATCCTTAATGAAAAGAATTATTTAGTGATGAAACGGTTGTTTTTCAAGTTGTAGAATGATTTGATACCTTTGTATTCAGCAACTTCACCAAGTTGATCTTCGATACGTAATAATTGATTGTATTTAGCAATACGGTCAGTACGTGAAAGAGAACCTGTTTTGATTTGGCCAGCGTTAGTTGCAACAGCGATGTCAGCAATTGTTGAATCTTCTGTTTCACCTGAACGGTGAGATACAACTGCAGTGTAGCCAGCTTCTTTAGCCATTTCGATAGCTTCGAATGTTTCTGTTAAAGTACCGATTTGGTTAACTTTGATAAGGATTGAGTTAGAGATACCCATTTCGATACCTTTAGCTAATTTTTCAGTGTTTGTAACGAATAGATCGTCACCAACTAATTGAACTTTGTCGCCTAAAACGTCAGTTAATTTTTTGAATCCGTCCCAGTCGTTTTCGTCTAAGCCATCTTCGATTGAGATGATTGGGTATTTTTCAACTAATGTTTCGTAGAATGCGATCATTTCGTCAGTTGTTTTTTCGCCTTCGCCTGAATCAGCTAAAACGTAAACACCTTTTTCTTTGTCGTAGAATTCTGAAGAAGCAGCATCCATAGCTAAGACAACGTCTTTACCAGGTACATAGCCAGCTTTTTCGATAGCTTCGATGATTACTTCGAAACCTTCTTCGTTAGAACCAAGGTTAGGAGCGAATCCACCTTCGTCACCAACTGAAGTAGCTAATCCGCGACCTTTTAAGATTGAAGCTAAAGCGTGGAATACTTCAGCACCCATACGTAGAGCTTCTTTGAATGTAGGAGCGCCTACAGGCATGATCATGAATTCTTGGAAGTCGATTGAGTTATCAGCATGTGATCCACCATTGATGATGTTCATCATTGGAGTTGGTAATACTTTTGTATTGAATCCGCCTAGGTAGTGGTATAAAGGTACTTCTAGGTAGTCAGCAGCTGCACGTGCAGTAGCGATTGAAACACCAAGAATAGCGTTAGCACCTAATTTACCTTTGTTAGGAGTTCCATCTAAAGCGATCATAGCTTTATCGATAGCCATTTGGTCGCGTACATCGTAACCGATGATTGCTTCAGCAATAATGTTATTTACGTTGTCAACAGCTTTAGTAACACCTTTTCCGCCGTAACGAGCTTTGTCTCCATCGCGTAATTCTACAGCTTCGTATTCTCCTGTAGAAGCTCCTGATGGAACCATTCCACGGCCGAATGCACCGCTTTCTGTATAAACTTCTACTTCAAGTGTTGGGTTACCACGTGAGTCAAGGACTTCACGAGCGTAAACGTCAGTAATAATTGACATGTTTGGTCTCTCCTTTGAGTGTTTGTATTTATCCTAATAGGGATTCCCCTTAGAATTTAGTTTAATGAATTTTTTGCTTAAGTGCAAATATTTATAGCTATTTTTGTAAAAAAATTATTTTACAGCGTCTAATAAAGCAAGGAATGATGCTGGTTCTAAGCTAGCTCCGCCAACTAAAGCGCCATCAACGTTTTCTTTTGCCATATATTCAGCGATATTTTCAGGTTTTACTGAACCACCGTATTGGATACGAACAGCTTCTGAAACTTCTTTACCGTAAAGTTTTTCTACAGTTTGACGAACAACGCCACAGATTTCGTCTGCAATAGTTGCATCTGCAGATTTACCAGTACCGATAGCCCAGATTGGTTCATAAGCAATGACCATGCTTGAAACTTGTTCAGCAGATAAATCAGCTAAACCAGCAGTGATTTGACCTTCGATCCATTCAGCAGTTTTGCCTGCTTCGTATGTTTCTAAAGTTTCACCACAGCAAAGAATAGGAGTCATGCCGTTTGCAAAGATTGCTTTTGCTTTACGGTTGATATCTTCGTCTGTTTCGTGGAAGTATTCACGACGTTCTGAATGGCCGATGATTACGTAATGTACGCCAAGATCAGCTAATGCAGCAGGTGAAGTTTCACCAGTGTATGCACCTGAGTTTTCCCAGAAACAGTTTTGTGCTGAGATTTTTAATTCAGTTCCTTCAGCTGATTCCATTAGTTCTTGTAAGAACAATGCAGGTGATCCGATTACTGAATCTACAGCGTCGTTTGAAGGGATATTGTTTTTTACTGCTTCAGCAAAGTCTTTTGCTTCTTTAGCAGTTTTGTTCATTTTCCAGTTACCAGCAATAATTGGTTTACGCATAATATGAACACTCTCCTTTTTTATTTTAACTTGCATTGGATGAAGCAAGTACTTCATCCAGCACAAGAATCATTCATCAAAAATTATTTATCGTTGATTGCAGCTAGACCTGGTAAAGTTTTACCTTCTAGTAATTCTAAGCTTGCACCGCCACCAGTTGAGATGTGAGTGAATTTATCAGCAAAGCCTAATTGTTCTGCAGCTGCAGCTGAGTCCCCACCACCGATGATTGTAGTAGCACCTTCAAGGTTTGCGATAGCTTCACAAACACCGATTGTACCTTTAGCAAAGTTAGACATTTCGAATACACCCATAGGTCCATTCCATACAACTGTTTTCGCACCTTTTAATGTATCAGCAAATAATTCTACTGATTTAGGGCCGATGTCTAATGCCATCAAGTCTTCAGGAATATCTCCTTCGATAACTTTTGTTTCAGCATCGTTTGAGAATTCTGGAGCACAAACGTTGTCGATTGGTAATACTAATTTGTCGCCAGCTTTTTCGATTAATTCTTTAGCTAATTCAACTTTATCTGCTTCAACTAAAGATTTACCGATTTTGATTCCTTTTGCTTCGTAGAATGTATAAGTCATTCCGCCACCGATTAAGATTTTGTCAGCTTTAGGGATCAAGTTTTCGATTACACCGATTTTATCTGAAACTTTTGCTCCACCAAGGATAGCGATCATTGGACGTTTTGGAGATTCAACAGCTTCACCGATGAAGTTGATTTCTTTTTCCATTAAGAATCCAGCAACAGTTGGGATACCAGTTGAAGCGATACCTACGTTAGATGCGTGTGCACGGTGTGCAGTACCAAATGCATCATTTACGAATACATCGCCAAGTGAAGCCCAATATTTACCTAATTCAGAATCGTTTTTGCTTTCTTTTTTGCCATCGATATCTTCGAAACGAGTGTTTTCGAATAAAACAACGTCGCCATCTTTCATATCAGAAATAGCAGATTCAAGAGCAGCACCACGAGTTTCAGGAACAAATGTTACGTCTTGTCCTAATAATTCGCCTAAACGTTTAGCAACTGGTGCTAAAGATTTGCCAGCTTTGTCTTCTTCTGTTTTCACACGACCAAGGTGAGAGAACAAGATAGCTTTTCCGCCATTTTCAATTACATATTTGATTGTTGGCAAAGCAGCTTTGATACGTGTATCATCAGTAATAACGCCATCTTTCAATGGAACATTAAAGTCAACACGGACAAGAACTTTTTTATCTTTTAAGTCGATGTCTTTTACAGTTTTTTTAGCCATTATAAAAAGCCTCCTATAAAATTTGAATAGATTATTTTAACAAAAAAAGCGGGGAAGCGCGATTGCTTCCCCGCTTTTAAGTGTACATTGTTTAGTTTACACTCGTACGTGTTTCTTATAGTTTAGCGAAGTATTCTAAAGTACGTACTAATTGTGAAGTGTAAGACATTTCGTTGTCGTACCAAGCAACAGTTTTAACTAATTGTTTGCCGTCAACTGTCATAACTTTAGTTTGTGTAGCATCGAATAATGAACCAAAGTTGATTCCTACGATATCAGAAGAAACGATTTCGTCTTCGTTGTATCCGTAAGATTCGTCAGCAGCAGCTTTCATTACTGAGTTGATTTCGTCAACAGTAACGTCTTTTTTAAGAACTGATACTAATTCAGTTAATGAACCAGTTGGAACTGGAACACGTTGAGCAGCTCCGTCTAATTTACCGTTTAATTCTGGGATTACTAAGCCGATAGCTTTAGCAGCACCAGTTGTATTAGGAACGATGTTTGCTGCAGCAGCACGTGCACGACGGAAGTCGCCTTTAGGGTGAGGTCCATCAAGAGTCATTTGGTCACCTGTGTAAGCGTGGATTGTTGTCATTAATCCTTCAACAATACCAAAGTTGTCTTCTAAAGCTTTAGCCATAGGAGCTAAGCAGTTAGTAGTACATGAAGCACCAGAAATAACTGTTTCTTTACCAGTTAAGATTTCGTGGTTAGTGTTGTAAACGATTGTTGGAACATCATCGCCACCAGGAGCAGAGATAACAACACGTTTAGCACCAGCTGTTAAATGTTTTTCAGCAGCTGTTTTAGAAGTGAAGAATCCAGTACATTCTAGAACGATATCTACGCCTAGGTCTCCCCATGGAAGTTGTTCTGGGTCACGTTCAGCCATAACTTTAACTTCAGTTCCGTTAACGTTGAATGAACCTTCGTGAACTTCTACAGTTCCGTTGAAACGGCCTTGAGTTGTATCATATTTTAACAAGTGAGCTAACATTTTAGCATCTGTTAAGTCGTTGATTGCAACTACTTCTAATCCTTCTACATCTTGAATACGGCGGAATGCTAGACGACCAATACGTCCGAATCCATTAATACCTACTTTAACTGTCATTTAAGATTTCCTCCTTATGAAAATCAAAAAAATATTTATTTTAAAGGGATACCCCTTTTAAAATCTCATTAGCAGCAGCTTCATCAGTGATGAGCCACGTTTGTTTTGGTGCGTTCTTCATGTATGCACGAATCGCTTTTGCTTTTGACTTTCCACCAGCAATCGCAATCACGATTGGGATATGCTCCAAATGTTTGAGTTGAAGTCCAATTCGTGGAACTTTGTAAACGACTTCGCCTTTCTCATTGAAGAAATAGCCAAATGATTCTGCAACGGCATTCTTTTGTTTCAGCATGATCAGCTCATCTTCCGTCATCTTCCGGCGAGCAGCCATGTGTAATGCACGTCCAATACTATGAATAACACAATTTGCCTGACTAATCAAGCTTAATACTTCTTGAATCGATGGTTCAGCGAGTAATGTGTTGTACGTTGCCAAGCTCAATTGCTCAGGTACGTATAGCGCACGGTGCTTCCCGTTAGCCTTCTCACTCATCATTGCGCTGATTGAATTTGCTTGTACAGTTACGGCTTCTCCGATACCTCCACGTGCTGGGACAAATAAATTATGTCTTTGCTTGCTTTCCAAATTGGTTAGCTGTTCTGCAGCGGTCGCCATAGTTGTTCCACCCATAACAGCAATAATATTATTGCCTTCAGGAAGTAACAAATTCAGTGCTTCATTTAGTTGTTCACCAAATGAATCGACTACTTTGGGTTGTTCATCACTATTTCCTGGAACAATGAGACATCGTTGAATCTGGAAATACTTCGCCAAATCGATTTCTCTTTGCTCTACTCCAAGTAATTGGCTCATCAGACTTTCTAAATTATGAAATGTCTTCTCGCCTTTGGTTGTTAGTGACATCCCGATTTTTGAAGTTTCGATGAGTTGTAGATTCTTCAAAAGGTCTGTTTCTGTACGTAAGACTCGTTCAGTCATTCCCATGCTCTCTGCTAAACTGCGTCGACCAATAGGCTGCATCCAATAGATATTTCTTAGAATCTTGAATCGTTCCTGTACTACAGATAAAAAATCTGGAGCAACAGCTTCGATTATCTTTAATTCATCCATACGTATCTCGAGCTCCTTAGTTGGACACTTTTCGTCCACCATAGACTTAAAACGACCCATATACATCAAAAAAATAAAATCGACCTTGCGCTTTTGAACTATTCAAAAGACAAACCTCAACCTCACATGAGTTAGTCTACCAGTTTTTTTTTTATTTTTCAACAAAAAAGTCTGGAATTTTCCGTGAGAATTTCCAGACTTTTCTTCCATTATTTATCGTACCGCTTTCTTTTCGATGAACTTGGGATTCCTAGTGCATCTCGATATTTTGCTACGGTTCTTCTTGAGAGGACAATCTCTTCATTTTTTAATAAATCTACTAGTTTTTGATCAGATAATGGTTTCGCTTTGTTCTCAGAATCAACAAGCTCTTGGAGTCTTTGCTTCACTCCATCTGCAGAAATGTCTTCTGAGTTATCTGTCTGTTCCGTTTTTGTTGCATTGATCCGGTTTGTAAAGAATTGTTTTAGCTCAAATACGCCAAATGATGTTTCTAAATATTTTCCATGTACTGCACGACTCACTGTGGATTCATGTACATCAATGAGCTTCGCCACTTCTTTTAAAGTTAACGGACGTAGAGGATGCTGTGTATTAAGGAAAAACTCTCGTTGATGATGAACAATGACTTCACTGACACGCAAGATTGTATCTCCACGTTGCAGGAGTGATTTTTGTAACCAGTCAAATTCTTGTTGTTTTTCTTTTAAATAATTTTTGGTTTCTTTATCATCTTTGGCCAAATGTTCCATGCGAGTAAAATAACTTTGTTGAAAATGAATCGCTGGAATATTCTTTTTATTTGATAGTACACGCAATTCCCCGTTTTTTTCGATGACTTTCACTTCTGGGATGATATAGGCTTCATTTAGTGAGCCATATGCTAATCCAGGTGCTGCGGTCAATGTTTGGATATAATCAAAGACTTCTTGGACATCCGTCAATTCAATCGTCAATCCTTGTGCAATGTCCAGCCACTTTCTGGAGACGAGTGCATCAAAATATTCTTCTAAAATGATATATGCAAGCGCTGGCGCATAGTCATCGCGTTCTGTTTGAAGCATCAGACATTCCTGTAAGTTCCGTGCACCTACACCCGCAGGTTCCAAACGTTGCAATAAAACGAGTGCATCAAGCATCTGAACCATGGAGGCACCTGTTTGTTCGGCTGCAGCTTCCAATGACTCACTTAGGAAACCATTCACATCGATATATTCAGTCAAATAAAGGACTAAACTACGTAGATAAGTATCCCGATAATTCAAGTGGATTTGATGAATCAGATGTTCAAACAAAGAAAGTTCAGTATCTGGAATTTGGTTTAAATAATTTCCCTCGTCTTCTGAGAAATTTGAACTACTTGTTGGATAATCAACGGTTCTTTCTGGTTCAATAACTTCGATTAAGGGGTTCTCAAGCGCTTTATTTTCAACGAACGCCAAGAGTTCTTCACCAGTAAACTGTAATAATTGGATAGATTGCTGCAATTGTTGCGTCATCGCAAGTTTTTGTGATTGCTGCTGTTTTTGTGAAAAGTTTTGTTCGAATTTCATTTTTTTTCGCTATCCCCTTGTATTTTTATAGTTCTTTCGATACAATTATTTTTGTTGTTGCGTCCTTAGTGTAGTGGATATCACGTGAGATTCCGGTTCTCGAGACGGGGGTTCGATTCCCTCAGGACGCATATTTCTACATTGCTTCAATTATACACTAGCCTTTCTCGTTTGACAAAAGGCGTTCAAAGCTCCTGCTCGTGATCAACTATCACGTGCAGGAGCTTTTGTCTATTCTATAACTAAAAAGCAACCAAAAAAGCCCCTGCACGCAGGAGCTTTTTGAAGAAAACTTATTTTGTTTCTTCGTCTGGATATTCTTCACTATCATACTCATCGTCATCATCATCGTCGTCATCGATAATGCTAAGATCTTCTTCGATACTTCCTGGAAGTTCTTCTTCATCATCACTTGAATCATCATTTGCACCAATTTCTTGCAAATCAGAGTTATATGCAGCGATTTCTTCATCGTCGTCGTCATCATCATCAAACAGATCGTCATCTTCTTCATTAAGATCTGCATCTTCTGGATCATCATCGTTATAGTCGATTGCATCTTCATCACCAGTGATGAATGCATTGACTTTTTTACGTTTACGGCGGCGAGGACGATCTTCATCTTCTTCGTCTACTCCATGGTTGACTTCTTCATCGATTGAATCGATTGCGTACCATGAACGTAAGCCCCAACGATTGTCGCCTAAAGAAATAAAACTGCCGTCGATGTTTAGGTCCGTATAAAATTGTGATAATGAGTCACGAATTTCGCTGTCTGATTTTCCAAGATATGTTTGTAATTCATTGACTAAATCAGAAAAATCCATTACATCTCCACGTTGCTCTAAGATCGCATGTGCAACTTCGATCATGGACAACTCATTTTTGTTTGCACCTTTAAATACACTAATTTCCAATCAGGACACGCCCTTTCACAGTCTACTCCTTATCATACAAAATTCAGCATGAAAAATCAAATATTTCTTTCAACTATGCGGTAAAATCTAATGATAAATGATACTCTCCTACTTTTTCATCTGCCATAAAGAGATCATAATCAATAATTACTTTTCCAGATGTTGGTCGGTCTTTCAAGCTAACATGTAAATTTTTCGTAAAGGTATCAATAATAATCATTCCATAAGGGGTACGATACGTTGTTTCTAAGCGTTCTTTGTATGCAAAGTTCAAACGCATCCGCATTTCTCCAGCACGTATCAGTTGTATGCGCCCATCAGGTGTGATTTTCATTGTTACCGGTATTTCTTCTTTTGTTTCTTCTTGTACTTCTTTATATCGTAAGTAGAGCGTATCCCCGATTTTTACGATTTGCCCCTTTAAATCAAAGTAAAAGTCCTGTACTTCACCTTCTTGTTTTACTTGTGTTTGTAACTTCATTGATACGGGTGTTCCTTTTTTTAGATCCATTTTCCATTCTCCTTTATTCGACTCGTGTTGTTTCTTCTATGCTTATTGTTCCCAGTTTTTTATTTTTTGTCAACTTCTCTTACTTTTATACTTGAATAGCCCGTTCTTTCTCCTTTATAGTAAAAGCTCCGAAAGAATTTATTTTGTTCAAATAGCGTATAATATGTATTATGCAGATTCAGTTGAATCATTTCACATACAGTTGATTCAGCGTTCCTAGAAAATAAGAATGAAAAGAAGGTGTACCTTATGACAAAACACTATCTACTAGACCAGGCTGTTTATTCCAATGATATGCGTTTTTCTCCATTTATTCTAACAGATTTCCTGATTGCAGATGCCTCTAAAAAGAAAAACCATTTTTTACATTTTTGGGAATGTGATCAGACAATGATTCTCGGAATGAAGGATACTCGTGTTCCTTATTTTGAGGAAGCCATCCATTCCTTACTTTCTTTTGGGTATACACCAGTCATCCGTAACTCTGGTGGCCTTGGAGTCATTGCGGATAACGGGATTTTAAATATCTCACTGATTTTTTCTCATCCGGAGCATTCGCGCTATACAATCGATGAGGGGTACCAAAAGATGGTTACTTTGACGCAAGATGCCTTTCCTGAAAAAAAGATTGATGTCTACGAAATCGAAAACTCCTATTGTCCTGGGACTTATGACTTGAGTATCGATGGAAAAAAATTTGCTGGAATCGCACAACGCCGAGTAAAAGATGGGATTGCCGTAATGATGTACTTGAGTGTTACCGGCGATCAAAGCTTACGTGGGGAAATCGTCCAAAAATTTTACCAAGCTGGCTTAAAGGAGGCTTTTGGTGAACAGGGTTATCCAGCAGTCGACCCTGCTACAATGGCGAACCTCTCCTCCTTATTGGACATCCCTCTACAAATCGATGACGTAAAGCAACGGATTGCAACTAGTTATTCTCAATTGCACCAGCCACCTCAACAAATGGAGTCCACGGACTGGAGGAAACAAGTCATTTCAGATGAGGAATGGCAACAAAATCTACAAAAAATGATACGTAGAAATCAAGAATTAAAGGAGTTTTCACATGACACTTCCCTATAAATACCAAGTCTTACCAATTGAAAAAGTATTTCGTGATCCAGTACACAACTATATCCATGTCCAACACCAAGTCATCTTAGACTTGATCAATTCAAAAGAAGTGCAACGGTTACGAAGAATCAAACAGCTAGGCACTGCTTCCTTCACCTTTCACGGTGCAGAACATAGCCGTTTTGGTCATTCCTTAGGTGTCTATGAAATTTCACGGCGCATCTGTGATATCTTTGAACGAAATTATTCACTAGAAAAAGTTGGCCCTGGCGGTTGGGATGACCGTGAACGTCTCGTCACATTATGTGCTGCACTTCTGCATGATATTGGTCATGGTCCCTACTCACATACATTTGAACATATTTTCCATACAAATCATGAAGCTCTTACAGTTGAGATCATTACCTCTCCTGAAACAGAAGTCTATCAGATATTAAATCGTGTAGAAGCAGGATTTCCAGAAAAAGTAGCAAGTGTTATCACCAAAACGTATCCCAATCCTCAAGTTGTCCAAATGATTTCTAGTCAGATTGATGCAGATCGAATGGATTATTTGTTGCGTGATGCGTATTATACTGGGACGGAGTATGGAACTTTTGACCTTACACGTATTCTCCGTGTCATCCGTCCTTATGAGAAGGGCATCGCTTTTTCAATGAACGGTATGCATGCTGTAGAGGATTATATTGTCAGTCGTTACCAAATGTATGTCCAAGTATATTTCCATCCAGTTTCTCGTGGTATGGAAGTTATTTTAGAACACCTTTTGCATCGAGCCCACGAATTGTATCAAGAAGATCGTGCATTCTTTGAACGTACGTCCCAGCTGCTTCTCCCATTTTTAGGTGAATCTTTTACATTAGATGAATACCTTAAACTAGATGATGGTGTACTCGGTACTTATTTTATTCAGTGGGAGGACTCACTGGATCCTATTCTCAGTGATTTAGCCAAACGTTTTTTGAATCGAAAACCTTTAAAGTCGGCAACATTTACCGGCAGTACGGATCAGGCATTGATCAAAGAACTAAAAGTACTCGTTGAAAAAGTCGGATTTAATCCAACGTATTATACAGCCATTAATTCTAGTTACGATCTACCGTATGACTTTTATCAGCCTGAGCACGGAAGACATCGCACTCAAATTGAAATCTTGCGAAATGATGGAAGTTTGGTAGAATTATCACAGGTAAGTCAATTAGTTGCTGCACTTGCCGGACAAGAACAAGGGGATGAACGTTTCTTTTTCCCAAAAGAAATGGTTGACCCTGCTTTGCGTGACCATTATGATTTGTTTGAAGAAACTTATCAAGAGTTTGCAAAGCACATTCACAACAATGCACTCGTATAACTATTATTTTTATTGGAGGAATCAATTACATGTCAATCAAACTTGTTGCTATCGATATCGATGGCACACTACTTAATGATGCTCGTGAAATTACCACAGAAGTCAAAGAAACGATTCGTACAGCTGCCGACAACGGTATCTATGTCGTATTGTGTACTGGACGTCCCTTACCTGGGGTTGCTGACCAATTAAATGAATTAGGTCTATTTGCAGAGAATGATTATGTCATTACGTATAATGGCGCCCTTGTTCAAAGCACAAAAACACAATCCATCATCGCTCGCCATACACTAAGCTATGAAGACTTTTTAGAGATTGAAACAATGTCTCGCCGTGTGGGTTCACATCTTCATTCAATCGATGACCATACGATTTATACTGCAAATCGTGATATCAGCCGCTTTACTGTACACGAAGCTAGTTTAGTGAATATGCCATTAAAATTCCGTACACCAGAAGAAATGACACCAGATATGAATCTTGTCAAAATGATGATGATCGATGAACCGGAAATCTTGGATGCTGCAATCGCAAAACTCCCTGAAGAATTCCGTGAAAAGTATACGACAGTTAAAAGCACAGATTTTTATTTTGAAATTTTAAATAAAGAAGCCAGCAAAGGGGCTGCTGTTGCAAACCTTGCTGCTCATCTTGGCCTAAAACAAGAAGAAACAATGGCAATCGGCGATAATGAAAATGATTTATCGATGATTGACTACGCAGGATTAGGTGTAGCAATGGGAAATGCTGTACCAATTGTGAAAGAACATGCAGATGTCGAAACAGTGACAAACAACGAAAGTGGTGTTGCTAAAGCAATCCAACAATATGTACTTGCGGATATCGCTGTTTTATAAACAAAGACCTTTGGATACATCTATCGAAAGAATAAAAAATGGATCAGAGACAACTTGATGTCTCCGGTCCATTTTTTGTAATCAGTTATTGTTGTTTTCTAACTTCTAACCATTGTTCAACTGCCCAACGATGGCTTTTTCTTTTTAATTTTTCTTGTGCTTCTTCAGGTTTCACCCACCAAATAGTATTTGTCGTCTCTGTTGGTGGCGCAACCTGTTGGAAGGCCCGGGCAAAATAAAAATATCCTGGATTATAATAATGTGTTTTTCGATATCTAGAATAAAAATACTCTGCAGCTTCTCCAAGATACCCTGCTATCTCAGCAGTAACACCCATTTCTTCCAGTAATTCTCGTGCAAGAGCTTGCTCCTTTGTTTCTTCATTTTCGATTTCTCCACCTGGAAGAAAGAAGGAAGCATTTGGTGCTTCAATAATTGCAATTTTTTCATGTGCAGCATCTTCGATAATAACATAAACTGCATAACGTTCTTGATAAATAGCGTCTGGTTGCTTGGTTCCAAATACGACAGGTTTCATAAGCCCTAAGCACCTCCATTGTTCTTTTATTTATTTTACATGAGAAATTTCTCATTCACAAGCGACACCCTTTCAACGCACTTTTTCTTTTTGCTATGATTACTCTAGAAACCAAGGAGGTATTTTTTATGTTAAAAATGGCACACACATGTATCCGAGTAAAAGATTTAGAAAGTTCGTTAGCGTTTTACCAAAAAGCTTTTGGCTTTGAAGAAAGTCGCCGTCGTGATTTTCCTGAGAGTAAATTTACTTTGGTTTACTTGACTCTACCAAATGATGATTATGAGTTAGAGTTGACTTACAATTATGATCATGAAGCCTATGATTTAGGAAATGGTTATGGTCACATCGCCGTTGCTTCTGATGACCTAGAAGCATTACATGCAGCGCATGAAGCTGCTGGTTTCACTATCACTGAATTAAAAGGATTGCCAGGAACAGCACCTTCTTATTATTTTGTTGTTGATCCAGATGGCTACAAAATCGAAGTTATCCGTGGTTAAAAATAAGCTGGGACAGATACCTGTCCCAGCTTATTTTTTGAAGTCAAGGAGTGTCAATCAAGTTCCTCATCTCTCAATTCCATCTACATTTTTGGTATAACGCTAGCTAACCAATAATGACGCTTTCCTCTGGATATTTATAGCTTGCCTCTGTTTTACGTGCACGTGTTATCAATGAGAACCCTACAGTAAGTACTCCTACACGTCCAATATACATCAATGTAATAATCAAAAGCTTTCCAAAGATAGTCAAATTAGGTGTTAACCCCATTGTAAGCCCTACTGTACCAAAAGCTGAAAAGACTTCAAATGCTACGTATTCGATTCCTGATGTTGCTGGAATTGTTTCCGTTACTGAAAGAATCATTATTGAAATGACACAAAGCGTCAATGTTAAGAAAAATAATGTAAACGCGCGGAAAACTGCCGTCGTCTTGATTGTTCGACCAGAAAATTCAGCACGTGTACGTCCTTTGAACATGCTTCGCATTTGGATCAGTAACACACCGAATGTCGTCGTTTTTAGTCCCCCAGCAGTAGATCCTGAGGTACCACCGATATACATCAAGAACATTGTCATTACTAAACCTGCATGGCTCATTTGCATATAGTTTATTGAGTAGTATCCAGCCGTTCGAGGCGTAACACTCATGAAGAATGTATTTGCCAGTCGAGCAAATGGTCCCTCACCTTCTGCTAAAAACGCCGCATTTTGTTCTGTTAGTAAAAACACACAAAATCCTACTACAAGCAAAGCACCTGTAACACTTAATGCAATTTTCGTGTGGAGAGATAAGCGATGATTATTACGGTAAAGTAATAAGTCACGCCAAACAAAAAATCCTAAACCACCAGCAATAATCAAGAAAGAAATCACTAATAATAAATAGATATTCCCCTGATCTTGTGCCAAACTATCCCCTAATAAATCGAATCCGGCATTACAAAAACTAGATACTGAATGGAAAATACTGTACCAGATTCCCTTTGCCCAACCGAGTTTTGGGACAAATACAGCAGAAAGTGCCACAGCACCAGCAAATTGGATAACAAACGATAGTTTTAGAATATACATCATCAGTGCAACGACACCAGACATATGCTCCATATTCAACGCTTCTTTTACAAGCATTCGTGTGGACAGACTAACCTTTCTACGCTTAGCTACAGCAAAGAATAAGACAGGCATCATCATAAATCCTAGGCCACCGATTTCAATCAAGGTCAAAATCACTGTTTGTCCCTCAACACTCCAATGCTCTGCCGTATTTAATGTCGTTAGACCTGTAACACAGACCGCTGAAGTTGCTGTAAATAATGCATCCAAAAAATTGGTTGCTGTGCCTGACTTGCTCATGATCGGTAGCGTCAAAAGAAGAGCACCAATTAGGATGAATCCTAAAAAACCAATAGCAATTCCTTGCGCGGTCGTTAGTTTTTTTTGTTTCATTTTCTTTTTTTTCATTTTCTCCTCTTCTTAAAGAACGCTACGCGTCATCTTGAGAGCCCATGTTCTTGATTTTAATCAAACGTGTCACTTCTGCGCGCTCATTTTCTTCAAGCTTCATTTGGATATAATAAATCGTTTCTTCCAACTGAGGAATTGTTAGATACTCTAGTGCATTGACCCGACGTCTTGTTTTTTCAATTTCTTCGGCCATTAGCTGACATGTTTTCTCGATTTCAGCTAACTCTAATAGCTTAGGCAAGACATGCGTAAAGTGGTCAATTGAGCGATCTAACTCTTCGCTTGAATTTAGATAGCCATATTCCAATGGTGTTTTCCCTAATTGTTCGTCATAGTCAAAATGCATCACTGGAACCTTTACACTCATAATGTCCTTCTCAACAACAGCAAGTTCAACATTTTCTGCCGGTAATACAAAGAGCTCTTCAATAAAAGCTTCGTTGATTACTGCATCCGCTAAAACAAAATCAGCCATTGCTGTTTGTAAAAGTTCTTCTACTGTTTTTCTCAGTGCATCATTTTGACGAACTAATAGAATAAACCGTCGCATTAGTTCATCTTGTTTGTCTTTTAAAAGTTTATGTCCTCTTGACGCTGTAGTCAACTGTTTCTTTAATCGAGTCAACTCCATACGTGTTGGATTTACATTTAATCTTGCCACAAAGCATCACTCCTCTTCCGGCAGATACTCATCAAGCATGTCATCTTTGATTCGTTTTAATTCTGTTCGTGGCAACATGGCAAGTAATTCCCACCCAAGATCTAAGGTTTCAACAATTGAACGATTTGTGTAGAAGCCTTGGTTCACGTATTCTTGTTCAAAACGTTCTGCAAATTTTGCATAGATTTTGTCTGTATCCGACAACGCTGCTTCACCTAATACTACCGCTAGTTCTTTCGCTTGTTTTCCTTGTGCATATGCCGCAAATAATTGGTTCATTGTCGCCGCATGATCTTTTCTTGTTTTTCCTGGTCCAGTTCCTTTATCTTTCAGACGAGATAACGAAGGCAATACATCAATCGGTGGTTGGATTCCACTCTTATATAAATCACGTGACAAGATGATCTGCCCTTCCGTGATGTACCCAGTTAAATCGGGAATCGGATGTGTTTTGTCTCCTTCTGGCATGGTCAAAATAGGGATTTGAGTAACAGATCCTTTTAACCCACGGATTCGTCCCGCACGCTCATAAAGAGTGGCTAAGTTTGTATAAAGATATCCTGGATACCCACGACGTCCTGGTACTTCACGACGTGCGGCAGAAATTTCACGTAAAGCTTCTGCATAGTTTGTCATATCTGTCATGATGACTAATACGTGCATGCCTTTTTCATAAGCTAGATACTCTGCTGCAGTCAGTGCCATACGTGGTGTTGCAATCCGCTCAATTGCTGGATCATTGGCTAAATTCATAAACATTACCGAACGGTCGATTGCGCCAGTTTGACGGAAATCTTCCATAAAGAACTCTGCTTCTTCAAAAGTAATTCCGATAGCTGCAAATACGACGGCAAAATCTTCTGAATCATTTAACACCGTTGCTTGTCGAGCGATTTGCGCCGCTAATTCTTTATGCGGCAATCCTGATGCTGAGAATACAGGGAGTTTTTGTCCACGTACTAAGGTATTCAAGTGATCGATTGCAGAAATCCCAGTTTGGATAAACTCATCGGGATAATCTCTAGCAACAGGGTTGATTACTTCCCCGTTAATATCCAATTTTTTTTCTGCTAAAATTTGCGGACCATTATCTTTCGGACGTCCTAAACCATCAAATACACGACCAATCATATCTTCCGAAACACCAAGTTCAAGTGGATGCCCTAAGAATCGGACAGACGATTGTGCCAAATTGATTCCGCTTGTTCCTTCAAAAACTTGGACAAGTGCTTTATCTTCATGGATTTCAAGAACTTGTCCTTGTCTAATTTCACCATTTTGCATCCGGATATCGATCAATTCTTCGTATTTCACGCCTTCAACTTTTTCAACAGCCATCAATGGTCCTACGACTTCACGAATCGTTTTATACTCTTTAATCATTGATCATTCCTCCTTCTGCAATAATTGTTTGAATCGTTGTTTGTATCTCTTGTTGGATGTCATCTAATTTTTCTAGTTCTGATTCTGGAATGTATTTACTTCTGGCAATTCGATCACGTAGTGCAACTGTGCCATTCATGATTTCTGTTAGATAAGAACCTAAATCAAGAGCACGTATTCCTTCTTCGTAAAAGCTCAAAATCAAGCGTAACATTTTGAATTGTTTTTCACGAGAAGTAAATGTATCCACATCATCAAACGCATTTTGTTGTAAATAATCTTCACGTAAAGATTTCGCTGTTTCTAGTGTTAACCGGTCTTTATCTGATAGTGAATCGATCCCTACCAGACGTACGATTTCATCTAGTTGTGCTTCTTCTTGTAAAATCTTCATGCCTTCAGTTACCATGCCTGACCAATCTTCTTGTAGCACACGGTCCATGTATTCACCTAATTCCATTGAGTAAAGTGAATAACTTTGTAGCCAATCGATTGATGGGAAGTGACGTTTTTGTGCAAGAGTTGAATCTAATCCCCAGAATACTTTTACTACTCGTAATGTATTTTGAGTTACTGGTTCGGATGTATCCCCTCCAGATGGTGAAACGGCACTGATTGCTGTGATACTACCAGTACGTTGTTCTTTACCAAGAGCGACTACTCGGCCAGCACGTTCATAATACTCAGCTAAACGTGAACCCAGATAAGCAGGATACCCTTCATCCCCTGGCATTTCTTCCAGACGTCCACTCATTTCACGAAGTGCTTCGGCCCAACGTGAAGTAGAATCCGCCATGATCGCAACGTTATAACCCATGTCACGGAAATATTCAGCAATCGTGATTCCCGTATAGATAGACGCTTCACGAGCGGCTACAGGCATGTTTGATGTATTTGCAATCAAAATCGTACGTTCCATCAACGATTCTCCAGTATTTGGATCAATCAATTCCGGAAACTCATTTACTACGTCGGTCATTTCATTTCCACGTTCACCACACCCAACATAGACAACTAAATCAACATCTGCCCATTTAGCGATTTGGTGCTGCACAACTGTTTTCCCTGCTCCAAATGGTCCGGGAACAGCAGCAGCTCCGCCTTTTGCGATTGGAAAGAAGGTATCAATGACACGTTGTCCTGTAATCATTGGTGCGTCTGGGCTTAATTTTTCTTTGACCGGACGCCCACGACGAACAGGCCATTTTTGCATCATTGTAAGTTCAACTTCGCCATCTTGTGTATCAATCACACAAACAACTTCATCGATCGTGAATGTCCCACTTTTAATTTTCTTAACTGTACCTTGTAGTCCATTTGGTACCATGATTTTGTGTGTGATGATTTTGGTTTCATCTACAACACCTAGAACATCACCTGCTGAAACTTCATCGCCAATAGCAGTATGTGCGTCAAACCACCATTTTTTCTCACGGTCTAATGCGGGTATCTGTACCCCACGTCCAAGGAAATTACTTTGTGTCACTTCCATAAAGACATCTAATGGACGTTGGATTCCATCAAACATTTGTGAGATGATCCCAGGTCCTAATTCTACAGATAGCGCTTCTCCAGTTGTTCTTACTGGTTCTCCAGGGCCGATCCCTGTTGTTTCTTCATATACCTGAATCGATGCGACATCTTTTCGCATTTCGATGATTTCTCCAATTACACCTAGTTCCCCAACGAGACACATATCTTGAATACTTGCATGTTCCATGTGTTCTGCTAGGACTAATGGTCCAGAGACTTTGATAATTCTTCCTATTTGTCCCATAAATCCTCCTCGTTACAATATATTCTGTCCAACTGCTTTTTCAACGTTATTCTGGATTGCTGTCGCTCCGATGCCTAATGTTCCAGTATGATTTGGAATCAAAACAATTGCTGGAATCATTTTTTCTTTGTACCGCTCAATTGTTTCCGGTACTTCCGCTGCGCATTGCTCTGTAATATAGATGATTCCAAAATTTTCTTTTGAGAGTTGGTCAATTCGTTTACGGATTTCTTTTCCAGTACGCTCATAACTTACTTCAAATCCAAATAGTCGAAACGGTAACACAGAATCTTTATCTCCGATTACTGCAATTTTATGCGTCATATGCCCGTCTCACCCTCTTTCGAATTTCTTCTTGTGGAAATCCACTTCGTTTTCCTACGATGATCAATCGAAGATTTTTTCCTTCGATTTCTTTTGCATTTAGAAATGCCAACAATGGTAATGGCCCAAATGCTTGAATTTGTGCAGTTTGAAAGAGTGAGGTTAAATAATCGTCTTTCATCTGCTCAAGACGTACTAAGTCAATCGTTCCATTTTCAAGTGCAGGTGCCAAAAAGTCACTATAGGAGGAGCTTTCTAAAAACTCAACAAATGTTGCTAAGTCCTTTTCTACAAAATTAAGGAATGTTTCTTTAGAAATCCCACCGCTACTTGATAACACCCCTGTCATAAATCCAATGCTTCTATTTTGAGTGATTCCACGTGCAGTGATGATCAAGTTTGTTAAATCAATCAATGTGATGATCTCTTCCAGTAATTCTGGATAGCCTAATTTTTCACCTAAATAGCGTTGTTCCTTTAAAAAATGACGATCATAGATAACGTCAATCCCTTGAAGAATTGCTGATTCTTCAAGATATTCTTTGACTTCACGAATACTTGCCATGACACCTTCTGGAAGACGGTCTGAAACAGTTGTACGAATCGCTTCTTTCAATTCATCTAATGAATAGAAGCCGTCATATTGATATAAGTGATCCAAATTTTGATTCGTTAATTCTGCTTTTGTTAATACCTTTAAATTATGGAAAGTTAAACGCATCGTATAGATCCAGACGACTTCTGGTTCTGGTGCGATTTCTTTCAGCCAATCGAATAGTTGCCCATGTTCTTTTGCTAGGTTTTCTTCAAATTCATACTCAAATCCATCAAATATATACGGAGCGTAGATTGTTGGCTCTAACAGTTTACCTACCTCAATAATCGAGTCTGCTTTCACCAAACGATCGATATCATCTGAGGATAGCAACTCCGTTTCTTTTGCTCGAATTAATGGATTCAATTCATGATAACTTGTTTTCATTCATTTGCCCCCTAATCGAACAATTCCTGTGCAAGCTCGTAGTTCAAGGTTTCTTGACTATCACGAACCAAGTTACTAAATAAAAAGTTGTATTGGATTCCTTGATCTTCTAATAAAAATCCCGCTTCATCCTTGCTAGATGTTTCTTGCATCACCAATTTATACGGTAACGTTGCTTCTAATTCAGCTAACCAAGTTTTTGTAAAAAATTGTTGGCTCTTCTCACCTGGTGTTACCAAGATTTCTCCAGTCAGATCCATTCCTTTGAATAATTGTGTTGCAAACGTTTGGAATGTTTGTTGATCCCAGTTAGCCATTTCTTCTACAGCTTCTTCAAATAGCTTTTGTAAGAAATTTTGTTTTTCATTAAGCAATGCTTGACGACTTTCAACTTTCTGACGATTTTGTTGTTGTCGATGTTTCTTCTCTAATTGTTCGAGTTGCTTTTCTCGTTGTTTTTGGTTTTCTGATAGTACACGTTCTTTGGATTTTTTATAGTCCTCTTCGATTCGTGCACGTTCCATTTTTTCGAATGAAGCACGTTCTTCTTGTGCCTCTTGATCCATTTGTGCAATTATTTTTTCAATAGCACTCATTTTCATTCCTCCTTAGGCATTCAATACTAGAAGGAATGAAATAACAAATCCTAAGATTGCGTAAGTTTCTACCATTGCTGCAAAGATGATTCCTTTTGTAGCATGTTCTGGTTTTTTCGCTAAGATTTGGATACCTGCTGCCGCAACACGTCCTTGTGCAATACCAGAGAATAATCCAGTAAATGCAATCGGTAATGATGCACCAAAGTAGTTTAAGCCTTGAACAACAGACATATCATTTCCTAAGTTGATAAAAATCAAGAATGCAATTACGAATCCATACAATCCCTGTGTACCTGGTAATAATTGTAGAATCAATGCTTGTCCGAATTTCTCAGGTTGACTTGTTGTTAATGCAGCAGCTGCTTCACCAGTCATCCCTACACCTTTTGCTGAACCGATTCCTGAGAAAATTGTTGCTGTTGCCATCGCTAGTACTGCAAAGACAATCCCGCCGTTTTGTGAAATTAAGTAATCCATCATTGTTTTGTAGCCTCCAGTTGTATTATTTTTTATGATTTTCGTTAATATTTACATGTTTTTCTTTGGTTTTTAGTGGTTCAAATGCACGTCCGCCCCCGGTATAAAATTTCCCGAAAAACTCGACATATTGTAAACGTGCACCATGCACATACGCACTCAATAAAGAAAGGAAAAGATTCAGTGCGTGTAAAGCAATCAATAGCACAATACCTACAGTAAAGCGTGCAGCTGGTGGCATAAATTCAACAAGCATGTTAAAGGCTGCTGCAATACTTCCCCCAGATATTCCTAATGCCATCAGACGTGTATAACTGACTAAATCACCAATATAGCTAGTAATTCCGTAAAGACTATACGCACCTTTGGCCACACCTTTGATTTTTGATTGTGATTGAATAATCGGAATTGCCAAAATACAAAGTGCAGAAAGAATTGCAACGACCACTCCGGTATATAGAATTGCTGTACTTTGGACAATGATTGATCCAACAACTGCTAGCCCGATTCCCACTAAGATACCTTGCCAAGCAAATCCATTACTGATTGCAGATAAATATTCTTTTCGTTTGATATGTTCTTTCCCAGCGACAAACAATCCAACCAAGATTTGGATAAGCCCGAAAACAACGGACAAAATCAAAATAGAATTTACATCATCGGTTGTTGACAAGATTGGAAATGGTAAATGTATCCCAAATACTTCCTTGGGCAACTCTGCTCCGAAGAATGAACTGTAGATGAACCCCCAAATAATCGTTGGAATAGATAGAATCTTGAAGAAATCAGTAAATCGTTTCAGTCCACGAGGTAAGACCATTACCCTTTGTGCAATGATCGTTCCAATCAACATCAACAATCCATAGCCAATATCTGCTACCATCATTCCGAAGAAAACAAAATAAAATGGCGCCATCCAAGGTGTTGGATCAATTTCATTATATTTTGGTAAACTATACATCTCTGTCAACATCTCAAAAGGTCTGACAAGTGGATGATTTCGTAGTTTTGTTGGGATTTCTTTTGTAATCTCATGTGTGGTTGGTTCTTCAAAAGAAAGATAGACGTCATCGTCTGGGAAGTTTTCTGCAATTTTTTCTAAAAATAGTTCTTTTTCCATTGTATCTAGCCAACCTTGAATGACAATCAAATACTTCTCTTGAATCAAGCGCTCTTTGATACGCTCACGTTCATTTCGTGCAAGTAAGACTTCTTCTGCCCACTCTAGTTTGGTGATAAATTGACTTTTTTCGCCAATTTTACGAATCAACTGTTTTTCTTGTTCATTTTGTTCATGAAGATTTTTTTTGACTTTTGCTAATACATCTTTTGGTTTTTCTTCATAGGTATACTCAGTTGGGACAAAACCCAAACGATTCATTTGTTCTGAGATTTTGGGCGCTTGATTGTTCAATAGCACTACGGCAACTAATTCTTGTGTAGCAGATTGATAAATCGTTTCCCGATAGATAAATTCTTCCTGATCAAGCAAGTCATACAAAGATTGTGCATTCGCTGAACTAATAGATCCTAAAATCAATTTTGTTTTTTTACTTGAAAACTGACTTGGTGAGGCATCTAAATATTGCCAACCATTCAACCAGTTTTCTTGTTCAACTAATTGCTTTTTCTCTGCTTGGATTGCAAGAAATTGTTCTTTTAATGCTAAAATTTCTGATAATTCTTTTGTAAATCGTTCTTCGTGGTGCGCGTCTTCCAATTCACGTAACGATATTTCTTGTCTTTTTAAGTGTTGCTTTTTTTGACGACTATCGCCATAACGTTCAACAAACTGAATCGCTTCGTTGATTTGCATAACCAAGCGTGCACCATTTTCGATTTTACTTTCTTCACTAGTTACGTTGGGAAAGTACTCATTGACCCATTGATTTGATGTATCCTCACGCCATAAATCGCGGATTTCAACATTTTGCAAACTTTGGATTGCTTGCAAGAGTGATTCCTGATGGCGTTTATCAGTAATCAGCGTAACTTTATTCATCTCAGCTACAGCCATACGTTTGCTTCACCCTTTCAATGATGGTCTCCACTGCCTGTTCGCGTTTTTCTTGATAACGTAGTGCTAGATTTTCTCGCACCGTTATTGCTTCTTGTTCAAGTTGCTCACCTTCTTTTTGCAACTCTGTTTCCAGTTGCTTCTCCCGTGAGCTGACTTCTTCAAGTAATTTCACTTTTAATTCTTTTTCTAATTTTTCAAGTGCTACTTTCTTTTGTTCCTCATCATTAGCTAATTGACGAGTTAACTCTTGTTCAAATTGCTTATTCTTTTGTTCAGCAGTTCGAATTTGTTCTAAAGCTTCTAACATTTTCACACCCCTTTCGAAAAAAAAGATCCGCGCTTTCTATTAGTTAAAATGGAAAGAACAGATCTCTTGTTTAATACATACTAATGCCTGAACGTAAAACACCTCACTGTCTATCCCTCTCACCCCTTGAGGAACCGATCCTTGAAAGCTTACGCCCAACCATTGATTTATTTAGCTATGTTTAAAGTATACCAAACCTTATAATAACATTTCAAGGCATTCGTTCATTTACTATAAATAACTAAAAAATAGTCATATTCCTAAAAATAAATCTCTTTTATTACAAAAAATGTTTTCTCATCTAAATCAGATAACAGAATGAATCCAAAAGATTAAAGCATTTACTTAATAATAGCTGTTCAAAAAAATTCTCGTTTACTATTTTCAGATAAATTTCTTTTAAATAACAAAAGTAACTATATTTCCAAAAAAATATATAGAAAATTAAAGATTTATTTCTATGCTTTTATTTTGCTTTTTCAAGCAGAATCCTTTAAGTTCATACTAGATACAACAGAATTTATTAGGAGGCTATCTATGAAACAGCCAATTATCGGAATCGCAGGGAACCATTTACTAGAATCCGTCCCAGTTTTCCAAGGAAATCGTGTCACGTATACACCTCAAGGATTTATTGATGCAGTAAAACAAGCAAATGGCTTACCTCTTGTATTACCCATCAACACACCGGAAACTGCAGCTGACTATATCCAGCAAATCGATAAATTACTTTTAGCAGGTGGACAAGATGTGAGTCCTCAATTATATGGCGAAGATCCTCATCTCAAATTAGGGAACACGAATCATGCTCGTGATCTTTTTGAACAGGCGTTAGTGAAAGAAGCCTTACATCAAGGAAAACCCATTTTTGCAGTCTGCAGAGGCCTTCAATTAGTGAATGTTGCCTTAGGTGGAACACTTTACCAAGATCTTTCTCTTGTCCCACATGAAGTAATCAAACATGAGCAACAACCAACTGCACCTGAATTTGCAACGCATCGTCTGACTGTTGATCAAGCAAGTCAATTAACTGCTTTATTGCCAGAACACTATCATGTCAATTCGTACCATCATCAAGCAATCAAAAAAGTGGCTCCAAGCTTGCGTCCCATTGCTTGGGCTTCTGATGGAATCATTGAAGCCATTGAGAGTAAAGAAAGCCACTCTATTTTAGGCGTACAATGGCATCCAGAATTAACACATACTGTTTCGAAAATAGACCAAGGACTCTTTGACTACTTCGTTCAGCAGATGAATTAAGAACTAAAAAAAGTGTAACAAAAGCGCTATTTGGCTTTTGTTACACTTTTTTTCACTTAAATTCTTCCTAGAGTTGTTTCACTAGGCTGACGTGCCTCATACATTTCAAGTAGTTCACGGATATCCTTGATTTGTTGTTGTAAGCGTTCGCCTTTTGTTGTGTGTCGAATTGACTTTCTGGGCAGCTTTCGATCAATCACTCGTTTCACGTTTGTGTGCGCTTGGCTTCCTTCAAAAAATGTTGGGATTGAACAAAATGGCTGATGTGTCACAATCTGATATCCATATGAATTACTCAACAAAGAGTAGCCCGCAATCCCTGTTGTTTTTTGATACGATTTCGCTAGTCCCCCGTCAATAACAAATAGTTTTCCCTCTGCTTTAATTGGCGATTCACCTTTACGTACTTTGACCGGCGTGTGTCCATTAACCACAGTTCCTATTTGCTCATCTATAGTAAATTCTTGTAGGAGACGATTGATTATTTTTACATTTGATCTTAACTGATAGTACCAGTTTTTTATTTCTTCATGCGTCTCTTTTTCTTCTAAAAAATAGCGTTCAAATGTTGCCATTTTCGTTTTTCCAAATAAAGGTGAAGCTGGACCACTCCATGCATACCAAACCAAATCTGTTGGAAGATCACTACGCAGATGTAAATTTTTTGCACTAAGACGAATTTGTTCATCGAAGAAGTCAAGTAATGCTTTTCCAGAATAGCTTTGATTTGCTAACTCAAGCGGCAAAAATTCTCCGGTTTTATTTAAAGGCATACACCCATGGAATAATAATTGCTGATTATAGATAAGATACATACTCCCCTTCTCTAGTAAGAACTGAATATGTTGGCGCATTTTTTGCGAATGTTGAAAAGAAAAAAGTAAACTTTCTACTACTTCTCGTTCCTTTTCCGTATATCTTTCTGGATGCTCCGGATCAATTTCTTGGAAACACCCTTGTTTGATTGGATACTCTTTACCATCTAAATGAAGTGTTTCTTTTTCATAATCAATTGCATGTAGTAATTTTCGTTCATCCATATTAAATTCTGGTCGTCTCATCAATAGCTGTTCTTCTGCTTTAAATTGTAAAATGGCAAGGGCTTGATGGACTTGTTCCATCTGAATGAGCTCTTCCTCATCTAGTTCAGCTATGTTTTTTGGGCGAAACAACTCATTTTCAGTATACGTTTGTTGTGCATAAGAAAATAATTGTCGCAAATTTAATCCATAGCTTTTTTCTAAATCTAAAAGATAGGTGTAGCGTGTCGCTATCCGTAAAAGATTTAATAAGCAAGCTTCTGAGCCAAAATATGCACCCATCCACAAAATATCATGATTTCCCCACTGAATGTCTACTGAGGGCAAACGCATCAATCGATCCATTACCTTGTCTGCTTGCGTTCCACGGTCAAAGATATCTCCAACAACATGGACGTGATCAATCACCAAATGTTGAATCGTTTGTGCTAATTGAATAATTAGTGCTTGCTCTTCTTCTAATTCAATCAATTCATAAATGATCGAATCTACAAACGCACGTTTTTCCGGAAAACGTTCATCGGTATAAATCAAATCTTCAAGTATCCCATGATATGCTTTAGGCAAAGCTTTCCGCACTTTTGAACGGGAATATTTCACCGATGTAAATCTCAATAGCTCAATCAGACAATGAATCAATTGTTTTTTATCGATAGTTTGATACCATGCTGTGTTTACACCATACAGTGGATATGCGACAAAACAATTTAATTGTTCGACATCGTCTTTGCTTAATTGATCTGCAAATGCATCTTTGATTTTTTCTTTTAGATTGCCTGAACCAATACGCAAAATATGATCAAATGCAGGGTACTCTCCATGAATATCACTAAGAAATTGTTCTGTTCCTTTAGGTAAATTTTGAATTGCTTCTAAATGAATCAATTCAGTTTTTGCTAATGTTGCAGTTGGAAATTTTTCTTCAAGCAATTCAAGATAACGTTCCATTTTTTGCCCTCCCTCTACTTTCCCTAATTAAAAGTATAAAAGATTGTCAAAGGTGAAACAACTTAAAAGAGGTTCGGACAATTCATCCGAACCTCTACGTAGTTTATTTTTTTCGTTCATTTCGCATAATTGAAATGGACTGCTTTAATGAGCTCCAGATACCATTTTCACTGTAGACAAGAACATTTGATTTATACATATTTGCTGAAATAAGTGTTAGAAGTATCGTACATACAACTAATAATAGAAGAGATATCGCAGCTCCACCCACAGTAACCGTCTCGTTCGCTAAACGTACTGGCATGATGTAAGAAGAAAGGAATGGAATATACGATGTAATTCGAATCACAATATTATTAGGATCTGATGCACCTAATATCAACCCCAGCATATATCCACCTAATGACAAATACGTGACCGGTAAAATAGCTTTTGCTGTATCTTCAGCCTTGTTCACAAGAGAGCCGCATAGTGCTGCTAGCACAGAAAAAATCAAAATACCTAACAGCATGAATGCAAGTGTATACCACAAGAAAGGTCCAAATAAATTATCTAGTGAAACATTACTTAAGAAGTTTTTAACAATTTCCATATCCTTAAACTGATTGTACCCAACACCAAATATCAGTGCATATAACCCCATTTGAGTGAGTGCTACAAGCAGAACACCTGCTAATTTACCATAAAAATGTTTTTGCGCTGTCGTACTTGATAAAATCACTTCCATGATGCGTGTGCCTTTTTCAGATGCAATTTCCTGTGCGATGATCTGCGCATAGGTCAAGATTATAATGAATAGTAAAATAGTTGCAGCATAACTAACGATATATTGTACATCACTATTATCTTCATCGTTTTCCATTTTTCCATTGTCAGTAAAGCTAACTTTTTGTCGTGTCAAATCAGCTTGCTGACTCAAGCTTGCAACATCTTTAGTGGACAATCCCAATGCACTAGCACGCATAACAGATTGTACGCCTGTCAATTGCTGTTGAATTGTTAGTTGCGTTGTTTGCCCTAGTGATTTTTCACTATACAATTTTCCTGCAACAGTCTGATCTTTCTCGTCAACTGAAATAATCAAGTAGGCATCAATCTTTTCATCGTCCAGTTGTTTTTGTGCAGCCGCTTCTGAGTCCGACTTTGTAAATTGGAATTCATCTGTTTTTTGTTGTATAAATTGTTCTTGCAATTGCTCATTTGACGAAAGTACCGCAATCTTATCTACTTCCGTATTATTTTGCGCAAAGTTCCCTGCAAGATAAACGATTCCCATCATAATAAACGGCACCAAAATCATCACGACGAATGAAATGGATTTAATATTTTTTAAATAGACATCTTTGGTAATGATCCAAAATTTACGCATCCCGCTCACCTGCCTTCATCTTAAAGATTTCTTCCAATGTTGGCGGTTGTTGATTAAACATTGGAATGTATCCAGACTCAGTAGCACGAGCAAAGATTGCTTTTCCTGCTTCAGGATGTTCAAGTGTGATTTCCAGTGAGTTATCTTCGTGTTTTACGACAGTTTTTACGCCACCGATTTCTTCAACATCTTCTTTTGTTAAACTAGACTCCAAGAAAACTTTTGTCCGACCAAATGATTCACGAATGGTATGTACTTTGCCATTCAAGACAGTTTGGCCATTTCGTAACATAATCAAATGATCACAGATTTTCTCCACGTTATCCATATTATGACTAGAGAAGATAACACATGACCCTTTTTCTTTTAATTCGATAATACCATTTTTTAAGAGTTCTGCATTCACTGGATCAAGTCCGCTGAATGGTTCATCCAAAATCACGAGTTTTGGCTCATGAATCAGTGTTGCGATCAATTGTACCTTTTGTTGATTCCCTTTGGATAAGGATTTGACTTTATCCGTTTTCTTTCCTTTTACTTGGAATTTCTCCATCCATTCATCGATTTTTGGTAAGATCTCTTTTTTAGTCTTCCCACGTAATTCGGCAAAATAAATCAATTGATCTTGGATAGATACTTTCGGATATAATCCTCTCTCTTCTGGTAAATAACCGATGATATCATAGTCTTTCTCACCTAATGGTTTCCCATTCCACAAAACTTCCCCCTCATCTTGTGTCAGAAAATCCAAAATCAAGCGAAATGTTGTTGTTTTCCCCGCTCCATTTTGTCCAATCAACCCTAAGATTTTTCCATCTGGTATTTGAAATGAAAGATGATCCACGGCAGTATAGTCACCAAAAGTTTTCACAAGATTCTTCACTTCAAGCATAGCCTCACTCCTTTTTCTATTCATTATAAAAAGAATAGGATACTTCACAATCTTTGTAAAGTATCCTTTTGCATTTATTCTTCTTTATCGTGAAGCTTTGTGTAAACATTTTCAGCAACCTGTTGTGGTAATCCTATCGTATGCAATTCTTCGATTGAGGCTGCTTTGATATTTTTCAGAGACTTAAATTCACGCAACAACATTTTTTTCCTTTTAGGACCCAATCCATCAATAGCATCTAATTTTGAAGCAAAACTATTTTTACTACGTAACTGTCGATGGAATGTAATCGCAAATCGATGTACTTCGTCTTGAATACGTTGTAATAAAAAGAATTCTTGGGAGTTTCGTTCAAGTGGCACGACATCTAAGTTTGGGCCAAATAAAAGCTCACTTGTTTTATGTTTATCGTTTTTTGCCATTCCTGCAATTGGAATATCCACCCCTAATTGATTTTCCAACACATCCTTTGCTACATCGACTTGCCCCTTTCCACCATCGATCAAGATTAAATCAGGTAGTGGTGTCCCTTCTTTTATTGCTCTAGAATAACGTCGGTAAATAACTTCTCGCATAGAGGCATAGTCATCCGGACCTTTGACGGTTTTGATTTTATACTTACGATATTCCTTCTTCGCAGGTTTTCCATCAATAAAGACAACCATGGCAGCCACTGGATTGGTTCCCATGATATTCGAGTTATCAAAGGATTCGATTCGAATTGGCGCAGGGATATTCATCGCATTTCCGAGACGCTCGATTGCACCAATTGTTCGTTCCTGCTTTCGATTGATTAAATCAAATCGTTCATTAAGTGCAATCACCGCATTCTTGCTTGCTAAATCAACAAGTTTTTTCTTTTCTCCACGTTGCGGTTGCATTACTTTTGTGGTTAACAAGGCTTCCACACTTTTTTTGTCAATATCATCTGGTATCAACACTTCTTTAGGGATAAAGTGTTCATTTTCCTGATAAAACTGCCCAATATACGTCAAGAAATCTTCTTCTGGTTCATTGTAAAATGGAAATAGCGAAACATCACGTTCCAAAAGTTTTCCTTGGCGAACAAAGAAAACCTGGACACACATCCACCCTTTATCTACTGAATAACCAAAAACATCACGATCAACCATATCTGTGTTCGTCATTTTTTGCCGTGTCATTACGGTTTCGATTGCTTTGATCTGGTCGCGATATTCTGCTGCTTTTTCAAACTCCATATTTTCTGCAGCTACAAGCATCTTTTGTTCAATTTCCTTTTGGATTTGATCATGTCCACCATTTAAAAATTGTTTGATTTCTTCCACCATTTTTGTATACACTTCAGGATCTACATCAAAATAATATGGGCACAAACATTGTCCAAGATGATAATACAAACAAGGCTCTTTCGTTTGCGATGGTTTACATTTTCGTAATGGAAATAAGCGATCTAAGATTTTTTTGATTTCATTTGCAGCTCCAACATCCGGATAAGGACCAAAATACAAGGCTTTATCTTTTAGTACCTTTCGTGTGATTACCAGTCTGGGATATTTTTCATTTGTGATTTTTAGAAAAGGATACGTTTTGTCATCCTTTAACATAATATTATACTTAGGATCATTCTTTTTGATGAGATTGATTTCCAATAAAAGTGCTTCAATATTTGATTCTGTCACGATATATTCAAAGTCTTCGATTTCACTGACTAACCGTTCTGTCTTGGTATTATGACTACCAGTAAAATATGAACGTACTCGATTTTTTAGTATCTTTGCTTTTCCAACATAAATAATCGTCCCGTTCTTATCTTTCATCAAATAGCAACCAGGCTGATCAGGCAGTAAAGCCAATTTATTTTTTATTCGTTCATTCATGCTATATGCCTCTCTTTTTTTATGTTTTCATTATACCATGCGCAATTATTCCAAAAAAAGCAAATAAAATCGCACGAAATACTACGTGTAAGTAGCACTTCATGCGATCATGATTTACATACAGCTTGTTGAAAAAGACTTATAGATGTGCGTCAATCATTGCGCGTAATTGGTCTTTTGATTGTACGCCGATTGCTTTATCGACAACTTCACCATCTTTTTTAAGTAACAATGTTGGAATACTCATGATACCGAATGATTGTGGTGTTGCTGGATTTTCATCAACATCCATTTTTACGATACGGAATTCATCTTCGTCGTATTCTTCTCCTAATTGTTCCAAGATTGGTGCTTGCATACGACAAGGGCCACACCATGTTGCCCAAAAATCAATTAATACTAAGCCGCTTCCTGTTTCTTCGGCGAATGTTTGATCTGTAATTGCTTGTGCCATTTTCAGGACCTCCATTTTTAATCTACATGTATTATAGCATCAGTTCCTAAATTTAACGAGCTATCTGCTTACATTTAGTAAGGCTGCCTATTTAAACGTAACAATCGTTGCACCATTTCCACCTTGATTTGCTGGAGCAAATTCAAAACTTTTCACACTGCGATGATTTTTTAGATAATCTGTAATCCCTTTACGTAATGCGCCTGTACCTTTTCCATGTACAATTGTTACTTGTGGATAATTCGCAAGCAGTGCTGCATCTAGGTATTGATCCACTTCGGCTAGAGCTTCTTCATATCGTTTTCCACGTAAATCTAATTGATTTGGTACATGACTGCTTGATGAAGAACGTGCTGAGTGAACCATTCGTTGCTTTTGTTCTTTTTCTGGTGCGACAGGTGTCATTTCATCTTCGGATACAGTCATTTTTAAAATACCGATTTGTACTTGCCAAGCACCTTGACGATCTTTTTTGATCAATGTGCCACGTTGTCCATACGTATTCACAAGAACTTCATCACCAGCTTTAAATGTCTTTTGTTCCTTCGCTTTTTGTAACACTTTGTTTTTCTTCAAGCGTTCTTCTTCATGGTATAGTCCGTCCAATTGTGATTTTGCATCGATCAATTGATGTTCTTTCACACCAGAAGTTGTCCCTTGCTGTTGTAGTTTACGAATATCTGAAATGATTTTTTCTGCTTGCTCTTGTGCTTCTTTAACCACTTGATTCGCTTCTTTACGTGCCTTTTCCATTTCTTTTTCACGTTCTTCAAAGAAATAACTGTACGCTTCAGATAAGTCGTTGTAAAGATGTTGCGATTCATCGACATAATGACGGACTTCTAGATATTCTGTTTCAGCCATTTTACGACGATTTTCTAAATCAGCAATCATTTCATTCAGGTCTTGGCTTTCTCCATCCATGATTTGTTTTGCTTCATCAATAATATGGGTATCTAATCCTAAACGTTTTGAAATCTCAAAGGCATTGCTTCGTCCAGGCACACCGATCAATAAACGATACGTTGGACTTAATGTGTCTACATCAAATTCCATACTTGCATTGATCGTATTTGCCCGATTGTATCCATAGACTTTTAATTCTGGATAGTGGGTAGTTGCCATCACATATGCGGATTTCGCACCAATAGCATCTAAAATAGAAATCGCAAGTGCAGCTCCTTCTTGAGGATCGGTACCCGCACCTAATTCATCAAATAGCGTTAAGCTATGTTCATCAATTTTTGAGAGAATATCGACCGTGTTTGTCATATGTGCCGAGAATGTGGATAGACTTTGTTCAATCGATTGTTCATCACCGATATCTGCAAAAATCTCATTAAAGATTCCCATTTGGCTATCTTCAGCAACTGGGAGAGGAAATCCGGCTTGTCCCATCAACTGTAGCAAACCAAGTGTTTTCAAGGTAATTGTTTTCCCACCTGTATTTGGACCAGTAATTACGACCGCTTGATAATCTTTTCCTATCAAGATATCATTTGCCACCACTTTTTCTTGGTCGATCAATGGATGTCGTGCCTCTTTGAAAACAACTTCATTTGTTTCACTGATTCTAGGCACTACAGCTTTTAGTTGTTTTCCTAAACGTGCCTTTGCGTTCATAAAGTCTAATTTTCCGATAACAAATGCATTGTGTAAGATTTCTTTGCGATGTGGCACTAATTCAGCAGAGAGCTCGCTTAAAATACGTTGAATCTCATTTCGTTCCGCAATTTGATGTTGGCGTAATCGATTATTCGATTCTACGATTTGTCTAGGCTCTACAAATAATGTTTGACCTGAAGCACTTTGATCATGTACCACACCACCAAATACCCCACGATATTCTTGTTTCACTGGAATAACATACCGATCATTTCGGATAGTTACAATAGCATCGCTCAAATATTTGGCATTTTTTCCGCGAACAATACCATCTAATTGTTCACGGATTGTTTGCTCACTACGGCGAATATTATTCCGGATAATTTTTAATTCTGGAGAAGCCTCATCCGTCACACGTCCGTCTTCATCAATCGCTTCACGCAATCGACGACTAAGGACAGGGATCGTAACGAGTTGGTCTGCCCATTCGTATAACCGCACAAACTCAATTTCGCTATCTCGTAAATCGTCAATAAATCGTGTAAGTTCACTTGTCGTTGATAACACTCGTGAAACCTCTGCGAGTTCGACACCATTTAAATCCGCACCAATATCGATTCGTTTCATGTGAGGACGAATATTTTCTAATTTAGGAATAGGTATTCCTCCGCGTAATCGATGGACTTTCAATGCATCTTCTGTTTCGTTTAGCCAAGCCTCGATCACGATAGCATCACTTACAGGGACTAGTTGTGCTAGTTCATCTTTTCCTTGTGCAGTCACAAGGAATTGGCTTGTCATTGTCTTGATTTGATCAAACGCTAATGTTTGTAAAATACGTTCGTTCATTGTTGTCACCTGCTTTTTTTATTTGCGTAAAAAAGGAGAAGCACAATTCCACTTAAAGATTTTGCTTTCTCCTTTTAAAACTGTCTTATTTGATTAAATGGACTGAAGAAAAACTACAACAGCCAATTTTACTATTCTTTATTTAATAATATCATTTATCCATAGGTCTTGGATTTGTTTTGTAAGGATAGGTGTATTTTCAATAATAAATCGAGAAATACCACTATTTCGTAATTGATTTTGGACAAAGTCCGCTGGAATCATTGATAAGAGTACCAGAATCAAAAAAATACCAACGTACATGACTACTAAAGATAATAGACCACCAGCGACCCAATCAAGTTGGTGTAGGATTGGAACAAACGTCAATCCATGAGCAAATACACCAATCAACCTTGTAAGCAACCAACCTACAAATAGAATCATCAGAAAGGCGACACCCGCATAGAATGCTTGGTCTAAGCTAAAGCTGATCGTTTGACCAAAAAACACTAATTCTGTGTCTGGAGTAACCGCTGGATAAGGAATATATAACTCTAGATGCGCAGCTAAAGTCTGATAGTACATCCTTGCTACGATAAAAGAAATCACATAGCCTACTGTATAAACTACTTGTAGAGTAAACCCTCTTCTTGCACCAGAAAAAAATGCATGGAGTAACAAGAGTAAGATAATAATTGTAAAGATCATCCGCTCACCTTTTCTAGCTTAATTTATTTTGACGCTTTATGTTTGATAACACTCTTATTTTTTTCATTGATAATTTGTTGTGCTTCTACATGATTTTTGATTTCAACATCTTTTTGACCAGATTCTTTTAGTATTTCACGTGCTTCATCTTCCACTGCTTCAATTCGTTTCACACGTGTTTCTAATTCTGTGAATTTTACCGTTTTTTCTTTTAATTCTTCGACTTGTTTTTCTAGTTTAAGAATTTGTTCTTGTTTTTTCAATTGATCAGAAATTGCGTTGATAGCCATCAAGATCGATGCTTGTTCTGCATTTATCTCTGGAGACAATTGCTTGATTTCTTCTAGTTGATCATTCACAAGCGCTACGACCATATCCATATGACGTTTTGACTCTTGTCCAATAATCGTATAGGCTTCGCCAGCAATAACTGCTTTATAGCGTTTCTTTTCTTGTACCATGCGAACTATCCCCTCCTTAATTATTCTTTCATTTTATCCTACAAACATATTTTTTGTAGATTCTATAGCCAGAGTTAAAAACACTTTTCTATTATATGCTAAAAATGCAAAAATTGCTATTTCCAATCCACGCTCCTTTCTAAAGAGGAGTTTTAAAAAATTTCTATCTTTTCCGCAACGAAAATCATGATAGAATACAAGAGAATGATTCTTGTAAATTTACAGAAATGAGGAACAAGTATGAACCAAGTAATCAAAGTTTCTGCTCAAGAGATGAAGAAGCTCAAAGAAAATTATCACCCTTTTTTCTTAAATAAATCTGTCCCCTATACCGAATTTGTCGCAAAAAAAAATGGTACAACGATTACCGCCTATACTTCTGGAAAAGTCATGTTTCAAGGCGCAAACGCCGAGCAAGAAGCTGCACGTTGGACTTCTTCCACGGTACCAACTACGAAAAACACAAAAACAAAGAAAAATGTCACTACATTACCAAAAAATTTTGCACAACTTTCAGTCATCGGTAGTGATGAAGTTGGAAACGGTAGCTATTTTGGACCTTTATGTGTGTGTGCTGCTTATGTCGATCGCGCACATCTTGCGCTTTTAAAAGAATTAGGTGTCCGCGACTCAAAAGAACTGAAAGATTCTCAAATTATTTCTATTGCTAAAAATATACGTGAAGTAATTCCCTATCAGTTACTTGTTGTCCCTCCCAAAAAATACAATGCGATTCAGCCTACGTATAATGCAGTACGTATGAAGGTTGCGTTGCATAATCAAGCAATTCAGCTTCTTTTAAAGCAAATTGCACCAAAAAAACCAGAAGGTATCTTGATTGATCAGTTTACTCCTGAAGTAAATTATAAAAAATATGTACGCTTAGAAAAAGAACCTGTCCAGGAAAAAATCTTCTTTATTACTAAAGGAGAACACTATCATTTAGCTGTAGCAGCGGCTTCAATCATCAGTCGAGCCAGTTTTTTAGAAGAACTAGACAAAGCTTCAAATGAATTAGGTATCCCCGTCCCTTCCGGTGCTGGTGCAAAATCTGACCATGTTGCTGCAAAAATTTTACAACGTGGTGGGATCGATTTATTGAATCAATACGCGAAGCTTCACTTTGCAAATACTGAAAAAGCAAAACGAATTGCTGGTTTATAAAAATCAAAAAGCTTGAAAGGCTATGTACACGAGTCTTTCAAGCTTTTTGCATAGTGCTCTGCAAAAATTGCTCCTAAAAAAGCCTCCCTTCCTTCTATACTTTAGTTAGCCACAACACTTACAAGGAGGAACTTAACATGAAAAAAATGTACACTCAATCAACCAAATCACTCCTACAGCACTTTCAGACAACCATACATGGATTAAGTCAAGCTGAAAGAAAAACACGATTGGACAAACAAGGTCCAAACCAGCTTACTGAAAAAAAGCAATTAAAAACTTGGCAAAAAATCGGCAAACATTTCATTGATTTATTGATGCTTGTATTGATTGGTGCAGCATTCTTAAAAGGACTGACAGGCGATTTTCTTGAAATGAGCATCATCCTATTCGTTGTTTTGATTAATGGATTGATTGGCTACTATCAAGAAAGAAAAGCAGAAGAATCCTTGAATGGACTGAAACAAATGTTAGGTCAAGACGCTGCGATCTTAACCAATGACAAAAAAGAAATCGTTCCTGCTGAATCGTTAGTGACTGGAGATATCGTATTACTTACAAGTGGAGACATCGTACCTGCAGATTTACGATTAGTTCAAGCACACGAACTAGTGATTGAAGAAGCAGTTTTAACGGGTGAGTCTCTGCCTATCGAAAAGCAAACCGGGACATTAGCAGAAAACATCCCACTTGGAGACCGAACCAATCTTGCATTTTCTGGCACACACGTCCAAGCTGGTTCAGGTCAAGGAATCGTTATTGCAACTGGTGAAGCGACAGAAATTGGTCAAATCAATGACGCTTTACAAACTATCAAACCAGAAACAACACCACTCATAAAGAAAATAAATCAACTAAATAAACAGATTTTCAAACTATTGATTGGCTTCATCGTCTTTCTGATTTTCTTCACAACACTACGTTACGGTCTGGAATTTAACTTGTTGCTTTCTTCTGTCATTGCTTTGATTGTTGCGGTTATCCCAGAGGGGTTGCCTGCTGTCTTAACTATGATTTTATCTATGGGTGTCAACAAGATGGCGAAAGAAAAAGCCATTGTAAAAAGTATGCCAGCAGTAGAGACCTTGGGAGCCATGACCGTCATTTGTTCCGATAAAACTGGGACCTTAACGAAAAATGAAATGACAGTTACCGATATTGTTTTACCCGAAAAACAAACAACAACTGACAAAGATGACCTACTTCTAATCATGAATAACTGTCAGGACATCTATCAAAACGAAAAGCAAGCCATTTCTGATTTAAGTGGAAATCCTACTGAACTTGCTTTACTACATTACGCAGACCAACATACTGTTGCACGCATCAAAAAACTAGATCAAATTCCCTTCCACTCTTCGCATAAGTATATGGCGACAAGTCACAAAATCGATACCCGCTTTATGATTTTTATAAAAGGTGCTCCAGAAGTTCTTTTAGAAAAAGCCACAACTACTCCAGAAGAACGAATCTATTGGCAAAAGCAAGCACAACAACTGGCAGAAAACGGACAACGTGTCCTTGCCTTTGCAAAAAAAGAAGCCACTACTTCAGAAATCTCACACGATCACTTACAGGGACTAACAATGGTCGGTTTAACTGGAATCATTGATCCACCAAAAGAATCTGCCATCCAAGCAATCAAAGAAAGTCAAGCTGCTGGTATTGCTGTAAAAATGATTACCGGCGACCACAAAGATACTGCACGAGCAATTGGAAAACAAATTGGGTTAGCACACACCTCACAGGTTTTAGAAGGTGCAGATCTTGACTCCTTTTCTAATGAAGAATTAGCAGAAAAAGTACAAAAAGTTGATATCTTTGCTCGAACGACACCAGAGCACAAACTTCGAATTGTGACTGCCCTTCAAAATCAAGGAGAAATCGTAGGAATGACCGGTGATGGAGTGAACGATGCCCCAGCTTTAAAGAAAGCCGATATCGGTATCGCAATGGGCATCAAAGGCAGCGAAGTAACAAAGCAAGCCGCAGATGTTGTTTTGGCAGATGATAACTTTGCTACGATTGCCCATGCAGTCAAAGAAGGACGACGAATCTTTGACAACTTAAAGAAAACCATTAACTTCTTTCTTCCTACAGCATTAGCACAAGGATTGATTGTCATTTTTGCTCTTTTGACCAACCATCCTTTACCGTTAACACCTACGCAAATTTTATGGGTCAACATGGTGACTACAATCACATTATCTTACGCATTAGGATTTGAAAAAGCACATCCGAGAATCATGCAACGTCCTCCTAGAAATCCAAATGAATCTCTTTTATCCGGCTATAACCTTTTTAGAATCGTTTACGTTTCTCTACTGATTACTGTACCTGCATACTTGCTGACGATGTCCATCGAAAATCAAGCTGTCGCACAAACACTACTCTTACAAACTATCGTTTTTGCTCAAGCAATCTACATGATCAACTGTCGCGAGTTGATGGATCCTTCACTAAATAAACGAATTTTTGAAAACCGTGCCTTGTTTGCCTCTTTAGGCATCTTAGTTTTCTTACAAGGAAGTGTCCTACTTTTCCCATTCGCTCAACAGGCACTTGGCACTACGACATTGACGCTTGCGCAAAATCTTAGCGTACTTGGCATCGCACTAGGAATCTTCTTCATTGTTGAGTTAGAGAAAATGCTAACTAAAAAAATCAGAAAAAAGAAAGCACAGGGCTAACTTCCTATGCTTTCTTTTTTATAAGTATAACGTTGCAATATATTCTTTTACTTCAGCTAATTCTTGATGAGATGGCAAAGTAGAAATAAAAAAATCGGTATTTGTTCATCAAACTCGTCTAAAGGCAACGAGACATTCGATAGAATAAAATCTCCAGGTATCAGATTGCTGTCCTTTAATTCTGCGCTAGTCTTCTCAACAAGCACTACACGAGAGCCAACTAAATCTCTTAGCTCTTGTATAAGAAAATGTTTCCACAGAGGTTCTCCCTGATAAATGAAGTAACAAGAAACTTGTTCGAGCTGTTTTTTCATCTTTGCCGTTTGGATCAATAACACTAAGCTGTTAATCATTGCTTCTGACACTGAATCTTCTCCCAGTAAATATCCTGCATCGATAACTAATGACACTTTTTCTACCAATTGACGATAGTAAGTGCGCGTAATCGATAAAACTTCTGCATACTCAAGTAAAAATTTGTCAGCCAGACTTGCGGATTCATAATATTTGATTAAAAACAACACACACTCCTCAATCAATTGTTCATCATTTGCTAAACGTTCATCTTGTGTTACATTCATCAAAAATTGTTTTACCTCACTAAATCGGAACTGATATTCAGTTTTCACTAGTTGCTTCACACTTTTAGGTAATGAAAAATTCCAACTTTCTAAAAAACAAAAGAATGCAAAAAATAGCTCATCTTCTTTAAGAGAAATCCCTTCACTCAAATAAAGCTTTCGAATTTCTTCTTGATAGACAACAAACAAAGCATCCTCAACATGAACCACTTGTTCAATCTTACAATTGGATTTGATTCGAACCGTATTAATAAAAAACCAACAAACACCAAAATCGATTTCTGTATCTACTTGCCGTTTACTTCGCTCTAATCGACGAAGAAAGAACAGATAATTCTCTTTATTTACCACATGTTCTTCAAAGAAAAAATGATCATACGTAAAAGGTAGTAGTAGCCGATGATAAAAGATACGAATGGCTGTTTCTTCACCTACCCAATAAATATCCGTTGATGTCTGCTCGATTTTCAATTGGAAGGGCTTCAATACTTGATTCATTTTTTTGATTTGCCGTTTCAACGTTGCCGCCGATACACCATACTTTGCTAAAAAATCTGTCAATCGGATAGTTTGGCGTACAAGCAGTTGTTTCAAAACTTGCATTGTGAGGGATTCTTTCATGTAAAATTCCCATACATCACTGATTCGAGTTGCTTTTTTTGCTTTTAAATAAACACCAGTATTCCCATCTGCTTCAATCAACCACTCTTCTGGCAACTCTAGTCGTAAGTCTTGTAAATCATTAAAAATCGTTCGCTGTGAAACACCTACACGCTTTGCCAATTCCCCAGTAGTGAGAATTGGATGACTAATTAGATTTTCTAAGATAGTTATTTTTCGCTGTAAGTCCTTCTCCACAATCAACTGTTTTGCCAATGCATACATGCGCATCCCCCCTTTTTCCTTGATAAAAAAACTCAGAAGATACTTTAGTTCACGCATCTTCTGAGAAAATTCTACATAAAATGATTTGGACGTAATACAGTATTTTTGATGTCAGCTATTGTTTGCGTTCCTGCAAGTTGCATAACCATTTCTAATTCTTTTTTGAAAAAGTCAAATACTTGTGTCACACCAGTTGCACCTCCCAATGCTAACCCATAAATTGCGGGACGTCCAATCGCAACTAAATCTGCACCTGATGCAATAGCTTTAAAAACATGTTGTCCGCGACGAACACCACTGTCAAAAACAATTGGCACACGTCCAGCAACTGACTCCGCTACGTAGTGTAACGAATCAAATGAAGCAGGTCCTCCATCTAGTTGACGACCGCCATGATTCGATACCCAAATTCCACTAGCACCAGCACCTAAAGAACGTTCAACATCTTCTTCCGACTGCACTCCTTTTACATACACTGGTACATCTGCATGTGTCACAATAAATTCGACGTCTTTTGGGCTTAATTTTTGTTTAGATGAGCCGTATACTGCATCCATTGTCTGTCCGATACCTGATTGATAGGCTTGTACGATTGGCATAGGTAAAGGAAACGTAAACCCATTTCTTCGATCAGTTTCTCTGTTGCCTCCTACCGTTGCATCAGCCGTCAAAACAATTGCTTTGGCGCCATTTCTTTTTGCCATTGCTAAAATATCACGATTAATGCTTTCTTCTTTACTCATATAAAACTGGAACCATTGTGGTGCATTGTCACCTCCTGCTGCACGAATTTCTTCAAGTGTTCTTGAAGCATACGAACTTGCAGTATAAATGGTACCAAATTTAGCAACACCTTCTGCTGAAGCTTCCTCTGCAGCAACATTTGCTAATCCATGTGCTGCTACAGGCGCCATAATGATAGGTGCCGTTAGCAAATCGCCTGCAAACTCTACCTGCGTTTGTGGTTGTTCAACATCTTTTAAAATATGAGGAATAATGAGTTGGTGATTGAACGCTCGCTCATTTTCTTGATACGTAAAAATATCTCCTGCACCGCTGCTAATATACCCATATCCACCTTTAGGTATAACTTCACGTGCTGAAAGTTCAAGATCCTTCGTATTGATAAAATCCACTGTACCTTCTGCTGTACTTGCTTGATAGATTCTTTCCATAATTCCGCCTTCTTCCGTTTTGATAACGCTTACACAGTTACTGTATCGTAAGACAAGTGAAACAGGCAAATTATCTGTTCTATAAAAAAAGAGCTACATCTATCGGAACTCCTTAAACTACTTAACTGGAAAATACTGAAGCATTCCATTATTTCAGCGTTTTCCAGTTATTTAGTTCTTTACAATGAATTATCCGTTCGTAAGTACACCATATTTTTCCATACTATCTACAGCCTGTAAAACTGCTTCTTCATTCGTTGCAATCGGTGTCCAATCAAGTAATTTTTTTGCTTTTTCATTGCTTACTTGTCGATTCACCCGGAGCATCATTTTTCCTTCTCCTGCACGTTTGTTGAAGAGAGCTGCCAAGTCAATCAACCAGTTAGGTAGCGTTTTTTTTGCTATCTTTTCTGCCATGCCTGGGCGTTCTTTTCGAATCAAGTCGGCAATTTCTTCCATAGTGATTTGTCCATCTGCAGATGCAATAAATCGTTGCATGTTTGCTTCTGGCGTGAACATTGCTCGAATGTGTAAGTCAACTACATCACGTACATCCACTACGTTTAAGGGTAAATTGATGATCCGTTTCATTGAGCCTGTAAGAAGCCCCTTTAATAAATCAAAACTACCAGAAACGTGACGATCCAATGACGGACCAAAGATGGCTACTGGATTAATTGTCGCAAATTCCATGCCTTCTCCTTCTTCTTCAATAAATTTCCATGCTACTTGCTCTGCTAACAGTTTTGATTTTTCATATGCTGAAAGACCTTTTTCATTTGGGTCAGTCCAATTTTTTTCAGTTGTCCAACTCTTTCTATCAAAATTACTAAAACCCACGGCACCGAAGTTTGACGTCATCACCACTCGTTTTACTCCGGCTTTTTTTGCTGCTTTCAAAATTCGAGTAATCCCTTCAACTGCTGGGCGGATGACTTCATTTTCATCTTCTGGCATGTCAAAAAATACTGGTGAAGCAACGCTGAAAACATAGTCGCAGCCAATCATCACTTGTTCCCAGTTTTCATCTTTTAATAAATCTGCTTCAGCAAAAGACAACCTATCTTTTGCATCGATCCCATTTTCTTTTAATGTGTGGAGTACTTTATCTTTACTTTTTAATGAACGAACCGTCGTTTTTACTTCGTACCCTTTTTTTACTAGCTCCGCAATCAAACGCATGCCTAAAAAACCTGTTCCACCTGTAACTAAAATTTTATTTTCCACTTTTCTTCCTCTTTTCAGCGTTTTTCTTGTCAAATGTATCTCTTTTATTTATACTTACTGTAAACCTTAGAGTATACTCTAATGCAAGTGTTTAAATGAAAAGAGCTGAGAAAAATGACATATACAATTAAGGAAGTAGCTAAAATATTCAATCTATCCACCTATACACTACGTTACTATGACAAAGAAGGGTTACTTCCGTTTGTTTCAAAAAATGAATCTGGGTATCGTGAATTTACTGAAGCTGATCTTGGGTTGATCCACACAATTTGTTGTCTCAAAAATACTGGAATGCCAATCAAAGATATTCGCACATATATCACTTACTGCATGGAAGGTCCAGACACGATCCCGTTACGAAAAGAATTGCTCCTTGCACATAAAAAGAACGTTTTAGAAAATCTAGAAAAAATCCAAGAAAACTTAAAAGGAATCGATCAAAAACTAACGACATATTCTTCACCAGATGCAAAAGAAATCATCACAAAACAATGGCAATTCTCTAGTTGGGAAAAGGAACAGCACGATTTAGAAAATCCATACAAGCAATACCTTCCTTAAGTACAGATAAAAAGCAGCACACGATGTACTGCATCCAAAAAATTAGAACAAAAATCTAAGTTTTCGAGATTGCTCTTTTTATGTCAAAGTATGTCTGATAAATGTACCTGGGACAGAAAGGTTCTTTAGAACATGGTTTTAGATAAAGTACCAGTTCCAGTCATATGTATCTGGTAATTCAACAGGTTGCATCTGCATGGTAAATTCTCCTTTCACAAAACATAGATAAGTTACGAAAATAGTATACTGCATATTGTGAAAAAAAGATCAATGATAACTAAAGAATCGATTTAAGTACGATAAAAACGCCTTCATACGATTTGTGTTCTTTTTTTTAATTCTGTACGATAAAATAATGTAATATTCAAATTTATTGCGAGGTATCAGCAAATGTAACATCAAAATTGCTTTAATATCGATGAGTATTCGGATAATATTAATTTGTACAAAAGGAGAACATATATGAATATTGGCGAGATCTTAAAACAAGGAAGAAAAAATAAGAATATGACTCAAGAAGAAGTCGCAAAAAAATCATTTGTGACAAGACAAACAATATCTAGGTGGGAGCAAAATAAAAATCTACCTAATATTTATACCGTTCAAAAATTATATGAGCTATATGACTTGTCAGGTATACCTCATTTGATATTCGAAAATGGTGAAAATAATAAGGAGAAAGAAAAAATGGCTAAAATTAATTGGTTTGCTTTGATTGGAGTGGTCTTTTTTAATTTGATATTGTTTTTAGGAATAGCTATAACTGCAATAGCACTATTGGCTTCTCTTTGGATACTTACGATAGCATTTACTGTTTCCCCCTTACTTTTTATCGGAGTTACATTATTTAAACTCCAAGCATTTACTTTTTCAATGTTAGGATTGAGTTTCTTACTGATGATTATAGGATTAGTATTGATTCCTGTATCAAAAAAAGCAACGAAGTATCTATTTGATTTCTTTGTTGCATATGTTAAATACAACAAAAAAACAATTTATCATGTTTGATTCTTAGAATTTAATTGAACAAAATATTTTTAACAATTTTTAGTTTAAGTTCAAAAATATATTCTGCCATAAAAGAGTGACCTCCAAAGTTAAATTTTTAGTCTAACTTTAGAGGTCTCTCTTTTTATCTATGCTTACATCAACCGTTCACTCTTTCTAGTACCTCTTTTACTGGTGTATAAGGCAACCCTAATGAGTGTGCCACACCTTTATATACGACTTGCCCATTCACTGTATTCAAACCTTTTGCTAGTGCACTATCTTCTAGACACGCTTGCTTCCAACCCTTTTTCGCAAGCAATAAAGCGTAATTTAATGTAGCATTCGTCAACGCTAACGTAGCTGTTTGTGGCACTGCTCCCGGCATATTTGCAACAGAATAATGAATCGTTCCATGGACTTCATAAGTTGGTTCTTCATGGGTTGTCGGCCCTTTCGTGGTTTCAAAACATCCCCCTTGATCAATCGCAATATCAATTAATACGGAGCCGGATTGCATTGTTTTTACCATTTCTTCAGTCACCAGATAAGGGGCTTTTTCTCCTGGAATCAATACAGAACCAATGACTACATCTGCCTGTTTGATATGTGTAGCAATATTCTTAGGAGTTGAATAAATTGTTTCGATCGTTGAACCAAAAATATCATCTAACTCTCGTAAGCGATGAATATTATTATCCACAATTTCCACCTTTGCACCTATGCCAATCGCAATTTTTGCTGCATTCGTTCCAGCAACACCACCACCAATAATCAACACACGTGCTCTTTCAACACCAGGAACACCAGAAAGTAGGATGCCCTTACCTCCAGATAATTTTTTTAGATG
>JBKEDT010000066.1:0-43538 GCA_047975565.1 Enterococcus sp. | reverse complement strand
TCTGTTCCGCCAGCAATGAAGACGATGCCCTCACTATTTCTTGCATATTCAAGAACTTCTGCTTTTGTATGCATCACTCGAACATCTTTTGCCTGATATGCAGTATCTCTTGTTAAAACGATTGTTTCTCTATTTGGTAATGGTCGTCCACCCATACCTTCAAATGTTTTTCTTCCCATTACTAAAGTGTTGTGTTCTGTCATTTGTTTGAAAAATTTTAAGTCATTCGGTAAATGCCAAGGTAAATGATTATTTATACCGATTAATCCAGTATCATCTTGTGCCCAAATTGCAGCTAACATATGACCATCCTCTCTTATCACACCGCAATAGGTGCCTTGATTGCTGGGTGTGGGTCGTATCCTTCAATTGTAATATCATCAAATTCAAAATCAAAAATCGATTGTTTCTCAGAATTCAAAATCAATTTTGGCATGGCACGTATCGTACGTGTCAATTGTTCTTTCATTTGTTCTTCATGGTTTACATATAGATGCGCATCACCTAATGTATGAATGAACTCCCCAACTTCTAAGCCTGTCTCATGTGCAATAAGATGTGTTAAAAGTGCATAACTTGCAATATTAAATGGTACTCCTAGAAAAACATCGCCACTACGTTGATATAACTGACAACTTAGTTTTCCATCATTCACATAAAATTGGAACATCGTATGACAAGGAGGTAACGCCATTGAAGGCACATCTTCTGGATTCCATGCAGAGACGATCAAACGTCTGGAATCAGGCGTTTTCTTGATTGCTTCAATGACATCTTTTAGCTGATCGATAAATCCGCCGTCTTTCTTTTCCCAATGGCGCCATTGGTATCCATAAATATGTCCGAGGTCCCCATAAGCTTCAGCAAATGCGTCATCTGTCAGTATTTTGTCACAGAATAATTGATGTTGTTCTTTGTAGATTGCGTTAAATGCTTCATCAGCCAAACTACGACGACCAAAATCAGTCATATCTGGGCCGGTATATGCTTCGCTCTTTGTATAACGTTCAAACGCCCATTCATCCCAAATATGGTTCTTATGCTCTAAAAGATAACGAATATTGGTATCTCCTTTTAAAAACCATAATAATTCACTTTTAATCAAGCCAAATGGTACTCTTTTCGTTGTTAACAAAGGAAAACCTTCCTGTAAATCAAAGCGCATTTGATAGCCAAACAAACTATATGTACCCGTTCCAGTACGATCGGATTTTTTGTGTCCTTCCTCGATTAGTGCTTTTCCCAAATCAAGATATGCTTGTTCTTGTTCCATCAATAAACTCCTCCTAATTATCTGCAAGTTCGCTTAGATATTCCCAGCGATTCATTTTTTCTTCTAGCTCTACTTCGGTGTTCGTTACCTCTTGTTGTAATTCCTGCAATCGAGTAAAGTTATCTCCTTGATGATTCATTTCTTCTTTTAATTCATCGACGCGTTCTTCAAGCAGTTCGATATCTTCTTCGATCGTTGCCCATTCTTTTTGTTCCATGTATGAGAGTTTCTTTTTCTTCACTTTTTGTTGAACGACCGGTTTTTCTTTAGACTTTTCTTGTTTGTGTTCACTTTCTTTGCTTTCTTCAAGGTAGCGTGACATATCTCCATAGAATAAAGATACCTTGCCATCTCCTTCAAAAACCAGCAATTTTTCCACAACTTTGTCTAAAAAGTAGCGGTCATGGGAGACAGTAATTACTGCTCCAGGAAAACTTTTGAAGTAATCTTCTAATATCGTCAATGTTGCGATATCTAAATCATTGGTTGGTTCATCCAACAGTAACACATTTGGTTGCTGAATCAATAGTTTTAGAAGATATAAGCGTCTCTTTTCTCCCCCAGATAATTTTCCAATCAATGTCCCGTGCATATACCTTGGGAAAAGAAAGCGTTCAAGCATCTCAGCCACACCGATTTGTTGTCCATCTCCAGTTTCAACTTCTTCCGCAGCTTCTTGAAGGTACGTGATCATTCGCTTCTTCGGATCCATTTCTTCATTTTGTTGCGTGTAATAACCTAAACGGACAGTTTCACCAATACTGTAGATACCACTATCTAGTGAAAGTCTTCCAGCAAGAATATTTAGCAAGGTTGATTTGCCTGCTCCATTCTTCCCAGTTATACCTAAACGCTCACGTGCTTGTATCAACAGATTCAACTCTCGGAAAAGCTGTTTGTCCTCTACTCGATAATATCCTTCTTTGATTTCTAAGACTTTTTTGCCTAATCGTTTAGTCGCAATATTCAAATCCATATCATCCGTTGTTTGCACTTGGTATAGATTTTCTTTTAACTCTTCAAAACGATTGATTCTGGCTTGTTGCTTCGTCCCACGTGCCTGGACACCTGCACGCATCCATGCAAGCTCTTGCTTGTATAATTGCTTTCTTTTTTCTTCTTGTTCAACTTCAATTCGTTCTCTGTCTGCTTTTTCTAGTACATAGGCTTCATAGTTTCCTGTGTATTCATGAAGTTCACCAAAAGCAAGTTCAAAAATACGATTCGTCACACGATCTAAAAAATAACGATCATGCGTAACCATTAATAAGGAACCACGGTATTGCTTTAAGTAGGATTCTAACCATTCAATTGCACGATAATCTAAATGGTTCGTTGGTTCATCTAGGAGCAATAAGTCAGGTTCTTCAATCAACACTTGTGCCAAACTCACACGTTTTTGCTGTCCACCAGATAATTCTCCGATTTTCTTTTCTAATTCAGGAATACCTAACTTCTGCAGTATGATTTTTGCATTTGTATCTGTCGACCAAGCATCTGTTTTGTTCATTGTTTCTTCTGCAAGCGTATATTGTTTTTGAACACTTGGGTCGTCCCCGTGCTCTGCCAAGGCAATCAAAGCTTCTTCGTAGCGACGAACAGCCTGGATCATTGGACTACTTCCTTGAAAAATTGCTTGGATGACCGTCCATTCTGGATCAAAATCCATGTCTTGAGATAAATAACTAATGCGATAATCGGTCGGATAGCTGACTGCAGGAATGTCTCCATCTCCACTATCGATTCCAGCAATAATATTCAGTAAACTTGTTTTCCCTGTACCATTCGTACCGATCAATCCGATACGATCTTTTTCGTGGATCAAAAAGGAAAGTTGGTTAAATAAGGTTTTTTCACCATAAGTTTTTTTGAGGTTGGTTACTTTTAATTCGTTCATGTTCTTCCTCCTCTTATTCTTGGTTATTGTAACACAAAACCGACCCGAACAAATTAGAATTTCCAGTCTAATTTATTCTGATCGGTTTTCCCATCTAAAGCTTCTTTTTTTCTTTTTTCTTTGAACGATTCAAAACAGCAGTTAACGATGGTGTATTTGATACTTGACTCATTGCGTAAGATTCAAGTAGATTTACTCGTCCTCGATATTCATTCGCAGAAAAAATCGTTATCTTCTCTGAGACCTCATATTCGTCGATGACTTTACGTTCTAAGTAATACCCTCTCAACATTTGTTTTGTAAAAATTGTTTCTTGTTGAACTAAAATCGTCGAAATGAAGTTACCACTTAACATTTTTTCTGATTGGATTTTTCGTTCATTGATAAAAAATTCAATCATTGTATCACCATAGACATCTTTCAAGTTTTCTAAACTTTCCAAAATCAATTTTGTATTTTCAAGATACACATTGCGCACTTCTTCAATATCCGCCTGAGTAATCAGCATCTCTTTAGAATTCTTTCGCCGTTCCCAAAACATTTTGGGATGTGTAATGATTCGAATAATTCGTTTGACGAAGATGAACCAAAAACTCATGAAAGACAACAGTTGTTGTGTAAGTGTTTTTTGATAGCGCGCAATATAGAAGTAATAAAAACGAAAAGCTGCGTTACCTATGTTCTGATGTTGGTAATTTTCATCTAAGCCATCTCGTTCAATCGAGATGATCAATGCTTGGATTTCTTGCACTTCACGTTTTTCATCTTCTGATAATTCTTGTAGATACAATTCTCGTAATCGTTCCTGATAATTATCGATGACTGCTTCAATTGCAATATATTCTTTTGCGTCTTTTGGATAGTAAGCCAAGTCCTTTTTTAGTTCCAAAATAACTTCTTCAAGAATAATCAGTTCATTAAAATCAGGATTCTCAATTACCTCTTCATCTTCTGTCAAGAAGGGTAGAATCAGGATTCCAATAAGTAGTGTTACTAGAATCACACCTGCTGTTAAAAATAATAACAATGAACGTTGGTGGAATTCTAGTTGATTGATTGAAAATGGAAGAATAAAGATTGTTGCTAAACTGATTGTTCCTTTTACTCCACCAAATGTTAAAATCAAAATTTCATTCATTTGCTTTTTCATATTTTTAGCGCCATCTCGAATCAGATAGAATACGCTTAGTGATACAAAACGAATGAAAAATAACATCAGCGAAATAACAAGGATAACAACAAGTAAGAACCAATTTGGGTAGATTTCGTTCTCCCAGACTGGAGAAAATACTTGTGTCAATTCAATACCTAAGAAAATAAATACTAGTGCGTTCAGTGTAAAACTGATTGTTGTCCAAGTACTCTCTGAAAGGCTAGATAATTCCGCTTCAAATAAAGAAATCTTACGAAATTCCGCTGCTTGTAACACTCCTGCCACCACAACTGCGATAATTCCAGATACATGAAAGACCTCAGCCAAGATATATGCTATAAATGGCAATAGGAGTTCAATCAGCAGATACGATGCAACATCCTTTGCTGAGACTCGCTCGATCATACCGATCAAACGTCGCTTGATCCAAACAAGTACAAATCCAACGACTGCACCACCAATACTGGCAAAAACCAAACTAACACCAGCATTGAGAATAGAAAAAGTCCCTGTGATCAACGCTGCAAGTGCAAATTGAAATGCGGTAACACCGGATGCATCATTCAACAGGCCTTCACCTTCTAAAATATGTAGTGCTTTATGTGGTAAGTTCATCCGTTTGGATAATGATCCAACCGCAACTGCATCTGTTGGTCCAAGTGCCGCGCCAAATGCAAAGCACGCTGCGAGCGGTATACTTGGCATCAACACAGATAACGTCAGGCCTACTCCAGCTAAAGTAAGCAATACTCCACCAAAAGCTAAAAAAATAATCGTACCGAAATTTTTTAAGATTGCTGGTACATCCGCTTTTTCTCCCTCACGAAACAGAAGTGGTGCAATGATCATTACTAAAAATAATTCTGGTTCAAAATTGATGGTTTGCCCCCACTGGGTCAAACCAATCAAGACACCAAAAAAGATCTGGATGATCGGAGCTGGCACGTTCGGTATGATACGGTTGATTACATTAGAGAGCATAATTGATACTGCAAAAATAATGAGCAGTTCTACAAATTCCACTGCCTCAGCTCCCTTATTTTTTATTTCGAGCTAGAACGCTCAAGTACTTCTCTTTCTTCTTTAAAATTTTGTCTTCTACTACTTTACATTGTTTGTTGTTTTCTTCTAATTCTAATTGGACACGTTTTGATTCTAAGCGTAGCATTTCATGCTTCAAGCGTCCTAATTGATAATAAAGCAATACATTTTTCTTTCGTAAATGACAGAGAATCCGACGTCGATCTTCCATTGAAAAAGTTCCATATTGTGTGTGTAAGACCTTTATCCGCTCTTCAAAATTGTCTCTCATGACTATTATCTCCTTGATTCAAACTGGACTAATTATAACAAATACATCCTTGAATGCAACCAAATTATACACAAATAAAGATGAAACCATTTTTTTGTGCATTCGGCTTTAGCATAAGAGCAAACAGAAAAAAAAGCAAGTATTCATCACTCTACTTGCTTTTTCTGAGGGTAACTTACAAAGAATTTAACGATTGCTGTTCTTTTAGAAAAATTCTCCATAAACGTCATCAACTGTTTGTTCTGGATTGATAACAATATATAGATTTCCAGTTTTTGTGCTGACCTTCGTGGTTTGGTATTCATTATCCAGACCTTCGGTATCTTTATCTTTGTATGGGAAATAAATCAAATCAGGTACACCCTCATCAAAAATGATTTCCATACGTTCAATATCTTCGTATTTCAGTGCACGACTAAACATACCCATTTCTAGTCCACCAAGATTGATGTCTTGCGTAGCAACTGCATCCCCTTCTTGGAAGATTTCGATTTTAAATCCAGCACATGGGCGGATTTTCATGAAGTCACTTCCATTGATACGGCCATAACTAGTAGTTACTTGTTTGATCCATAAATCACCTATATATTGACGATTGATCGTCCATGTTTCCCCATTTCTAAAATACAATTTTAAAGCAGTCATTTCTCTTGTCATAAGAACTCTCCTCACTACATAATTGTCTGTTCTTTTTTAGTGTAGCATAACTCATGTAAGTGGTCACATTTTGTGCTTTCTTAGTTATTCATCTTCATCTAATTTTGTTTTAGCAAAGCGAATCAATGATTCTTGCTCATTTACTAAATCACCTTCAATAACAGATTGTTCGCATACAAAGAGTAAATCACTTACCCATTTACCGGGTTTTTTTTGAATTTCATTTAATAAAATAGTTCCGTTTACTGCTAGCTCAGAAAGTGATTTAATGGGTAGTTCTTGATAACGTATACGAATGTTTTCCAAATCAATAAGTTGATCAAAGAATTCGCTCATCTCTTCTACTTTAAGTGCGCGTTCTTCGCCAAGCTGATAGAGAGACCATTTTGAAAGAGTACCCGTTGTCAATCGTTCATGTAGACCTGTTACAAGCGCCTGAACTTCTTTTATCAATTGATTGGAGCATTTCCATGCTTTTAAAAATGGACGAATCTGTGTATCTGAGAGTGTCAAATGATAGAACAATAATGTCCACGCCTGGCTTTCATCTTGAATGGGTATCGTTGGAAGATCCGCAAAACGTAAAAGTCCTTCTCCTTCTTCCTTCAAACCAGGACAGTATTGATAACATTCTGTTGCAACAAATTCACGAATCCCTTCATTACGGTTTGGCCCTAACAGAAGCTGTACAAATTCTGAGTTGATTCGTTCAACTGATATTTTCCCTAATAATGCATGATTATCTACGATTGCTTGGAAGGTTTCTTCTTCTAATTCAAATCCTAATTGACTAACAAAGCGTAGCCCCCGCATCATTCGTAGGGCATCCTCATGGAAGCGTTCGTGAGGATTACCTACGGCACGGAGTAACTTGGATTCTAAATCACTTAGCCCATCGAATAAATCAATGATATTTCCATCCTCTTTCAGCGCAAATGCATTGATTGTGAAATCTCTTCGTTTTAAATCTTCTTCTAAAGAGCGTACAAATTCTACATGATCTGGCCGACGGAAGTCTTGATAGGTTGATTCAGTACGGAATGTCGTTATCTCATACTGATCCTCTTGTGCCAAAACCAACACGGTCCCATGCTCGATACCAACATCGATTGTTCGCGGAAATATATTTTTTATCTCTTCAGGAAAAGCACTGGTTGCAATATCCACATCATGAATGGCTTTACCAAGCAAACTATCACGAACGCTCCCGCCAACAAAGTACGCTTCAAATCCTGCTTGTTCCAATTTTTTTATTACTGGTAATGCTTTTTCATATTCTGCTGGTAAGTTTGTCAATCTCATTTATCTATCCACTTTCTTTACTAATTTGATGATTCTTCTGTCTGACCATCGACTCGTTCAAAACGATAATTGTCTCTTTGATTAAATTTTTCCATATTTGCTTCAAAAACTTCGGTAAGATCAATATCTAGTGAGTTTGCCATAATCATCGCCACAAATAAAACATCGCCTAATTCTTCCGCTACAGTGTTTGCTTCTTCTTCAGGTTTCTTTGGTTTTTCTCCATAATAATGGTTGACTTCTCTCGCTAGTTCGCCGACTTCTTCAGTTAAACGTGCCATCTGTGCAAGTGGGGAAAAGTAACCTGCTTTGAATTGTTGAATGTACATGTCTACTTCTTTTTGCATTTGATGTAATGATTTATCCTTTGACATCAGTTCCCCTCCTCTTCTTCTATATTAGCATACTGGGAAGTAAAATCATCAAATCTTAGATAAGAAGGATTGTTTAATTTCTTCTTATCTGCTAAATTGAGTAAGGATTATAAAAATTCAGAAAATTTTGATGAATTTGATTTTTTCGTATAGGAGGATTTGTATGAATACACTAAAAACAACAAAAGAAGTTGCAATTATCATACTTGGAACGAGCATTTATGCATTTGGACTTGTCTATCTTAATATTGCAAATAATCTAGCTGAAGGTGGCGTATCTGGGATCACACTGATTCTTCGTGCCCTCTTTGGTTTAAACCCTGCGTATACAACGCTATTGATCAATATTCCGCTTATTTTATTTGGTGGTAAGATTTTAGGACGACGCTCATTAGCCTATACAGTACTTGGAACGTTTTCTCTCTCGCTATTTCTTTGGATATGGCAACGTGTCCCATTAGAGATTAATTTACATCATGACTTATTGATTGTTGCTTTACTTGCGGGTTTAGTAGCAGGATTTGGTAGCGGCCTTGTTTACCGTATGGGAGGAACAACTGGCGGTAGTGATATCATTGCCCGAATCGTTGAACAAAAATATGGTATCTCAATGGGGCGAACATTGCTTATCTTAGATGTTATTGTACTACTTGCTTCACTTACGTATATTGATTTAAATTTGATGATGTATACATTGATTGTTTCCTATGTATTTAGTAAAGTTGTTGATTCTATCTTAGATGGTGGTTATGCAGCCAAAGGAATTTTAGTCGTTTCAAACAAAAGTGAAGAAATTGCTCCGCTATTGATGTCAGACTTGCAACGTGGGGTGACGTTTTTGACCGGTGAAGGTGCCTATTCTGGTAACGAAAAAAAAGTGATTTATATTGTCGTTAGCATTCGCGAAATATCCGAAGTGAAACGTATTGTCAATGAAATAGACCCTCAAGCATTCTTATCCGTTGTAAACGTCCACGAAGTCGAAGGAGAGGGCTTTACTTATTTAAAACCTCAAAATAAATTCTGGAAAAAAAATGCACATACACTTTAAAATAAAAGAACCTCGAACATTGTACTGACCCCCAAAAATAACTTTTGGGGGTCGAATCCTATGCTCAGGTTCTTTTATTTGATTTGTGACTTATTTTGTTTAAAGATTTGACGATTGACTTCATCAGATAGTTCTAAAAAGGCTTCTTTATCCCCTTTTTCTAGTGCTTGATCAATTTGTTGATACAAAAAATGAAGTTGTGCAGATTCTTGTTCTTGTTCAAAATACTTATCAATTGCTTCCGTTACTTCTTCACTCACTAATTCGCTCCAATGAACATTCGGGTTTTCTTCTAAGATCGATAAGTATGTCGCATTTTGCCAGACTTCATTAAATAAAAATTCTAAATAAAGTGGTTCTTTCCAGTTCATACGTATTTCATGAAATACCTGATCGCTATCCGTAAACTCTTTGCCTTGAATAAACATTTTGATTGGGTCTCCCCCAACAGACAGGTCTTTGATTTGAATACCACGTTTCGTCTGATCTGCTGCTTCAACAAAGTGAACATTATTCAAAATTGCTTCATGATTCGCTAAGTAATTCAAAATCCAGAATACTTCTCTGCGACTAAACGAAATATGATTGACTACCCAGTTCAAGAAATTCTTTTTTTCTTTGACATCAACAAACATTTTCATCACCTCTCACTTAGATCTTCTAATAAAGATAGTACCTCCATATCTCCAGGTACTTGGTGCAAGTATCTTTCTAATAGTGCTCTTGTTTCAGCTAATTTTCCTTCTTCTCTTAAGAAGTATGCGTATTCTTTCAAGAAATCAGGTTCATTTTGTAATTCACGTGCTGCTTGTTCATAGTGTGCCGCTGCTACTGCAAAGTCTTCCAACGCATTGTATGCATGTGCTAAATTCCATTGTGCATAAGGATTTTCTGTTTCATCCATTTGATTTACCGCATCAACGACATCTTCATAACGTTCATCATTCAAATAGAGATTACTCAACGTTAGTAAGGTTTCATCACGTTTGTCCCCTAATTCTAGTGCTTGAAGAAGTAATGCTTCTGATTGTTGTTTATCATGCAAGCGATATGCATTCTCTGATGCTAAATGATAAAGCTCAACTTGATAAGGGTTTTCTTTGATTCCTTCTTCCAAGACCTGCTGTGCTTCTTCAATTTGCTCTTCTTCTTGAAGTGCTTGTCCTAGATAAAGGTACAGTGATTGGTAACGAGGATTTAATGTGCGTAATTGTTGTAAATAATTGATTGCTTCTTGATTGTTCTTTAACTGTAGATGTGTGAAGGCTAAATGGAACAATCGGTCATCCGTTACTTCTTCTTCAAGTGCCTTTTCGAGTGGCGCGATTGCTGCTTCAAATTCTCCTTGCATACTCAATGCGTTACCTAGACGTTCTTGCATAGAAACATTCGATAATTCTTCTATATCACTATTGATAAGTGTTTCATAAATTGTTGCTGCTTCCTTGAAACGATTTACCGAAAAGTAGAGTTCCGCTAACGCAAATTGAATCAATGGTTCGTCTGGTAATAAGTTTGCTGCCTCTTTCAATTTAGCCTCACTCACTTCTGGTATGCCTATCACTTGATAAAGATCTGCAGTAGCAAGTAATGCTTGAGGATAATAATCACTCTCTTTAGCGATTTTTTCTAGATATTCAAAGGCTTCATCGATTTGATCATTTTCAATGGCAATTTCCGCAAGTGGGATGTTCAATCCATCCGTCTCAGGAAAGTCTTTGACTAATTTTTCGAAGATACTTTTTGCTTCTTCTAAAAAGCCCAATGAAAGCAATTGTTCCCCAAGCTCAGACAAAACATCTGCTGGATCTTCTTTCATTGCCTTTGTTAACATTAATTGTGCTTCAGCTAAGTCTTCATTTGATAGTGCTTGAAGCATTTTTTCGCTGTATGTTTCCATTTAGTTCCCTCTAATCTCGCGTACTATTTTTTGATATAATTCCATTGTTAAAAGCAGTTCTTTCTCTGATGGTCTACGGTATTCTTCTATTATACTGATTTTTTTTAAAACAAGTATTTTTTTGCTTTTTTGTCCAAGAGCATACACTTGTTGAAGATAATCAGCTTGTGAAAGATGTGGAATCCATTCAATTGGATAGCCTAAAGAAGCTAACCAACGCAAGAAATTCTCTAAATGAAACGTCCATCCCGTAACGATTGTATTCCAACATAAATGAAAAATCAAACCCATCAGTTGCTTCATTTCAGAGGATAACAGATGTCCATTTTCAGTTAGATAAAAAGACTGCTCAAATAGTTTACCATAGTTTGTTATATTTGTTTCTCTTTTACTATAAAAGTACGTTATTTTTTCTAACATTCCTGTTAACGGTTGTGCGAAAAGCTTTGATTGGGTTGGATAATTCTCAAATAAAATTCTCAAAAAATCATAGTCACAGACGACTCCGCAACGAACCAAAACAAGAAAATCAATCAATTTTCCAGAAGATTGTTGTTCACTGATTGTTTGGTCGTAGAAAATAGATTCTGACAGATTGGCAACTTGCATCATTGCTACATGTGGTGTTTGCAAAATTTTACTTGTTGGTACCAATGACTGGCTAAACGCGCGTAGTGAGACAGGCCATAACCAAAGTTTTGTTGAAAGAGTCGTTACTTTTTGAAAAAATGAGGCAAGTTCCATGATTCCTTGATTCCCAAATCCAATGATCAAGTATTCCTCATTCGAAGAAAACCTTTTCACGAATTCAAGTAATGCACTCAATTCATCAAGATTATTGCAATCTGTACTATTCGTACAGATATACCAGTCAACAAATTGCTGATTTGGGAACAAACGATTGATTTTTTGAGAAAACAAGTCATAATAGCGTTGATTCGTAAGAATGATACATGCTTGATTTTCAAGTAGTTCCGATTGCTTTAATTGACTAAATAATGTCTCTCCATAAATAACTTTTGTAGTAAACCCTTGTTGTCGGTACAAAAGCTCCATCGAAATGCCCCCTTTCATACCTAGTGTACCATTAATCTTAAAAAGGAAAAAAGAAAAAGGATAGCACGCACCTGCCTCTATTCAAAAATAACCTCAGCGTGTTGTTCCTACATTTTTCCAATCATAAAATTATGCTATAATCAGAGAAAGTAAAGGAGAATGATGATGAAATCTTATGAACAAGCAAAAGAGCTGACTGCTCGTATCAATGAATTAAAAGAAACAATGGCGCAAGAAATTACTGAAAAAGATTTGATTGACCCAATGATGAAAGATTTGACTGAAGCTGGAATGACTATCCGTTCTATCGAAAAAACACTCTTTATTTTAGACAAATCAGGAAATATAAAATAATCACGCCCCTGTTCTGCCCCTTTTTAAATTATGTACAAAGAAAAACCCCTTGTAGCCTTAGAGCCACAAGGGGTTTTATAATGCAATTATTTAACTGCATCTTTCAAAGCTTTACCTGGTTTGAATGCAGGTACTTTGCTAGCTGGAATTTGAATTTCTTCACCAGTTTGTGGGTTACGACCTTTACGAGCTGCACGTTCGCGAACTTCGAAGTTACCAAAACCGATTAATTGAACTTTTTCACCTTCAGCTAAAGCGCTTTGAATAGTTGAAAATACAGCATCTACTGCTGCAGTTGCATCTTTTTTAGTCAAATCAGTTGCTGCTGCAACTTTTTCGATCAATTCTGCTTTATTTGCCATGGAATAGATTCACCTCCTCAACAAGTGATTAGATGTAAACATCAAATTTATTCTTTTTTTGAGTGGTCCAAAAAGAGAACATGAAATATTGATTTGGCTCAATATTATGTTATCACGATATCATAAGAACCGCTTAATAGCAAGGTTTTTACCGATTTTCACTCGCTTTTTTTGATAAATAATAGGAATTAAAAAAATCGTTAGTTTTTTTTTGAAAAATGCTTTTACTTATGGTAAAATGCCTATTTTCTTCTTCTTGGAATAATTTTGATTGGTGTTCCTTCAAATGTAAATGCTTTTCTGATTTGATTTTCTAAGAAACGTTCATAAGAGAAATGCATCAATTCTTCTTCATTTACAAAAACAACAAATGTCGGTGGTTTGACCGCCACTTGTGTTGCATAAAAGATTTTCAAACGTTTCCCTTTATCTGTTGGCGTTGGGTTGATTGCTACCGCATCTGCGATAACATCATTCAATACAGATGATGGGATACGTAATGTTTGGTTGTTACTTACTTCTTCAATCATTTCAGGTAAACGGTTCAGACGTTGTTTCGTTACTGCTGATACAAAGATGATTGGTGCATAGTCTAAGTATTGGAATTCTTCACGCACTTCTTTTTCAAAGTCACGCATCGTATTGGTTTCTTTCTTAACTAAGTCCCATTTATTGACAACGATGATCATTCCTCGACCTGCTTCATGTGCATAGCCCGCCACACGTTTATCTTGTTCACGAATTCCTTCGTCCGCGTTAAGAACCATTAATACGATATCTGAACGATCAATTGCACGCATTGCACGCATCACACTGTATTTTTCTGTATTTTCATATACTTTACCGCGTTTACGCATCCCTGCTGTATCGATCATCAAGAACTTTTGACCACTTTCGCTCACAAAATGTGTATCGATTGCATCACGTGTTGTTCCTTCTACTTCCGATACGATTACTCGATCTTCTCCTAGAATAGCATTGATCAATGAAGATTTACCTACATTTGGACGTCCAATCAAACTAAATTTGATTGTATCATCTTCTTCGTCTTCTTCTGTTTCTGAAAAATATTTTACTGCTTCGTCTAATACATCCCCGATACCTAGTCCATGACTTCCTGAAACTGGGTATGGATCGCCTAATCCTAAAGCATAAAATTCATAAATATCTGCGCGCATTTCTGGATTATCTACTTTATTAACAAGCAAAATTACTGGTTTGTTGCTACGATATAAAATTTTTGCTACCATTTCGTCCGCATCTGTAACACCTTCACGGCCACTAGTAACAAAAACGATCACGTCTGCTTCATCTATCGCAATTTCTGCTTGATGTTTGATTTGCTCCATGAAAGGCTCGTCGCCTAAATCGATTCCGCCAGTGTCGATGACACTAAATTCTCGACCTAACCATTCTCCTTTTGCATAAATACGATCGCGTGTTACTCCTGGAGTATCTTCTACAATCGAAATACGCTCGCCGGCAATACGGTTAAAAATCGTGGATTTCCCTACGTTCGGGCGTCCTACGATTGCAATTGTTGGATTTGCCATATTCATTTCCTCCTCGACAAGTTTTCAATCTTACTTAGTTTAACGAAAGGCTCGCCAACTTGCAAGTACAGTTGGGTATTTTCCTGAATTTTCATTCAAAATAACCAATAAATTTACAGAACAAATAAAAAAGCAGCAAGATGCCTGTCTATAGACACCCTGCTGATGTTTGATTATTTGTTGTCTTCATCTGTTGCATCTTTTAATGCATCACCTAAAATATCGCCCATAGTAAAACCAGTGTTTTCTTCTGGTAATTCATATGCTTCAACATTCTTAGGTTCTTCTTCTGATTCAGGTTTTTCTTCTAAAGCTTTTAAGCTTAATGCAATACGATGCTCTGTAGGGTTTACTTCTAAGACTTTCACTTTTACTTCGTCACCTTCATGAAGTAATTCATGTGGTGTAGCAATATGTTTGTGTGAAATTTGTGAAATGTGAACAAGTCCTTCTACTCCAGGGAAGACTTCTACGAAAGCGCCAAAACTTGTCAAACGTTTTACAGTACCCTCAAGAACTGCTCCTGCTGGTGCTTTTGTTTCGATATCTGTCCAAGGTCCAGGCAAAGTGTCTTTGATTGATAAAGAAACACGTTCTTGTTCTGGATTTACAGAAAGAACTTTCACTTTAACAGTTTGACCTACTTCTAGTGCATCACTTGGTTTCGCTACATGTCCGTGAGAAATCTCAGATACGTGAACAAGTCCATCGATTCCACCAAGATCTACGAAAGCACCGAAGTCAGTTAAACGTGCAACTGTTCCTTCTAATACTTCACCTTCTGTGATTTTTGAAAGAGTTTCTGCTTTCTTCACTTCTTTTTCACCTTCAACAACCGCTTTGTGTGAAAGGATCAAGCGATTTTCAGAAGGCTCGATTTCGATGATTTTAAAACGTAATGTTTTGCCTTTATATTCAGAAAAATCAGCAACAAAATGATCTTCGACCATTGATGCTGGTACAAATCCTCGAACGCCTACATCAACAACTAGGCCACCTTTAACAACAGTTGTCACAGGGGCTTCGATGATTTTTCCGTCTCGGAAATCTTGTTCGATTTCTTCCCAGACTTTTTTAGCATCCAGACGACGTTTTGATAGTAAGTAGCTACCATTTTCTTTATCTTTTCCAATTGTACTGATGACAACTAAATCTAAGACATCTCCCACATGAACGACATCGTTGATATCTTCAACAGGTAGTGTTGACAATTCTTTTGCTGGAACAACACCTTCTACCCCAGCTCCTTGAATTCCGACGATAGCTTGCTTGTCTTCAATAGCAAGCACTTCACCCTTCACAACATCACCGATATTGATTTCTTGAAAACTATTTAATACATCTTCCATTGATTCATTGCCGTTTTCTACTTGATTTTGATCAAATTCTGTCATAACACTTGTCCTCCTAACCAACATTGTTCGATACTTTATCACTATAATCAAGTTTACGTGATTAATCAAAAAAAATAAAGCGAAATCGCTTTATTTCAAAAAAAAACATACATTCTTTTTTTGTTTTTTTAACTAGTAGAATTTATTTTATCTTTTACTTATTCTTTTGATTCAATAACATCTTTGATTGCTTGAACAACTTCAGGAATTGATTTTCCAGTTGTATCGATTTTAATTGCATCTTCTGCTTGACGTAATGGGGATACTTCACGAGTTGAATCAAGATAATCACGATGTTCGATTTCTTTCGTTAGTGTCTCTAAGTCTGTTGTGATGCCTTTTTCAAGATTTTCTTTGTAACGACGTTCTGCACGTTCTGTTACGCTAGCTACCAAAAAGATTTTTACTTCAGCATTTGGTAAAACTGCAGTACCAATATCTCGACCATCCATCACTACGCCACCACGTTCACCGATTTCTTGTTGCAAAGCAACTAATTGCTGACGTACCTTTGCATGTGCAGAAACTTCAGAAACTGATTTTGTCACCTCGGGTTCACGTATGACATTCGTTACTTCTTCATCTGCTACAAATACCTTCTGTACTGTATCCGTTTGTTGAAATGAAATAGGATATTCTTTGATTAATTCAACTATTTTTTCTTCGTCACTAAGTGCAAGCTTATGTTTTAATGCCAGATACGTTGCAGCACGATACATTGCACCTGTATCTGTATAAATAAAGTTAAACTCCTTGGCCAAAATTTTTGCAACTGTACTTTTCCCAGATGATGCTGGTCCATCAATAGCAATACTGATTTTTTTCATAATTTCCTCTTTCCCAATAAACAAGCCGTAATCTAATAATCAGATCACGACTCGTATTCACTACTTCTATTCATTCGAATTATTTAAGCTTGATTGTATCTCCAGGATTGATTGCAGGACTAAAGGTGCTTCCAGTGATTGTAATACCATTTAGTTCAGCCAATGTATCTACAGACACGCCTGTACGTGCAGCAATTTGTTGTAATCCTTCACCTGATTGAACAGTTGTTGTACTACCAGATGCTGTGTCCTCTTCTTCAGAGCTTGATGAAGATGTTGTTGTGCCATCCGCGTTTGTTGTTGTGCCATCTGCATTCGTTGTTGTTCCGTCTGCATTTGTTACTGAACCATCCGCATTTGTTGTTGTGCCGTCTGCATTTGTTACTGAACCATCTGCATTCGTCACTGACCCATCCGCATTTGTTGTTGTGCCGTCCGCATTCGTTACAGAGCCATCTGCATTCGTCACTGACCCATCCGCGTTCGTTGTTGTTCCGTCCGCATTTGTTACAGAGCCATCTGCATTTGTTACAGAACCGTCTGCATTTGTTGTTGTAGAGCTTTCTGTAGTACTTTCAGCAACTGCACTTGTCGTAGTTGTTGTGCTTGTTGTTGAATCCGTTGTTTCTGTTGTAGATGAAGACGTTGTTGTAGTTGTTGTTGAACTATCTTCTTCAGAAGTCGTAGTTGTTGATGTTACGCTTGCTGAATTTGAATCTCCAGAATCGTTACGAATCCAAACATATGCTCCTGCGGGGATCGCAATACACAAAACTAGTAAGATTAAAAATATGGATAAAAACAACGTGTTCCCCTTTTTTTGTTGTCTTTGAGATGAACGTGATGTACTTTCTTCTTCAGTATCATAAATTGGCTGTTCCCACGGTTCTTGTGTTTGATTTTTATCTTTTCTACTCAATTTTAAACCTCCTCATTCTATTCGTGTGTTATTATACCATAGGAAATCTGGGATTGTCTGTAAAATTTAGTCCGTATTTCTTTTTTTAAATAATCTTAGTAAAGTCGTTTGCCAAGAAGTTTCTTCTTGTAATTCCGATTGTTCCTTCGACTGTTCAGATACAATAAGATAACTTGCACCATCGATATCACAACATTCTTTCGGTTTGTTTTCTAGCTCTTCTTCAAAATAATGAAGTAAAAATTCTCGTCTACACTCGGTTGTAGCTATATAATCCAACATCTTGTTTAGTCTTTGCTGCTTGACTCTTTCTTGTAGCTTTAGCTGTGAAAGAAATTGGTTAGGTTCTTGCTTTTTTTGAAGCGTCTCCCACCATTTTTTTTGCAATTCATCTAGTCCTTCACCTGATTGTACCTGGTCCGGATGTTCATAAAAGTATTCTATGACTTGTCGTTGCTCACTTGTCGTTTGCTGGAAGAAATGATGGATGCGTTCATCATTAGGTGCATAAAATAAGATTGCGGCACTTGGCTTTTGGTCACGTCCCGCACGCCCGATTTCCTGTACGTAATTTTCCACACTATCTGGTAGATCATAATGGATCACAAAACGAATATCTGATTTATTGATTCCCATACCAAAAGCATTGGTTGCAATCAAAAACTGTAGTTGGTTTTGGTTAAACTGTTGCTGCAATTGTCGGCGCTCATCTGCGGCTAAGCCCCCATGATAGAACCCAACGGAAAATCGACCTCTTAATTGTTCATAGAGATATTCTACCGTCTTCTTGGTCGCACAATAAATGATTCCGGTACCTTGTACCTGTTGAAGAAAACGAATCAGTTCCTGCTCTTTTTCTTGGCTGTCAACTATTCGAACAAATAAGCCAATATTTTCTCGATTCACTGAATACCGAATCTGTTTGGGAGAAGAAGAAAATAATACAGTGCTGATATCTTCTGCTACCTGTTTGGTTGCTGTTGCAGTTAGCGCTAAAGTTAATGGGTTTCCTAACTCTCTTCGTACCTGTCCTAACTCACGATATTCTGGGCGAAAATCAATTCCCCATTGTGAAACACAGTGTGCTTCATCCACTACAAATAACGCAATTTTTTGTTGTACTAAACGCTGGATGATCTCTGGTTGAGTCAACATTTCTGGACTAAAGAATAAAAATTTGTATGTTGCTAAATGATTTAAGACGTATCGGCGCTCAGAATAGGAAAGTAAACTATTATAGGCAGCTACACGTTTCTCGCCATTTTTTTGTAGCTGTAGCACCTGATCTTCCATTAGTGAGAGTAGTGGTGAGACAATAATCACTAGCCCATCTCGAAGATACCCTGTTAATTGGTAACATAAACTTTTTCCGGTTCCAGTTGGCAGAATGGCTAAAACATCCTCTTTATCCAACAGGGTTTGAATAATTTCTTTTTGTCCGGGGCGAAATGTCTCAAAGCCAAAAAATTTGGTTAATGCTTGATTAAGTTCGATTTTTCTTCCCTCCTTTTACTTGTTGAATTTGGTACAATCGAAACTCACGATAGTTGATTGTGGTCTCTTTAGATATATCTCGGTACTGTATATCAACCAATTCTTCATGGGTAAATTGCTGCATCCACTGTATTGTTTCATGTGATAAAAATTTTTCAAAAGGAAAATCATCTGAAATAATTGCCCATTCAATCAAATGATCGCTGAGTGTTCCTTCTTTGATTTTTCGTTTCTCCATCACTTGTTGTGGTGTCTGTCCATGTAAAATCAAGTTCTTTGTCACTAACATACTTTGATTCTGATTTTGCTGAAATAATTCAACAATGAGCGGATAAAAGACCGAGTGCTCAGTTATCTTATCCAACAAAGCATGGATAGTCATTGATTGATACAAATAAAGTTCCGTTGGATCACTCAGCGAAGGACAAAGCTGATACGGAAGCATACCAACTTGGTTCGCTCCCACTAATTGTTGCGCCAAATAATCTGCTTGGTTTTGTGGAAGTTGTGCAAAGATACTCGTTAATTCCGTAAATACTTCTTCTATCAATACTTCTTTTATTTTTCCTTGAAGCCACTGTTTGATTTTATAAGTATAAAATGGGCTTGTCTCAGTAGGCAAATAGTGATTTTCTCGATAGGCCATTTGTGAAACCACTTGAATTGAGAATTTTAGTAACCGCCAACATTCTTTGTCTGTTCTTCCATAACTAAAAAAATCGATTGCGTCGTACAACGAATCCGTTCTTTCGATTTTTTTGCTTCCTTCTATGGTAATTCCTACAAGTTCCTCATTTTCAATCAGGTACCCTTGTGCAATAAGCTGCTGGATTACTTGGTAGAATAGTTCCTTTTTTAATTTAGGGAAACTGCCTAATTTTGACAGATTTTCGTGAAAAAATCCATATAACAAAACGGAACTCGTTCTCCGTCCAATCAACAACTGATACATTGTACTCACTCTTACCTTGTGTCCTGATTTAAATAAAGTTAAAATGAATTCGTTCATGTCATGAATAGCTCCTTTAATGATAGGATGGTGATTACTCAAATGCTCTGTAAATTAGTACCTGAACGCTGTATTGCGTGTGGACTATGTCAATTAGCTGCTCCTGACATTTTTGATTACGATGAGGAAGGAATTGTTTTATTTGCACAAGAACCAGTCGCTCATCGCCAGTTTGTTACACCTGATGAACAAGAAGCAGTAGTTGAAGCGTATAAAAAATGCCCTGTTCGTGCAATTTTACTAGAAGAAACGCATTGAATTTTATTATAGCTCACTAAAAAAAAGAAACCAAATTTATTTGGTTTCTTTTTTTGTTGATTGCTCGATTGTTTGAAGCCAGTCTACTAATCGATTTGCTACTTCTTCTTGCTGTTTTTCTGTCGAAATCGTTGCTTTTCCATCTCCACGTTGTGCACCATAGCTGCCAAATCCGGCATGATTCCCTCCATCAATCGATTCATATACTGTTTGCTTTGGTAAATACTGTTTGGCTTCCTTGTACGCCTCTTGATTCAATACTTGATCGTTTGTTGCTGTTATGGATAAGACAGCTAGATTTGTATTCTTCAAACTTCCTTTTTCATCTGGATAACTTGCGAGATAAAACATACCACGCAATCGCTGATCCTCTTGAAAATGATTGGCTACATAGCGACTACCCATTACCCCACCTAACGAATGTCCACCAATTACATACTCCTGATTTGGGTGATCTTCTAACACTGTTTCCGCACGGTTCGGTGCAAGAACAGCTAGGTCAAGAGGCATTTTTATGATTGCTACGTCATACCCTCTTGTTGCGAGATTATCTGCCCAAAGACTGTAGCTTTCCGGGTCAACAAGTGCTCCTGGATAAAAAATAACTAGTGTAGCATCTTTTTTTCCACTATCTAGATACAGATAGTCCGCTTCATCTTTTGCAGTCTGACTGATTTTTTCTGCTTCCGGAGTCGCAGAGTATGTATTCCTTTGAAAAACAAAAAAACTTCCGATAGCAATAAGCAATAACGTGATTCCTACACCAATTAAAACTTTATATCTTTTTTTCATTTTCCCACTTCCTCACTAAGTATAGTATAGCGAAAATAAAAAAAAGAAAAAACCACCAGTTTTCAATCTGGTAGTTTTTATCTCTAGATATCTGATTCACTATTTACCGCATAAACGATAAACAGCTTCAGCATATATTTCCATTGCTTTATACATGCTACTTAATTCCCAGCGTTCATTTGCTTGGTGCATAAAGTCTGGTGTATCTGGGAACATTGCACCAAAGGCAACACATTGATTCATCGTACGAGCAAATGTTGCTCCTCCCGAAACAAATGGTTCTGTCATATCTCCAGTGATTTCACGATATGTGCTTAATAGCGTTGTAACTAATTCACTATCTAGAGGCACGTATAATGAATCAAGGAAATCAAATTCTTCATATGCCAAATCATATTCTTTAACTTTTTCAGACAATTTTTTAACAAGGTCGTCCTTGCTGAATGTCACTGGGATACGCATATCTACACCGATTTTTGTTTGTTCAGGTGTTACTTCTAGACTAGCAAAATTCATTGTTAACTCGCCAGATTGTTCATCTACTGTTTTCCCAACAACGTTTTCTCCAGTAGCATTTTCTTTGACTAATTTACCTAAGAAATCAATTGGTGCAAAATCAAATACTTTAGCTAACGCCATCGATAAACGAGTAATTGCGTTGATACCTTCTTGGGCATCTTTTGCATGGATGCTTTTACCAAGAACCACAATTGATTCACCATTATCTTCAAAATCAAAAGCCAATTCTTTTAATGCAGCTTTCACTTCAGCTAATTTTTCACCTGCATATGGTGCTGTATCCGGAACAACGTTCAACGCACCACCAGCCTGTACAGAGAATTGATCTGTTCCTGGACCTGTAAGGTAGGCTTGAAGCAGTCCTTTTTCTGCATAAATCAATGGGAATTCAGCATCTGGAGCAAATCCGCGAGTGATTCCTTCTTCTTTTTCATTGTATTTATCTAGGCAGCGCCATAAGTTCTCTTCATCTGTTCCATAAATAAATCGAATACGTGTATTAAACTCTACACCTGCATCCATTAATGCTTTTACTGCATACATTGCTGCAATTGATGGGCCTTTATCATCTTGTGAACCACGCGCAATCAACCAGCCGTCTTTTACAGTTGGTTCAAATGGTGCAGAATCCCAATTTTTTTCATCACCAGCTGGCACCACATCCATATGGCACAAAATGCCAAATAAATCGTCTCCATCACCAATTTCTGAATATCCATAAAAGCCTTCAGGATCTTTAAATGTTCGGAAGCCAAGTTGTTCACTAATTTCCAAAACTTTATCTAACGCTGCAACAACTTTTTTCCCAAAGGGATGACCCTCTCCACTATCTGACTCGTCCAATACTGATGGTACACGAATCAATTCACTTAGTGATGCTAAAGCTTCTTCATGGTGTTTTTCAGTTACAAATGTTTTCATCTTCCTACCTCCTAAAAAATAAAAGACTCGATAATGAAACCATTACCGAGTCTTCATAACAGCTAACTCAGTCAGCTTTTGTTTATTAAATATATGATAGATGTTTCTGATTTTTTTGTCTAGGAAAATCAACCTAGAGCATTGCAGCAACACCTAGGATAACGCAGATAGCAACAAACAAGATAGCAATCAATTTTCCGATAAATTTCCACCAAACTGAAATATCAAAGCGTGCAATAGCAACTGCACCCATAACGATAGCAGATGTTGGTGTAATCAAGTTTACTAAACCTGAAGCTGATTGGTATGCTGTAATAACTAAGTCTTTACCAACACCAGCAAATTCACCCATAGGTCCCATAATACCCATTGTTGCGGCTGCAAGACCAGATGTTGACGGAATCAAGAATGACATTGGGATATAGAAGATAAACGTGATGATGATGAACATACTTGAAGAAAGGCTGCTCAATCCTTGTTCACCCCAATGTAGAATTGTATCTGTGATCAAACCATTGTTCATGACAACTTGAATACCACGAGCTACGGCTACGACGATTGCTACACCAAGTAAATCAGAAGCACCGGCTAAGAATTCTGAGATAAATTCAGATTCTTTCATACCATAAGTAAATGCTACAACGATTGACATTACTAAGAACAACATTGTGATTTCTGGGAAATACCAGTCACCTAATGGCAACATATCTTGACCAAGAACTGTTCCAATAACTGGAAGTCCTGTTAGCCAATTTGTGATTGACTCAAAAATAGTGAAGTTTTCATTTAAAGTTGTCCAAGGAATCAAGCTGATGATCATAATTCCAAAAGTAATGAAGAATAAGATATTTACATGTTTTTGTTTGCTTGTAATTGTTTCTTGACGGCCAATTGCATCAATATCAAAGTGTTTTTTATCATCTTCTCTTTGATCATAGACAAGTGATTTTGTTGGATCTTTTTCGATTTTTGATGCATAACGATAAACATAAACAATTGAAATACCCACTAATACGATAAACATGAAGAAGCGAAGACCAATACCTTCACCCATCGAAATACCTACGGCTTGTGAGGCAACACCTGTTGCAAATGGGTTAACTGTTGAAGCTAAACACCCTACCTGAGAACCAATCAATACGATTGAAACTGCAACAACTGTATCAAAACCAACAGCCATCATTACAGGAATCAGTAACGCATAAAAAGGAATTGTTTCTTCTGCCATTCCATATGTTGATCCACCTAGAGCGAATAAAATCATCAATACAGGAATCAACATTTTTTCTTTTCCTTTAAAGTTCTTTACAACTGAACCAATCCCAGCATCTAGAGCGCCAGTTTTGTTAACGATTCCTAAAAATCCACCAACAATCAAAATAAAGAATGAAATCGGAATTGCTGCTGGTGTTTCTTTTGTTAATTCACCCGCAGATACACCCAACATCCCATTGATTGGTGCCATAAAAATGTCCCAGATTCCTTGCGGATTTTGTTTTACACTTTCATATGAACCAGCGATAATATTTCCAGCATCATCAACGCTATAATGTCCCGCTGGAATGAACCATGTTAGTACAGCGATAAACGCAATAATAATAAATAAGACCGTGTACGCCGATGGCATTTGAAACTTTTTCTTTTTAGTTTCCATAGTATTCTTCCTTTCTTTTTTTAGAATTATGAAAAATAACTCTATAACGTTATTTTATCAAAATTTAAGTAAAGAACAAAACAAAATCCTATCTTCTTTGCATTTATTCCTTACTTTTGTCTATATTTGTTCAATTTTTACTCCTTTCTTTTGTATAATATCTTCTTTCAATCTAATTTTACCGCTTTCAAAAAATTGAAAGAGTGAACTATTTAACATTCGAAAAGAGAAAACGCTTTATTATTAACAGCGATATATTTTTTTATTCAAAAAAAATAAATAAATACAATTTTTTATTCAAATATTTTAGATTATATCGTTTTTCATGAATTTTATTGCAAAAAAAAAGCACTGAATTTTTATCAGTGCTTTTGTATAGTTAAGAGATTATTTTGTTACTGAATCAGCCCTCGTACCTTCTACGCTACGTTGTTTTCGTTTCAACCATGGCAACAGTTTTGCATATAGTACTAGAAAGACTGCACTAACAATGAATCCTTTGATCAAATTAAATGGTATAACACCAATCAATACGTATTTAGATAGTGACATTCCCAACATTTGCTGTGCACTCAAGCCAAAGAAATATAAATACAATGGTGTGATAACAAAATAGTTGGCTACGCTCATAAAGGCAGTCATTGCTAGAATACCAAGCGTAATTCCAAAAAATTTGTTGCGGCCGATATGCGTTTTACGACGGAAGAAATAATACATTGGTAAAGTAAAAATTGTTGTTGCAAGAAAACTAGCGACATCTCCAACCAAATTATCTGGAGAAAAACCCGTCATCATCAAGTGAAGAGTCGAACGGATAAATGCAGTTGCTATTCCGGCAAGTGGTCCAAACAGAAACATGCCAATCATCACTGGGATGTCACTGAAATCAACCTTCATAAAGCTGATTGCTGGAATAATAGGAAAAGCAATAAACTGTAAAACGACCCCTATGGCGGCAAGCATTGAGATTGCTACCATCTTTTGTACCTTTGTGTTCTTCATCTGAAATCCTCCTGTAGGATTCCTCTTCAGCGAACTCTTTGAGTCTCACTTCAAAATCAATAAAAAACTCCACTTTCACAGGGAAAATGGAGTTAGAGTTATCTGATCTAAAAGCTATCTCAAATAAGCTCTATCTTCTTTATCCAGACTTTACTGTCGGTAACGGAATTACACCGTATCAACTATCAAATGATAGGTCGTGGACTATTACCACCGGTCGGGAATTACACCCTGCCCCTGAAGATGAACCTGATTAATTTTTTTTACATTTCTTATTATACATTAGATTAAAAAAAAGGCAACAACAATGCTTACTAATTGTAAGTGTTGTTGTTGCAACTATTTATTTTGATTGATGTAACAGATTCGTTACTTCTTTTTTGTGCAATGGACGTGATTCGCCAGGACGTAGTCCTTGCAAAGTTAGTTCTCCATAACGTTCACGTTTTAGTTTTTGAACAGGTAGTCCTACTACTTGTAACATATTTTTTACTTGGTGATTTCGACCTTCATGGATCGTCAATTCCACGATGCTACTATTTGTTGTTGTGTCTGTTGAAAGAATCTGGAATTTTGCTGGGGCAGTTTTATGTCCATCCACACGAACACCGCGTGTTAAAGGTAGCAACATTGATTTTGTTGCGATTCCTTTTACTTTAGCTACATAAACCTTCTCTACTTCATGACTCGGATGGGTTAAACGCTGCGAGAAATCACCATCATTTGTGAGCAATAAAATTCCAGAAGTATCATAATCTAGGCGTCCAACTGGATAAATACGTTCTTTGACCATTGGTAATAAATCGGTTACTACTTTACGTCCTTTGTCATCAGAAACAGCAGAAATGATGCCTCTTGGTTTGTATAGAAGATAATATACATATTCTTCTTGGTAAATTGGCACTTCATCTACTTCGACAATATCATGTTTGGCTACTTTTACACCTAATTCTTTTACTGTTTTTCCATTTACTTTTACACGCCCAGCTAAAATAAGTTCTTCTGCTTTTCGTCTAGACGTTATTCCTGCATGTGCAATCACTTTTTGTAGTCTTTCCATTAATGTTCTCCTTCTGTGAAACGATCAAAGAACAGATCTTTTGGACCTTCTTCTTCTATCTCTGTTTCTATCTCTTTAATATCAGGTAACTCTGTTAAAGCTTTCAATCCAAAATAATCCATAAAATATTCGGTCGTCCCATATAAAATCGGCCGTCCAGGTCCTTCTACTCGGCCTTTTTCTTCAATAAGTTGTCTTGCTGCTAATCGTTGAATTGGTCCAGATACCTGGACTCCGCGAATTTCTTCAATCTCTACTCGAGTAATTGGTTGCTTGTATGCGATAATCGCCAGTGTTTCAAGTGCAGCCTGTGACAATGTATTAGATAGTGGCGATTGTGCGTAGCGTTTAAGTAAAGGCGCAAATTCTTTCTTTGTGGTCAACACATAATGTGTACCCACTTCCAGAATATGCAATGCTGATTCTTCACTTGTTTCGTATTTTTTTTGCAAGTAGGTGATGCCTGCTTGGATATCTTCTTTCTCAGAATTAAGTAGATAACTTAATTCTTCAATATCGATTCCTTCGTCACCTACAACAAAAAGCATTGCTTCAAGTTCATTGATTTTCTTCATTTGTTGAATCTCCTACCGTTGGGTAAAGCATGATCGTTGCATAGTTTTCATCTTGCTTTGCTACGATGTCCCCTGTCTTCATTAATTCTAGTAATGCCATAAATGTTGTGACCACTTCTGATTTTGTTGGTAAATCAAAGAAGGAGGTAAAGCTACATCCTTGTTGGTTCTGTTGAAGGATTTGCTTAATAAAGGAAATCCTTTCTTCGATTGTTGTATCTTCTGATGTAATCGTTGTTTCGATTTTTTCCTCATTCTTTTTTCGTTCAAGCAACTGATGGAATGCTTCAAATAGATCGATAGGTTTTAATGCATCTTTTTTTAATGCGACATCCCTTTCTTTAAAGGCATCAACATTCATTGGGTCCTTCGTATAATACAAACTACGCTCATCTGCTCTTTCAGAAAGCTTTTCTGCTGCGTATTTATATTTTCGATATTCCAGTAATTGTGCAACTAATTCGTCTCGTGGATCTTCTTCAAAGCCCAGCTCATCCTCAACCGCAAGTTCTTGTGTAGGCAATAAAGTTTGGCTTTTTATGGCCATCAACGTTGCAGCCATAACAAGATACTCCCCAGCAAGTGCAAGTTCAAATTCTTTCATTGTATGGATATAGCTCATGTACTGTGCCGTGATTTTTGCTATTGGGATATCATAAATATCGATTTCCATTTGTTGAATCAAATGAAGTAATAAATCAAGCGGCCCTTCAAAAACATCTAATTTGATTTTCATTTCAGGCAAATCAGTCACTCTTCCTATTCTCTTGTTCTTTCCATTTGGATAAATACGGTGCAATTTCTTCTGTCTCTTTAAATTCTACATCCGAATATTTTTGGTGTAATTCATCTAATATTTGAAAGCCCATTTTTTCACCACGATAAGAAGGGTTTAAAGCTAAATCATGGATAAGTAGTTCTTTCTTACCTACCCACTCAAAGCCAACAATACCTTGGATATTTGCTGAGCCTTCTGGTGTAAAGAAAAATAATTCAAATTGATCATTTGTTTCATAGCTCTCAATTTCCTTTTTCAAAGCATCCCGCTCTTTAAGGTTTTTTCGAAAGCTTAAAAGTCCCATCGCAATTTTTTGGTTTTCTTTCCTATAATGAGTTAACATCTTTTATCACCTTTCTACGCTCTTGGAAAATGCTGTTTGTAAACATCCGTCATTCTTTTTTTTGTTATATGCGTATAAATTTGTGTAGTTGATATATCTGCATGCCCAAGTAACTCTTGAACGGTTCGCAAATCTGCGCCATTTTCCAAAAGATGTGTGGCAAAACTATGTCTTAATGTATGCGGAGTAACATCTTTTGTGATGCCTGCTTCACGAACAATTTGTTTTAAATTTTTCCATATTCCTTGCCGTGATAGTCCATTCCCGTGGTTATTGACAAATAAATGCATCTCAGTTGGCTTTTTCACTAATAAAGGACGTACTTCATCCAGATAACGTTGTACCCACTCGATTGCATAATCACCTAAAGGAATGATTCTTTCCTTATCTCCTTTACCAATTGTTTGCAATAATCCCAGGGATAAATGTAGGTCTCCTAGCTTCAAGCCAATCAATTCACTTACACGCATTCCAGTAGCGTACATAACTTCCAAAATAGCACGATCGCGAATACCTAAAAGTTTAGAGGTGTCTGGCGTCTCCAGTAATCGTTCGACCTCCTCTAACGAAAGTGTACTTGGTAATTTTTGTTCTTTTTTGGGCGTATCAATATGTTGCATTGGATCATGATCTGTATAACGTTCTTGCCTCAAAAACTGATGGAAGCGTCGTAGACTTGTGATCATCCTTGTAACTGTAGCAGTTGCTTTATTTTGCGTATGCAGCTCTTCCAGAAACTGAATAACTGTATAACGCTCAACATCTTGCCAAGTTGTAATTTTTTGCTTCTTTAAAAATGCAACATATTGCATCAGATCTCGTTCATAACTTTTTCTTGTATTTTCAGATAGCCCACGTTCTATATTTAGATAATGTAGATATTCTACAATCTCTTCTTCCATTATTGATCCCACCTTATGCAATTCTATCATATCAGATGCTGCTTATTTTCGATAGTTTAATTCATCTATTCTCATGAGAAAAAAGAGGATGAGACATAAAATGACTCAGCTCCTCTTTACGAATGTCAGAAATTTTTTCGTGGAAATAAGCGAACAATCTCAAAATTTTAAAGAGCAAATTCCGAGATTGTTCGCTTACTCGTTGAAGTACACTATTCTTGCCCCAACGTCTACTGCACTTTGTTTTTTTTACTACATGCTTCACAAATTCCGTGAAAGGTCAATCGGTGATCTTTGACTAAAAAGTTATACCGTTGTTCAACAACTTGTTCAACTTCCGTTAACAAATCTTCTTCAACTTCTTCGATATTTCCACACTCTAGACAAAGAAGATGATGATGAAAATGTTTTGCTCCCTCTTTACGCAGATCATAGCGTGCTACTCCATCGTTGAAACTGACTTTATCGATGATTTTTAATTCTGTCAAAATTTCTAATGTTCTATACACCGTAGCTAACCCAATCTCTGGACTTTTTTTCTTTACTAAAAAGAAAATCTCTTCTGCAGAAAGATGATCTTTCTCATTTTCTAGCAGGACCAGCACGGTTGCCTCTCGCTGAGGAGTTAATTTAAACCCAGATTCATGTAACTGCTGTTTTGTTTTTTTTAGCGCTAATACTGCATTCATAGAACTCTCCTCAAATCCATCTATTTATAATTATTATAAATAAAAAAGTTAATAATCGTTTTAATTTAAAGTAATTATAAAATAGAAACGAGAAACATGCAAGTTATTCTCAATTAGATTTATTTTTTCAAATACGTATAGCCATCTTTTTGTTCAATTAATCGTTGTTTTAATAAGTTACCGATTGCACGCTTAAATGCGCCTTTGCTGATTCCAAAAGTTTCTTTGATCGCGTCTGGTTCAGATTTATCCGTAAAAGGAATTTTTCCTTCTGAAGAACGTTCTAATACCGCAAGGATCATCTGGGCATCATCCCCAATCGCTTCATGTGCACGCGGTTTTAAGGAGATATTTAATACACCATCTGGGCGAATGCCAATCACGCGTCCTTTCACTTGTTCACCTAGTCTAGGCTCATTAAAGCGTTCAGAAGGATGAATAAAGGCTTCATAGTAATCCTCTGTTAATACATATGTTCCTGCTAATTTTAATCGGTATACATTTCCGCTGATGTCTTCGTTCTTCATTTCTTCATGTCCTTTTTTACTTAACGCGCGGAAAATCTTTTCTTCTGCTAAGGTTGCCCAAATACGATCTTTTGCATCTACACGCAATGCAACCATTAGACGATCTCCTTTTTTGGGCCATAACTCATGAAGCGTTGGTAATTCATCCAAAGATAAAACAACTTCTTTATCTGGTAAACCAATATCGATAAATGCCCCTAAGTCTCTTCGAGTACCTACGACTGTTCCAAATGCATAATGTCCCTGACGACTCTTAGGAATAACTGTTGTCATTCGATTCTCATGCTTTTGATTTTGGTAAACAAATCCTTCTACCGCTTCGCCTAAGTGGTGTTCTCCTTCTGATTTCGATAAGCCAAAGGTAACCCCATCTTTTTGGATATAATAATTGTCGTCATTCTCATCAATAATCAATCCTGTAATAATTGTTGCCATTAAATGATTCATTTATCTATTCTCCTCTACTTTTCCATCTGCTTCATTACTATACCATAGATGTATCCTACATTTCTTCAAAAAATGTTTTAAAAATATAGACCGTTCAAGAAACTCTTGAACGGTCTCCTACTAATTTGGTCCATTACCGCCAAACCAGCCAGTTTTACAGTTAATCGTTACAATATAAAATGGAAACCCACTTGCACCTATGTCTTTTGTTAATTCAGACGTATTATTTGTTGCATATAGATTATAATAACCTTCACCATTCTCTATTTTTACCTTTTCTAATGTATAGTTTCCTTCTGTAATATAGCCACGTTGGATACAGGTTGCAATTACACTTTCTTTTACACCGGATGCCCAAGTCCAAGCAATATTTGTTGTATCAGCTACATCACTTGCATTCGTGGAAAGAATGGGTTGATTTGCGCTACTTGTTGAACTACTTGTTGTAGTAGTTGCCACTGCAACTTTAGCCGCTTGTTCTTCTGCAGCTTTCTTTTCAGCGGCTGCCTGTGCTGCTGCTTGTTGTGCTGCTTCTGCCTCGGCTTTTTCTTTTTCTGCTTTTTCTTTTGCAGCTTTTTCTTCTTCAGCCTTCTTTTTTGCTTCTTCTTCTTTCGTTAAGGTATCAGAAACTTTTTTTAATCCATCTTGCAGTGGCTTCGCTAAATCCTTATTAGCAATTTTGTCAACAGCTGTTTTTGCCGCAGTATATTGCGCTCTAGTCGCTTTATCTTGAACGTTACCATCCTTATAAACAACAGCTGTTTTTATTTTAGCATCTTGCAATTTCGTGTATTGTTCCGTTGCTTCATCCTGTGCTTGATTGATTAATTTACCAAATCCAGTCTCACTATCTACTGAAATCGGAACTACTTTTTGATCATTCTTCAAAACAGCGTTACTTTGTAATGTATCTCCATTCAGTATCGGCTCTTTGAACAAATCATCAATTTGCTCAGTAATTGCTAGTTTTTTATTTGTTTCTTCATATTTTTCTAGTAACTTTTTATAACCAGATTCACCTTTTAATTTGTCGATTTTAGGTTTTAAATCAAGTAAATCCTGTGAAAGCATATTAGGTTTGATATACTCTTGCGTACCATCTGTGTAATATGCATCGATTTGTGTAGTTAATTCCTTGATTTTTTCCTGTTTCTTTTCTACTTCAGCAACTCTTTGGGCTTCTACTTCTTTTTGATGATTCTCATAAATAAACCATCCTCCACCTACAAATAAGAGTATAGCCGCTAGTGCAAGATAAGGCGTCTTTTTACGTTTTGGTTTTTCTTTTGATTTAGATGCCTGCTTATTTTTTATTGGTTCTACTTTTTTGGGTTCTTCCTCTTGAGTTGTCGCCTTTTTATTTTCAAGCGATTCTTTAGTTGTTGCTTTGTTTGCTTCTTGAGCAATAACTTTCTGGCTGTTTTTCGGAACAGATTGTTTCTCGACTTCAGTTGTTGCTGGTTCTACTCTATTTTTATCCGCAGCCTTTTTCGCTTGCTTTTGTGCATTCTTTTTCTTACCAGACGAATGATGTTTCTTTTTCACCTTTGGCTGTTCAGTAGGAACACCTGCCGACTTCGTGCTAGTTTTTGGTTCTGGACTTATTTCAGAGACAGCTGCTGCAGTTGCTACTCCTGCTGCTACCTTCGCTACAGAAGAGAGTGTTTCGGACTTCTGCTCTTCAGCTTTGGGTTTCTGTTTTTCTTGATTTACTTTTGAAGATTCTTTTGGTTGCTTATTTTCTGTTTCTTGTTTGATGACGACTTTTTCTTCATTTGAGTTTTCTTTATTTTCATTTACAGAGTCAAGTTTTTCAGCCTTCTCTGTAGATAATTGTTTCTCAGCTTTTGATTTAGTCTTTGCTTGTTTCATTATTTTTTGTTCTTCATTATCAGAAGAGATATTCGATAGATTTTCTTGCTTCTTCACATCATCGGTAACTTTCGAAGCTTTTTTTTCTATTGGGTTTTCTACAGGTACTTCTTCGCTAGGTTCTCCATCATTTACTTTTGAAGCAGTACGATCTGCTTGTTTAGGAACTTTCCCTTGCGCTACTTTCTCTTCTGTTTTTTTTGTGACTACTGTTTCAGAAATATTCTCATTTGTGGCTTTCGTTTCTGGTGCACTTTTTTCTGAAACGATTTCTTTGTTTTCTTCTTTAGCTGATAGCTTTTCTTCTGTGACTGATACTACAGGAAGTATTGGCTCTGCTTCTTCTTTCTTTTCTTCTGCCAAAGGTTTAGCTTCCTCAGTTGAGTCTTTTTTATCCGATTCAACCATTGTTTGTTCTGTATCTTCTTGCTCTTCAGCCTTCTCAAATACTTCATCCATGTCTTTTGAAACATCCAAACTAGGATTACGCAGTTTTGCCACTAACTCCTGAAAGTGACTTTCTGCCTGACTATCTGCATTTTCTTTATGTGCTTGTATATATGCAGCAAGTAATGGGTTTTCTACTTCTGCTGAGAATTCTTTAATGTCATCTTTTTCTTCTTGACTTTCATCATTGTTCTTCATCACATCAGTTTTTGGTGTGTCATTCATTTTCTTTTCAATTGAAGAGTCTTCCTCTAGTTCAGTTGACTCTGCCGGCTCATCTTCGTTATTTTTAAACATCTCCATTACAGATTCTAAGGAAACATCACGTAATTCTGCCCACTCGATTTCATCATTTTCATGTAAACCATCCTGAACAGATTCTTTTGTTTCGTCTTGCTTAACCTCAACCGAAGTATCAAAATGAAAGCCACAATTTGGACAAATCACCAGATTCTTATCAATTTTTGATTTGCAACTTGGGCACTCTTTTTTCACTCTTTGCCTGGCTCCTTTTTACTAAGTATGTGTATTTTTTTAAATTCTATACCAGTACTTAATCTATCACATTATTCATCTATAGCCAATAGTCTGGACTTTACTATTTGATTAAAAATAAGTTTCTCATTGAACCAATTCAGCCAAGATAAATTAAAAAAACTCTTGCAACCATAAAGGATTGCAAGAGTTCGTTTTACTCTTTATTCTAAAAAGTCTTTTAATTGTTTTGAACGTGATGGATGGCGTAATTTACGTAATGCTTTGGCTTCGATTTGACGAATACGTTCACGTGTTACACCAAATACTTTCCCAACTTCTTCAAGTGTTCTTGTACGACCGTCATCTAGACCAAAACGTAAACGTAGCACGTTTTCTTCACGATCTGTCAGTGTGTCCAAAACATCTTCAAGTTGTTCTTTTAATAATTCATACGCAGCATGTTCTGCAGGACTTGTTGCTTCTTGGTCTTCAATAAAATCACCTAAGTGTGAGTCATCTTCTTCACCGATCGGCGTTTCTAAAGATACAGGCTCTTGCGCGATTTTTAGGATTTCACGGACTTTTTCTGTTGGAAGATCCATCTCCGCACCGATTTCTTCTGGTGTAGGTTCGCGACCTAAGTCCTGAAGTAGTTGACGTTGGATACGAATCAACTTGTTGATTGTTTCAACCATATGAACTGGGATACGAATCGTACGTGCTTGGTCAGCAATCGCACGAGTGATTGCTTGACGAATCCACCATGTTGCATAGGTTGAAAATTTAAATCCTTTACGGTAATCAAATTTTTCAACAGCTTTCATCAAGCCCATATTACCTTCTTGAATCAAGTCTAAGAATTGCATACCACGACCGACATAGCGTTTTGCGATACTTACAACCAAACGTAAATTTGCTTCTGCTAAACGTTGTTTTGCTTCTTGATCGCCTTCTTCGATTTTCAAAGCTAATGCAACTTCTTGTTCCGCAGTTAATAAAGAAACACGTCCGATTTCTTTTAGATACATCCGAACAGGATCATTGATTTTGATTCCTTTTGGGGCAGATAAATCTTCCTTCTGGGCTTCTTCTGCTTTTTTTTCATTGCTCTTTAAGCTATGAACAGATGGTTCACCATTTTCATCGACAACACTGATTCCAGCATCTTCAACTTTTTGGATTAGTTTATCCATTTGGTCAGCATCTAATGTAAATGGTGTTGCTAGTTTATCTGATAATTCGTCATAGACAACTTGACCTTTTGGTTTATTTTCCTTAATAAACGCTGCCACTGCTGTATTATATTTTTTCTTATCTAATGTTTCCTTTGCCATAAAAGAAGGCCCCCTTAAAGTAGCTATTTGGCTTGTTTTAACTTTCTGGTTAAATCAACGATTTCAATTGCTAGTTCCAATTCTAATTGACGATTTCCGGTACGACTGGCTTCTTGTTGCAGTAATTTTTTCTTTTTAATTTCTTCAACTAATCCAGACTGACCAATAACCCTCACTAAGTCTTGAATCTCTCGCGGTGTACTTTCTGCAGTTATCCGTAAATAAGCAATATCAACAACCGTTTGCCGTAATTGATTATCTTGCAAGAAGTCTAAGAAATCTGCAAGGTTGAATCCTTCGTGTTGCGACATGAATGCGTCAAATAAAAAATAAATCTCGGCATACTCATCATGTATAAATTGAAAACTCATTTCTTTCAATGAGCTACGTACAGCTGATTCTTGAAAAATACGATAAAGTAATATTCTTTCAGCTTTTTCTACTTGTGTCAACATCCGTTTTTGTGGAATAGATTGCATCGTTTCAGGTTTGTTCTGTATGTTAACAGTACCTGAATTTCGCGGCTGATTTCTTCTCATTTCGCGGAGTTGTTGTTGTAATGTTTCGCGGCTAACTTCAAATTCATTTGCTAGTTGCGTTAAATACAGGTCTTTTTCAATTGGCGAAACGACCTTATTTAGTTCATTTAATACTTCTTCTAGGTATTTAAGTTTTTCTTTTTCATTTTGTAAATTTCTGTCTTGCTTCAAGTAAGTGGCTTTAAAAGTAAACACTGTACTTCGTCCATGCAAGAGCAATTCAGAAAAAGATTCAGCACCATATTTTCGTAAATATTCATCTGGATCTAATTTCTCAGGAATCTGGACAATTGAAAGTTCCAACCGACTATCTTCTTGCAACAATTCGATACCACGATTCGTTGCTTGCCGTCCAGCTTGGTCGCCATCATAGCAAAAAACTAATTGTTTCGTCAATCGTTCGATTTGTTGAATCTGTTGATTGGTCAAGCTGGTTCCCATTGAGGCAATACCATTCGTGACACCTGCTTGCGACGCAGCAATAACATCCATAAACCCTTCAAAAAGGATTACTTCGCCATTCTTGCGTATCGTACTTCTTGCTTTATCTAAATTAAAAAGTACCTGTCGCTTATTAAAGAGCACTGTCTCTGGACTATTCAGATATTTTGGTTGCTCCTTTCCCGAATTCTCTCCCAACGGTAATAGTCTTCCTGAAAAGCCTATTGTTTGCCCTTGAGGATTTCGAATCGGAAACATGATCCGTTGGTAAAAGCGATCAACGATCCTACCATCTTCACGTTCAATCATCAATCCAGATTCACGTAAAATCGTATCATCAAATGATTCATTACGTAAAATTTGGACCAAAAAATCACGTTCATTTGGTGCAAATCCAATGTTGAATGATTCAATCAACTCCATCGTAAGCCCACGTTTCAGTAAATAATCGAGTGCTGGTTCACCAATTTTTGTATGTATCAAAATATGATGAAAGACTTCTGCCGATTTTTCATGTGCATTGATTAGTTTTGCATTTGGTGACGCTTGCTTAGAAAAAGAGTTGCTTTGTTCTCGCCATTCATCTGCAACTTGAAGATTTTCCAATTCAGCAACCTTGATTACTGATTCTGGAAAGGAAAGTCCTTCTAGTTCTTGTAAAAAGGTAAAGACATTCCCACCCTTTCCACAGCCAAAGCAGTGAAAAATTTGTTTGTCTTCCGCAACTGAAAACGACGGTGTCCGTTCTTCGTGAAATGGGCAAAGTCCTAAATAATTCTTACCGGATTTTTTAAGTTGGACATATTGACCAATCACATCAACGATATTCGTCTTACTTCTGACTGATTCAATCACTTCTTGTGGAATCCGCTGTGCCATTTCACTCACCTCCATTCACTTCATTTGAGGTATAAACACGAACCGGTAAAAAATCGCACTAATCTTCATCAGCGCGATTTCTAAAGGACACAATTATACATCGTTATTGTATCATACTCTTATTCTTTTTCAAGTACTATGCATTTAATAACTTTTTATTTTCAGTTTTATTCTGATGGAACTTACGCAAAAGCCCGTTGTGACAGTCTAAACGCCAGTACAAGAGACGTAACGCAATGTTGACACACATAAACACCAAGAAGAATGGTAATGTACCACCTTGTAATCCCAAGTTCACTTCAAGGAAGCCATGGAAGAGCATTGCAGCAACATATATTCCCACAACTGTAGTACAAGCTAAAAAGATTCGTAATGGGTTAAATGGGTAACATGCTTTTACAACAGCCATACAACTGATACCAATCAATAAATAGTACATCAACGTCGTCGTTTCCATTTGTGTCCAAGTTGTTGATTTGCCTAAGATATAAACAGCAACAACATTTAACACAACTAAGACTGCATTTGGCAAGGCACTGATTAATGCCGTTGGTAGATAACGATAGGTAACTTTTCGTTTATCCTGTTCAAAAGATAGGAAGAAAGAAGGATATCCTTCGATTGCCAAGTCGATCAATGTGATTTGAATCGGAATAAATGGGAAGCCAATAGCTGTTACTGCACATAAAATTGATAAAATAAATGAATAAATCGTCTTAATGAAGAAAACGCCAGAAACCTTAGTTACATTATTTACGACACGTCGTCCTTCAAACAATACTTCTGGTAAAGTTGTAAAGTCTGAGTCTAACAAAACTAAGTTGGAGATTTGTCGAGTTGCGCTATCTCCTTCTGCCATAGCAATACTACAATCAGCTTCTCTTAAGGCTAATACATCATTTACGCCATCACCAGTCATTGCAACAGTTCGTCCACTTGCCTGTAATTCATTTACTAACAATTTCTTTTGTTGCGGGCTTACTCGACCAAAAACAGAATATTGATGTGTTGCTTCACGAACTTCTTGTTCTTCCGTCAATGTAGATAAATCAATATATTTATCATAGTTAGGCAATCCTGCACGACGCGCGATATTTGATACTGTAAATGGGTTATCACCCGAAATCACTTTCAAATCTACACCTTCATCATGCAAATAAGCCAACGTTTCTTGTGCATTGTTTCGAATAGGATCATCAATTTCAAATAAAGCAACTGGTTCAACAACAGCATGTCTTGTTTCTTCCATAGATTGACCTGGTGCAATACCAAGCAACAATACACGGTAGCCGTTTGCTTGTGCTTCTTGTAAACGTGCTGGTAAACGATCTTCAGATACCAATCGTTCAGGTGCACCAAGATAGACTGTACCTAACTCTGGAAATTCCATCGAACTCCATTTACGGTCGGATGAAAAGGCTAGTTTTTCTGTAACAGTATAACGGTTCGATACATCAAAGTGTGCACGTAACGCTTGCATCGTTATATTGTTGTCACTACTTTCTGCTAAGTACGTACCAATGATAGCAGCAACTTCTTTTTCATAGGTTGGATCAATCACTTCTACATGTTGTACACTCATCTTGCCTTGAGTAATCGTCCCTGTCTTATCTAAACATAATGTATCCACGTGTGCTAGTGTTTCGATTGCATACATATCTTGAACTAGAATCCGCTTTTTAGCTAGTTTAGTGACACCTGTAGTCAATGCAATACTAATAAGTAGGACTAAACCTTTGGGTAACATCCCCAGTAGTGCCGCTGCAGACGCAATAACAGACAGCGTGATCGACGTGTCACGAATAAATAATGCTTCCAAGAATAAGATGATTCCTAGAGGGATGATTACATAGCTTGTAAATTTTGATACTTTTCGAATCGAATTTACCAGTTCCGAGTTCAATGGTTTGTGTTCTTTCGCTTCGTCCGCTAATTTTACTGCATAGTTATCAGCACCTACTCGAATAACTTCTGCAATCGTTGCGCCACTTGTTAAATAACTTCCTGAAAGTAACTCCGCATCTTTTTCTTTAATAATCAAGTCTGATTCACCAGTAAGTAGCGCTTCGTTTACTTCCGCATAACCACTAACTACACGCATATCAGCAGGAACTTGTTCACCTGCGCCAATAGATACCATGTCACCTAAAACAAGTTCTGTAGTCGCGATGCGTTGTTCTTTCCCTTCACGAATCACTTTTGCATCTGCTTGTGATACGATTGATAATTTTTTAACGAGATTTCTTGCATGAATCTCTTGATAAATACCAATCACAATATTCATTACGATGATTGCTAAGTAGACCATATTTGAGAATGCGCCAACAAGTAGCAAACATAGCCCAATACCAAAGTTTAAAAAGTTGAACAAGGTCAAAATATTATCGCTGAAGATTTGTCGAGTTGACTTTGATGCATCCTCTTGATAATTATTTTGTTGACCTGCTAACTTTTTTTCAGTAACTTCCTTTTCTGTTAAACCAAACGTTTGTTTATTTTCCATCTCTCTCCAACTTTCACTAATAGTTACAAATTTAAGTCTATCGTTTTCTTTTAGAGAAAACAACCTGTTTTTCCGTCAATCCGCCCATCGTTTTTTGAACCATTTTGAAAAAATGAGCTCTTGACTAGAAAAACTTTCAACTCAAGAAAAGATTGAGTCGAAAGTCGACATAATTTTTGTATTAAATTCTACAATATCTGCATAGAACATGTTCCCACCATTATGGTAGAGATAGCCACCATTATATAGAAGGGCTTCAATTCTATAGTAACGATAGGTTGTTTCATCGTCATTTCCAAGAATTGGACCAAGAACATCTTTCGAGTACGCCTCTGCAAGTTCTATAGTTGTTTTCTCCCCATGTTTTTTGACATAGGAAATATAGTCTTCACCATAATTGTATGCTTGTACTGCAGTCCACAGATCACAGTCATTTTCTTTTGCTTTTTTGATCATGGTTGAAAGGTAATATACGCCTTGATCGATACTTTTAGCAGTGGTTTTGATCTTATTTTGTTCTCCGTGTAAGCTTTCGGAACTCTGCATCAAATCAGTTCCTACGCCCTTCGATTCCGTTAAAATGATTCCCTTTACTAATGATTCATACTTTTCCATATCGTATTTCTTTAATGCAGTTGTTATTTCACTTTGGTAAGAATCTACTTTTTTCGCTTGGCTATAGGTTCTTCCAAGCAAAATAGCTACTCCAACAACTCCGATAGTAAGTATGCACAGTAAGATACGACGAACCCAACGGAATTTTTTTTGTTCTTTTTTCATTCGCATCCATCCAAACTTCTCGTCTTCTTTATTATCTTACTATTTCTTGTATTTATTAGCTATTACTTATATAACAATGTTCCCACGCTTTAACAAAAAAACAAACTTTTAAGCAATAGCGCACCTTACGAAATTGATCGTTGATTCGATGTCAATTGATTTTTCTCTATAAAAAAAATGACCTATACTTAAAGATAAGTAGGTGATTTTAATGAACTCGATAATACGTCGGATCCAAATGACGGATGGTAGCGAAATTTATTTTGAAAAACGAGGGCAAGGTTTTCCATTGTTTTTACTTCATGGAAATGGTGGCAATGGTCGTTTTTTTTCTAAACAAATCGCTACATTTGAAAAATATTATACTGTCTATATCGTAGATAGTCGAGGACATGGGTATTCAACCAACCACAGTCCTGAACTGTCTTTTCGGCTACTTGCTGAAGATTTACAAACAATTATGGAAGTTGAATCAATTAATAAAGCAAATTTATTAGGCTTTAGTGATGGGGCAAATCTCGCAATGACTTTTGCTGTTTTGTACCCAGAAAAAGTCAATCGGTTGATTTTAAATTCTGGAAATCTTTTTTTCAAAGGTGTACGTCTATTGGGGCGTTTAGAAAGTAAAATAGAATATTTTCTGGTTTTTCTTGGATGTTTTTTCTCCAAAAAATGCAGTAGATTTCTTCCCATCGTTGATTTGCTACTCCATGATATTGGAATAACTGAGCAGGATCTCGCTACCCTTACTTGTCCGACACTTATTTTAGTTGGGCGCTGTGATGTCATTAAACTTAGTCACTCTTTATTTCTAGCAAGAACAATTCAAAAGAGTTCCTTTATCCTGATCAATGGGCAAGGACATCAATTCGCTCGAAAAAATCCTGAACGATTCAATCAAGAAGTCTTAAATTTTTTAAATGAGGTGTACTAAATAAAATGAAAACATGGTTTGATTGGTTAAAGAAACATTCTGGTTTTTTTAAAACGATTTTCTTAGCTTCCGTTCTCGTCATCGTATTAGCTGAAGTACTAGCAATCGGAAAGACAATTTCTTTTCAGCAACTAGAAAGTATCTTAAAAAATGTTCCCGTCTGGAAAATAAGTTTGATGTTGATTATTGGTCTGGTCTCTGTTGTCCCAATGATTGGCTACGACATTCTCTTAAATCGTTTGCTTGGGAATACTCCCTCAAAACGTTATTTGTTTGAAACAAGTTGGTTGATCAACACAATTAATAATATTGCAGGTTTTGGTGGTCTTGTCAGTATTGGATTGCGGTCCGAGCTTTATGGACGAGGTAATGAGAACAAACAAGTGATACACGCTTTATCAAAAATTCTTTTTTTCTTAATGTCGGGGCTATCGATTTACAGTCTTAGCGCATTTTTTATTCTTTTATTTGATTCAACAGGCGCATACGTTCAACAGTACTGGATCTGGTTGATTGGTGGAGGTCTTTACTTTCCTATTCTATTGATTCTAACTAGTCTTCGAAAAACTGGCTTGCTGGGTGGTCTAGACAGAGGCATGCGTATGCAATTAGTTGCTGTATCTTTTCTAGAATGGACGGGTGTTTTATTCAGCTTCTTTTCAATTGGCGCACTTATGGGCATTTCTTTTCATTTCACACAAGTACTCCCTTTATTTATTGCAGCCTCAGTCATCGGAATCGTCTCAATGATTCCAGGTGAATTAGGAAGTTTTGACGTGATGATGATTTTGGGACTAGCGTCAATTGGTATTCCTAAAGAAACTGTAGTTGCTTGGATTTTGCTGTACCGTATCTTTTACTATATTATCCCATTCTTCATCGGTGGAATCTTCTTCATTAAAAACATCGGTGCCTCGATCGATCAACGTTACGACGGCGTTCCTCGTGAGTTACTAACGGAATTTGCCCATAAACTCGTTGTCTTTCTTCTTTACTTTTCCGGAATCATGCTTTTGCTTTCTGCAACGATTCCCGAAGCATTTATCAAGTTCTCTTGGCTACGACATCTCAATCCGCTGAACGTTCGGTTGATTAGTGAATTTCCCAGCATTTTACTAGGATTTTTATTGATGATCATGGGTCGAGGAATTGCTGCTCGTGTAAAGCGTGCCTATACGCCCACAATCGTGCTTATCAGCATTACGCTCATTTATCTATTTATTACTGGATTGACCATCTCTACCTTAATTTTATTAGCCATTTTGATTGTAGCAATTGCTTTATCAAAAAGTGAACTTTTCCGAGAACAACTGGTTTATTCATGGGAATGGTTAACGATTGATGGATTATTATTTGGTGCACTCTCCATTTTGTATATCATTATTGGTATGTACAATTTGCCACACCACCCACATCCACATCATCATCATTATTTTTCAGAGTTTTTCTTATTTCCTTCAGAAAAAATCTGGTTTTCCGGTTTGATTGCGATTTTGATCGTTAGTTTTTTTATCATCTTATTTGTTCGCTTTCTTCAAGGAAAAAAACTACAACCTGGACAATCTTTTGATGAAGCACGAGTGAATCGTATTTTAATGACATACGGAGGAAATGCAGATAGTCAATTGGTCTTTTTAAAAGATAAACGAGTGTTTTTCTATTCAAATGCGCAAGAAGACACGGTATTTCTACAATTTGCTTCCCACAATAATAAGTGTGTTGTTATGGGAGACCCTTCAGGAAATCCCGAAGACTTCCCAAATGCGATCGAAGCATTCATTGCACATACAGATCGTTTAGGATTTACGCCTGTGTTTTACGAGGTCAGTGAAGAAATCGTCATGATTCTTCATGAATTTGGGTATGATTTTATCAAAATGGGGGAAGAAGCACATGTTTGTCTTTCAACATTTACAACTTCTGGAAAGAAAATGAAGGGAACACGTGCTATCGTGAATCGCTTTACAAAAGAAGGCTATAGATTTGAAGTATTGACCCCTCCCTTTGATTCGAATACACTTTACGAATTACAACAGATTTCTGATACATGGTTACATGGCCGAAAGGAAAAAGGTTTTTCATTGGGATTTTTCTCTGAAGACTACTTACAACGTGCCCCGATTGCTGTAATCAGAGATAGTGAGAATGAAATTATCGCATTTGCTAATTTCATGCCTACCTATACAAATCATGCGCAAGGTTCCATTGATTTGATGCGCTACGATACAGAAAATGCCCCCTCTGGAACTATGGATTATTTATTCATCCACTTATTTGAGTATATGAAACAGCAAGGATTTACATCATTTAATCTAGGCATGGCTCCTTTAGCAAATGTTGGTACTTCAAAGAAAAGTTTCTTTCAAGAACGAATCGCTTATCTTGTTTATCAATTTGGATCACACTTCTACTCTTTCCAAGGGCTTCGTGATTACAAAGAAAAATATGCTACGAATTGGGTCTCTCGTTACACACTTTATTCAAGAAAAAGTTGGATTGCGTATGTCATGGCTGCTTTGCTGATTATTGATAATGCTCCTGTCCAAATGACCAAAGAAACAGCTGCAAAAAAAGAACCCTCTTTACTAGTAAAAGGTTCTTAAAATGAATCAGACTGATACTTTATTATATAAAATAAAAAAACTTGGGACATCTAAACATCCCAAGTTTTTTGCTTCTTAAAATTAAGCTTCGATTTTTGAAACGATACCTGAACCTACTGTACGTCCACCTTCACGAATAGAGAAAGTTGTTCCGTTTTCGACAGCGATTGGGTGGATCAAATCAACATCGATTGTTACATTATCGCCAGGCATAACCATTTCAGTACCTTCTGGTAATTTGATTGTACCTGTTACATCTGTTGTACGGAAGTAGAATTGTGGACGATAGTTATCAAAGAATGGTGTATGACGTCCGCCTTCTTCTTTAGTCAATACATAGATTTCTGCTTCAAAACGTGTATGTGGTGTAATTGA
>JBKEDT010000044.1:0-47249 GCA_047975565.1 Enterococcus sp. | reverse complement strand
TGATTCAATTGCTGTGCGTTATCAATATTGATTTCTGGTAATCTAGGTCCATTGACTAACGCATAATATAATCTATTCATGCTTGGTTGACTTGTATTGCCACTCATAGCGCTCATTGCAACATCTACAATATCAACGCCAGCTTTACTTGCATCAGAATATGTGATGATACCATTCCCACTCGTATCATGCGTGTGCAAATGAAATGGTAATTCCACAGTTTCTTTTAGTTCACTGATCAAACGATAGTCATCTTTAGGTTTCAATAAGCTCGCCATATGCTTGATTGCATTGATGTGTTCGGCGGCTTTTTCTAATTCATTCGCCATATCTTTATATTTCTCAACATTATTTTTTTCACGACTAGGATAATTGTTATCCCCAGTATAACAAATGTTTGCTTCAGCAATTTTCCCTGTATCACGTACTTCTTGAATACTTTTCTCCATCTGTGGTATCCAGTTCAAACTATCAAAGATTCGGAACACATCAATTCCTTGCGCTGCCGCTTCTTTTATAAATTCAGCAATAACATTGTCAGGATAATTAGAATAACCAACTGCATTTGACCCTCTAAAGAGCATTTGAAGTAATGTATTTGGCATTAATTTACGAATTTTTCTTAAACGTTCCCAAGGATTTTCATTTAAGAAACGGTAAGCAACGTCAAATGTTGCGCCTCCCCACATTTCACTTGAAAAAAGTTCAGGTAATCCTTCGCCCGTCATCTGTGCGATTGCTTTAAAATCTTGTGTACGAACCCGAGTTGCCAGCAGACTTTGATGAGCATCCCTGAAGGTCGTGTCTGTTAACAATAAGTTTTCTTGTGCCTTGATCCATTGAACCACTGCGTCTGATCCTTGTTCTTCTAAAACATTTTTAGCTGTTTGGTAGTTTGGTTTCAATATAAGATCCTTTGGCATACGAGGCGCATCAAAATAACGTTTTTCTTCTTTCTCGATACCTGGAAATCCATTCACTGTGATTTCACCAATGTAGCGCATTGTCTTATTCCCACGATCTCGTAAACGAGGAAATTGAAATAGCTCCGGTGTATTATCAATGAATGTTGTCTTTGAAAGCCCAGATTGAAATTCAGGATGTCTGATTACATTTAGCATAAATGGAATATTTGTTTTCACACCACGAATACGGAATTCTTGCAGACAACGTTCCATTTTTTGGATAGCTGTCTCAAAATCGGCTGCATGTGTACATACTTTTACTAATAATGAGTCAAAATACGGTGTCACAACATAGCCAGAGTACGCATTTCCTACATCTAGGCGTACACCAAAGCCACCTGGTGAACGATATGTGTCGATTTTTCCTGTGTCAGGTAGGAAATGGTTTAATGGATCCTCTGTTGTTACACGACATTGGATTGCAGAACCTTTGTAATGGATATCTGCTTGAGAAGGAATCCCAATTTCTTGATGTAGATCTTTTCCTTGTGCAATCAGCAATTGCGTTGTAACGATATCCACATCTGTAATCATTTCAGTAATGGTATGTTCCACTTGTACACGCGGATTTACTTCTATGAAATAGAAGTGGTCACCTTCAACTAAGAACTCTACTGTGCCTGCATTCACGTAATCAACGTGTTTCATTAATTTTACTGCTGCTTGGCAAATTTCTTCGCGTTGTTCATCATTCATTGACACACAAGGCGCTACTTCGATAACTTTCTGATGGCGACGTTGGACAGAGCAATCACGTTCAAATAAATGGATCACGTTGCCGTGCGTATCTCCTAGAATTTGTACTTCAATATGTTTAGGATTTGAGATGTATTTCTCTACATACACTTCATCGCTACCAAAAGCTGCTTTTGCTTCGCTCTTTGCACGTTCGTAGCCTTCTTTCGCTTGTACTTCATCATGAGCCACGCGCATACCACGACCGCCACCACCTAAGGCTGCTTTGATCATGATTGGATAGCCATGCGTAGACCCAAACTCAAGTACTTCAGCTACTGTTTCTACAGGTCCATCTGACCCAGGTATAGAAGCGATTCCTGCTGCTTCTGCTGCTGCTTTTGCCTTGATTTTATCTCCGAAGATATCCAAGTGATGTAACTCGGGGCCTACAAACACCAGACCTTCTTCTTTACATCTACGTGCAAAAGTCAAGTTCTCAGATAAAAGTCCATAGCCAGGATGAATGGCATCTGCACCACACATTTTTGCAATTTGAATAATTCCTTCAATATCTAAATACGCATCGATTGGCTTCTTTCCTTGACCAATTAGATACGCTTCATCTGCTTTGAAACGGTGAACAGAATACTCATCTTCTTCTGCATAAATACCCACAGTTTTAATTCCTAATTCTGTACATGCACGAAAAACTCGTACTGCAATTTCTCCTCGGTTAGCAACTAAAACTTTTTTCATCAAACCACTCCTACGTCATTTAATTTTGATAAAGCCCTAAACGTTTCTTTTTCTCATCTGCACTGATATTCAAAACAAAGCCCACACAAATCGATAACATCAACAAACTCGATCCACCTTGACTTAAGAATGGGAAAGTGATCCCTGTCAAAGGTATAACACCTGTTATTCCACCTACATTAATGAATACTTGAATCAAGAACATTGCTCCGATACCCATACACATCAATGAGTTAAATGGATCTTTTGAGCGAATACCGACTAATATGATGCGGGCAACCATAAACAAAAGTAACCCTAAAATTGCAAGTGACAAAATCAAGCCTAATTCTTCAACAACAATTGCAAAGATAAAGTCCGTTTGTGCTTCTTGCAAGAAACCTTTCTTTTGAATACTGTTTCCTAGTCCTCTACCAAACAATCCACCATTGAACATTGCATAGTAGCCATTAACTAGTTGATGCCCTTGATCAAGTTCATCTGCGAATGGATTTCTAAAACTAGAGAAACGGCTATAGATATATTGTAAACGACTTGGTAAAATTTTACCTTTTGTAACGTCCATCAACCAAATAATAAAACCACTAAGACCGACACCGCCTACTGTAATGATCAACGACCACATGTAATTTACTCCGCTAACAAGTAATAAAACAAGTACAAGTAAAAACATTACTGAGGCGTTCCCAAAATCGGGCATGATCGCAACGATAGCAATCAATACAAAAATAATTAGTAGCGGTTTTTTTATTGCTTTCCAAAAATGATTATTTTGGATATTCTTTTGCTGTGTAGATAAAGCAAGTGATAAGTACCAAATAATGATGATTTTTAGATACTCTGCTGGTTGGATCGAGAATCCAGCGATTTTTAACCAACCTTTTGCCCCGTTTATTTCTTGTCCAAAAAGCAAAACTACAATCAGCAAAAAAGCTATGATGCCACAGGCAAGCATGACTAAATTTTGGTTTTTCAAAACATCTATCTTCATTTTATAGATCAAGCCAATAACAATTAAACTTAAAATCCAAAAGATCAGCTGGTTCATAACTGTCGAAGTTGGATTCAATCCCTGTTCAACTAATAGATACGAAGAAGAGCTGTAAACCATTAGTAATCCTACTACGCATAGAACTAGATAAGGAATTAAAATGCTATAATCCAATAAATGTCTTTTTCTTGTTTTCTTAGGCAAGCCTATTCCTCCTTGCCTGTTTCTTTTTGATCGAATGAATCATAGTACACATCACTGTATAGTTGGTTCAATTCTTTTTCTAAGTTGCTAAGTAATTGTTGCCCAGTTTGGCGCTCAATCACACCAATCTTGATTGCAAAATTTACTTGGCTAGAAAACCCATACATCTGTGTATCTATCACCTCTTCAAAAGCTTTACATTGAGAAATGCATAAGCTATTTTCTTGATTACGGATCAACATTTTGATACGTTCCGCATCATCTTTTAATACGTCAAGTGCAAATTCCTTAGATAGCGAATCCATTTGCCTTCAACCCCCTATTCTAATTTAATTATTATAGCATACTTGTGATTTTACAGACGTAAAATTCTGGAAACTCCAAACTTTTTTACTTAAAATCTTAATATTTTTAAGTTTTACATGTTATTTCTCTTATTTATCAGATCAATCAACTGTCTTTTCTGCATACTTCTTGATTGCATCTAAAAAGAGCTCCCCATACTTATCTAATTTATTTTGACCAATCCCTTTGATTTGAAGCAATTCAACCCTATTCTTAGGCTGCACTTGACTCATTTCTTTCAACGTTGAATCAGAAAAAATAACATATGGTGGCACTCCTGCATCCTCTGCTAAATCAGTTCTTAGCAAGCGAAATACTTCAAATAATTCATCATCTTCAATCAATCTTTCAACTGCTTTAGGCGCCTTACGGTACACCTTCTGCTGTCCTTTTAAGACAGCGATTCCTTCACTTGTTACCTGCAAAACAGGATACTCCCCAGGTAAAGAAACAATACATCCTTCAGAAATCAGATGATCAATAAATTGGACGATATCTTTTTGTGATTGGCCTTTCATTAGACCATACGTACTCAGTTGTTCAAAATGTCCTTGCAGTACCTTTTGTTCTTTAGAACCTGCTAGCACTTTGGCAACCATTTGCTTGCCGTAAGTTTCACCCATCCTTTTTAAACACGAAAGAATCATTTGTGCTGTTCGCGTGACGTCTTCAATGAGTCGATCATCTAAACAATTTCCGCATTTTTTACATGGAACTATTTTTTCACCAAAATAATGCACAATGTATTGTTGCAAGCAGCTTTCAATATGTACATATTTTGTCATTGCTTTTAGTTTTTCATATTCAATAATCTTTTGATCATCCGTTCGCTGTGACTGCTGAATAAAAAACTTCTGGATTTGTACATCTTGTGGCGCAAATAATAAGATTGCTTCACTTGCTAGCCCATCTCGGCCAGCACGACCAGCTTCTTGATAATAGGCCTCGATTGTTCCAGGCATTTGTGCATGGATAACAAAGCGAACATTGCTTTTGTTGATTCCCATACCAAATGCATTAGTCGCAATCATGCAAGGTAAGCGGTCATATAAAAAATCTTCTTGCATTTGTGTTCGTTGTTTTTCCGTCAATCCACCATGATACTTTCCTACAGAAAATCCAAGTTTGCTATATAAATTATATAATCGTTCTACTTCTTTTCGAGTTGCTGCATAAATAATCCCTGATTGTCCTTTATTCATTTTCAAATATTCCAAAATATATTGCTCTTTTTTTTGGTCTTTGATTACCTGAAAAGTCAGATTCTCACGAGCAAATCCAGTTTGCACCTGATTATTCGCTGGAATATTTAGCTGTGTTTTGATATCTTTTGCTACTGCAACCGTAGCAGTCGCGGTCAATGCAATCAATGGTGGGCGATCATTCCACATATTCAGTGTGCCAGCCATTTGTAGATAACTTGGACGAAAATCATGCCCCCACTGAGAAAGACAATGTGCTTCATCTACTGCAATTGCTGCAACAGATAATTGACGCAACATAGATAAAAAATCAGGCATGATAAAGCGCTCAGGTGCAACATATAATAGTTTGTATTTCCCTTGATTTAGCGCTCTAAAACGTTCGGTAGTTTCTTGAGAAGTCAACGTGCTATTTATGAAAGTCGCTGGTAGCCCAAGTTGATTCGCCGCATCCACTTGATCTTTCATTAAAGAAATCAGTGGTGATACAACGATTGTCACCCCCGTCATCGCCATTGCGGGTAATTGGTAACACAAAGATTTTCCTCCACCAGTCGGCATGATTCCCAAGACGTCTTCCTTATTCATCAATTTTTGAATCAACTCTTCTTGACCAGGTCGGAACGAGTCAAATCCAAAATATTTTTTTAGTAGTTCTTTCATTTGCAACTCTCCCAACTTGCTCATTCTATCATCACTTTTAGACGAGGACAATCTCCTTTATACTACTTATCTTTATTTGTGAAACAACATCTATTTATGAAACACATTCCTTGTTTGTAATTACCTTTTAAAAAACTTTTAAAAGTCCTTTGCTTATTTTTAGACAATTTTTTAGTATGATTTTCTTATTTTTTCCACAATTCGATAAAAAAGCCTCAAAGCAAGATGCTTTGAGGCTCTCATTTACGAAGCGTGCTTATTTTTTCTTTTTAGAAGCTTTTTCACGTTCGTTTTTATTTAGGATTTGTTTTCTTAGACGGATATTTTCTGGTGTTACTTCACAATATTCATCTTCATTCAAGAAACCAAGTGATTCTTCAAGTGTTAATTGTTTTGGTTTTTTGATAACAGAAGTTTGGTCTTTATTTGCAGAACGAACGTTTGTCATTTGTTTTGCTTTAGTGATATTTACTGTTAAGTCATTATCACGGCTGTTTTCACCAATGATCATACCTTCATAAACATCTGTACCAGGTTCTACAAAGACAGTACCACGTTCTTCAATACTCATGATTGAATAAGTTGTCGCTTTACCTGTATCGATAGAAACAAGCGCACCTTGGTGACGTCCACCGATTACACCTTTGAACATTGGTAGATATTGATCGAATGTATGGTTCATGATTCCGTATCCACGAGTCATTGAAAGGAAGTCTGTTGAATAACCAATCAAACCACGAGCTGGAACTAAGAAAATCAAACGGATTTGTCCGTTACCACTATGGATCATATCTTGCATTTCACCTTTACGTAGGCTCAATGATTCGATAACGCTACCCATGTATTCTTCTGGAGTATCAATTTGTACACGTTCAAATGGTTCACAAATCACACCATCAATTTCTTTTTGGATAACTTCAGGACGAGAAACTTGTAATTCATAACCTTCACGACGCATTGTTTCGATTAAGATAGATAAATGTAATTCCCCACGACCAGAAACTGTCCATGCATCAGGAGAGCTTGTTGGATCAACACGTAGAGATACGTCAGTTTGTAATTCAGCCATTAAACGTTCTTCGATTTTACGTGAAGTAATATATTTACCTTCTTTACCAGCAAATGGTGAGTTATTTACTAAGAAAGTCATTTGTAAAGTTGGTTCATCGATGTGTAGGATTGGTAATGCTTCTTGTACGTCAACAGGCGTTACTGTTTCACCAACAAAGATATCTTCCATACCAGATACAGCAATCAAATCTCCAGCTTTTGCTTCGTCGATTTCTAAACGTTTCAAACCAAAGAAACCGAATAATTTTGTTACACGGAATTTTTTAACAGAACCGTCTAATTTAATCAAAGCTACTTGGTCTCCAACCTTGATTGTTCCGCGGAACACACGACCGATACCGATACGTCCAACGTAATCATTGTAATCAAGTAATGATACTTGGAATTGTAAAGGTTCATCGCTATTATCTACTGGAGCTGGGATATGGTCGATGATCGTATCAAAAATCGGTGCCATTGTTTTTTCTTGGTCTGCAGGATCGTCAGACATGCTTGATGTACCATTCAATGCTGAAGCATAGATAACTGGGAATTCAAGTTGGTCTTCATCTGCACCTAATTCGATAAATAATTCTAATACTTCGTCTACAACTTCTTCAGGACGAGCAGAAGGTTTATCAATTTTATTTACAACAACGATTGGTGTTAATTGTTGTTCTAATGCTTTTTTCAATACAAAACGTGTTTGAGGCATTGTACCTTCGTAAGCATCTACGACAAGAACTACACCATCAACCATTTTCATGATACGTTCTACTTCACCACCGAAATCCGCGTGTCCAGGTGTATCCATGATGTTGATTCGAGTTCCTTGGTAGTCAACTGCAGTGTTTTTTGCAAGAATTGTGATTCCACGTTCTTGTTCTAATGCATTTGAGTCCATTGCACGTTCTTGTAATTGTGTATGTGCATCTAATGTATCTGATTGTTTTAGCATTTCATCAACTAATGTTGTTTTTCCGTGATCGACGTGGGCGATAATCGCTACGTTACGGATATCATCTCTATATTTCAATGTAACTTCTCCTTTTCTTACCATCTATTCATGACAAGGCAATTTTATTCGACTGCTTATTATACCAAATTTTTTTCATGAAATATAGCAAAATGTTTTCAAATTTCAAGAAAATTAATGTTTATTCATAAAATTTTGTTCATTTTGCTATTATTTCTTTCTATTTTTTAAAAATAATACGTTATTTAATCACTCACATAGTCAAGCATTTCCATTATATCTTTGTACGCATTTGCTGTTGCAGCTACAAAAAATTCTCGTCCATGAAAAGCAAGTGAACCACCTTCGAAATTACTATATTTCATTGAAAATTCATTTAAGAGTACAGCTCCTGCTGCATAATCCCATGGACTTAGCTTAGATAAATAACCAATACGGTTTCCCTTCAGTAGTGCAATCAATTCAAGACCTGCACAGCCAGTTACTCGGATCCCGATACTTTGGTCACCAATAGTCCGTGCATTAAAAGCATCATGACCATACATATATGCGTTTATCCCTAACAAACCTTCAGACAAATTTTTATTTACTGGCGGTTCTAGCTGTTCATTTTCCTTGAAAACTCCCATGTTTTGACCGCCCCAATACAACTCACTTCGCATCACATCATAAATAAATCCTAGTTTTCCGATACCTTCTTCATAAACAGCTAACATAATGCAAAAATTTTCTGATTCCATAACAAAATTCATGGTGCCATCAATTGGGTCGATAACATACACGCGACCATGCGCAAAATCCTCTAATCGATCACGCCCATCTTCCTCTGCTAAAATTCGTGCAGTCGGATCAATGTGTCTTATTTTTTCAATCAAAAAACCTTGGATTTGCTTGTCCATGTTTGTGACCAAATCTTTTCGGTTGGTTTTTTCCGTTACAGTTAGATAATTTTCTTGACGTCTTTTGATGATTTCTCCTGCTTCTATCAGCCAACTTTTTATTTCATTTGCTAGTGATTGCATGCACTCATCCCTTCATTCGTAGCATTTTTCTATTATTTTGCTTTGCTTCTTGGACAGTACGGTATAAGGAATAACCGGAAACTCTTTCAAAATCTTTGCCTAATCGTTTCTCCTCACCAATCGACTTTACTACTTGCTTAAATGATCGATACGCATCCATAAACACTGCATTCTCGATTCCTTTTTCATTTGCTCGTTCTAAAACATCCCACATATGCATTACCGTCACCATTTCGTCTGTTGACCAATCTAGGTCAAGTGGATATTCATATTCTTGCATCACTTTCACCCCGCTAACGCTTTTTACTCACGATTAAGTGTATCACAGCAAAAATACTTTGCCAAAATATCTTTAAGAAAGACAAAAAATAAGAGGCCCTGACATAAGTATGCCTAGCCTCTTATCTTGAATTTTGAATTTTCTTCTATTAAATATGGATTGGCATACCCAAAGCTAATTCTGATGCATCCATAACGATTTCCCCAAGTGATGGATGTGGATGGATCGTCAATGAAATATCTTCTGCATTCATTCCTGACTCAATAGCCAAAGCCAACTCTGAAACCATATCGCTCGCTCCGATTCCACCAAGTTGAGCCCCGATAACAACATTATCTTCTTGCGTTGTAACCAAGCGAATAAATCCTTCCGGTTGCCCCAATGACAACGCACGACCATTACCTGAGAATGGGAATTTATAGGCTTTCGCATCAATACCTGCTTCTTTTGCTTCTGCGATAGTCATTCCGACAGTTGCAAGTTCTGGATCTGTAAACGCAACAGACGGCATTGCTTTATAGTCTACAGCTACTTTCTTCCCTGAAATGGCTTCTGCAGCAATTTTTGCTTCATAGCTTGCTTTATGTGCCAAAGCAGCACCTGGAACAATATCACCAATCGCAAAAATATTTTCTACATTTGTACGTCCTTGTTTATCTACAGGGATCAAGCCACGTTCGCCGACTTCCACACCTGCTTGTTCTAAGCCAAGTTCATCCGTATTCGGGCGACGGCCAACTGTTACCATGACATAATCAGCAGTCACAGACTCTGACTTACCGTCTACTTCATAATTGACTGTGACACTATCTCCGTTATCGACAGCTTCTTTTGCCATTGCAGAAGTAACAATCGTTATTCCTTTTTTCTCAAACTCATCTGTAACTAGTTTCACCATGTCTTTTTCAAACGTTGGCAAAATAGATGGCGTACCTTCTAAAATCGTTACTTCAGCACCTAGATTGGCATATGCTCCTCCAAGTTCTGCACCAATAACACCACCACCAATAATCACAAACTTCTTCGGTACTTCAGGAAGCGCTAATCCTCCAGTTGAATCTAACACTCTTCCACCAAATTTAAATCCTGGAATCTCGATTGGACGAGAGCCAGTAGCTAAAATCGCATTATTGAAAGAATAAGTTTGTGCTGAATCTGGATGAATCACACGTAAAGTATGTTCATCAACAAAATAAGCTTCACCTTCAATAATTTCTACTTTGTGTTTTTTTAGCAAGAATCCAACACCTGTTGTCAATTTATTTACAACTTGCGTGTCTTTCCATTCTTGTGTTTTTGAAAAGTCTAATGTTACATTTTCAGCTGTTACACCAAACATAGATGAATCAAGTGATTCTTGATAATGGTGTCCCGCAGCAATCAGTGCTTTCGACGGGATACATCCCACGTTTAAGCAAACTCCACCAATATATTCACGTTCTATGACTGCTACTTTTTGTCCCATTTCTGCCGCACGAATCGCTGCAACATACCCACCAGGGCCTGCACCAATAACTACTGTATCTAACTCAATGGCGAAATCTCCAACTACCATTTTTTCATCATCCTTCCATCAATAATAATTCAGGGTCTGCTAATAATCGCTTAATATTATTCATTGCTTGTTGTGCAGTTGCACCATCTACGATACGGTGATCAAAACTTAAAGAAAGTTTCATCATACGACCAACTACGATTTCACCTTCTGCACTGACAACTGGTTGTTGCGCGATTGTACCGACACCTAAAATAGCTACTTCAGGATGATTGATTACTGGCGTGAACCAACCACCACCAACTGAACCAATATTACTAATTGTGATTGTTCCTTCACGCATATCTTGTGCAGCTAGCTTTCCTTCATGTGCTTGTGCGGCTTTTTCATTGATTTCATCCGCAATTGTAAACATACTCTTTGTATTTGCATCTTTGATGTTTGGAACATATAAACCATGATCTGTATCTGTTGCAATACCAATGTTATAGTAATGTTTATACACGATTTCTTGTGCTTTATCATCAATAGAAGCATTCAACACAGGATATTTTTTGACTGTCGCTGTCAGTGCTTTCACAACATATGGCAAGAATGTTAATTTTGTACCATTTTCTGCTGCAACAGATTTAAATTTCTTACGATGATCCCATAATTTTGATACTTCGACGTCGTCATGTAAAGTCACATGTGGCGCTGTTTGTTTGCTGTTTACCATTGCTTTGGCAATCGCTTTACGTGTTGGTGTCATCGCTTCTCTTGTTTCACGATCTTCTTGTGTAGATTTAAATGCTTGTGGTGCGGCTTGTTTTGCTGGCGTTATTGTCTGTGTCTCAGTAGTTTGTGTAGCAGCTGCAACTGTAGCTGTTTCTTCTTTCACAGCTGTGGCTTGTCCACCACCAGAAACAAATTGTTCAATATCCGCTTTTATGATACGTCCACCTTTTCCAGTTGGAGTAACTTGCGTAATATCAACATCTTTTTCACGTGCAAATTGACGAACAGACGGCATTGCAAGAATACGTTTGTTCGGATCAGCGGCTTCAACAACTGTACCTGATTCAGATGTAGCTGTTTGGATTTTTTCAGTTGACGCGGCTGTGCCACCTGTAGTTACTGTTGAATTGTGACCTGGTGCATCGATTTCAACCAATACATCACCAACATTCGCAACAGTTCCTTCACTCACTACTACTTTTTTGATTGTTCCTGTTACTGGTGATGGGATTTCTTCAACTGATTTATCATTTTGAACTTCTAGCAAAGTATCATCTTCATTGATCGTGTCGCCTTCTTTGACAAACCACTTCACGATTTCTCCTTCTGCAATTCCTTCACCAATATCTGGTAACTTAAATTGGAAGACGCCTTCACTTGATGCACTTTCTACTGTAGGTTCCGCTGCTGGACTTTCTGGTGTTTGTTCGGATGCAGAAATACCACTGTCACCTTCATTTCCCTCATGACCAGGTGCATCGATTTCAACTAATACATCACCAACATTTGCAACAGTTCCTTCACTCACTACTACTTTTTTGATTGTTCCTGTTACTGGCGATGGGATTTCTTCAACTGATTTATCATTTTGGACTTCTAGTAGAGTATCATCTTCATTGATCGTGTCGCCTTCTTTGACAAACCACTTCACGATTTCTCCTTCTGCAATTCCTTCACCAATATCTGGTAATTTAAATTGATATGCCATCACTTCAAATCTCCTTCACTCATTCTCAAATTTTAGAAATTTACGATTTCTTTTATTTTCGCTTCAATATCTGTTGCATTTGGTAACCAAGTATTTTCAGCTTGACCAAATGGGAAAATCGTATCTGGAGCAGCTACTCGCCCGATTGGTGCTTCTAAAGAAAGAATGGCACGTTCTGAAATTTCAGCGATTACTTGTGCACTAACTCCTGCTTGGCGTTGTGCTTCTTGAACAACCACCACACGACCTGTCTTTTCTACAGAGTGAATAATTGTTTCTACATCTAAAGGTGCCACTGTTCTCAAGTCGATGATTTCTACAGAAATACCTTCTTTTTCTAGTTTATCCGCAGCTTTGATTGCTTCACGAACCATTGCACCATACGTAATTACAGATACAGAAGATCCTTCTCTTGTAACTGCAGCTTTGTCCAATGGCACTTCATATGCTTCATCCGGAACTTCCTCACGGAACGAACGGTATAACTTCATGTGTTCTAGAAACACTACTGGGTCATTACTTCGAATAGATGAAATCAACAACCCTTTTGCATCATAAGGGTTTGACGGAATTACCACACGAACCCCTGGAGATTGTGCAATCAACCCTTCTAAGTTATCTGAATGAAGCTCTGGTGTATGCACTCCACCACCAAATGGCGAACGAATCGTGATTGGTAGATTTCTTGTTCCGCCCATACGGTAGCGTGTACGCGCCATTTGTCCAACAACTTCATCCATCGCTTCAAAAATGAACCCAAAGAATTGGATTTCTGGAACTGGGCGGAAGCCTTCTAATGCTAATCCAAACCCTAAACCAGCAATCCCTGATTCAGCTAGTGGTGTATCAAATACACGATCTTCTCCGAATTTCGCTTGTAGCCCTTCTGTGGCACGGAATACGCCTCCGTTTTTCCCAACATCTTCACCAAAAACTAAAACATTTTCATCTTGTTCTAGTTCTAATGCTAGAGCATCAGTAATTGCCTGAATCATCGTTTTTTGTGCCATTATTATTTCGACTCCTTCGCTTCATAGAATGCAATTTGTTCTTTGATGTTTTGTGGTTGTACTTCAAACATATTCTTTAAGAAGCCAGACACTTTTTGTTTTGGAACCTTATCTGCTTCAGCAACTGCTTGTTTGATTTCTTCTTTTGTTTGTTCGATGACCGCTTCTTCTTTTTCTTGCGACCATAGCCCTTTGTTTTCAAGGTATTTACGGAATCGAATCAATGGATCTTTCTTTTGCCATTCATCATCCATATCTCCCGTACGGTAACGTGTTGGATCATCACCTGACAGCGTATGTGGCCCATAACGATACGTTAATGTTTCGATAAGAACCGGTCCATTTCCGTTTGCCGCCCACTCGCGAGCTTCTTTAGAAACAGAATATACAGCTAGCGGATCCATTCCATCCACTTGGATTCCAGGAATCCCTGCTGCAACTGCTTTTTGTGCTAGAGTTTTCGCTGCAGATTGCTTTTCTCTTGGTGTAGAAATCGCAAAGCCATTATTTTGAATATAGAAAACTGCATTTGCATGATATGCTCCTGCAAAGTTGATTGCTTCGTAAAAATCTCCTTGTGAAGATCCGCCATCCCCTGTATAAGTAAAGACAACGTTCTTTTTATTTCGTTTTTTTAGACCTAGTGCCACACCAGCAGCTTGCACATATTGTGCGCCAATGATGATTTGTGGCGGTAAGGCTTTCAAGTCTTCGGGATATAGGTTACCGGCAACATGTCCACGTGACCAAAGAAAAGCTTCTTTTAAAGGTAGTCCGTGTTGGATCAATTGCGGAACATCTCGATAGCCTGGTAATAAAACATCTTCTTTTTCAAATGCAAAGCTACTTGCTAATTGACTTGCTTCTTGCCCAGCAGTCGGAGCAAAAAATCCTAAGCGACCTTGGCGATTCAAAGCAGTCGAACGTTGGTCTAATACACGGGACCAAACCATTTGTCTCATTAATTCTACTAGTTCATCATCAGACAAGTCTGGAACCAACTCTTCATTTACTATATTTCCATCTTGATCCAACGCTTGGTACGTTGGGAAATCTGCGTTGACATCCTTTAGTAATGCTTCAAAGTCGATAGGAGCTTTTTTCTTTGCCATATTGTCATACATTCCTCTCTCGTATAAACTATTCATTGCTCGATTGAAACAGCAAGTGAATCTGTATCACTATTTAACCGGCTTCATACATAAATTATCATGTATTAATTAGAAACACAAATTATATGCACAGAATTTCTCAAAGTAAGAAATACTATTTTATCAACCTTTGTAGCGATTTCAAAAAAATGCAATATATAAAGGAAGCGGTTTATTTTCAAAAGGATATTTTCTTTGTTTTTTTCTTAACTTTTAGAATTGTATTGACACAATATCACAACTGTGTTACAAATTTTCAAAAAAAGATAGCGAAGAGAAAATTTCTTCACTATCTCAGAGAGTTTAACTAAATCCATTCACGTGTAAAATGACAGTACAGTCTTTTCGCAACTTCTACTATTAGTAAGTAACTAAGGACGATACCAACCATCCAATACCAATACATTGTCGGCAACTCTACAAACCCAAAATATGCACGCAAAGGTGTTAAAACAAGCAAAATTCCGACTATAATTGCTAAAATACTGGTCAAAATAACCGGAAACGATGCCACGCTTTGAACAAATGGTGTCTTTCGTGTACGAATAATGTGTACAACAAGCGTTTGGCTGATCAACCCAACGACAAACCATCCTGTCTGGAATACTTGTTGTTGTCCGAGTGTATCTGCATGGAAAACAAACCACATTACTAAGAAAGTAATAATATCAAAAATTGAACTCACTGGACCAATACATAAAGTAAAACGTAGTAACCCTTTTGTTTGCCAGCGTACAGGTTTTTCAATTTCTTCTTCGTCTACATGATCCCAAGGAATTGCTAGTTGCGCCATATCATAAATTAAATTTTGAATCAGTAGTTGCGCAGAAAGCATAGGTAAAAATGGCAAAAAAGCACTCGCTACCAAAATAGAGAAAACATTCCCAAAATTTGAGCTAATTGTCATTTTTATATATTTCATCATATTGCTAAAGACTTTACGCCCCTCTAAAACACCCGCTTCTAATACATCCAAACTTTTTTCTAATAAGATAATCGAACTAGCATCTTTAGTAATATCCGCTGCAGTATCAACTGAAATTCCTACATCCGCACATCTCAACGCCGGTGCATCGTTCATACCATCTCCCATAAAGCCAACAGTATGACCATTATTTTGAAGCATTTCAATGATTCGTGCTTTTTGCATTGGTGAAAGTTTTGCAAATAAATTGACCTCTTCAACTTCTTTCATCAATTGTTCCTCTGTCAGTTGATCAATCTCGACACCGAGTAAGACACGATCAGCTGGAATACCAACATCTTCACAAACTTTTTTCGCTACAATATCATTATCTCCAGTCAATACTTTCACGGTTACCCCGTGTGTATGCAACGAATCAATAGCAGAAATAGCGGATTCTTTCGCAGGATCTAGAAAAGCAACAAACCCTTGTAAGACCATATCTGACTCATCCTGAATTCCATAGATTGCTTGATCATGCACATCTTTTTTCGTTGCTACAGCGATGACACGCATTCCTTGTTCATTTAATCGACGATTGATTGCTCGAATCTCTGTGATTTTTTCTTCATCTAAAGAGAATAGCTCAGTGTTGATTTCTACTCTGGTGCATACCTCGAGCATTTCCTCAACGGCACCTTTAGTAATCATTAGTTGCTGTTCCTCTTTTTTAACCACAACTGTCAGACGTCGTCTTGAAAAATCAAATGGGATCTCATCGATTTTAATGGTTTCTTCAGAAGTTTTACCGATTTTGTTATAATACTCGATTACAGCAATATCCATAAGATTTTTCCAACCTGTTTGGTAGTTCGAATTAAGATACGCATAGTCAAGTACCTGTTCACTATTTCTTCCTGCAGAATCCAAATGTTCCACTAAGACAACTCTATCTTCCGTAATTGTTCCTGTCTTATCCGTACATAGCACATCCATACTACCTAGATTTTGTATAGCAGGAAGTTCTTTAACAATTACCTGATGCTTCGATAATGAAAGTGCACCTTTGGCTAAATTACTAGTCACGATCATCGGAAGCATTTCTGGAGTAAGCCCCACAGCAACTGCTATTGCAAAGAAAAATGCATCTGACCAATCGCCTTTGGTAATACCATTGATTGCTAAAACAATTGGGAATAATACCATCACCATACGCAATAATAATTTACTGATACGCACCATTCCTAATTGAAAAGCAGTTCCATTTCTCCGTGATGTTGCAACTCGTGCGATATCACCAAAAAATGTTTGTTGCCCTGTTTTTAAGATGATCGCTTTTCCCTGTCCACTCAATACATCTGTTCCCATGAAAACTAAATTTGCCATTTCCATTGCAGTGCATTCATCTACCTCAGACGATTGTAAAAATGCAGATTTTTCAACTGGAAGTGATTCACCAGTTAGTGAAGCTTGGTTCACAAATAAATCTTTTGACCATATTATAACTGCATCTGCTGGAATCATATCTCCAGTTGCCAAAGTAACTATATCTCCTGGGACAACTTCGTCCATAGGTATTTCATGAATCTCTCCATCCCGTGTAATCGCTGTTGTATTTTCAATAAATTCTTTTAAAGCAAAACTAGCTTTTTGTGAGCGATATTCTTGAACAAAACTAATCAATACACTCGCTAAAATCATCGAGCCCATCACCCCAGCACCAGTTAAATCATTTGTCACAAGAGATACAACCATCAATAAAGCTAGCACTAAAACAAACGGATCTGAAAATCCGTGCAACACCATTTTCCATGCAGGTAACGGTTTTTGCGCATTCACTTCATTTAAGCCATACGCTTCCAAACGTTCCGCTGCATCTGCCTTGGTTAACCCGTTTTTTGAGGTCCTTAACGCTGTCATCAACTCCCGCTCTGAAAGCTGACTTAATTTCTTTAATTCATCACTTTTAAATTCTGTATTTCTTGCTATTCCTTTTTTATTAAACATTGGTATTCCCCTCTCTAGTCATTAGCGCTAGAGAAATAACCTTCTATTCTCTAGCAAATTAAGTTATGCAGCTACTTAAACTGGGATCTTCCATATCCATCGTCCTTTCTCTTTTGTTGTACGAGGCTTTATATAAAAACACGCAAAAAAACGCATGCCCACAATGAGCATGCGTTACGAATACAACTTAAAAAACTATCCATGTCCATCGTAGAGCTTTAGCACTATAGGGCGTAGATAGCATTGCTATCAGCTACGTTATGAATGACCTTCACGACCATTCCTGTTCGACCAACTAAAAATCTCTCGATTCTTTCGCGGCAGTAGCTTATTTCCAAATAGGAGCCTCACCTAACAACAATATTTAATTTTGTTTACACAAAGACTATAAATGAAATCGAAAAAAAACGCAAGCCTATTTTTCACAAACCTTTTGTTTAAGGCAATCCATCCCTTGAACAAATTGTTGGTAATTTTGCTTTGTTAGTCGGCTATAATTTATCCGGAGACCCGTTTTCTCACTGCCGAAAAGAAATGCGGGTGCACAAGCAAAGCCACTTTCCAAAATTTCTAATGCAGCTTTTTCATCGAGTGGTTTCCCTTCCCAAGAAATCCACGCATAGTACCCACCTTGAATTGGTTTTATAGAAAAGAATGTTTGCTCTTCTTCCCATTGTTTTAAATAGAACTTACAGAGCTGCAATTTCTCTAATAACGCAGCCATGTGTTTATCAAAAGAATCCTTCAAGACCCACATTGCACTCAGTTGCGTTAAAATATTTATGGAAAATCCCATCATCTGTTGTGTTTCTGAAAAACGCGAAAGTACAGTCGGCGAAGCCATGATCCAACCAACTTTTGTTGTTTTTCCTAAAACAGCTGAAAGCGAACCAACATATAATACATTTTCTGGATCTAATTCCTTCAAAGATGTTGTTCTCTCATTAGCAACAAACGATAAATCCGCAAAAACAGCATCTTCTATAATCGGGAGATGGTACTTTCTACACAAATCAATAAGCGCATGTCTACGTCGTTGGCTCATCACCATCCCAGTCGGATTTTGAAAATTCGGGTTTACCATAACTAGTTTGATTTTTTGTCGTAAAATCAGTTGTTCCAGTGCATATAAATCAATTCCTTCGTCATCCATTTCAACACCATATAGACGGACACCAGCTGCTTGAAATAAAGAGGATTTATAAAAAAATGAAGGAGATTCAACTGCAACAGCATCTCCTTGCGAAAGCAGCGTTTGTAAAATCAAAAAAATAGCATGCTGACTCCCTGCTGTTATCAGTACCTCATCTTCAGAAAAGCGCGTCTTTGTTTGCTCTATCAATAAATGAGCAATCTCTTTTCTTAGTGGTAGATAGCCGTATTCTTCTTGTGCTTGCTCCTTTTCCCAGATATCCTTCCATCGAATGTCTGGAAAAGAAAAGCAAGGGAGTAAGTCAACTGGTAATTCACTCGAATAAAAATCCACTATTTGACGATTTTCGTGCTTCATTTCGCTTATTTTCTCACCAAATCTATCTTTTTCTTTGATATAATTTTTTGAAGCTAATCGTCGAAAATCAACACGTGGAACAGAAAATTCTCCCCAAGTTGTTGGGCTAACGAATCGTCCACTACCTTGACGACTGGTAATTCTTCCTAAATCACGAAGTTCATCTAATGCATGAACGACCGTCGAACGATTTACACCAAATTGTACCGCTAACTGACGTTCCGATTGTAGGCGGTCTCCAGTCAGAAGCCGTTGTGAATCAATTGCTTGTGAGATTTGCTCTACGATTTGTATATAGGCAGGTTTCTTTGATCGTTGCACTTTTTGCCACATTTTTATTCCTCACTTTTAGATTTTTTGAGACTGAAATATCGCATTAAAAAATCGAGCGGTAGAATAATCGCATATTCTCCCCTCGATCAATGACCCCAATCAATTATAGACGTTATTGAAAAACAGCTGAAGCAGTAACCTACTTTTATCTATAGATTGACCTAAAGATTGACCTAAAAACAGCTAATCATCTTTTTTTAGTATTTGCCACAATGCACCATAAAACAGAGCACCGATAACTAAGACCAACCAACTTCTTTCAAAATCATCAAACATGAATCCCCATACCAAAAAAATCGTTAAGACACTGGGCCAATAGAACAAAAGAAGTTTTTGATTTCTCTCATTTTTTCGCATTGTTCGTCCCACCTCTCATTGCGTTACTCAAAGGAAGCTGACAAATATTTCTACTAACGGTTCACGACACCACTCTTCATCGTCATCTTACCATGAGTTTCTCATTGAACCAACTAGATAGTTTTTCCCAATAAAAAAGCCAAAGTAAAACGATAGTCATTTTACTTTAGCTTCACGTCTTTTATTAGATTGTGTCACCATTAAAAATTGAGTTTTTTACAACTACATAGTCCACTTTGCGAATCGCTTCTAAATCACGTCCGCCTGCGTAAGAAATCGATGATTGTAAATCTTGTTGCATTTCAATCAACGTATCCTTTAATGAGCCTTTATGTTGAATCCATATTTTTTTACCTTCAACATTTCGTTTTTCACCTTTTTGGAATTCTGAAGCCGAACCAAAGTATTCTTTGTAAACAACCCCATTTTCCACTTTTGTTTCACCTGGAGATTCTTCATGACCTGCAAATAATGACCCGATCATAACCATGGTAGCACCAAAGCGAATTGATTTTGCAATGTCTCCGTGTGTACGGATTCCACCATCTGCAATCAAAGGTTTACGTGCAGCTTTTGCGCACCAACGCAAAGCAGCGAGTTGCCACCCACCAGTGCCAAATCCAGTTTTTATTTTTGTAATACAAACTTTACCAGGTCCAATACCTACTTTCGTTGCATCCGCACCGGCATTTTCTAATTCACGAACTGCTTCAGGTGTACCAACATTTCCAGCAATAACAAAGGTATCTGGCAAGTATTTTTTTATATGCTGGATCATACGAATAACTGAATTCGAGTGTCCATGTGCTATGTCAATTGTAATATAATCTGGCACGATTGATTGCTCTGCTAATTCTTCAATAAATGTGTATTCACTTTCTTTTACACCAACACTGATTGACGAAATCAATCCGTCATTTTTCATTCGTTGAATAAATGGTAATCGCTTATGTTCTTCAAAACGGTGCATAATGTAGAAATATCCATTTGAAGCTAAAAAGTAGGCGATATCTTCGTCAATGATCGTTTGCATATTTGCAGGTACGACCGGCATTTTAAATTTATGATTTCCTAGTGTAACAGTAGTTTCACATTCAGAACGACTCTCCACAATACATTTGTTTGGAATCAATTGAATATCTTCGTAGTCAAAAACTTTCATTCTAGTTATCCCCCTGATGTTCTCATGAAGCAAAAACCGAACATTAATTATTTTTAGAACGCTTTTATTCGCCCACAAAGTAATTTAACCTAACTAAAGAGAAAAATCAAGTGATTTTGTTAAGTTGTACAGAAATTTATTTTTTACTGAGTCGTAATTTGCGCACTCGAATAGAAATGAGATACATTGCATCTTCCATCTCACGTTCGCTAACTACTTCGAGTAAAAACCAGATATTCCCGCGAATCGTTTTTGCATGTGCGTAAATTCGCTGAAATTCATCTGACATCACAACTGCCATCGGTTTAATCAATGTGTCATCATATCTTTTATCAATCGCGCACAGTACACTAAACGAATGATCTTGAAAATAAATAGTTGCTAAACGTTGTTCTTTCTTTTCAACAAGTAGACACCAACCGGGATTGCTCTTTTCTTTACTATACACCCAGCGAAAGTCAGGTTCATAATGTCGTACAAGTTGTTTCATCAATGTTAAAAAATAAGTGCCTGCTGGCGAGAAATCTACAGCTTGCGGAATCGTCGGTTCATTCATCTCATTAAAACTACGTAACCATTGTTCTTTTTCCAACTTAACCACATCCTTTCCTTCAGTATATCAAAAAGGAAATCGTACAGAAGCATTTTGCCTCATAAAGCTATTTTTTCAGTTTTATATAAGAAAAGACTTGAAACATCTGCATGTTTCAAGCCTTTGTTATTAACTATTCAACAGCCTCTTTAATGTGTTACTTTTCATAACTTATCCCTCGATGTCCGATATCTTTACGATAAAAGAGAGGATTCGTTTGTTCTTTATTTAAAAAGTCGTACACATTTTTTTGAGCGTCGGCTAAAGTATTCCCGAAAGCGTGAACCATCACTACTCGTCCACCTGCAGCTAGCAACATATCCTGTTCTTTCGTAACGCCTGCGTAATCAACAAATACGGATTTATCCGCGCTTAAAGAAAGTGCAAAGCCTGTTTGGTATACATCGGGATACCCTGGTGCAGCTAAAACCACACCTAACTGGTATCCTTCTTCATTCCATGTGATATTTGGCTCTCTGTCGGCCAACAAGTCATCAATAATCATCGCTAAATCACTCGTTAATAATGGAAGAAGAACTTGTGTTTCAGGGTCTCCAAAACGTGCATTAAATTCAATGACTTTAGGTCCCTCAGTTGTCAAAATCAGTCCAGCATACAAGATACCAGTAAAAGATCGTCCTTCATCCGAAAGCCCCTTAGCTACAGGAATCAAAATCTCGGTAACCGCCTGCTGAATCGTCACAGAATCAATTTGTGGAACCGGTGCATATGCACCCATACCACCAGTATTGGGTCCCTTATCCTGATCAAAAATACGCTTGTGATCTTGCGCTGGGATCATTGGATACACTTTATCATCTTTTACAAATGCCAATAAAGAAAACTCTTCCCCTACCAAGAATTCTTCAATAACAACTGTTTGCCCTTGTTCCCCAAAACGTTGATTTTCTAACATGTCGGTTAGCGCTACTGATGCTTCTTCGAATGTTTCAGCAATCACAACGCCTTTACCTGCTGCTAATCCATCCGCTTTGATCACAATAGGTACACCAGCTCTTTGAACATAGTCCATTGCTGGCTGAAACTGGTTAAAAGTTTTTGATTTGGCAGTAGGAACATGGTGACGTTCCATCAATTCTTTCGCAAAGTTTTTTGATCCTTCAATCAATGCTGCTGCTTTGGTTGGACCAAAAATCGCTAAATCTTCTGCCATAAAATCATCCACGATTCCATTAAGTAACGGAATCTCTGGACCAACAAATGTCCAAGAAATTTCTTGTTCTTTTGCAAATTCAATCAATTTTTGATGTTCAGTTATTTGAATTGGTACAGTACAAATATCTTCCACTTCCATCCCTGGATTTCCGGGTGCACAAAATACCATTTCAACATGTGGACTCTCCGCTAATTTTTTTGCTAGTGCATGTTCACGTCCTCCAGAACCAATGACAAGTACCCTCATTTTACTTGCTCCCTTCTAATGCGAATGATTAATGACGAAAATGTCTAGTACCTGTAAAGGCCATTGTGATGCCGTAACGATTTGCCATATCAATTGACGCTTGATCCTTAATACTTCCACCAGGTTGAATGATTGCTTTGATTCCATGTTTCGCTGCATACTCTACTGAATCATCCATTGGGAAAAATGCATCACTTGCTAAAGCAGCATGTTCAAGATCGTTACCAGCTTGCTCTAGTGCGATTTTTACCGAGCCTACACGATTCATTTGACCTGCACCAACCCCTAACGTTTGGTTACTTGTAGCTACAATAATCGCATTTGATTTCACGTGTTTGACCGCTTTCCATGCAAAATCCATCGCCTGTAATTCTTCACCTGTCGGCTGTTTTTCTGTGACGATTTCCCATGTTTCTGGTGCTTCACTAGATAGGTCTTGTTCTTGAATCAGTACACCACCAAGTATAGATGTTGTTTCAGGTTGATTGGCTTTCTTTGCTTCTGCAAAAGATAATTCTAAGAGACGAACATTCTTTTTCTTCTGCAAAACAGATAGAGCTTCTGCAGTGTAACTTGGTGCAATAATGATTTCTAAGAATAAAGCGTGCATTTTTTCTGCTGTCGCTTGATCGACCTCACGATTCAAGACAATAATCCCACCAAAAATAGATACTGGATCCGCCGTAAATGCTAAATCCCATGCACCTTCGATTGTTTCCGCTGTTCCAATACCACACGGATTCATATGTTTCAAAGCAACTACCGTTGGTGCAGTAAATTCTCTAGCAATTCGAAGTGCCGCATCCGCATCTCGTAAATTATTAAAGGAAAGCTCTTTCCCATGTAATTGTTTTGCTTGTGCGAGTGAATAGCCAACTGGCAGTGCTGTTTGATAGAAGCTGGCCGCTTGATGACTATTTTCCCCATAACGTAAATCTTGTTTTCGTTCATACGTAAAAGTCAGACGTTCGGGTTCTGTTTCCTCCACTTGCTCTGTTAGATACTGGGCAATCAGTGCATCATAAGCAGCTGTTAAGCGGAATGCTTTTGCTGCCAAACGTTTCCTTGTGTCTAGTGAGGTTTGTTGCTGTTCTTTTAATTCTGAAAGTACTTCTTCATAATCTGAAATATCTGTCACAACTGTTACAGCAGAGTGGTTTTTAGCAGCACTGCGTATCATGCTTGGACCACCAATATCAATGTTTTCAATGGCATCAGCAAACGTCACATCTGGTTTCATAATTGTTTCTTTGAAGGGATACAGATTTACACAAACAATATCGATTTGTTTAATTTTATGTTCCTTTAATGCATCTATATGTGCGGGTAAATCGCGACGTGCTAGTAATCCACCATGGATCATTGGATGCAATGTTTTGACACGGCCATCTAACATCTCTGGAAAACCAGTAACAGTATCAATAGCAAGTGAGTCAATCCCATTTTCCGTTAATAAATTTCTTGTTCCACCTGTAGAGATCAGTTCAACCCCACATTCTTGTAATCCTTTGGCAAACTCAATAATTCCAGTCTTATCTGATACGCTAAGTAATGCTCTCACGCTAAATCCTCCCGTTGATCAATAATGGTTTGTAGTACTTGAGGATACATCTGATGTTCAAGCGCATGTATTCTCTCCTCAAGGGTAGCTAAAGTATCATGTTTGTAAATTGGTACACTTTCTTGTCGGATAATTGGTCCAGTATCCATGCCGCGATCAATATAATGAATCGTAACTCCAGTTTCACTAACTCCTGCCGCAAAAGCATCATCGATTCCGTGGAGTCCTGGAAATGCCGGTAGTAAAGAAGGGTGAATATTAATCATCTTACCTTCATAAACATCCAGCAATGTCTCTCCAATCATCCGCATATATCCCGCCAACACGATAAATTCGACTGATTCTTCGGCTAAATGATTTAAAATCATTTGCTCGTATTCTTCCTTTGACGGAAATTCTTTTGGAGAGAAGCAGACAACCTTAATACCTAATCGCTTCGCTCGTTCATGAACGCCCGCATTTTTTCGATCACAAAAAAGCAGACAAATTTTTGCATGATGTAGTCTTCCTTGCTGGTTCGCTTGAACAATTGCTTCAAAATTGCTCCCATTACCTGAAGCGAAGAGTGCAATTCTCATCGAACTTCCTCAGTAAATACGATTGGCTCATCGATTTTATCTGTTACTTGCCCAATCACATAGACTTTTTCCCCTAAACGTTCTAATTCAGCTAAGACATGCACCTTTTCTTCAGGTGAGACAGCTAGAACCATTCCAATACCCATATTAAAGATATTATACATTTCCATAGGTTCGATTTGTCCAAATTTTTGTAAGATATCAAAAATCGGTAATACCGGCCAAGTACCTAAGTGGATGTCCGCAGCTAAATCCTCAGGAAGCATGCGTGGGATATTTTCAATAAATCCTCCACCTGTGATATGTGCCATTCCATGAATTGCTTGTTCCTTGATCAAAGGTAACAGAGATTTCACATAAATTTTCGTAGGAGTTAATAATTCTTCCGCAATAGTCTTCTTTAATTCTGGTAAAAAATCAGTGAGTTCTTGCTTTTGTTTTTCAAATAAAATTTGACGTACAAGTGAATAGCCATTTGAATGAATACCACTAGAAGCAAGTCCCAGTAAATAATCTCCTGACTTGATTTTTGTTCCATCAAGTAGATTTGCCTTTTCTGCTACACCCACTGCAAATCCAGCCAAATCATATTCATCTTCTGCATACATGCCAGGCATTTCTGCTGTTTCTCCACCAATCAGTCCCATATTAGCTTGTAAACAACCTTCTGCAACACCTGCAACGACTTGTTCTAATTGCTCAGGATCACTTTTCCCTGTTGCAATATAGTCTAAAAAGTAAAGTGGCTCGGCTCCTTGCGCTAGAATATCATTCACACACATTGCTACACAGTCGATTCCAATTGACTCATGTTTCTTGGCTTGTTGTGCAACAAGTAACTTTGTTCCAACTCCGTCTGTTCCAGAAACGAGTACAGGTTCCTTCACATCGATTGCTGAAAGATCGAAACAGCCACCAAAGCCACCTAAACTTCCCATGACTCCAAGACGTTCTGTTTTCTTTACATGTTTTTTGATTCGTTCAACCACTTCATATCCTGCTTCAACATCAACACCTGCATCCGTATATGCATTCGTCATTATTTCATCCTACCTTTCAAAAAAACGATTCTTTTTCTTGTAATGACTCTTGATACTTTTCTTCATAATCATATAGTGGCGTTGGATAATCTCCATTGAAATAAGCCATACATAAACCCGAGTAAGGCGCATCTTCTTGTAATCCTATCGCTTCAATCAGACCATCTTCGCTTAAAAACGCAAGCGAATCTGCGCCAATACATTCCCGTATTTCTTCAATCGTATGATTGGCAGCAATCAGTTCTTTTCTGGTTTGAATGTCGATACCATAAAAACAAGGATATTTTAAAGGTGGAGAAGAAATACGAACATGTACCTCTTTGGCACCCGCTTCTTTTAGTAAACGCACAATTCTTCTACTTGTTGTACCGCGAACAATCGAATCATCGACCATAATTATCCGTTTACCCTCAACTACACCTCGAACAGCGGAAAGCTTCATCCGAACACCTTGCTCACGCAATTCTTGTGTCGGCTGAATAAAGGTTCTAGCAACATATTGATTCTTGATCAGCCCAAGTTCGTAAGGAATACCGCTTGCTTCAGCGTACCCACTCGCCGCAGAAAGTGATGAATTTGGCACACCAACGACCATGTCTGCATCTACATATGCTTCATCTGCTAAAAATGCACCCATTCTTTTTCTTGCAGAGTGAACGTTCACCCCAGCAATGTTTGAATCTGGTCGAGCGAAATAAATGTATTCCATTGCACAAATCGCTAATTGTGTGTCTTCTGTGTAGTTGGTGACTTTTATTCCAGAATCATCAATAATAACGATTTCTCCTGGTCGTACATCACGCAAAAATACCGCGCCAACCACTTCTAGCGCACAAGTCTCAGAAGCAACAACATACGCTCCATTTGGTAATTGACCAATCGATAGAGGACGAAAGCCATTAGGATCTAACGCTGCAATCATTTTGTCCTTCAACAATAATAAGTAGGCAAATCCACCCTTTACTTGATTCAACGCATCTTTAACCCGTTCCACCATTTGTGTTTCTGGTGAACGACGAATCAAATGCATCAAAATTTCTGTATCTGAATTCGAATGAAAAATAGCTCCTTGTTCTTCAAGCTCTTTTCGTAATGTTTTTGCATTTGTTAAATTACCATTATGTGCAAGTGCAACTTCTTGATCATAAAATTTAAATAAGAAAGGTTGAATGTTGTCTACACTACCATTTCCTGCAGTTGCGTAACGAACATGACCAATCGCCGCCTCACCAGATAATTGATTTAATTTATCTGGTGTATCAAACACTTCTGTCAGCAATCCTAGTTCTCGATGACCGTTTAACTTGCCAAATTGATTTGCTACGATTCCGGCTCCTTCTTGTCCCCGATGTTGCAAACTGTGTAACCCAAAATAAGTGATTTGGTTTGCTTCTTGATGTCCCCAAACTCCAAATAATCCACATTCTTCGTTCAAGCTTTTTACTTCATAAGACATGGAATCGCTGCCTCCCATACTGATTCAGCTACTTCTGTTTCCAGATTCAAAGTTTTGTTTTTCGTTTTAATAGTCATTCGTGATTCTTTCGTTACCTTGCCAAGATAGTGTGCTTTTCCTTTCATCAGGCGTTCAAATGCTTCTTGATGTTCTGGAGCAATTGAAAGAACAAATCGTGAAGGACTTTCCGAGAATACTAGTTCTGCTGTCATGTCTACTTCAACAACAAATCCCAATTTGTTTTTAAATGCAGATTCAGCAAGAGTTACTGCAAGTCCACCTTCTGAGCAATCATGTGCACTTTTGACATAGCCTTCACGGATTGCTTGGAGCACACATTTTTGATTTTCTTTTTCTTCTTTCAAATCAAATGGACGAACAGTTCCAAATAATTCCTCACAAAGCATCTTTTGTACTTCACTACCAGAAAAGTCTGCAAATGTTTCGCCGATACTATAAATCAAATCCTCTTGATTTTTGAAGTCTTGTGTCGTGATGTGCTTGACATCTTCAATCAAACCAACCATTCCAATTACTGGTGTTGGATAAATTGCTTGTCCATCTGTTTCGTTGTAAAGAGAAACATTTCCCGAAATCACTGGTGTTTCTAACTCCTCACAAGCTGCAGCAATTCCAGCAGCAGATGTTGCCAACTCCCAAAATACTTCTGGTTTTTCTGGAGAACCATAATTCAAACAATCTGTGATTGCTAATGGCGTTCCACCACTAGCAACGATATTTCTAGCTGCTTCAGCTACAGCCATTTCCCCACCAACTTCAGGGTTCAAATAAATATAACGTGCATTACAATCCATTGTCATTGCTAATGCCTTACGCGTATTTCTCACTCGAAGTACCGCAGCATCACTACCTGGTAAAACAACTGTGTTCGTTTGTACTTGTGCATCATAAGTTTCATAGATTGAACGTTTTGAAGCAATCGTTGGCTGTTGCAATAAATTTAACCATAATTGTTCTGGGTCTTCGATTTCTGGTACATAACTACCCATTTTTTCAAATGCACGAATTCTTTCAGGCACTCGTTGCGGTTTATCATATTCTGGAGCAGCAGTTGTCAATCCTTCAACTGGTAGTGCAGCTACTTCTTCGCCTTCATGGTACAATCGGTACATACCATCTTCGGTCACATGACCAATAGTCACTGCCTCTAAATCATACAGAGCGAATAACTCTTCAACGACTTGCTCCGAACCTTTTTTTACACAAATCAACATGCGTTCTTGCGATTCAGAAAGCATGATTTCGTAAGGCGTCATGTTCGTTTCTCGTTGGGGTACATCGTCTAGGAACAGAACTAGCCCACTTCCTGCCTTAGCAGCCATTTCAGAACTTGAAGAAACAAGGCCCGCTGCACCCATATCTTGAATACCAACTAGGATATTTGAATGTTCATGAATCAATTTCAAACAAGCTTCCAACAACAATTTTTCCATAAATGGATCACCAACCTGAACGGCTGAGCGTTGCTGTTCTCCTTCTTCTGAGAATTCTTCTGAAGCAAAAGTTGCACCATGGATACCGTCGCGTCCTGTTTTGGCACCAACATACATGATCGAATTTCCTTCACCTTTTGCTTGTCCTTTTTGGATATCTTTGTGATCAATCAACCCAACACACATTGCGTTTACTAATGGATTTCCTCGATAACAAGGATCAAAACCTACCTCACCACCTACAGTTGGTATACCAATACAGTTCCCATAACCACTGATTCCAGCAACTACTTCAGAAAGTAGATATTTCGTACGGGCATTCGTTAATTCACCAAATCTTAATGAGTCAAGCATAGCGATTGGTCGCGCACCCATACTAAAGATATCTCGAATAATTCCACCAACCCCTGTAGCTGCTCCTTCATAGGGTTCTACAGCAGAAGGATGATTGTGGCTCTCTGCTTTAAAAACTACGGCTTGTCCATCCCCAATATCAACGATTCCTGCTCCTTCTCCAGGACCCTGTAACACCTTTGGACCAGATGTTGGAAATTTACGTAATACTGGTTTTGAGTTTTTATAAGAACAGTGTTCACTCCACATGACCGAAAAGAGACCTGTTTCTGTATAATTCGGCAATCTTCCAAGCATTTCTTCGATAATTTGATATTCAAAATCTGTCAAACCCCATTGCGCATAAATCTTTTGTTCTTTGATTTGCGCTGAAGAAGGCACTGTTTGCACACTCATACGTTCACCATTCCTTTTATCTGATTTGTCCAAGTTTTTAAAAGTGATGTAAATAATCGTTTTCCGTCAGTCGACCCAAGGAGTTCTTCGACAGCACGTTCTGGGTGCGGCATCATCCCTAAAACATTCCCACGCTCATTTGTGATACCAGCAATTGCTTCTAAACTACCATTTGGATTTTGTCCTTCATACGTAAAGATGATTTGATTCTTTTCTTTTAACTTTTTAAGTTCATTCGGTTCACAAAAGTAATTTCCTTCTCCATGCGCAACTGGTAACTGAATAATTTGATTCTCTACATATTCAGTCGTAAACATCGTCTGATTGTTGACGACTTTTAACGGGACAGTCTTACAGATAAATCGCAAAGATTCATTTCTTCTCAAGACACCCGGAAGCAAGCCAGCTTCTGTAAGAATCTGAAACCCATTACACGTACCAAACACTGGACGCCCTTCCTCAGCAAATCGACAAACTTCATTCATGATTGGTGCAAATCTCGCAATTGCACCGCTTCGTAAGTAATCTCCATATGAGAATCCTCCAGGGATCATGACTACATCAAATCCTTCTAAGGAATGCGCATCATGGCGAACATATTCTGCATCGAATCCATTCTCATTTAATGCCCACAACAGGTCTGCATCACAGTTCGACCCTGGAAAAACAAGTACTGCTGCACGTATATGCATTAGGCTTCCTCCAATTGTTCAATTACATAGCTATAAGTTTCCATCGTTACATTTGTTAGCAATTTTTCACAGATTTCTTGAATTTGTTTATCCGCTTCAATCGAATCATTTTCAGCAATTGTTACTTCAAAATATTTTCCCATACGAATTTCTTGAATTGCATCATAACCTAATTGATGAACTGCTTTTTTGATTGCCTCGCCTTGCGGGTCTAGAATAGATTCTTTATATGTGACATGGATTTTTGCTAGGTACATTGTTTTCTCCTCCTAATTTGTATGAACTGTTAATCGGTTAAATACTTCTTCGTATACTGGCATCAGATCGCCTAATTCACGACGATAAACATCTTTATCTAAATGTTCATTTGTTTCTATATCCCACAATCGACAAGTATCTGGAGAAATCTCATCCGCTAAAAGAATCTCTCCAGCGCTTGTTTTTCCAAACTCTAATTTAAAATCAATCAATTGAATATTTATTTCACGAAAGAGAGTAATTAGTTCTTCGTTTACTTCTAAAGCGAATTCTTTTAGTTGTGCAATTTCGCTTTTCGTTGCTATTTCTAAAACTTCGACATGTTCATCTGTTAACAAAGGATCATTTAGTGCATCTTCTTTATAGTAAAATTCGACGATTGGAAAGTTTAACTGCGTCCCCTCTGGAACTGCTAAGCGTTTTGAAAAACTTCCTGCTGCATAGTTTCTCACAACAACTTCTAAAGGAATGATTTTTACTTTTTTCACTAATTGTTCGTTTTTAGATATCTTTTTAATAAAATGGCTTGTAATACCTTTTTGAGCTAATTTTCCAAATATTTGGCTTGTTATTTGGTTATTCAGTTGTCCTTTCCCATAAATACGATCTTTCTTAACACCATTACCTGCTGTAACTTGGTCAATGTACTCAATCCATAAGACTTCTTCATCTGTAGTACCATAAACTTGTTTTGCTTTTCCTTCATAAAGTAGATCTTTCTTTTCCAATTCATTCCACTCCTTGAAATTTTGTGAACGTTTTTGTTGTTGAAGCGCATATTCATTCGTCTTTTCACTTAGAGTGTAACAAAAATAAAAAAAAGGCACAACGCAAAAACGGATATTTTGCACATTAAATTGTTCTAATGTTCGTATTTTAACAAGAGGTTTTCCATAGTAGTTCTGCAAAGCGTTTACACCAGATTTATTTAGTGATATAGTAATGTTATTCAAAGCAAGAAGATAAATGGATTTTCGGGGAGGAAAACGCTGTGGAGGATTACATCGATTGCGCACATCAGTTTTTAGAAGAACTCACAGAAGAAGAACGCATGCATCTTTACAATGACTTACTCGCACTACAAGATGTTTACGCTTTGAACAAAGATGCTAAATTTTACTCATTAAAAAAAATCAAGCAGCTTTCACACAAAAAAGCAAATTGCAAGAAGCGTTCTTTGCGCTATTTGAGCAGTTACAATAATGAATTGATTATTCAACAACAACATGAATATCATATATTTAAATCGCACTATTCAATCAAAATTTTTTATAATTTAAGAGAATTTGATTATCATTTTGTAGAGATTCTGTTAGGATTACTCCAAAACATTTGCCTAACACAACAGTTAAAACAATTACACGCTTAATTTTGAATACAAAAAGGCTGGGACATTTTTATGCCCCAGCCTTTTTTCTTTTACTCGCCTAATCCTACACGTTCAAAGATAGCATCTACATTTCTTAAATGGTAATTATAATCAAACGCCGCATCCAAGTCCGCTTTTGACAACACAGACATGATTTTTTCGTCTTCTTCTAATAACGGACGGAACGCTGTCTGATGATCCCATGCATAAGCTGTTTTCGGCTGAACAATATCATACGCAGCTTCACGAGTCATTCCTTTGTCAATCAATTCTAGCATGACACGCTGGCTATAAATCAACCCATACGTTGCTTCCATATTGCGTTTCATATTTTCTGGGAAAACAGTTAGATTCTTCACGATATTCCCAAAACGATTTAGCATATAATTCAATAATATGGTTGTATCTGGTAAAATGATCCGTTCAGCAGATGAATGTGAAATATCACGTTCGTGCCATAGTGTCACGTTTTCATAGGCAGTCACCATATGTCCACGAATCACACGTGCTAGTCCAGTCATATTTTCTGATCCAATTGGATTACGCTTGTGCGGCATTGCAGATGAGCCTTTTTGACCTTTTGCAAAGAATTCTTCTACTTCACGAGTTTCAGACTTTTGTAACCCACGAATCTCTGTTGCAAAACGCTCAATACTTGTCGCAATCAGCGCTAGTGTTGAAAAATACTCCGCATGCAAATCTCTAGGTAAGACTTGGGTCGAAATTTCTTGCGCACGTATTCCTAACTTATCACAAACAAATTCTTCAATGAACGGTGGGATATTTGCAAATGTACCTACTGCACCAGAAATTTTCCCAGCTTCAACACCTTTAGCAGCATGTTCAAATCTTTCGATATTTCGTTTCATCTCTGAATACCACGTTGCAAGTTTTAATCCAAATGTCGTTGGTTCTGCATGGACACCATGTGTACGTCCCATCATCACAGTATATTTGTGTTCTTTTGCTTTTTCACCAATGATTTCTAAAAAGTTTTGCAAATCTTTACGTAAAATGTCATTTGCTTGTTTAATTAAATAGCCATAAGCAGTATCCACTACATCTGTACTAGTTAAACCATAATGTACCCATTTTCGTTCTTCTCCTAGGCTCTCAGAGACAGCACGAGTAAATGCTACAACGTCATGTCTTGTTTCTTGCTCTATTTCGAGAATACGTGCAATATCAAATGTCGCATTTTCTCTGATTTTAACAGTATCTTCTTTAGGAATCTCTCCAAGAGCTGCCCATGCCTCATCTGCTAAGATTTCAACTTCTAGCCAAGCTTGATATTTATTCTCTTCTGTCCAAATATAGCCCATCTCTGGTCGTGTATAGCGTTCTAACATTGATTTATTCTCCTTCTAGTCCCAAATATCTGTTTGATATACTTCTTCTAAGGTTTTTTCAATATCTTTTGTTAGCATGGTGATATGTCCCATTTTACGTCCTGGCTTTGCACCTTTTTTTCCGTAATAATGGAAATTCCAATTTGGCTTTTCTGGAATCAATCCATAGGTTTCATCTAATTGATCGCCCAATATATTTACCATTACAGCATCACTTAATAACTCAATCTCTGGTAATGGCCAGCCACAGATTCCACGAATATGTGCATCAAACTGGCTAATTGAACATGCTTCAATAGAATAATGTCCTGAATTATGCGGTCTTGGCGCTAATTCGTTGACATATAGACCGCCAGCTTTTGTTAAAAACATCTCAACCGCTAAAGTCCCTGCAAGATTCACTGATTCTGCGATGACACGTGCGATCCTTTGTGCCTCTTCAACAACATCATCTGATACTCTAGCCGGAGCAATCGTTTCATGTAAAATATTTTTGCGATGGATATTTTCTACCACTGGAAAAGTGGTAAACTCCCCTTGACCGTTGCCAGTCACTAAGACAGATAATTCTTTTTCATAAGGGATCCATGCTTCTAAAACGCACGTTCCTTCTCGCAATAAATCCATTGATGGAGCTAAATCTGAACGGCTATACAATATATATTGTCCTTTTCCATCATATCCACCACGTGTTGATTTTAATACGCAAGGATAGCCGATTCCATCAATTGCATCTTGAATATCTGTTGGGCTGATAATTGTTGAGTAAGGTGCGATCACTATATCATTTGCTTCTAAAAAAGACTTTTCCAGTAAGCGATCTTGTGTAATTGCTAGTAAATCTGTTCCTTGTGGGATAGAGACTTTCTGAGAGACAGCATTAAGTGCCTCTACACTTACATTTTCAAATTCATACGTTACAACATCTGTACGCAACGCAAGTTCTTCTAATGCTAATGTATCATCATAATTGGCATTGATCGACCAGTCTGCTACCTGAGCCGCAGGACAGTTTAAGGTTGGATCTAACACACCTACTTTAAATCCAATATTTTTTGCACTCAACGCCATCATGCGTCCTAATTGCCCACCGCCAACGATACCGATCGTCGCGCCAGGCATTAATGGTTTAACCAAGTTGATCACTACTTTCTATAACAGATTCAGCCATTCTTTCTCGTCTTTGAGATAATTTAGCTGCTACTTCTAAATCATACATTGAAAGCATTTGTACCGCAAGTAGTCCAGCGTTAATTGCACCAGCTTTTCCAATTGCAGTTGTAGCAACTGGTACTCCCTGTGGCATTTGGACAATAGAAAGCAAAGAATCGATTCCATTTAACGTTCGGCTTTTTATTGGAACACCAATAACTGGCAATGTCGTTTTGGCTGCTACCATACCAGGTAAATGTGCAGCACCACCTGCTCCTGCGATAATAATTTTTATTCCATCTTCGCGAGCATGTTCCGCAAAAGACATCATTAAGTCTGGTGTTCGATGCGCGGAGACCACTTTTTTACTATAGGCTATCTGAAATTCATCTAAAATGATACATGTTTCTTTCATTGTCTCCCAATCAGAGGTGCTCCCCATGATTACTGCAACTTCGGCTGTCATTTATAAATCCTCCTTCGTTATTTTTCTTTCTCATTTTAACAACCCAATCATTTCCTGTCAAAGAAATGTCGAATATTAAAAGATTAAATAACTTTAATGTTCGTGTTTATTTTTTGTGTAAAAAAAAAGAAAGGCATGCGCCTTTCTTTTAGAGTTGTTCTGTTTTTTCTTTTTGAATTCCATTAAACAATAGATTCAAAATAATTGCAGTAACACTGGACATCACAATTCCGTTTCCTGTGAACATTTGTACTGTCTCTGGCATTTGGCTAAATAGTTCTGGTGTGATATTAAAGCCTATACCTACAGCAAGCGAAATTGCACATACCAAAAGATTATTGTCGTTGTTGAAATCAACAGCAAGTAACATCCGAATCCCTTGAACCGCAACCATACCAAACATAACTAACATCCCACCGCCAAGTACTGGCTCAGGCATGATTTGCGCGATTGCACCGATTTTAGGAAATAACCCTAAAACAATCAAGAAGAAAGCAGAGAAATAAATTGGTTTACGTGTTTTAATTCCTGAAAGCTGAACTAAACCAACGTTTTGTGAGAAACCTGTATACGGGAATGTATTAAAGATTCCTCCAAGAATAACTGCTAACCCTTCTGCGCGGTATCCTTTTTTCAATTCATTTTCGCCAACTGGTTTTCCTACGATATCACCTAAAGCGAAGTACACACCCGTTGATTCAACCATACTTACCATTGAAATAATAATCATTAAAGCAATAGACGATAGATCAAATGTTGGTTTTCCAAAATAAAAAGGTTGTGGTACATGGAAAACCGGTGCGCTTCCGATAGCACTCATATCTAATTGACCCATGAAAGCTGCAAGGATTGTTCCTCCAGCTAATCCAATCAATACAGCAATCGAGCGGATAAATCCTTTACCAAATAATTGCACAAGAATAATTAATGCTATTGTTACAAACGATAAAATCAAGCTTGTAGAGTCACCGAAGTTTTCAGAAGCTGCATCTCCTCCGCCCATTTTCCCAATGGCAACGGGTATCAAAGTCAATCCAATTACCGTAATAACTGTACCTGTAACTAATGGTGGAAATAATTTTTTTACTTTTGAAAAAACACCAGCAATCAATACGACAAAGATTCCAGAAGCAATAATTGAACCATAGATAGCGCCAACGCCTTTTGTTGTACCGATCAAAATTAATGGTGCTACTGCTTGAACTGCACAGCCAAGCACGACAGGCAACCCAATTCCAAAGAAACGATTCACAGTCAGTTGTAATAACGTTGCGATTCCGCACATAAAAATGTCAATCGAAATCAAGTACGTCATTTGTTCTTGATTAAACCCTAATCCTGTACCTATAAGCAATGGCACTGCAACGGCACCTGCATACATCGCTAGTAAATGTTGTAAGCCTAAGACCGCTGCCTTACCATTTCCACCATAATTTTCCTTTTCCAATCTTATGCATCCTCCTCAAGAAATTCAACTGTTCCATTTGTCAATGAAGCAATTCTTGCTAGAGATACAACATTCATTCCCATTTTTTCTAATAAGTCACGTCCATCTTGGAATGATTTTTCAATGACAATACCGATTCCCTCAACTTCTGCACCTGCTTGTTGACATAGCTCAATCAAACCTTTTGCTGCTTGACCATTTGCTAAGAAATCATCAATGATCAACACACGATCATCTGCTGACAAGAATTTACGAGAAATAGAAATGGTACTTGTTACTTGTTTTGTAAATGAATAAACAGATGCAGTCAATAATTCTTCATCCATTGTTAAACTTTTTGCTTTACGTGCAAAAATCATCGGAACACCCAATTCCTTTGCAGCAAATAATGCTGGTGCAATTCCTGAAGCCTCAATTGTAACTACTTTAGTGATTCCTTTTTCTCTGAAGACCTCTGCAAATCTTTGGCCCATTTGTTCCATTAAAACAGGATCAACTTGGTGTGTCACAAAGCTATCAACTTTAAGCACTCCTTCGCCTAATACACGTCCATCTTTTTGAATACGTTCCACTAACTCTTTCATTGGTATGCTCCTTCTCAACTAAGTATTTACTTACTAAAATAATGGCTTTTTCATGAAAAGTCCACTAATTCTGCCCATTTTCTAGAATTATATTCAAAGAAAATAAATAAAAACCTTTTTTATAAAGTAAAAAAAGGTCTTTTGATCTCATTTTACTTATAGTCCAACATTTACGGTATTGGGTAGAAACTGTCGACCTTATTTCGACGAATATATAAGTTACGATATGAAAATGTTATTTATATTATCCATATGAATAATTAAAAAAGCAAGGATAGAAAACCCTTACTTAATAAGAAATTACTAATATTCAGAGAATTATCAAAGAAAATCATTCGGATTTTTCTTTTTCATCCTCTCGATATTTTTCCATTTTCCGACTAAAGAGTTCTCCGTTGCTTGGCGGCGTGTACGTAATTGCATTTGCACCAGCTTCAATTGTCTGAAGAATGCTAGCATCCGTCGGACCACCTGTTGCGATAATTGGGAGTTCTTTATATTTGTCTCGAAAATATCGAACCGTCTCAACCGTATCTTTCCCTGCACTGATATTGATTATTGAAATGCCAGCGTTTAGTTTGTCTTCAATTTCTGTATATTGCGAAGTCACCGTACTGATTACGGGGATATCAACAACTCGACACACTTTTTTTACCGTTTGCAGTGGTGTAGGTGCATTTAGAACAACACCTAAAGAGCCTTGTGCTTCAGCAAACATACTCATATATGCGGAACGCTCTCCCTGTGTCAGACCTCCGCCTACACCTGAAAATACAGGGATATCCGCTGCTTCAATAATACTTTTGGTTATTGCTGGATGAGGTGTAAATGGATAAACGGCAATTACTGCATTGGCATCCGTATTTCGGATGATTGCTATATCCGTAGTAAAAATAATCGAACGGATTTTTTTTCCAAATATTTTGATTCCACTTGCTTGCAAAATCACTTTTGGAACTTGCACGATATCTCGTCTTAGTTCTGTCATGATTTCAGGGATATATCTTTCATCCATAGACACACGTCCTTTCCATTAACTGGCGTGATCATATTGATTTAAATTGTATGTTTCGATCACTTGAATAATTTTTTCAGCATAGCCCGGATCTGTTGCGTAACCTGCATCTTGCAGTGCTTGCGCTGCTTCTCGATAATTCGTTGCAGTTAAGACACCTTCATAGAGTGCCGGATTCCAATCTACACCTTTTACAAAAAGTAACGTATGATCGTCTAGAGAAGCCGACCAAGAATCATATACGCGAAAATCACCTTGAATAGTTATCCATTCTTCATTCATAAACTCTTTCGTCTCAAGATTCACTTTTGGCTGATCACCATAAGCTTTCATACCAAAAAGATTATTGTACTCACTCGCAAGTAAACTCTCACCCCAATTAGATTCCAAAATTGCTTGACCAATGATGATGCTTGGTAATATACCATAGCCGTCCTGAAGCTCTTGCGCATGAGGAACAAGTGTTTTTATAAAATCTTGGTGCAGTGCTTCTTCATTTTTACTTTCATACGTATCGTTAAATAACGGAGTAATCATCGATTTAACAGAAAATACAAAAGCGATGCCGATAATGAACAATATAGTAACCATAGCTACTTTTCTTATTTTTTTTCTCGTTCGTTTGTTGTATTTTCTGATTCGCATAGCACTCCTACTTTTCTTTTAATAGTTTCAGATATTCTTCTAACGTCAAATCATTTTCTGTGATATATTTTGCACTTTCTTTTCCAACATAACGTAGATGCCATGGTTCATACGTAATTTTCGTAATGTCGTCTTTTCCATCCGGATAACGAACAATAAAACCATATTTATACGCATTGGCTGCTATCCATTTTGCTCCTGGTTGTGTTCCATAACCAGCATCCAGTACAGAAGATGTCGTAAAATTGCTATACCAATCTTGGTCAACAACGTCTAAAGCTAAACCTGTATGGTGCTCACTGTAACCAGGTACCGTCATAGTTTTTTTAGTCTCTGTTGTTGCATCTTCCTCAGATACACCTTCTCGAGTCATTACTTCTTGAACATGTTGAGAAAATACTTGTTGTTGGTCCGCTACAGAGCGGTATCCAGATACCATAGCCATTGGAAAACCTGCAGCTTCGGCGGCCTGAGCAAATTCTTCATAAGAAGAAACAACGCGTTTGTCTAGTTGATACCCATTGGCTAAAGTTTCTAATTGTGTACTTTCATCTATTTCATTTTGGATTTTGTTATCAGGACCTACCAATACTAAATCCCAATCCGTTGTTTTGACATCTGGTAACTTACTCTCAGATTCTTTCTTCGTTGTTGAAGATGTTGTTGTCTTTGTTGATGTTGCCGTTTTCGATTGACTAGATTTTTTTACTTCTTCTGTTTTTGTTTCTTTCGCTTTTGTATCTTTGCCGTGTTCACCAAAAATAGCCACACCTGCAGCACCAACCATGATAATAATTGAAATAAATCCTAAAATCTTTTTCACTTTCAAAATCCCTTCATAATACCTAAAACATTATGTTTTTAAACATAAGTTTCTTCCAAATTTTCATTGATCCAATCTAAAAGTTCAACCTTTTCACTTTCGATTTGCTGTTGAATCGTAGCGGGTAGACGGAAACTCAATACATCATCATAGCCCCACTCGTCATACTTGATACTAACTTTAAGATCTAGATATGTTTGTTCCTGATTTTCTTCAGTTGAAGATACCGGTAACAATTCTACGAACCCAGCACTGCTTTGTAACCATTTTTGAGCAATTTTTGTTTTGATTTGCCGATATTCAGCAACTGCAATATTTCGTTTTTCAGGAAAGATGACTGTTTGTCGTAACACTTTTTGTGTTAACATCCATTCATAATCAGTAAACAGATTTTTCACTTTTTGCATCACTTCATTAGGCAAATTTTGTTCGCCTTTTTTCCATTTGTCCCACTGTACTTCATCAACTTTTAAATAATCTGAACAAAATTTTTGCTCAGTTTCAAATTGTTCTAATACAACACTCACTATAAGATCAATATATACTTGATGCACTTTCATCCCCTCCTCATTCTCATTTTACTTAAATCTATATAAAAAATCATCTCTTATCTATCATTTTTTACTTTTTTAACAGAAAAATACAGATATTTAAAAAAATAACTTCTTATTTTTGCTATACTATTTGTGAACGCTAAGTTACATACGACTTACTTACTAGGAGGAACAAAAATGAAAGTATATCATTGGGGAATTATCGGTCTAGGCGAAATTGCGCATCAATTTGCCGCTGATTTTACACAAGAAAATAGCTTGATTCACGCTGTTGCCTCAAGAACAATAGATAAAGCGCAAGAATTTGCAACACAATACAACATACCTCATGCTTATGGAAGCTACGATGAATTGCTTAATGATCCAACTGTCGATATCATTTATATCGCTGTTCCAAATCGTCAACACAGCGCACACATCTTACAAGCACTACATGCCGGAAAGCACGTGATGTGTGAGAAGGCAATCACCATGAATAGTGAAGAGTTAGCTGAAGCAATGCAACTGGCACAAGAAAAAGGACTTGTTTTAACTGAAGCAATGACTATTTTTAATATGCCTTTATATACACAATTACGAAAAATCATCGATACAGGTAAATTAGGAAAGCTAAAAATGATTCAAGCTCCTTTTGGAAGTTTTAAAGATGGAGACCCGAAAAATCGATTTTTTAATCCAGAATTGGCTGGTGGTGCCTTATTAGATATAGGCACTTACGCTGTATCCTTTGCTCGATTCTTCCTTACATCACAGCCAATAGTTGTTGCATCAAGTATGGTGCCTTATCAAACAGGTGTTGATGAAGAGTCCATTACCATCCTTCGAAATAAGGAAGATGAGATGGCGACTGTCACACTGACTTTTCGTGCAAAAATGCCAAAAATCGGAATTGTCGCTTTTGAAAATGGGTATATCTCTGTTCGAGAATATCCACGTGCAGATACAGCTGAAATCATCTATACAGATGGGACAACTGAATTTATTGAATCTGGCAGCACATCAAAAGCTTTGAACTATGAAATCAGTAATATGACAAAAATCATTGATGGTGTTTTACCAAATCGTTCATTATTTCTAACAAAAGATGTCATTGAAATCCTCGACCAAATGCAACAAAAATGGTCAAGTCAATAAATAGACGGCAAGAAAAACAGATTTCTGCTTTTCTTGCCGTTTATTTTTTCGTCTGTGCAAATTCCAATTTTATTTCGATAAAACTTTTAAAAGACTGTAGAAACTGGAACAACTCTGCTCGTGCTTCAAATTCGTGCCGCGTGCTAGGTAGCGGCATTTTTCGATATTCTTGATATGTTTGCTCGATTTTTCCCATCAAATCCTGTCCATCATTCTCTTTCGAAAAGGTGTTTGCGGTATAAATCAACATTTCATAGATATGTCCACTATAATGTTCAATTTTATCGATTCTTTCTAAATTACGTAACATATCTTGAAGAATATTTATTTGCGCACGCCGCATCGAAAAGTAATTTTCATAGTAGATTTCTTCACGTAACCAATAATTTTCTTTGTATTCTCTGGCTTTTATTTGACTCTCACGAATATAGAGTTTTAGGCTTTCGCATGAACTTTCCAGTGTACCTGTTTGCGAATTTTCCAATAGAGTAGCGGCCATTTGTTGCAGTATCTCGCGAAACATCTCTTCGATTTTTTCTTGATTACTTTCTAATTTTTTGCCCAAACTAGGAATATACAAATTCACTAGCAATGCAAACCCAACACCAATAATAAAGAGCAAAAATTCATTATAGATCAACTGAAGCGACATATGTCCCTCTACTAAATAGTGCGTAACTAATACTGAATTCACCACAATTCCTTCGCTTAAACCAAAATACACAGCACTTGGAATAAAAATAAGCAAATATAACCCAAACGTCACTGGTGTATATCCCAAAAGTTGGAAGCAAAGATAGGCAATTCCGGTAGCTAATAAAAATGCAAAAAATCTTGTTCCTCCTGTATAAAGTGAGGATCGTTTTGTATTTCCTACGCTTAAAATCGCAATGATTCCCGCAGAGGGCCAATAAAGCAAGTGTAACGTGGAAGCTACTACCATAGATAATACTGCGGCGATAACCGTTTTTAACGTACGTAATCCTATCTTCAATTGCACGCCTCCTTTATCTTTATCCATAATTATACTAAACGGCTTAGTGAAAGACTAGCAATTCTCGCGAACATTCGATATGATAAAAATAAAGGACAAGTGGTGAAAAACATGAGACTAGGACGTTTCCGTTTGGGCATGCGGACAACTAAAAGCGCCTTGGCCGTATTACTATGTATTCTACTCTTCCATATATTAGACCGTGGAACACCTTTAATTGCTGCGTTATCTGCTGTTTTTTCATTACGGCAAGACTTAAATACCTCTGTAGAGTTTGGAAAGTCACGGATTCTCGGTAATGCAATTGGTGGATTATGTGCTCTCCTTTATTTCTATATCAAAACCTATTTTCATAATGATTTTTTAGTAGAGCTATTTTTGCTCCCATTTTTAGTTATCGTTGTCATCGTCATCTCTGATGGCATCGGGAATAACGCAGGAATCATTGCTGCGATATCCACACTACTTCTGATTTCTCTCAGTATCTCTGAAGTTGGTTCAGTCGATTATGTCATCCAACGAATTTTAGATACGTTTATTGGCACATTCATTGCAGTAACAATCAATTTTACTTCCCGACCGCCTTTAAAAGAACAATCTGCAGAAGTAGCAGAAGATTTAGCAGTCCTCAAAGAAAAAGAGAAAAAATTAACTGTTGAACTTGACGAACTACAAAAAAAGATACAAAAAAAAGAAAGATAGCTTCGTTTAGAAGGCTATCTTTCTTTTTAGCTTTGAATCAATTATTTTTCATCGGATTCTATTTCTTTTTGTACTGGGTTGCTTGTTTGGTCTTGTTGCTCTGATTCTTCTGATTGTGGCACCTGATTGATTTCTTGGTGAATATTCCCTCTAGTTGAGAAATTCTCAATCAATTCTTTTACATCAATGCCTGTTGTTTCTTTTAGTGTTTCCTGTGTGCTTGCCAACATATTTGTAACATAACCTGTTACCCGATTTGCTCCTGAATTGTCTCCTGAGCCACCTGTACTTGTATCGACAACAGATATCTTATCAATATTCCCTAATGGCTGTGCAGCCTCTTTCATCAATTGAGGGAGCATATCAATGACCATGCTTAATACCGCAGCTTCTCCATATTGTTTAAAGGCATCTGCTAGTTTTTGCTTCGCTAAAGCTTCGGCTTCCCCTTGAGCTAATACAGCATCTGCCTGTGCTTCCCCAGTAATTCGAATTTTGTTCGCATCTGCCTTAGCTAAAGCTTCTACTTTAAATTGCTCTGCTTCTGCCTCTGCGACTTCTTTGGCTTTATTTGCTTGTGCTTCTTGTTCTTTTGCATAACGATCTGCATCTGCTTTTTTCTTCACATCAGAATCGTATTGCTTTTCTCGACGAATGATTTCTTTTTCTTCTAGCTCGATTTGCTTTTGACGTTCAACAACTTTAACTTCCATTTCTTGTTCAATTACATGTTGTTGTGCCTTTGCACTCTCTAAGTTATACGCTTGGTCTGCTTTGGCTTTGGCAACATCTTGCTCTTGTTTGTATAATGCAAGTTTTAATTCTTTTTCTTTCAGCGCCTCTGCAATTTCAGTCTGTCTTTGTAATTCTGCAGCCTGCGAATCTTTTTCAGCCTCAGCTTTTTTGATTCGTGTTTCTTTCAATGCCTCTGCTTCTGCAATATCTGCATCACGTTTTACTTGTGCGATCCTAGGTTTACCCAATGAATCAAGATAGCCGTTTTTGTCACGTACTTCTTTGATTGTAAAAGAAACAATGACAAGACCCATCTTCGCTAAGTCAACAGACGCTACTTCTTGCACACTTTGACTAAATTTATCTCGATTTTGATAGATTTCTTCGACAGTCATTGATCCCAAGATTGAACGCAGATGACCTTCTAAGACTTCTCGAGCTTCATTCTCAAGTTCCTCACGTGTTTTCCCTAAAAATTGCTCCGCTGCTGTTGCTATTTCTTCAACAGAAGAACCTATTTTAATAATTGCCGTTCCATCACACATAACAGGAACGCCTTGTTCTGTATAGACCTCTGGTGTAGAGACATCTAACTTGCTTGATAATAAACTTAACCGATTAGAACGTTGAAAAACTGGTAACACGAAGGTTCCGCCCCCGCGAACGATTTTGATTTTGTTGTTGCTGTCATCCATGTGGACATTTTTCTTGCCTAAATAACTTCCGCTGATGATCAACGCTTCATCCGGCTTAGCTGTTTGGTATTTTGAGACAAAAACAATCAAACACATCAAAAAAATAAATACGACGATCCCAATCGGAATCAAGATACTTGGTATTACCATTAAATAACCTTCTTTCTTAAAGTTTTATTCCACCATTATAGGGAACTACATAGCATACATGTTCTTTCACTTCAATGATCAATACTTTTGAGCCTTGTGCAGCATCTTCTGACTGTCCAGAATAAAAAGTAGCTGGACGATTTATCGAACCAGTGACATTTTTTATTTGGACTTCACCCATTCCATGTACTGGAATCGTCGTCACTACATCCGCTACCTGACCCTCAAACGTTTTCTCAGAAGAAGATAACGTTGACTCTGCATCCTTCATTGGAAGTACGACATAAAAATTAATCAAAAATATTACGATTGTACTAAGTGCTGCTGCCACTAAAAAAATGATTAGTGATGACACACTTGTAAACTTCTCTCCTAGATAACCAATCAAACTGGCAAATGCTATCCATGGAACAATTAATACTGGATCTATTGGCCCATCGACTTCGATAATATCTCCTATAAAAACCAAAGCGATAGATAAAAATGCACAAACTAACAACGTATACCAATAGATTGATTCTAATGCTACCCCTCCAATCATTTTCTCCCTCCTTTATACTAGTGTACCAATACTCAAATGAAAAACATAGTTTAATTTATTCTAACTTCACTCAAAAAAAGACAGCCTCAATCAAGGCTGTCTTAACTATTTTTTTATTTTTTTGCGTATACTATGCGTGGTAACGTTCCACACCATCTAAGTATGTGGCATCCAATGTCATATCTGGATTTAATACGATAAAGTCTGCATCGCGACCGTTAGCGATCATTCCACATGAATCATCGATTTTGCAGCTGATTGCAGGTACTAAACTTGCCATCATGACTGCTTGTTCAGGTGTTGCTAATCCCCAATCAACCACATTTTTGATTGCTTCTTTTAATAGTAAGATACTTCCAGCTAAGTTTCCTGATTCTAAACGTGCAGTACCATCTTTAACTACTACTGGGAATTCACCTAACACGTAATCTCCATCGGGCATTCCACCGGCCATCATACAGTCAGTAATCAAAGCAACATGATCATGACCTGCTTTATCCATAAGGATTCCTGCAGCATCAGGGTGTACATGATGTCCATCACAAATCAACTCTGAGAAAACATGTTCTAATGAAAGGAGTGCCCCTACCATACCTGGTTCACGATGATTTAATCCACGCATCCCATTGTACGCATGAACAAACACGCTTGCACCAGCTTCAACTGCTGCTTGTGCTTCATCCAGTGTAGCATTACTATGCCCTAAAGAAACAACGACACCTTCGTTGGTTACTTCTTGTACAAATTCTTGTACGCCTTTTCTTTCTGGTGCTAATGCGATTTTTTTGATGATTCCACCTGAGGCTTCTTGCCATTCATGGAAGGTATCTAAATCTGGATCACCAAAGTAAATTGGATTTTGTGCACCTTTATGTTCTTCAGTGAAGAAAGGTCCTTCGAAATAGATTCCTTTAATCTTCGCTCCAGTTACATCTTGGTGCACTTTGCCGATTGTTTCAGCAACATCTTTCAAGCGTTCTTTGCTTGATGTCAATGTTGTTGGCAAGAATGAAGTAACCCCACAAGATAATAACCCTTCTGACATTACTTTGATTCCTTCTGCATCATTGTCCATTACATCATGATTCATAAAACCATGGATATGTGTATCTACCAAACCTGGTGCGATCCATTTTCCTTTTTGGTCAATAACAGTCGCTTCTTGATCAGGTAGTTCTTTAGAGTAGTTACCAAACAGTCCATCAGTGATTTCTAGATAACCTGCTTCTTTTACACCTGACTTCAAAAAGAATTTGTCCGCATAGATAAATGTTTTCATTCTACTCGCTCCCTTTATTTTTCTACCTTTAAGGTACTCTTATTTTATGCCAAAGTCAAGAATGGTCTACACCATTTATGGAATTTATGCACTTTCGGATATTACACGAATATTATCGGTCAATGCTTGATAGATTTTTGCTTCTTTTTCATACCCATTTCTTTTTAGTAAATATGACTTCAACTGAAACAAATCATCCAATAAATAATAACTCATTTGTTTTTTTGTAAATAATATTCCTTGATTCACTTGTTTTTCAGCAGCAAAATACTCTTTTTGTTCATATAAAAAAGAAGCATAATTATAAAATACTCTTGTTAGCTCTATATCTAATCGAACATTTGACAATTCACGAATCAGTTGAATGCTCCGTTCCAAGTAATCTCGTGCAATTTCAAGTTGACCAACACGTCCATATACTTTTCCAATCGCGCTTAACAATTGGATCTCTGTAATTGATGTTTTTGTTCTTTCTCTGCAAATGCCATATGTGTACGCTAATCCCTTTTTGAGGTACTCCATCGCTTGAATTGGATCCTCATTTTGATACAATTCACAAATTCCTAAATAATAATAATAGCGCTGATAATCTTTATCTAAAAAGAGTTTTTCAAGCGTCTCTGGATTTTTTAGCATTTTTTCCAATTCTGCGTATTTTTTGTGACGTAGAGAAGTAGACATTTCTTCAAAGATTTTCACTGTCTGATGTGTAGTTGTTCTAGTTAACGTCATGACTTGATCGATCGTAACGTCTAATCGTTGACAAATCTGCGCCATCACAACAACATTAGGTAATTCCTCTCCATTTTCTATACGACTCAGTACACTCTGTGAACAGATATCTTGAGATAACATTTTTTGAGTTAGCTTACGTTCTTGACGAATGGTTTTGATCACCGCTCCAAACGATTCTACGCTCTTTTCCATAATTCTCCTCCTAAAACATCAAATATGCGTATTCACATTATGCAAGTATTTTACTTGAAGCACCTAGAAACTGCAATGATAGAGGCGAATTTTATAAACAAAAAAACTTAGAACACCT